>WHTU01000009.1 GCA_009377575.1 Nitrososphaeraceae archaeon | reverse complement strand
TACTTTTCTTTCCTAAGCGTAACTTGAACATGCTCAGTTTTTTCATCCAAGTCAGTATTACTTAATACCCATTTGGCAGTAACATATAATGCTTTTTGAATCATATTTTGATGAAACTAATAGAAAAGATAGCATATTTCTACCATTTAACCGTCAATATCAAAATTAATCTAGTATAAACATCTTTTAATGAAAATCTGTACTGGTTTTGACCAGTCTTTGTCAACGAATAAAAAATGAGATGATAGAAAGAATAGAAATCTTCTTTCCAGTTGGTGGGGGGGGTTTAGTTTAACAATAATAACAATAGCCTAAGTTGAATCTGTTGAATCTGCTACTTTTTCTGCAGTAGCGAATCTACTTCCCACAGAATTAATCTTGATCTTTATGTTTTTATCACCGGCTTTTGCATTTTTTACAAAAATTACTAAACCTTCTATTCTTGCGATACCGTCTCCTGCTCTACCGTTATCAGTAACGTCTACTGTGTATTCTTTGCCTGTTTCTACAGGTTTTGAGAAGCTGCTATTTGTTCTTGCTGAACCGCTTGTACTTTGTTCGTAACTCATTAAAAGTCAAAAATTGAATAAGCTTTATGGCAATATGAACTAATGTATTGGTGTCATAAGAGTATTAAAAAAAATCTAAGATTGTTGGATTCCTTTAATTTCCAGTTTAGTTACGTCTTTGTGGTGGATTCTAATAATGACCGAATCCAAAAATTTACCAGTAATGGAACCTTCGTTGATGAATGGGGAACTGCAGGAGCTGGCCCAGGTCAATTTAATAATCCTGGAAGGATCGCTGTTGATCCCTCTGGTAATCTGTTTGTTGCGGACTTTGGTAATAATCGTATACAAAAATTTGACGAAAATGGTAACCCAATTACTATATGGGGAACTGGTGGAGCTAGCCCAGGTCAATTTTATAATCCAACAGGTATGACGGTCCAATTCCCGCAAGGAAATGTCTTCGTGGCAGACAGCGGAAATAGTCGCATCCAGCAATTTGACAATAGTGGTAAATTCGTTAAGGAATTTAGTACTGGGGAAAATACTGGAGATATTACAAATATAGATTTAGATGTAGATTCAGATGGCAAGATATATCTTACGGATCGTGGCCTAGATGTTATCAAGGTAATCTCTCCTTGAATTTGTCTAGATAAAGGTCGACAGAATTGTAAATTTGAATACAAAGATACACATTCGCCAATAGGAATGACTAAGAAATAATCTCTTTCTGAATATGATTTGAGTTATATTCTGAGGAACTAACCATCCAGCAACGGATAGATTGGTTTCGTTGATATCGAAGGTGTGGAAACGAATGCAGTTCAATAAAGTTTTTATCAATCCTCTTTGTGGTTACCCTTTAATTTAGGAAGACGAGACAGCCAAATGGTCTTATGAACTCTGTAGTTACCGTAAAGGGTTCGAATACCACCACCTACTTAGGCGGCCCTTAATTCATACACTATTGATAGATGATTAGTGATTTGACGTTAATGATAACTAAGAAAATATGATAGAAGATAGAAATCGTAATTCTGTTATGGCATAAATTCTGATTAATATTAGTGAATGCTCTAGTACTTCGTTACTATGCAGCAGACAAAAAAAGATAGTTAAGTTATCTTATTTCTGATTCTTCGTAGTGATCTTAGTGTTCTTCGACTTGTTGGGACCGCTGGCTACCAAAGTGTTTTCATCACCTTGGACCTGCGAGCCAATGTTTTGGCAGAAGACATTCAATGGTGGTTTACCGTTTCCAGATGCATTGGAGTGTGAAGTTACTTAATTGTATTCTTTCTTCTTATGTCTACGCCCTACGCCCTACAAAGCAAAGGCTGTTGGCTCCGCGTCTACAGTTTACACTCCCATGACTATGGATTAATTTAATACTGAACATCTTGAACGTTCAAAATGTTCAAAAAGATTGCTTTATCAGCGTCCAATCGTCGTTCAAATAGCCTTTCAATGCTGTTCATTCAAAGTGGAAATTAACTTCTGGACCTAACTTCTGAACTTAGTATCTAACAGATTCATGGATAAAAGAAGGGTACGCCTTACATGAATTAGCAGAAATGTCCGAACTCACGATTTGTCAATTTTGAAATAATTAGTAAAATACGACGAGCACGGGGGAGACTGTACAATAATGGTCAGACGATCGCTATTATTATAAGAAGACACTCTCATATACAGTAAATGGCAAAAATGCAGAAAAAGAGTCTAGATTCTTCACCGGATGAAACACGGACCTTTGAGAAAGGCAAGATCGAGCTTGTAAACCTTGGTGACATTACAATCGGTCGGGCTGTATTGGAACCAGGTTGGAGCTGGGAAAAATGTGTGTAACCCATCGTAAAAACTGACAGTTGTCAAGCACCTCATACACAGTACATAATTTCTGGTAGAATTAAAGTAGTCATGGATGACGGTGAAGAAGAATTTGGTCCAGGAGATGCTGCAGTAATTCCACCGGGACACAATGCTTGGGTTGTTGGAAATGAACCTGTGGTTGGAATTGATTTTACTGGCCTAAAAGAATACGCCAAGGATGGAAGTAGCTAGACGAAGGTCTTTAATAGAACAACTACCCATTCCCTTATTTTTGAAACTATAGCTGCTAGTCTAACTTCAGTCGTAAAAGATATTGAAGCAACCAAGATTCAAAACGAGACCAATATTGACATTTAAGTCTTAACTGTAAGGAAGCATGCTAGTTCGCTGACAAAGATCACTTAGAAATATTGGGAGACGCATTATGAGTATAGTAATAAAAATAATTATTGTTGACTTGATCTTTTCTTCGTCTTGGGAAGGCTGGGAATACTTAGTCTGTTACTGGAGTTACTACGTTCTAGTCACCTTGAATCTGAGAAGCAGTGTTTTGACATCCAATATTCTCTGCCAAGAATTCATTGCCACAGTCATTTACTTGTATGACTGCTCGACTTGTTTCATGGTTTTTATCAGTTGCGACTGCCTCAACGTCTATCGCTACTGACTGCTATAATATGTTATTTTGTACCTATTTGGCTAGATCTCACAAGAAGCTGCCTATCAGACAATCTACTATTAAAAATTGGTGAAATGCAGGCGATCGTATTTCGCCGGCTTCCATACCAGTATTAGCCCGCAGTAATATAAAGAACAACGAGGTAATAGATTGTAATAAAATAATGGATAAGTTTCATAAAATTAGTCTTCTAGCTTTGTCAATCACGATAATCATTCTTTCTGCATGCATATGGTTGGCTGCAACGTCAGATACACGGATGTTGGATAAATTGGGATTTGAAAGCCATCCTTGCAGTTGTTCCAGTAACTGCTCGTATAGTCATAGCTGTCATCGTCTATTGGGTACTAACTGAGAAGGGCATATGTCCACTGATTGAAAGACAATAGTAAAACGATGTATGAACATCATTGTTATCGAATTCCGATAAATGTATATCTCTTTTCATTGAATAAAGATACGAATGGTGTTTAGATGTAGCAAGTGTGGAAGCGTGTTTGAAGAGAAGCGACGTCTTGAAATACATAAACAAACACACGACCGAAAGTCTAAGATCAGTGAGTACGGTTCACCTGAATTTAATCAAGACAGATTACGTGGTTAATCGTTTGATTCGACTGAGCGTGGGGTTAGCCAGATAATTGACCACTTCAGACTGCCTTCCGACCGTACATCTCGCCGATCCACAAGAATCTTACTAATGCTCACCATATGAAATCTCTGCCCTTCTGAGCTCTATTAAGGGCCCGAGTTCAACTGATTCTAACTTGGATAGATTTAATAGTTCTGTACTTTTAGGTGAGGCGTTAACCTATTGCAATTACAATAAAAACATCTTTCATTGGGACTAAGAATAACTGGCAAAAATACAGAATGAGTTCACATTCTTCACTGATTAAACACAAACGTTTCTGAAATACAAGATTGAATATTCAACCCCCCCCGCTAGTAACTGCTGTTAATATATCTTTACTTACCACTCAAAAGAGTACTCTCCTTTGTCAAGAGCGTCTTGAAATTGACGTGGCGTAAGCGTATTTAATATCCCAATGTTCGAAATTCCTCGATCCTCTGACTCAACAATATACTATCCTTCTTCTGTTTCCATATGGCATTAAGTTTTACTCCTTTAGCCGTCGTCAACACGACGATATTTCTTGGCTTTTCTAATTCCATACTTTTTATTGCGAATCCGATGTTAATCTCCCTTGATTAACTTCTTCAATTGACAAAGTTAAGTTGGACAGGTATAACTTCAAATTTGAGCGGCATGCGCCATCATTCCTATTAGCAATAAAACAAACCTGTTCAGATTGGGCACGGAATTTTGTTCGTCTCAAACCCTTATTTTCCTCCATTTTTCGTTCTGCCAATCATGAGATTCAATGTACCTGGTAGGTAGCTCAATAGGAGTCAACTGGCGGATAGCAAAGCTGAGCAAGCTAAGTAGAAGAATATTTGAAATTGCAGTAGAATCCATTCTTGCCTGAATTGCTCCATTCGAATCCAAAATCATTGTAGGTGTTTTTAGTTGAGCGTGCGACTGTCAAATCACTATTAGGTACTGCTGAAAATGCTGGATTAGTAACAAGAGCTTCCCTGTCTTGGTCAGCTCCTTTGATTCCTTCTATATCTAATTCTAATGAATCCCTAATTCGCAAGCTTCTTTGCCTTCCTATAACGCCAAACTCAATCGGAGACTGTTTAATACCTAATATTTCCCCAAACAGATTCTTTGCTACTCCAAAGAAGCCACCAGATTGCCCAGAGTAAATCTTAGTGATAGCGTCCAACTGTTCACCTGTTGCTCGCTGGTCAATATACATCGCAACTTTCCACTTTGGGCCAGTCAACATGTTTCCAGGAGCATGAAAGAAAGCAACCACATTAAGATCATCTAAACCAATATTACCAAAGTTTCCTTTTTTGATATGCCATGCAGGGATCACATCACAAAAGCCTTCATCAGGATCAGCCAGAAATATACACAGGCAAATTACATCACAATTACAACCTTCAAAATAATCACCTTCGATCTTCCAAGAAGGAGACGGTAAGCTTGCATCAGATTGGTAAGTAGTTGTAGAAGACACAGTAGCCTTATAATACTAAGCTTAATTTAAGACTTTATCTACATATTAATTCTTTTGGCAATGCAACGGCAACAGAGAGGGAATGCTCGCTCGCTCTGCTACATGTGACAGCGCATTCTCGTTACCACGTAATTCGTTCTGTTGCGTCCAATCACGGGACTAGTCTTGCAGACACGTTTATTGTTGTACACTGCATTTTTGATAAGAGGAATTTAGAATCATCATAAAGGATCAAATTTCATAATACAATCTCTAGACTCTCTTTAATAGCAACAATGGATTGACACACGAAGTTGGAGATCATATTAGCAGAGAGCGTATAATAACACTTACAGATGCTGTTCTGGCTATAGTCATGACTTTGCTAGTATTGGAAATAGCTGTTCCCCAGCAATCTCATCAAGAAGCTGCGAATGAGCTTCCAAAACCCCTTCCTATCATTACATTATGGAAAACATGAGATATTGCAAGATTGAAGCAATCCAACTATCAGATGAAAATAGAAGTTAATACTTACTCCAGGAATAGCTAAAATAGAATATCCTCTTTTGAATTAATTTATTCTTAGATACATAAAAAAACCTAGGTCAAACCCGTTGAACTTTATACTACCTCTGTATTAGCAAATCTACCCCGCATAGAACTAATCTAGCTCTTTATGCTCTCATCTTCTGCCTTTGCATTTTTTTCAATTATTGCCAAAACTCCTACTATTGTAATATCGTCTCCATCTATGACCGTGCAAGTAATATCTGCTATGCATTCTTTGCCGTTTTCTGCAGGCCTTGAGAAACTATTGCTCATTATCCTTCCAGGACCTCACTCACTATGTCGGTAATTCATTAAGGCTCCCAATATAGGAATTGCGATATGAAAGTAGTATGAACTAACCCATTAGTCTTGATCCAAAATATTCATATTAGTCAGTCCTGATTAAATCGAAGTTTGATTGTTCAATTACCTGTACCCAGATTCACCACCGGACAATAGAGCTCACAGATGTGAACTATAGTAAATTCTCTATTGCTATTTTCTGTTACTGATGAATGCAATTAATACCAGTTCATACATCTCCGGGCCTAATACATTGTTAAACAATTTTTGAATGACAAACGCTAGTGAGTCACTATCATGTAATACAATAACTATAATAGTATCACTTCTCATACTTCTTTTGAATTATTCAGTTTATTTCCAGTTGAAATAGATCATTTGGTAGTATTCTATACGTCAAGGAAATTCTATTACCGATGAATTAGAGTTGAACAGCTAAATAATATTATGTTTGATCGCGCAGTATTTGTGATAGTAATGTCTTGGACGCCCACTACTTACGATAGCATGATCATGTGTGATACGCCCTTTACAAGAAACGCAAAGTCCATTCTGTTTAGCTTCGATTATTTTGAGTATACGACTTATTTTTTCGTTGGGGTTGATAATTAGTGGAAGTATCAGATCAGTGAGTACCAAAGTGGAAGCTAATGAGACTTGCTATATACTAAAGTAGATTGAATACGCAATATATTTTGAGTAATATACCTAAAGCTAATGCCGATTGATTTGTGACAAGTTTTGACACGTGAGGACCGGTAAATTTGCTTTTGGCATATGCTTTGACTAACCAAGGAATCAGACTGTGCTTGTCGAATCTCGGCAGTTGTCGTACTTCCCTTCGCTAAAAGGTCCATTACCTCCGTCACCAAGAAAAACTGCACCATAATAACTATCGTCCCAACCGTCGTTATCATCATTGTTGTCAGGGGTAGACATAAAGCTATTATCCAATCAAGTTCTTTTGGATATACTAAGAGGACTTGCAATACTACATCGGATGTTCTGGTTGGAGTTATACATCATGGCAGGGCCTATTTTATCCTAAAGATATTGAAAACTCGAAGTGGTTAAGATATTATTCTAAAATCTTTGATTATGTTGAGATTGATTCTACCTTCTACAGAATTCCTAACAAATTTATGGTAAAGAATTGGTATAAGAGGACTCCAAAGAACTTTCGATTCACTGCAAAATTCCCTAAGGTTATAACACATGACAACAGGCTATTGAATATCGATGAGGATCAACTGGATTACTTATTTGACTCAATATCTGAACTAAAAGAGAAATTACTGACATTCTTGATTCAATTGCCACCATCTATACAAATTGTAGAAGGTTTAGATGCCCTGAGAAGTATCCTTCCGCACCTTGACAGAGGCTTCAGATACGCCGTAGAAGTAAGGCATAGGTCATGGTTTCAAGATCTCGCGTACAATTTTTTCGCAAACAATAAGATATGCCTTGTATGGAGTCAAGTTGCAGATATACATACTCCTCCAATAGTCACTTCAGATTTTGTTTACGTAAGATTCATTGGTGATAGAAGTATTCAAGAAAAAGATTTTGGACAAATCCAGATTGATAGAATAAAGGAAATGAAGAAGGTCGCGCGAAACTTCAAGGTCGATACCAATGAAGGAAATTTATCCAATGTTAAGTTCGCTATCGTTGCTGCAAACAATCATTACGCAGGCTTTGGTCCTGGTACAGTAAATATCTTCAGACAATTGTTGGGCCTTCAAGAAGTAAAATGGGGAGATGAATATGTCCTAAAGGAGGATCTGGAAGAGAGTCACGATGAGAGTGTGAATAACCACAAGATCAGTACAAAGCAGACAAGTCTCTCAGACTTTTTCAAATAAACAGTAGAAGAATCGTGACACTATTGTAGTGGTGATTGAAAATCCCCGTCGCAAGACCTTTCATTTTTACAGTGATAGAGATCAACATGTTACGGGGAATTTAAACTACGATCTAAGATCATGATCGCGTATACGTAATACCTTCAGATCTTTGCATGTTCCAATCAGTACAAATTTCAGTTATCTCTATTCTTGCACTAAATCTCCCTTCCCTTGCAACTGTATTTCTAATTTGGGACCTCCATTCTCAATTAATAATGATCGTATATCAATGACCTCTCTTTATTGGGAACATCAACTTTCTAACAATTGAATCATCGAATCAAATGAAATGGTATTAAGATAATTTATGTGTATTTACCGCAATCTTATTTTTATTAATAACAGTCTATTTCAACGATATTGGAAGAATATAAGTCAACTCATTTGTCATCCCATCAAATACAATAAAATTAGATAACGAATAAACCTTGTGACATATGAAAATATCTGAACTATGTAAAATGATTGAAGATTCGATTCATTCTGGAAGATATCCTCTGGGACAGGAAACTGAAAAACAGTTGGCTGGCCTTGTGCAAATCACGAATAGATCTTCATCAGATGACCTCAAAGAGAGTGATATCAGAATAGAAATAAGATTGCAAGATCTTTATGTGTTGAACAACTATATCCAAAGTATACAACACCTACCAGGAGTTATCGAAATAGATGCATTAGATTCCTTTAAAATGTTGAGTAGACGTACTGGGAGAATTGAGAAACCTAACATTTCATTTCATTCATAGACCTAAGATGACGCTCTTTTATAGTTCCATCTTTATTGATTGATATTTAAAATGTACAGTCCCTCTTCGTACTGCAATAACCAAGTTGCTCGTTTTGAAAGTCAGATTCATTCATTTATAAAGATAAACTTGCGGTTGACAAGCTGATAGCACTAGGTGTCGTCCTCCAGGAACAAGGGAAATAATATTTATCCTCCTATTGCACAATTCCAAGAACCGTCTTCCAATGCATTCGGGAACCAATAACAAGTCCCATTATGGAGTCTTAATTCTTCGATGTCGTAGTCCTCTGATATGATGTCAGGCCCACATTTACATTATTTCCCTTTATTCCATTTGCAACTAGCACTGAATAGCAGCCAAGTCCACAACGTTCGCAGATTGGCTTTAATCCTCTTTCAGTATCAGAGCTTCCGATACAACACGGTTGCTTCACTCTTCCCAAATGATCCAAAGAGAGTATTGCCCAAGAAGGACACTGTGTCGGTGTTGTGCCTCTACCTCCCCAATTACCTCTCATCAACGATAATTGTCTTTCTCCGTTTACTACAAACTTAGGATATCGTTTTCTCAATTCAACAAGATCATCAACTACTCTGTTTCGTTTATCTCCAAAAGGGAGCCACAACGGGTCATCTTTGGCAAACGGAGTATGGAATTGGAATGCTATTTTGTGTACTATCCCATACCATTCTTCAACTAAATCGGTGACAGTATGATAATTTAGCGAATTGATAGTCATTGCTATCCATATATCTTTGCGGGCAGATTTACAATTACGATCAGGACCTGAAATATAGTCAGAGACATTTCTTTTTGTTTTTGAGTAGCTGCCTTCTCCTCTAATTTGATCGTGAACTGCCTGTGTCCCATCTAATGATATCCAGTAGAAATACAGATTGTCAAATCTCTTTAATGGATATGTACCGTTTGAAACAACGCATACTCTCTTAGGCATCTCTTCACAAAAGACTTGGATTATATCTGGTCGTATTGTTGGCTCACCACCAACCAACGTCACAATGGGAATTTTTAGTTTCTTGAATGTCCTCCTTATAATCTCTCTCCATTGCTCTGCACTTAAGTAGTCTTGTTCACCACCACCCTTTCTATTAAGCCACCAATAGCAGTGAGTACAGTGTAAATTGCATACATTAATGACGTCTGCCGAACCAAACAGGGCTGGTTTTGCATGGAATAATTTGATCCTTGCATACTTGCTGAAAATGCTAAAATAAATTGACATCTCACGTGCCAGATCAGTGACACCACGGTCATAAATTAGATTCACCATGTTATACCAATGACTTGGTAAGACAGACATACTAAATAAGCCTAAGGGTTGCGATCAGTGAATTTTTGATATAGCTACACCCTAGATGTGAGGTCCAGATAAATATATGGATCCGATTAGTAACGGTCAGTCGAAGCATCTGAGTATAAAACGTAACTTGAAAGAATGTCATCCTAATTTCATAAACCAAAATGGGTTAGCTTGTATCTATACTAGCCGATATTGCTATCATCATCCTTAGTTTATCTGTTCTCAATCTATTGCAGAAACATCCAAATGCAGGAGCCTTTCGATTACTCTTTGGTAGTTTTTTCATTCAGTTAATACTAAGACGGGATTTGATACCGAGAAAGTGCATCCTCCAAACCATAAATGACACTTAAATTTACTTTTTAATTGTCCCATATGGTGGACTTCAATAGTTTCGGCCCCTCCTCTAAGTATATTTGGGATAGAGTTAGCCTTTTTGTCTGCCGAACCTAAAATGTTCCCAAAATAATGAAACTCCAAAAAACCTAAGGAATTGTATGACAGGACATTCATAAGAGCCATCAACTGGCCGAACTAACTACATAGATTAATATGATTGATCAAGTACCGATGTACTATCTTTGTTATATGGCATCACGGGATGAACACATTATCAAATGTAGCATTTGTAATCGAGGTTTGATAGTTAAGGATATTGTTAATAATGGGGTAGCTTTTCTAAGCCATTTGAAATTAGATCATTGTATTACATATATCCCTCAACGAATGATTGAGGAGCAGATAAAGAGCAAGAGTAGTGAACAAAATCAAATGTATCTTACTTCCGAAAAATAATAGAAAGTCACGTTGTTGCTATTCATCTAGTTCATTAATGAGTTAACCTCTGGAATTGAAGTTTATCTAATTTGAGCTGGTTTTCCAATCCTCATATTATAGTTTGAATAGATATGCTGTATCTATCTATTGGAAAAGGCTTAATCCGTTTGCCAATCATACAATTCTTCCATCACTAAGTTTGAGCCATTGATATCAATTGAAGAATATGTCCTACAGCTCGATCCAAAAGCTAGAGTAGTGAGCATTAATGTAAATTCATGACCTAGTTATTGTGGTCTGATCATCTGGAAGGAATAAGAAACCAGCTCACGTCTGACTACAACGACAAGTACTAATGCGATTATCCGGCTGTAATTACTAAGATACGAAGAATGCGTTAAGAATGTTGATATTTAATGTTCGATAGAACTTAATTACCAAACTACCAAACTACCAAACCATTGACGGGTGGGACAAAAATAATCCTAGTTTTTCGAATCCACTCTTAACCTCCACAGGTCTCAGTCTAGCGTTTCAACAATAACTCTAACTCTTTTTCCAACCATTGAAGCTGGGAGAATGATATGTGATGAAGTACCACATTTTCTTACGATATATTCAAATGTCATAGAGTCAATTTTCCGATTTTGTTTTGATATATCTATCTCAGGTATGAATGTCTGCTGCGATTACATAGGCACCTGTTTCTGACACTTTCTTCACTTTTGCTGAGTGTTCCGCTTTAGAAGGGGATTGAGGATATAAATTATGCCCTACCATAGCCTTTAGCTTACGAATCACGTATATGGACTTAGAGGATATGGCTACGGGATTAGATACACCCAAATTATTTCCAATATTGTCGATACGTTCTGATAAGCCCATGACTCCATCACACTTGGTCAAGATTACAAAAACTTTAGATTTATCTACTTTTAGTTCATCTAAAACATTCCAACAGCTTTTGAATTCCACGTTAACTAATCTACATACATGCGGATACCATATTGCACCCTCCGTTAAAATGTTGTGATTTCCATATTTGCTGATCAATGCTTATATGAATTGTTCAGCGAGTAGCATACTTCTCTATGGAAATACGGATAATTATCCAAAAACACCTTCACCTCTTGATTCGATAGCAACCGTTACATCATACTTTAATCATTGTCTCATCAGTTATGAAAATCATCGAAAGCAGTATGTTTTTTGCCGTCGCTTCTTTAAATATTAAAGAAATGAGCTAATCTCAAGGCCGATTCTCTGTTCATAATGATTCTCTATCAGTAAGACTCATTTAGCCTAGGCACATCTCATTTATCATCTCTACCGTATATGATAGAAAAAATGAATACTTTTGGATGTGACAATTGTCAGAAAGGTGTAGAAAAGATCATGGGTGGCATACTCGTGCATGTCGAAAGAAATGGAAAGCTAGATGGAACGGTTAACGAAAAATGGTGTCTTGATTGCATTCGCGGAACTGGAACCGAAAGAGAAATGAGGGAGAAGGTATGATTCTATGCTAGCTCTAATGAAGTCATCAAGGGTGAGCGAACGTGATGCGTAGAAGGCAAACTTGCCCCACCACCATAGTTTGAGACTATCCACATGAGATCCGGGTCTACGGTATGTTAGAAGGTTAACGCAACTGGGGTCATTGGACGGGCTAGTGAATAGCAATGTAGTTATTTTCCATCATGCCTCATTTGTTTTGCTACATTACGTTGTCCCGAACAAAATGCCTCAGAATACCCGTTATCACCGATATCATCATCACAGTTTTTGCAGATCCATTTCTTATTCATACTGACACAGAGGGCTGTGAAAAGCCAGAGGGCAATCCATATAGCATTTAAGGACTCATTGAAGTTGAAGTTCTAGACACCATCATGCAAATAAGTTGCACAAAAAATCAGAAAAAAACATGATATAAAAATGGCGAACAAGCATCTAAAGACACTTATATTGATCATGAATCCATCGTATCAATTATGTTTCTCCCACAGAGAGTAAAGACGGCGATGACGATGACGAAATTGATAGTGCTATCATGTCTTTTATCACCCATAATCCTGAATAACGAAGCATTAGCGCAGAATCAATCCCGTTCCGAGATACTCGATTTAGATATACAAGGTGTCTCCGCATTCGTTCCAGAAGATAGGAATATCTATACTATAACAGGAGAAGTTTTCAATAACAATACATTCCCCTTCAACGGTGTTCAAGTATCAGCAACATTATATGACAATAATGGCCAAGTAGTGGGAGTAGGTTCAGATTTCACTTCACCATCCGGTATTCAAGCAGGTCTAAAAGCTCCATTTAAAGTTGATATTTTTGGCACTGAAATAATGGGAGGGATTGACGCAGTCAATAATTTCACATTACAAGTTACCGGAGACCTTCAAGTACAACTTTTTCAATGATATGCATACGTTAGGTTTCATATATTCGGAAGGCTATTGAAAACTATCCTACACTTTATATTCTTGTCAGATTCATATTCATTCTGACCGTGCGTATTTTGGCTAATCACTCTTCCTATTCTAGATCGTTGAATAGTTACCTCTTATTGGCTGAGAAATTGTTATAAAATTTCAATTCATCGAATTACTTTAACCATCCATTCTTCACAAATTGGTTTGATCCGTAGTACAGGCTAGCTTGTTGGAGATGAGAAATGACGATCAGAATACCAAAAAAAAGACATCTTTGTTACAGGCGGTGTAAGTATTGGTATAAGTATTAGATAGTTTCCCCTACTGTACAGACGAGTTGTATGCACTATCTGGTGAACCTGATTGAAATTAATCAAATTAGGGTTTGTCATTAATCGCTTTTAATTCCAGACTATATTTCATAGCATCCGTGGCAGTCATCAATGTCTTAAAGTAAGACTCAAAACAAGTCTAGGTTGCTAGTGGATAAGTACCGCATTAAGGGATAGTCAGGTGCTCACGTTGTTCGTGCTTTCTTAGAATCTATTATTAACATGATGTTTGGTACTTGTCCGCAAGTAAGGATGGTGTGGCAAGGTCATAAACCACAGTGAGCAAATACATACACGACCATCATGAAACTCAATATTATATGCTACCTCGAAGATACTGCAGCTCCAATTTCCAGACGACCGCAAACGTGGAAAATCATAGCAGCTTCGTGACTAAACTAACTCTGGCGATGTCATCCCTGTCTCATTCACACCAAGATACGCATTTCCATTTATTCCTTAAGTATGGTTCTCCACATATGGAACATTCTATTGTTTTACTTTGGACCAGATCATTCTCTGTCTTACAGTCTGGACATTCTCCATAACCACCTATGTCAAAATCAGCTCGACGATTAGTTTGTAGTATTGTCAATGTTGTTCTCCTTCTATGAAATGTTTGTCTTTAGTAAGTCATTTTACTCATATAGTCTGATCCCTTTGAGTCACACTTACTATAATCCACACGTATATCTGTAATAGCAATAGTATAACAGTATGTTCGCATTATGCATATATAAACAATTGGCATGCATTTATTGAATGTAATCACGCTTAGGCATCCCTACACTCGAGTTGCTAGTAGCCCAATTTGACACTTATGTCTGTTCCGCTTTCCTCTTTCTCTGTTTGAAAGATAATTGAAGTGACAGAGACTAACTAGTTCGAACAGTTGAGATATGTAGTCATCATGTTTTGAAATACAATACTGAAGGATCAGACTTACCGCAAGTATCCAAAATTGGAGAGGACTTTATGGGAAAATGCCTTATTAGTAACTGAATAAAATTGTATATGCAATGTATTTCTTGCGATCGAGAGTTTAATAACCTAGTTACTGGGGTAGAATATTCAAGTAGTGTAATTGGCATCTTAGCGTTCTGTTCTGACCGCTGTTGTAAAGATTATCTTGATACGCTAGGAAAAGATATTCATTCACAAGAATCAGACTGACTGTAAAAAGGATACTGATAGATCACCTTTCCCAACTAACATAAAGGATAGAGATTTACTTCTTACCAAGACAACTAATGCATTAAGGGACATGTTTGGTAACTAAATATTGCTAATAACAGTATGATTCACCTGCATATCTCTAATCCGCTAAAAAACTTTGGGAATTGTCTGAAGGAGTTGCCTTGGAACTGCCCCTACTTTGTCAAGCCTCCCTGTGCATATCATATCTTCCAAATAGTTAATAGGACTGATTAGATTATGCCGATATTGCTCGAAGAAGATATGATTATATTTCAAGGGTTAGGGATTCATTAATTATTGCACCATTTACAGCCCTAGGAATATTGTAAGATGATACCCGGATTGTCAGGTTCTGGGCTCCTCAGGTAGAGAATTATGTTGTTACAATCAATCGTTCTTCGAGAACATTCCTTCATTTTATATACATGTGTGCCGAAGATGTTACTGATAAATGGCTATACTTAGAATTTATAAGCAAAAATCGGTAGACATCGACCTTTTCAAACTGGTGGAGGCAATTAGTGAAACAGGTCTGGAAGATGGTTTACAAAAATTCTATGATAAACCTCTAGAGAAGGAGACCAAGAGTATAGTGGCAGGGCCTAGTTTTTTGCAATTCCTACGTAATCTATTTCGAGTTCAGATTGCTGGCGGAGACATTATACAGTTTGAACATAAGAGTCACAGTAAATACTATATGCTTTCCGCAACTGGAACATGGGACGAAATAATAAAACTAGGCTAATAACTGGGGTCTAAGAAGTACAAATACATTGGAACAACTATCCCACGTAAGTTATTTTGCTGTTTTAGTTGCTGTCCTTTTCGAATTTTGATTCAATAGGCTTCAAAACGTACAGATTCATGGATAAAAAGCCTTGGTAGAGGAACTATCAGAGTTAACGAACCATCATCATAATTAGCGTTAGCTATACAGATACGTCTAATTTTCTCTATCATAAATAATAATTTATCGGAAAGGAACTAAAACCAATGTATATGTTGATTGGAGATCGGCAAGCAAAAAGTATGCAAAAGCTGAGAGACATAAAGAAATAGGCCAATGGCGGGGACTATTCGTCAAAAAGTGTTCCAAGAAAAAGAGCATTTGATTTCCATATCTTAGTTAAAGGATGCTTTTCGAAAGTGATTCTAAATAGCTTTCTCCATTATTTGGTAGCGATAACAATACCTATATCTCTTCGCAAGCTATCTATATGCTGAGATTTGTGCAATTCCCTTTCCAGATTGTCCAGCCGATCCATTGACTCTTTGTTTATCTGTAGATAGTGGAAGAATGACTCTTGACGAATTCTTGAGAATAGTGCTGATACCTGGCTCTTATTTGCACCGTGCTTTATGTCGTATTTGATATTTTTGATGATGTTTAGTTGCTTTCCATACTTTTTGTTCATTCGTTTCTGCCAATTGGACGCGTCTGCTGGAAGTCCTGTTACATATCTTATAATCAATTTTTCCATATGCTCTTCATGCCATTTTGTTAATGGGAAACTATTTTGTGTCAAAAACTTTAACTCTCTTTAGATACGGCATAAGCGTATATAACCTTATAAAATTCCAATTCTCATCTGACTCCATTGAAGGGAGAATAGAAAATAGACCAGTATGCTCTTCTCGAATATAATGTTATAATTATATACAGGTTGTTAGTTTTTCTTAACTGGGCTAAGCTAGATGAAATCCAAGACCGACATGAAGATCACGCGTGGATTCTCTATTCTATAGAACCTGTCGATCACTAATTTATCTGCCGTCTCTATCTTATCTCAAACCATGAATTAATACTGGTTAAGTTAACGGTAAATGTATATATAATTAATTGAATATTGAGTGTTCATGCAGGTATTTGAGGGTAAACTACGAAGCACATTTCTTAATAGTATTGGTCGGAATAGTATAAGCTCGCAAAAAGCTTACTCAAGTGGACTAATCCACTTTGACAGATTCCTTAATTCTTTACCGGATTCTGGTAAAAAACTAGATACTGAGACTATAATACCAATGTTCCAAAACCAACAGATCAACGTTTACGAGATACTCGATAATTTTGTCGCTTATCTTACACAACTGCAGAACATTTCAATACCTAGTGTAAAGCTGTATGTTGCTGCTGTACGCTCTTACTTAGAGTATAACGAAATTGATATTGTGTTTTCCAAGTTTAGACGGCGTGTCAAGATGCCTAAACATTACAGAGATGAGGAACAACCAATAGATACACAAGACATTAGAAAGTTGCTATTAAAGTGCAATAATAGACGTCTGAAAGCGTATATCTTACTGCTTGCGAGCTCAGGAGTTAGAACTATAGAAGCAGCTTCTCTTAGACTGCAAGACATAGACTTTAAGGAACCACCCATTAAAATAACAGTTCGTAAAGAATTCAGTAAAACAAGGCGCGCGCGTATTGTATACTGTTCTGACGAAGCTACTGAATATTTGCAGCAATTACTAGACTGGAAGTACCGCAATAAAGAAACCGCAAAGTCATCTGACTTGATATTTTCGGTCTACTTTGTAGAGAACGCAAAACCTAAGGATATCTACTTTAGACTTATAGTTGAATTTGAAAAGTTACTAATTTCTGTGGGTGACGGAATGGACGCGCGTAAGGATAACAGTCGTAGACATAAGATAACATTACACTCATTTCGTAGATTTTGCAAGGGTATTGTATCAGATCAAGCAGGAAGCGATTACTCTGAGTGGTTCTTAGGGCATAATTATAGTTCTTACTGGACTCGTAAGGAACAAGAACGCAGGAATATTTATGCCAAGAAGTGCATGCCATACTTGACAATATTAGATTATACAAAGCTAGATACTAGATCCAAGAACATAGAAGTTGCGCTCAAGGAAAAGGATAAGGCGATACAACTACTCACTAAGCAGATGGCTGAGATGCAGCACTCACAGGAGGAAATGCGCGTGTTATTACGCAATCCTAAAAAATTGAAGGAAATGATCCAGCAAGAAGGTTAGTTACTTACTTTCTTTCTGGTCTTCAATTAATCTTTGTCTACCTATACCAGCTCTAATATGAAAACGTACTCTATCTATATTCTTTATTAATGATTCATCAATCATTGCTTTTTCTCTATCATTCATCAGTGGCCATGCATACATGTTATAGTCTAATACCGCCATAATTGCAAAATCAAGTCTCAACAATAATGACCTAAAAAATCCAACTTTGTCTATTCCAAACTTATCAATAAGTCTAACTATATTTTTAACATCTTCTGGGTGCATCATAATGTAAGGCATTAAATGCTCAAACAAACCAAATCTCTCAGTAGGATCGAGTATTTTCTTTTCTTCCTCATACCATCCATGTGTCACCATATATTCTAACGCCGTTTTTAAAAGAAGACCTTGGAGCGTTGACTTATCCTGTAAATCCATAAGAGTATTGAAAATAATATGTCGTTCTCTATCGTAGTCACTGTGATAGCCTTTTTTGGGTTTAAAATAATCCACTAATTCTTTATGTTTAATCCCCACTAACACAGCGACTGCTATTCCTTTTTCAGTGAGTCTAACCTCTTTTTGCTGTCCTATTAGAGAATCTTGTTTTATTAAGATACCTTCTTGTATCATAGTTTTAGTACTTCTAAAAACGTCTGGTTGTAACGCATTAACCTCTTTAGAGATATGGCTTACACTCTCGATCTTTGTGTGGCATGTTAACATATGCTTCAATATCTTCGTCTTTAGCCCGCCTAATCTCTCTAGATGTACCTCTTCGTCTCGCCCTTGTCGTGATCCTTGGGTATATCGCAATGCTATAGTTTGGTTAAAAAGCTATTTATATTGGTACTTATTGTTATAGGTATAGGTATAAGGTATAGTATGTTAAATCGAGAACACCCCGTGGTCGTAAGGTTACGATGTCCAAACGTTACGTGTTGACATGAATGGAATTACAGGGGGCAGAGTAAATTTTATGCCAGTTGTGGTTTCTGTCGTACAAATGTACATGTAGTAAGAGACCGAATTAAAGAAAATTCAGTGGTGGAACAATCTAGCTTGCAAGAGTCCAATCTAGTAGCTAGACTGCCTACCACTAACGATGTAGCCGAAAGAGAAGGCACCAATTAGATTGGGACCACCAACCAACGACTATAAAGATACATTAGACACTGAACAAAATAAACTTACCGCTGCTAGTAGGAAACAACTACACTTCTACGAGAACAAGTATGCGTTCATTAGCATAGACATGTCAATCATCGACAAGCTGCACTTGACTGAATCGGATTCGTTTGCACAAGAGATCACTAAGGACGGTATACTGTTGCGCAGGCAGAAAGAGGAGCTAACACAATGACCAGAAGAGCGGAAAGAAGAAGGAATGGAAGGAATAATGGTAAAGGACGTGGTGATGTGTGGCTGTATGTTAAACCTCTAGATTTGGTTAATAAGAAGGCAACTATCCAATTGGGAGATCGTGGTGGTAAAGAACTCTTAGACTATCTACGTTACGTAATGCAGGATTTGTATGATAGATACGGCATATTAAACACTTACATAGAAACCAATGTAAAGGAATCGGAAGCAGGTAAACCAACCAAAGAGGAAGAACAAACTTATCGCAGTGGTAATTCAGTTGTATGGATGCCTCAGGAAATCGAAGAGAGATTACCTGAAAGTAGGTATCGTTAGAAATGTCGCTTCAACTTATCAACAAATCCACTCCGCTTTTGCTAGAATCTCTTCCTAGGGAAAGGAAATGGCAGTCTCGCCCTCGCAGCTGCGGCATATGGATTTTTACCAATGGAAGTATACCAGTCGAGCATTACTATTTAGCTGAACATAAACCAGTGCCCTGGGTCGATGTGACACTTCAGATTATCGTTCACAACTGTCAGACGACGAAAAATGGCACGTAAAGATCGTCCCAATGGTTGGGACGGGACGGGCGACGACGACGACGATAACAGTGCCTTCGAATTTACTCCAAAGGACAAATACATCCTGGAGTTAAATCATCAAGGCCTATCATATCGTCAAATATCTGAGCGCTTGAAACTTGATTATGGTATCGAACTCGCAAAATCATCTATAAGTCGTCGTTTGAGGGAGCTGATGCAAGATCCTGCTAATGGTGTCAAAATTCAAAAATGTTCCATTCCGTAGAAACGCAGAGAGGAAACCAGATGGTTCAAGATCATCGAATGGCTACAGAAAGCAATACCTGAATACGTCGTACTAAATGGTTTCAAGCCTTCATCCAGAACTATGTTTTATCAGGCTCAGGATGAGAGGATTGTCGAGAAGAAAGAGCACACTGCTTTTGTCAGAGCAACGGTTGAGGCAAGGTTAGGATGGGTAGACCTAGAGGGCAAACTTTTGTATCCAGAGTTAGATATCGATTGTTTTGCAGATGATGATAGTCGTAAGTCAGTGGGTTATTATTATGACGATGATCCTTCAGATCCTACCGAGCCAGGATCAATACCAGATCCAGATGAATACATTGAGGATAAGATTCAGGAGTTAAAGGATGCCGTCAATAAATATGACGGTAAAGGCGAAGAGGGTGAGCCAGGTCAAATAGGTGGCAGATGGTATAATCAACCTGAATATGTAGAGGTATGGGAGGAGAAAGTCGATCTTTTACCAGGGTTTGAAAAACTCTTGGAAGGTAAAGGTGTGAAGACGAGAGCTAACAAAGGATTTCCCAGCCTAGTCTTCCTTAATCAATGTTGCAAGAACTTAAAGAAGTTATAGATCATATGGGCTTCGATCCTGAACATATCCACATCAAATATTCAGGAGATTGGGATCCCTCCGGTGAGGGGATGGTCTACTACATCAAGAAGAGGCTTAGACAATTGGGGGTTGAAGGAGTAGATGTCAAAAGGATTGCAGTTACCCCTCAACAGATAGACGAGTATAATCTTCCATTAATGCCATTAGATCCGGAACCAGGCAAGAAGCCGGATCCTAACCTACATGAGTTTAAACGAAGATACGGCGATAGAGCAACTCACCTTAATGCATTCTTTACAAAGGATCACATTGCTGAATTTAAAAAAATACTAATCGAATCCGTGGATATGCATTGGGATAAATCAATCTATGACGATATGGTCGAGGAATACGATGGATCTGAGCCAGAAGAACCTGAGGAATTAGAAGTGGATGAACTTAGAGACACTAGGAAGAATATGTATGAAACGATTACAGAAGCTTTTGCACCAGGATGGTATGATGATCTGATAGAAGACAACGAAGATGAAGAATAGACGCCGACCCAAACCCGGCTCCCAAAGGTCATTTAAGAGGTTCATAAGAAATGGTTAGACATAGTTCCTATAGCACAATTCCTATAATCTCTATAATTAGTATCATGGTAGAGAAACCCAAATACGTTCACATAGTAAAGCATTCCAGTGCTGACACACTAGTAACCACTATTCCGAGACCCTATTGCAAGGCTTTGGAGATATCAAAAGGAGATATTTTGGCAGTGATTTTGGACGGCAAGCGCGTGATAATGGAGAAAGTTTAGAACAGGAGAAAAAAGAGAATTTGTCAAACACATATAGACCGTATTACACTAATAAGTATTATTTACCACAGCGTATTGGACCTGGCGCATTAGGTAACGACCAGGTAAAGAAGTGTTTCACCTGCCGGAATAACGGATTTATTAACGAATCAATCACCTTCAAAAAAAGACCAGACGGTAGTTGGTTACTAGTGGATTACTATAGCGGTCAACCACACGAACATAGACAGAGAAAGGAGAGTGAAGTAAATGAGTTTTTCAATGGTTGATCAGGAACTCTTTAACCAAGTCATGGAACGGCTAATTTCAGCATTAGATAAACTCACACCAACAATAGAGGTAACCAAGAATAATTGACTACATTAGAGGAAGATAAGTACGAAGCATTAGAAGAAGTGTTTGATAGAGACTTAGAAGATAGCCTAAAGGAATTAGGAAATGGCAATGGTAATGGTAAATTCACTAAGAAGGCTCAAAAACAAGCACCAAAACACGACTATATGACTTTCAAGTACTCATCTAGGTTTAGAGGTGTACTTCATGAAGCAATTTTGCTTAATGGTACACCAGTCTTTCTAAAATATGAAAATGGTCAGATTACTACAGTCCCAACAATTGAGGAACAAGATCGAGTGTTAAGACCGCCAAGTATTGAAGAATATCCATACGAACCAATTGAATTTAACTCATATAAGGAACTAAAGAAATTCCAGCAGATAGTATTTGAGGAAGTAGATAGGGAAATATTGTTCCAAAAGATATTGGAAACAGTCTCATTATATGTCGACCAGGACGAAGAGATAAGGATCCTTATTTCAGCAATTATACTTTGGACCTATTTCCAAGATCTATTTCCCACTACTCACTATTATGACATTTCAGGCACAGGTAATGGTATTGGTAAGAGTACTATAGGTCATGTCTTTGAAGGAATTGCATACCGTGCAGTTAGAATGACTGATCCTTCGGCGGCGAACCTATACAGGATACTAGGAAAGATAGAACCAGGGCAGTGCATAATCATTGCAGACGAAGCAGACAGACTTCACACTGACAAGGACATGTTATCAATCCTTAAAGAGGGGTATACAGTTCTAGGAAGGGTTTCCAAGATAAATAAGAATACTGAAAAACAAGAATTTTTCTTTAGCTACTGTTTCAAGATCAGAATAGCTGAGGAACCAATGAGACCCAGCTTTGCAAAAGGAGTTATTGATAGGTCCTTTACGATCAAAGCAATTAAAGGAATTCCAACATACGACATTAAAGAAGTCCTACACCCAGCTTATAGAAGGAATGAAAAGTTACAAAAACTGTATACTAACCTCAATAATCTAAGAAAATTACTACTAGTATACAGACTTGTTCATTTTGAAGACCCTATAATTGACGTAGACGCTGGACTTAGTGGAAGAGATAAGGAACTCTGTAAACCACTATTGCAGCTATTCCACAATACTAAATCCTATTCAAAAATAGCAAATGCGATGAAGTCATTCTTAGTTAAAAAGAATAAGCGCAAGAAGAAAGTGTCTATCGAACCAGTTCTTTACGGTATAATAGTAGACATGATTCCTAGATATGGAACTACGATATCGGTCGCAAATATTTGGGACGAAATTAGAAGTAAGATAGGCGGTGTTTATGATGAAAAGAAACCGAACGAGTATCAAACATTTGATTATGACACTATCTATCGAAGCACAATAACCAAGATCGTAGAAGGTTTTGGTGCAGATAGGGAGCATAGAATGCATGGCAATGTAATGATATTTGATAAAGACGAACTAGTGAAGGCAGGCAAAATGTACCGACTCTATACAAGCAGCAGAAATGACTGCATTCTTAGAGGACTTACGAAAAAAGCATGATATAGCGTATAATGAGAGAAAAGAGAAATGGCTTAAGGAACACGCAACAGTAAAATACTTTAATCCAACACATGAAGAACATATTAAAGACTGTACATTTAACGAATGGGTCTGGAACTTTATTCAAGATATATCGAAGACACCGGAACAGAGATACCAAGAAGCACGTAACCCAAGACATGGATTTGGGCACGATAATGGCGGCCTTCATGGTAGTAAACCTTTTGATAAGTGCGTGCCTGAATGTAGATTTTGGAATGAAACAGGTAGAATCGAAAATCTAGAAACTCTCGAGGATTACAAAGACTACGTTGGGTATTATGAAATGCGAAAAATTGTACAGGAGTGGCCGCAACATCATTGAAATTCACTAAACGTAATGATAGAGTAAGTAGAGAAGGAGTCCGAACTGGATTCAACGACGCCGATGTTACCTACCTCAACAGATGGACAGACACACCGAAGACTCAAATATTCTCCAGCGAGGAAACAATAGAAGACCCAGCTAAAGAAACTTTCTTTTGTGCTATGTGCAAGGGAGTTCTAGATTACGATAAACACTTAGACGCTTATTCTTGTAAGTCATGCGTACAATACTATGAAATTACCAATTTACAGGATACACCTTTGAAGGACATTAAAGACTTTCAACTTGCACCATACAACCAGCTTCAACATTACCCAGTTTACGATGAGAATGACCCCAATACACCATTTATTGAAGGGATACACCTAGACGAATTAGAAGAAGGGTTAGAGAATAGGGAATATGAAGACCAGCGGGTACACTTTGACATCAACATAACCGTTCCATACCAAACGATGGATGCATACTAAATTGGACCGCCGCTATAAACTTTATTGCGCTACAACTTTATGAAACAGGTTAAGGTAAATCAGGGTTCTTTAATATCCTTTAAATCCCATGCCGGTCTTCCAAGTGAAAATCCATCAACAGAAGATATCTTTCCGCGCCATACATTGCAAATGGAAGGTGCGAAAGTACTAGAGGGCGGAAATATCATGGTATTATCCAGGTGTATATATTCAATGTTATTGATACCTTCTTTCGATTTCTTTTTAAGAAATTGTTTGTGATCCCATATATTAAGATCGGATGCTGTGGTTTCATTCAAGTCGTTCGTCATTGTTATTCTCTCGTCATGTATTGACGACATTAAATCATAATACCTTTTAGAACGAATAAGTTGTCCAGTTACAATAAGTCCGTTTATGTAAAGGGATATGGTAGTTCCAACGCCTGTTTCTTCTACCTCTTTAACTAAATATTCAAGAACTTCGTCGTTTGACAACCTTATTCATTCGTAGTGGGATATATTTAAGATATTAGAGATCTTTAACCTTTAATCACCTTACCATTTGATAATATTCTCTCTCTTTCTAAGGTTCTGTAACATGATAGGCAAAAATGTATTGTCCTTCTTTCGTGACTAGTACTAGTGATAGTTGCTGCCTCCGTTGGTTCGTTATTGCAACCGATACGAAAACCAGACTTCCGCGACATTTCTTAAGTAAATACACTAACTTGCTTTAGCATATACTTCTTCTGACTTGAATATATTGAATTGCCGTCTAGGTAACTATTCAAAGTAAAGTTCAACATAACATCTCCGAATGCCTTTGTGATTGCTGAAACTATTGCGTTGTACAATTCTCCTCTGTCGCCTGCGATTGCTAGTGCCGTGTCCAAGTAACGCTGTAATCTGCTTTGTAGTCTTGGTTTCTTCTTGCCGTGACTATGTCCTTCCTCAATGTCTTGCATGCTAACAGTTCCTGGATCTCCTACATCTGCTCCTACTCCTCCACCTCCAGGAAATTGCTGGAATCCGACATTACCGCTGCCTTGGAATACGACAGCTTATCCGCCTGTGATATTTGCTAAGTTGCCGCCGTTAGGAAATTGGAAAGGGAAGGTAAATTGCGGTTAGTAGTTGAAGAACCATTAACTTACTAACTGAATATTTAGTCATGTATGTTATCGTCTACTACTTTATCTAATTGGCTCTTTGTATTTTTTGCCGATTCAAGTATCTTTTCCTTTGCAGGGATATCTGGAAATTGTTCCAAGATTCTTACTATCTCATTATAGTTGTGACCCGTCTTCTTTTTGATTTCATCTTTGACTTTCTTACCAAAGGACATATTGTACTGATGACATATCAACTGTATTTTAAGTTTGAACGTTCTTACTAGAATTTAATAGGACACATTCCTGACCTAATGCTTCTGATGGAAGTCACGCTTATCTTATGGTGATAAAAGAAAGGATAGATAAGGGCAAGAATAAAGGACACTGCAGCCGACAACACAAGGGGTCCCTTACCTATCCAAGGAGAGACATCATCATGGAATATGTGCATCCTAAATTAACAAAACCAATTTAAATATTTAGAAAGTAAAATTATGAAAATAAAAAAGTAAATGGTCGTTGCTTTTGCAGGAGCCTGTCTTATGGTAAGAGACTGCTGAAGTTTTTAGGAGCCTGTCTTAAGGTACAAACTATTGCCTTGCGAAAACCCTAGACATGAAGAACATCTAAAGAACTTTCTAAGGAAATATCCCACAGCAAGGGGTAGAGTACCGGATACAATCATAATGGTTGATCCACAATACTGGTATATTTCAGACAATCTGAAAGATAATACTGTTCTGTGCTACCAGGTCTGCAGTATTAGCGAAGATATTAAGAGAGCAAGCAGTCAAAAGTAGAAGGAGGGCTACCTTATTAAAGTATGATAATATCTTTAATTCGTTTTTGGTTAATATAATTGAATGCCGTCTACTTCTGTTAATCAGGGAGACTAAAATTAATTGATAGGTGAAACCAGCAAGCATAACTCAATCAAAATATTAATGGCAAAGAAGCTAAGTGACTGGTTTGGCGTCACTATAACTGAATATCCTTCATCGGGACAAGAATTGGACATTTTTTCAATTAATTCAGATGGAATTGAGTTGATGATTGAGATTATCTGGACTGATTCACTTGCAAACTTTTTCCGTGATATGCTTCTTTTAATAAGATCGGATGCGCATATTAAGATTGTAGTAGCTCAATCAACAGTTGTACAGAACAGTAAGTTTGTCAGAGAGTTTCAAAAGACACGGATTAGCGAATCGAAAAAAGGAACGGTAGTACCTGAGATGCTTGATGGAAACAAGATTTTAGAAGATCCTGGCCATATAGAGAATCACGTAAAGGATATAGTCACAAAATCGTTGAAACATTTCAAAGACAAGAATACTATTAGTAATACTATTAACGTTTCAGTTTTGCCAACCGAAACGAGTGATCATCTAGAAGACACATCTCTTGAAAAATTAAAGTTGTATCTGAACAGAATTAACTCTACATCAACTGAAAAAATTCAACTTACAGCGTGGCGCGACCTGGAGAAACAAGCAATAACAAAACGGATTTAGAAAATCCCCGAAGTATGGGAGAAGCTGGACGATGAAATACTAAGCGATCACTACAGTTTGTTCCTAGCCGGAGCCCTATCCGTACTTAGCAGGATCTTAATCACATCTAAAGACGATCCAGGGTCAGAGGATGTGCCTAGAAAAGCACGCCAGCAATACAAGAGTAAACTAGAGGAAATATTGGCTTCTACTGACGAAAGTTCAGAGCATCATAAATCTATCTCAAAACAAATTCTAGAATATCTTGCTAATCCTGATGAAAGATTCCAGATATATTGGAATTCGTGGAAAAAATGCATGAGAGAAGTCAAAGAGGATCATAGATTCGAACAGTACACCCGCTATTTCATAAACGATCTAATCTATGCTAGTAAGGAAAATAGAGAATCTATTTTGCCGGAATTGTATACCTTGATAGATTCAACAGAAGAATATATTTCATCCCGCGCAAAAGGGTTGCATGATGATATGTTTAGTTAGTTGTGCTGTGGGTATATGCTCCGGGAAGGACACACTCCAGGTTGTACTGTCTATCACGAATCCTCTACTTTCATTGCCGATAATCGTTATTCACATGACGAATCAACGATAATATCTATAAATATTCTAATGTAGCGTATACCCTCATGTCTTTTGATAAAGAAGTATCTTTATACATCTATCAATTTCACTTTTTATCTCCTTCTCCCAGAAACGAACTACGGTATACCCTTTCGACTTTAGATAATTCGTATGAATTCTATCCTTCTTCCAAACCTCTTCGGCGGTTATCGGTTCATTTCTTGAAGTCTTGAATTTGAAAAATAGAATATCTGTGGCATCGAATAGTCTGGGATCAGCGTGCCATACTCCTCCGTCAACAAATAACGCTATGTTTCCTTCAGGGAGATAGAAATCCATTATGCCTATGCCATATCGATATTGAGGGATGTACTGTATCTTATGTTCCTTAAGCGCTTTCTCCATTCGGATCTCCAGACCAGTAGGTAGACCGGATAACCCTAATTTTCTCGCCTTTATAGCGCCGAGAATGCCTATTCTATAGTAATGCTCAGGGTGTAATTTGGCCCACTGCTTGACTGCTTCAGAAACCTTTTTGTTTCGCTCTTCAGTGTAAACCCTACCCACATTTAATGTATGATTTCCGTACTGGGGATTTCCTGTGCCACTAAATAACTTGCTGATGTATTGGTAACGTTCTTCTTTAGTCTTGAATCTTCGCCTAGGCTCAAAGAGCCAATTTGCATAACACCTACCGCACAGCCATTTGCTCGATACTTCGGGATGTCTATGCCATATATGATAATCATTAGGTGAGGTCTTGCTTTTTTGAGTTGTTGTCTTGCCGCCACATTTATGACAAACTCGCTTTGCAATTCTGTTTATCCGAATACTTCTACGAACTTGAATAGGAGGAAAAGCCTTGTGATACAGTAGGTTTCTGTAACACTTTCCGCATATCCACGTCTCTTCTTTGAAAGGATTACTATTCCATTTTGGATAAGATGTTCCTCCCTTAGTAACAGCCATATATGTCCTGTCATTGCCGCAGTACTCGCATTTTCGTTCAATAGTATTGCCTGATAGACTATTCGACATTTTATTTCCGCTCCTTTTCAAGCTTCCTTCTACGAAAATAAGTTAGAGGACGGGCTTTCAGATACAGAAGGTTTCTGTAACATATTCCGCATATCCAACTATCTTCTTCGTAATGATTTCGAGTCCATCTTTGGTACGTATTTCCTACCTCATTGACAGCGAGAGATGACTCTTTAGAGCCGCAGTACTTGCATTTATTTTCACCGGATGCCATTGCTATATTTACCTCCATTCAAAATCAGGCCGCCACCGCAGCGGTCTGCTGTATCTTTTTACAATCCGCCAAATACTCACACGATTTGCATAGCCAATTCAGCGAAGGATCATGGTTTACTGGTCTTGCAAGAGAAGGGTCTCTTGCTTCTATCGCTCTCTTTAGAGAATTTACTTCCTTTACTAACTTATCACGCTGGTCCTTCCTTTCTTGCGCATTCATCAATATTCTGAAGGTTTTGAATGGTGTGTCTTCGAAATGCATTAGCAATTGATATATGATGTATCCTTGTTCGGCACCTAACATGGACATATAGTATTTTAGCTGGTCCACATGAAAGCTCTTGGGTTCTTTTATATCAGACGCTCGACTAGTCTTGAATTCGATAGGAATGTTACGTTTCCTGTCATAAATGTCCACCGAGCCTAAAATGTCCTTGAACTCCACGTATTTTTCTATTTCAAATGTCCTCTTATCACTACGAAATAGCAATTGTACCGCTTCATGAATTGCTTTTCCTGATGAATAGATGCTTACATTCTTGGAACCGAGTGGTCGGCGGTCTATTTCACGGTATAATCTTTGCCTGTGACACATAACAACATCTGAGACGTGGCCAAAATCTCTAGGTTTTGAATGCCATTCCTCCATTGTATCTATGGCACGATCTATGTAGTATTCACCAAGGTCTAATGCATGTGTTTTTTCCTCGGTCCCTTTCACTTCATCTACCTCGGTTTGGGGATCTGCACCCTCTGATTCCTTGACATCTTTTCTTTGCCCTGTCGAATTATCTATCGATTCAATGCTTTTGGCTGTAGCTATTGTAGGTCCTATCTTGCATTCATTTTTGCTTATTACTTCTATTTTTTTGACTTTTTGTGTCATAATTATCATATGGTAAGTCATATATATAGGGTAATTGAAGTAACTTGTGTGATATCACGATATTTGTTTACTCACAAATTCTATAACGAAAAAAAGAAGAAGCCAGATTTACAACTCAAAATACTCAAAGAATTGACTAATCATGAATCTCTATCTAAAAGTAAGGCAAAGAATGAATACCTGAAGGAACATCACTATGGCGAAATCTCAGAAGCATTTGACAATTTGCTTAAGAAGAAATTGATAGAACCAAAATGTGTGGACACGAGCAGAAGTGGTAAACCAGAGAAATTTTATAATATTACATACAACGGTCTTGCTGCTATTGTATCTGATGAGACTAATCCTGAGAATTTTTGGTCATACATAATTAGAGTGTGTCATTACAGATCTGATCCAATTGACTTACAGACCGTTAACGATCTCTATGAACTTTTTATATCGAAATATTTGAAGTATGCATCAGGAAGAGAAGCAGGTCTTTTTCTAGACGAATTGAATGACTTTTATGCAAAATGGCTCTCTGCACAAAAAATTAATGAGTCTAGCCTTATTACAAGAATTCTGGAAATCCTGGTTAGCTATCCAAACATTACAAAAGAAGAGATTAGTTCCAAGTTAATGGGAGTGTCAAATTCTGATCTGGATGAAATACTTCTGGATTTCTCTACGGGACCAATACAGGATCATCACAGTCCTGCTGATTCTTGGAAGTATATGCGGAATCAAGCAAAAAAACATGGAATGTCGGTTGGCTCTTATTTAAAAAAGTATTTAGAGCAAAGACGTTTCTTGCAACGTAGCATAATCATAAATACTCAGAATGATTCGGGAAAGAAAACATGTCAATTATCACTATTTGGAATATTATTATTTCTAACTATCTTGCTGCGTCGAAATTTCGAAAATTCTAAGCATATAATGTATTATTATGATAAAATAGCCTCAAACTATTCCGGCGTCGTTCCCTTAATCTTTGGAAAGTGGTCTTTACTAAAGGATAATCTAGGGAATGATTCAATGTTCAATTTTGACGTGATACTCAGTAAAGATTTTCGTATCAGTCGTTCTAGTAAATCAGTAATCCTGCATGGTTATAAGGAACTTTATCAAAGCGCACGATCGATTATACAATATAATTTTAGTAATCTGCGACTAATCTTCGACACTGGAATAAATTCACTAGAAAGATATGAAGTTAATAAGCTAGAGGGTATTACTCGATACAAACAAGTAAACAAACGTGAAAAAAATGACATGACAAAATTTTTTGCACTATATCAAAAATTAAAGGATATTTCTGAGCCGATAAACATGAGGCCAGAAGAAATAAGCCTTGTGTATTATCTAAATCTGATTGCAAGGGATAAATACTATGCAAATTTAGATCGATTTAGTATGTATTTGGAAGAATCGGAATTGCCTACGACCAGATGGGCCTCGATCCCAGCGAAACAATTTACACAGATCCTAAAAGAGGATCGGGAAATAAGTAAATGGTTCGATAATTGGAAGAAAGACGTAATAGATTTTCAACATACCGTGAACGAGAAGATCGTTGAAGAGCCCGAGAGAACATCTAGATATGAAGAATTTACTCCACATTGGTACGAAGAGGAATTCGGAACGAAGTCTTGAGGCATAAGATAGGATATGCAGTATTCGTGTTATAATTACAAATGACACTAAAGGAATCTTCGGTCTATAACGTGCTGAGATTTATGCCTGAAGAAGAAGCCTCGTTTAGTTAAGATCCAGGCTACTAAAAGCTAATCTCTTAAGACGACGGAACAGATTACATAATCGTAAGCTCAGATACAAGTGAGAAACTGTAAGACGGGAGATACATCAACAATAACTATCAGAACGTTTTTGATGAGAATGGAAATGATGAGGTTTAAAACCCTCGAATGAGTGTAAAGGGACGAGGGCATGTCTAGACGTCTGTGCCGCTCATGTGGTGAACCTCTCACTATAGAGAACAGGTTAGAGAATCATTTAGGATCGAATATTAACGTCTGTTTATCTTGTATCGCAGCTGCCGTTAAAGCTATCAAGAAGGAGGAAGAAAAATACTATTACGGGCTGGAGCACGAAATTGATGCCTAACACTAGCAATCTTAAGCGTAGGAGAGTAGTGAGCGTAGATTAGGCTTGTGGAGAGTATTTTAAGCGTAGGATAGAAGGGATTACTCATCGCCAGTGTTAAACGACGCATGACGAATAACCATAGAACTATCCTATTCATTGTTTCTGTCATTATTGTGATAGTGGGTATACTCTTTTACCTTCGTAGTTATAATATGGTATTGGGTCTATAGGTGATAAACATGGGAATTGGGGAAAGATGTAGATATTGTGGTTGGTCCTGTATCTATCCAGATAAACGTACTAGTATCATATGTCTAAGGTGCAGGCAACGAACTAAATACCTAGGTCCAGAGAAATACGCTGAATTTGTTTCCAAGTCTCGATAGTACTGACAGCTTCAATTCTTTTATTAATAGAAGCTATTGAGAGTTATTATGGGTTTGTTCGTTCACATAAACAACAGGTTTCGTCTAGTTACATTGGATTGGGAATATTAGTCATTGCCAGCAGCTAAAGTAATAGCATTTCCAATAGGAACTACACCATTCTTAATATTGGGAATGGCAGTCGCATCACCATTCGACTGAATTTCCAGCATTGCATATAGTATTGGAGACAAGGAAAGCAAAGCGTGGGCTAGAGGATTTCGCATTCGTATGAACGGGTTGGAAGTTGCAATAGCTGGACTAATAATCGCATCTCCTGCTTTTGGTGAATCTACTATAGGTTTTCGTATCGAAATCGAATTTCTAGCTTGAATATACATTATTGTGGCAGAAATAAAAGAAAGAAGAAAACAACTGAGAGTATTTACTACTAGAAATAATTGAAAGTATTGTACAATGGTATTATAAAGCAGACCGCACTACTTCAAACCTTTCGATCGAGATTTATCACTAATTGAATATGCAATATCATTTTTTGGTGGATTGCAACTATTAATAATCAATTCAGCGGAGGAATAAGAATCACCAATAATATAATTATGTACAATAGTTATATTATAGTCGTGTAGGACTATGCATTTTCAGAAATATTTATTTCCCTTATCCATAGTGTGATATATGCATTTTCTCTTCCGGTTTCATTTCTCTTTGTCTTCTTACTTTTTTTACAGCATCTTCTAAATGTCTGATGGTCACAAGTGCTTCTGAGGCATGTTTGAATGCTTCTTCAGCAGATGGATACCTCTGTATATAATCATGCAAAACTAAAGATACGGCAGTATTTACAACTGACGATACATCAGCTCCACTGAATCCTTCTGTCGCTTCTACTATTCTATTTATATCAATATCGTTACTGATTGGCTTTCCTTTAACATGGATTTGTAGAATTCTTTCTCTTGTGACCTTGTCTGGATTTGGTATGTAAATGATCTTGTCAAAGCGACCGGGTCTCAATAATGCAGTGTCCATCATGTCTATTCTATTAGTGGCAGCCAATATAACGATATCATGAATTTCCTGTATACCATCCATCTCTGTGAGCAGTTGCGACATCATCTTATCTGAACTAGATAGACCTCCAAGACCTTCAATCCCACCTCCTCTGATAGAGGTAATAGAATCAATTTCATCAAAGAATATAACACATGGTGAAGCCTGTCTTGCCTTTCTAAAGATCTCCCTCAGTCCTTTTTCAGACTCTCCTACCCACTTTGATAAGAGCTCTGGGCCCTTAACACTGATAAAATTTGCTTCTGACTCAGTTGCTACCGCCTTTGCAAGCATAGTCTTACCCGTTCCTGAAGGGCCGTGTAACAGTATTCCCTTAGGCACATTATGTCCTAATTGCTTGTACATTTCCGGAAAGCGCATTGGCCATTCGACGGCTTCCTGTAACTCTCGCTTTACTAAGTCTAATCCACCAATATCATCCCATTTCACGTCAGGTGACTCTAGATAGACTTCCCTCATAGCAGAAGGGGCAATCTCCCTAATTGCATTCTGGAAATCGGCCATAGTAACTACCAGTTTATTTAGCACCTCCGGTGCAAGTTTTTCATCCCCCAGATTGAGTTCAGGTAAAAGTCTTCTCAAACACTTCATAGCTGCTTCTTTGCACAAGTACTCAAGATCTGCTCCCACAAATCCATGGGTAACAGCGGCGATCCTATCTTGGTCTATGTCAGCATTTAGGGGCATATTTCTTGTATGAACCTGGAGTACTTCTAGTCTGCCGCGTTTGTTTGGAACTTTGATCTCGATTTCTCTATCAAATCTTCCCGGTCTACGCAATGCAGGATCTATTGCGTTTGGTCTGTTACTTGCTGCTATAACTATGACTTTCCCGCGGCTCTCCAATCCATCCATGACTGAAAGCATTTGAGAAACTACTCTTCGCTCTACTTCTCCCATGACCTCTTCTCTTTTTGGTGCAATAGAGTCTATTTCATCTATGAATATAATGGAGGGGGCTTTTTCTCGCGCCTCTTTAAATATTTCCCGTAAACGCGCTTCGGATTCCCCATAGAATTTACTCATGATTTCTGGTCCTGATATACTAATAAAATGCGAGTTGCTTTCATTGGCTACTGCCTTAGCCAATAGAGTCTTGCCTGTTCCTGGTGGTCCATGCAATAGCACACCTTTCGGTGCTTCTATACCAAGTTTTTCAAATATCTCAGGATGTCTTAAAGGGAGTTCTATCATTTCTCTTACCCTTTGTATTTCATCCTTTAATCCCCCGATATCTTCATAAGCAATAGCCTTCGCGGTTGTCCCTGCCAGTGCCACGTCAGAAGTTGCTATAGTGAACTGTGTCTTCTGGCCTATTATGACTGCGTCGCAGGCATCAGGCGCAAGGCCTACAACCTGAAAGGTAAGTCTTCCACCAAAATACGGGACCATAACGTTATCTCCTTTTATCATGGAAACGCTATCAAGGGAGTCTGCAAGATACCTTTCATCAATTGAAGATACTGCTTCAAGCGGTGCAACAATAACCCTTTCTGCTAGTGTGGCTTTGATCTTTTTTACGATTACAATGTCACCTATGGCTAGACCTGCATTATTCCTAACTAGACCATCAATTCTGATCACCCCCTTACCCTCATCGGAAGGATACAAAGGTAAGCACTTAGCTACAGTCCTTCTGGCACTTCTGCTTTTTTCACCACCTTTCAATTCTATAATATCTCCAGTTGAAGCTCCGAGAGAATCCATAGAATCGTAATCAAGACGGGCGACTCCTCTACCCACGTCTCTACTATAAGCCTCAAGTATCTTTAAATCGAGATTTAAACTTCGAGTATCTTTGCTGTGCATACTAATTCAGCTTATCAGTAACTCCTTATACAGTTTTGCAAACCTGTAGTGTATCAATAATCCGATAAGTTATCTATATTGAATGGTATCAAACAATAAATTTTCAGATTCAAGAGAATAGATTATCTTGGAAGTATCTTGGGTAATCTGATGATATGTGTAAGGAGCAATCGCCATCTGTGGTATACCTAGACTCTGTCCTGATTCATTGGCTGCAGCCATTTCTGTTAATTTACAGCTACCCCATCCAACAATCCACTACAATTATCATCTTCCACCGCACATTTTCTCATCCTTTAATGTACAGCCTATCTCTGTGTTCTGTATTCGATAAATGATTAGTTTCGGCCGCTGGATCTGATTAGAACGAATTGGGCACATTAAGGGAATATGAATAGGGATCTTTTTCCAAAGACTTAGGTTTTATTACTATCTACAGCTTTTTCTGTATGGATCTCATCATTTCAGTCGTTCTTTTCTGCCTCTTATATATCAGCGGGCTGGTTTGATAGGTGCCTGTCTCGTCAGAGAAATTTCCCAAGCATCCTATACCGATAGGTTGTGATTTGTGGATGAGATATCCCCTTACAGTCCACTTGACCCTTGAAGTTGGCCCAAAGTATTGCAAGCGTTCAGTTCCAATGCCTTTAATGCAATAGCCAAATCTTTGATCAGGCGGAGTGGAAATGCATGATAGAAGTTTACCCACTCCTCCTTATTTTGAATCACGTATCTTCTGATAACAGGAAATAATTCTTTGAAGGTTTCGGAATCAAGGAATAATCACAGTGCCGGTTTGAATCCGCTTGAAGATATTTCCCATAGAGGAGTAGGCCATATAATATCGTCCCTCTAGCGGGTAGGGTGACCAATTCTCAGGATCAAGTGGGTCGTTCTACCGTAATATGAAATATGTCACTAAATGATCTAATGACACAATCGACTTAGATTGAGACATCCTCACTATTCTAACTACACCCGTAGTTCTAGCAAAATCCATTACAATACAACCCTTTCGAATATGAAGCACTGCGCCATTGTGAGATCTGATCGACCAAAGGGTACAAGCAAAGTTAAAAATGATTAACATTGCTCATAAATTGAATGACAAATGTTATCTAAATTGCATTTATCCTAGAAAATGTGAAAAGAACATAGTGTATACTAGTTGCAAGTGAACAGATAAATAAACCGCTACTCAATGAGCTGTTGAGATGGAGTAAGATTGGGAAGAGGAATTTTTGCTAGAAAGCACACTCAAGCTCACTATACAACTATAATTGGATTAGATTCGCATAAGGATCGTGGCAACACGCAAGTTGCGAAGGGCTCAATTGGTTTTACTATGAAATTATTCAGAGCTCGAAATTCAGTTAGCCGTTCAATTCAATGCTAGAGAACATGAAAGACAACTACAGTAATTGTAGTTTTGTCAGATTTAGGACGAGAAGCTTTTCAAAGTGTCAGTTTCCGATGCATAATGGAATAAATCGAACCATACAAATTGCCTGAACATAAGAAACTTCGAATGTCTCCATTCACAAGGCTAGGTATAGCGTTACTTGTTGTTGGAGCAATTATAGTCGGATTAGGAACCTATTATGATCGTGGTGCCATTTCACTGTACGGCTTATTTTTTGTTATAGCTGGTTTCGTGTTGTATTTCGCTTCTTCTGTTATTGCTCCCAGGAAGACGAGAAATTAAGGGCTCACAAGGCATTAGATTAGGTATATGGCAGGCTTAAAGGGACGAGATAATCTCGCTTTAGATTGTGGATCGTTTTTCTTTACATTCTCCTCATCTTCACTAAACACAGAAATTTCAATATTCACATTGCCCAATTCAGAAGAAATCAACGAGGCAGCATCTTCAATTGCTAGTAGTTCGTTTAAATTTTTAATATTCAACTTTAACGAACGCCGTTCTGCTGGAATGGAAAGAACGTCCTCCATAATTTTCTTTATTAACTTTACATCTGACCTAGCTCGAGATATTTCTGAATCATCGCCTAGTGCTTTCATAACATCACTCAGGCTCGAATTTCGATTCACGATAATTAGTTCAAGTATTCTTTGGTATACTTTCCACTTCCATTTTGCCGATGTGTATATATTAATACGAGAAGGTTTCATTCTCGTAACCTTGAGGATATTTTGTATGTCTTGTATCAGGTTCCTGATCAAGTCTTCAGATTCTTCAGCGGCGGGATTAATGTTTTCTTCTCTTACGCTCGGCCAATCCAAGTTCGCTCTAATTTCAGAAGTCTCTTTGATGACGCTATTCCAAACCTCACTAGCCAAAAAAGGGGCAAAAGGTGCGAGCAATTTGATTCTCGTCTCAAGAAACATTGACAGTATCGTACCCACTAATAACTCAGTTCTGCCCTTAGATTTGACCCGTTTGTTGTACCATTGTAAATCTTGCTCCATCGAGTACAATATGGTATGAAGCACCTCTCTCACTCTTAGCCGATCCATCAATTCCGTAGTGTCTCCTATCCTTCTCTGTATCATACTCAATAACCACTTATCCTCAGACTCAGTAACGCTCTGACCATGATATAGCTGTTCTAGCGACTCTTGGATATTATTATGAGAGTTGGAAAGGTGTATCCCCATTTGGTAAATATCATCCAACCGAGATCTAATCCCTCGAAGAGCCTCGAATGAGAAATCTGCGTCTTGAAGAAGTTCAGCTGAGCTCAACAAAGCAACTCGAATTGTGTCCGCACTATGATCTCTCACGGCTTGTCGCAGGGGAATAATATTTCCGAATGATTTAGACATTTTCTTACCATCCATAAGCACCGAACCATTTACTACAATTTGCCTAGGCCAATAGGCTCTATCGAATATAGCTACATGATTAAAGACAAAGAAGGTGAGATGATTAGGGACCAAATCCCTTCCAGAATGCCGTGTGTCAACGGGATAAAAGTACATAAATTCTGTTCTCATATTCAATATAAGTTCCTCAGAAAGTTTAGTCTCTTCGGAAATTTCTTTGAGAGAACCTTCCCCTAATAATACATAATCGAAAAAGGACTCGGTTAAATTTTGCGCAGTAATATAGTTATCATCGTTAAAATGAATATATCTTGAAATAATGTAGTATGCAGTGTATATGACCGAATCAGATAGGGATTCAATAATCCAATCTTGGTCCCAAGGCAATCGCGTCCCAAGGCCAGACTTCCTCGCACACGCTCTCTCCTTCAGCCAGTCTACTACATAATTGAATTCAGATCTTATTTCATCGGGAACGATATCCATTCTAGTAATGCATTCGTGAGCTAGGTCTTTCCATTGAACATCACTGTAATTAAGAAACCATTGATCACTTAGTACCTTTACTACACATACTTCGCCACACCTACACTTGACTGGTTTTTTGACAAATTCGTAAAGGATTTCTCCAATTCCGTTCTGCAATAGTTCAGATCTAATAAGATCCTTTGCCTCTGACACCGTCATTCCCGCATACTTTCCAGTATTTTCTTTCAGCCTTCCCTTGTAGAATTCATGAGAATATAACTCTGCCGTAGCTTTCTCCAAAAGCGGATCGTGTTGATCCTTTACACCTAACCTTTCAATTATGATCCGAGATGGAACTATATTGTCACCTTCATAACCTTCAGATTCGATAATTGTTATTGGCTTGACTACGTTGTAATTATGCAATTCCTTAGAGGTATTACCATTTGTGAAATCTAGTAGGGCTTGAAAATCGTAAGGAGCGTGAGCTGGGACTGACATAACCAAACCACTGCCATCTTTAGGATCTACGAAGGACGCAGGATATATGGGAAGCCTGTTCTGCGTTACAGGATTACTCACATACTCCCCTACTAATTTCATCCCATCTATTTCGTGATCAATGTCCACATTATGACCTTGATGTTTTAGTTTCATTACTGCATCACGACTAATAATCCACATAGGGTTGTTACCTTCATCTACACGTGCGACTACATACCTCATATGAGGATTAACCCATAGATTGGTAACACCATAAACAGTTTCAGGTCTTAGCGTAGCTACCGGTAACACATATGTGTCATCTAGTTTGAATTTAATCAGAGTATATTCAATGAAATTAGGCTCTATGTCTCCCAATGTATCATGCTGGCTAACGGGATTCTGGTCTCTAGGACACCACCCTACAGGATGAGAGCCTTGAATTATAAGACCTTTTCTCTTGAGAAGGTTAAATTGCCATGAGATAAATTTAGAAAATGCTTCATCGATAGTAGTGAACTCCCTCCTCCAGTCTATTGAAAATCCCATCTCCTTCATACCTTGTTTTATTTCTTGGTGGAAAAATCTTGCTATATTCACGGGTTCGTTAAATGATTCGATAACCTCTGAAGGAACGCCATACACATTGCGAAAAGTATTATATAGATCCTTATCTCCAGATACCAATCTACGAGACATCGCTAGTATGGGTGTACCCGTATAGTGAAAGCCCATTGGAAATAGAACATTGTAACCTCTCATCCTCTTGTAGCGAGCGTGAACGTCGGCTAGTGTGTACGTTCTTCCATGCCCTATATGCTGAGGAGAATTTGGATATGGATATGCGACGGTTACCAAATATTTTTGCTTTGCAGAATCAAGATTCGATTCGAAAGTTTTTTGTTCATCCCATACCTGTCTCCACTTTCTCTCTATCAGATTCCAGTCTGGACGAGCAGCGTGCTTTTGAGGGTGTAGGTGCGGGTCAGGCATGGCATTTCATCGCCCAATGGTTTGTGAAACCATCTCTTCTAATGATGATATCGTTTCTCGTATTTTGTGCTTAAACTTCCCCCCTCCCTGACCAAATGCAGCATTTCCTCCCCCGGATCCCCCGAGGGTCAGTGAAAGCTGCTGGGCTATCTCGCCTGCCTTGATCCTTTTTCTTGCCACTTCTCCAACAAATGTAATAACTCGTACACCTTGACCTTTTCCAATAAGTGCGACAAAAATTAAGGATGGATCATTCTGGGTCGCTGTCTCACCTAATGAGATATAGTAATCTTCGTCAAGCTCTTCATCATGAGTACTATACAACTTGATTCCATCAGACGAGATCACTTTCGCATCTTTGAAAATTGTATTCATTACGGAGGGTAGAGTTTTCCTTATGATAGCTCTAAGCTTCCTTTTGGTCTCGTCAGCTTCGTCAACAGACTTACGCACTGATTCTACCACCTTTTCTTTGCTTGCTCCTAGGACGCGTGAGATGGTATTAAGCTGATTATCTTGTTTTTCAACAAAGTCTATAGCAGCCTCACCTGCTACAAATTCTAGTCTTACTACACCATCCTGAATTCTTTCAGTCCTAAATATCTTTATCAAACCGATTTCACCGGTATGATTAACATGAGTTCCTCCACAGGCTTCTATATCCCAATCCTTAATATTTACAATTCTGACAGTCCCGGATGGCACCACACCTCCCTGATAAATTCTAAAGGAGTAATTTCTTTCCGCATCGATACGATCGAATGTGTTTATTAGTACTGGGCTATCCTGTCTGACAACCTTGTTTGCGGCTCTCTCTATTCCTTCGATCTCCTCCCGGGTAAGTGATGAGTGGTGGGTGATATCCAGTCTCGCATAATCCTCGTCCTTGAACGCGGAATTTTGCCATACCCACGGCCCAAGGATACTTCTCGCAGATGCATTTACAATATGCGTAGCAGTATGATGTTTAGTGATTAGATCTCTTCTTCTTGGATTTATGCGGATCCGAACCGTCTTTCCGGGCAAGAGGCCCTTAGAGGAACTTACCTTGTGAATTACGATATCGTTCTGCTTTATTACGTCCAATACCTTAATTCCTTCGATATCGCCGGTATCAGGCTCCTGACCTCCACCTCGAGGATAAAATATGGTCTGATCAAGTATAACGTATTTGTTTTCTACGATAGCCAAGATCTTAGCATCAGATTCAGTCATTAAATCATATTCATAATATAACAACCTAGTTGGTTGCAGTTCTTCAATGCCTGTAATTGGCTTAAGATTGTGTGATGAATGATGAGATTCATGTAGTTCAGATAACTTGGCATAAAAAGCTTGGGGAATACTTTTGATTGCTCCTGACTCAGTAAGGAATTCAGGCGTGATACCATCTGATTCATACAATCTTATAAGATCATCAACCGAAAGGCCTTGCTTCTTGCCCTTTATTGAAGAGGTAATGGAATTCATTCTTTCCTTAGACCCCAGATATCTATTAGACTCAATTTGTAAAATTGTTCTAACATCATTTACATGTTCTTCTAATTCTGGGTACATCCTCTTCAGATATTCAATATGTATGTCAGCGATTTCAGCTAAATCAAATTTCCAACCTAATCTTTCTAGTATTGCCAATGCTCTTCTAAGAATCACCCTTAGATTATAGCCACCTCCCACGTTTGAGGGAATAGAACCATCGCTAATGGCAAAGAGTAGAGTCCTCGTATGATCAGCGATAGTATACATTGCTTCGAACGGATTAACGATCGTATTCAAATCTTCAAATGAGATTTTCATTTCCTTCACAAATGTGGCTTTGAGAGCTCCTAGATCCACCTCTGTTCTCTCTAGCGCATTTGAGACAAACCTAAAGTAGCTTCCAAGTATTTCTTTATCGAGCATCGTCCCAGTTTTGCTCATCATCTCATTAATGACTGGACCGAATGTACAGTCATAACTGGTTGGAGTGCCCATTGTTATCCATGAGAAACGCTCCAATCCTGCCCCCATATCTATAATCCGGTGTTTCATTGTTCGATATTCATTTTCATTTCCTTCAAATTCAGTAAAGACTGCGTTACCCAGTTCAAGCCCATTGACAAAATATTCTAGCGAATATCCAAAAGCACCTGCCCCGATCCAGACGTCCTCTACGAAGGTAATGGCCTTGGGATCAATTCCCAATATTTTCGTCAACAATTGGTAATCTAAATCCATGCAACGATCCTTCCAATATCCTCCTTCTGCATCTGCGTCGCAGGTTTGTCCTATCATGCAAAAGGTTGTGTAATGGCGGCCGCTTAGGCCTACATTTTCTATGTCATTGAATCGAACACACATTTGAGGTACTACCAAAGGATTGGCAGGGAGTTCAAAAAACACCTTGTTTTCAACTACTCTCTGAAAATCCACAATAGAGGCTATCGTATAATAAAGGTCGTCGCGCCATCTGCAGACAACAGGGTACCTGTTTACTACCGTATGTTCATTTGACCCAAAGAATTTTTCGACTTCCTTCCACGTATCAATATAATCTAGACGTTTGCTCGTTGGGGGATTTCCAAGAAATCCATAAATCTCATGATCGGGGCAAACCGTCCTATCTACAAGAGACCAAAAAAATTTACCACAATGAATACATTTGTGCCGCTGAAATCCAACTTTATCGAAAAGTGCTACTTTATAGTATTGGTCCGGATTAGCAGAAAACAGAGCAGAAAGTTCCTTTTTGCCCAATACTTTGTATGCCGTGTTAAATAGAGTAATAACGGTTTCGATCCTTGACTTGAAGCATATATTGATTCACAGAACAGATCGATTCTGAGAATGACTGAACCCTCCTTGTACGCTGTTAGTTCACTAGCAATTTGAACCTAGAAAAGGGTAATCGATTAATCTCAAAAAACATCCATTCAAATTGAGAATGACAAGATTTTTCCCAATTACAGGTATGGTATAGTTTCGCACTTATGTTCGCAAGAATCTTTTTATTCATAATCATTTGATCTGGATAATCAATTAGAATAGTAATTCCCACGGTTCCTCGATCGCGGATACAATTGGTTGTGCAAAATTCGAATAGTTAGTATTGGTCTCCAATTCAGTAATGGTATACAGATAAAAATGAATTATTACGATTTGATCATGGGTAGGTATAAGTCTACTTTTGGATCATCACATGGATCTATCAGACGCTTGGTATCCCAGATTAGCTTTATCGTGCAACTTTCTTAGGATCCCTGGTACCATAACATACGCGTGTGCATCACTCTTTGCTAGCCAAGGCAAAATGAACCCTGCCAATGAAAGAATGCGACTAAAATCGAGTTCTATTCTTATCGGCTTGATCTAGATATATTGTCGGATCCCAGATCGGCCTTGTGAGAAGGGGTTAGTAGCCAAAAAAATAGGTTGGATCTACCTAGTTCTGTAACATTAAAATCATAAACCTTTCTCTTCATTTTGGTCTGTTTACTCACACACAAGTTCAGGTTCCAATCGTCACTCGCAACGAACGGGATTGATTTACAGCCACTGTTAATGCTAGTTATACGTTCGTAAACTAGACAAAGACAAGGATAGTTCTGACATAAACCCCCAACAGCGCTCGGATTATCTTTTACTTCACATACCAATCTTGGTACATCACATACCAAGCTTGATACCCTTCCTGTACTCTTTGCAAGTCGCTTTGTATTTGGGATTCTCAAAATAACCATGATAAAAACCACATTATATCTTGTAGAGACATGTCAGGAGAGGATGGATCTGAATTGGTTCTCATTTATTAGGTCAATCATAGCAAAGTTCAAATTTATTTATTGCCTAGTTTGTGTGGTTATGGCTAGTAAGATGGTAGTTTTGTTACCTGCCATTTTAGCCGCCTTTATTATCGGAGTATTAGGTCTCCTTCTGGCCCCTTCAGAGGTCAGGAATAGAGATCTCAGTTTTCCTACGGGCACAATAAAAATTGACAATGATACTATCAAAGTTGAGGTAGCCAAATCACCTGAGGAGAGACAAAGGTGGTTAATGTTCAGAGAGGATCCGATTCCTCTGGATTCAGCAATGTTATTGGCTTATGGAAAACCAGATCTGTACGCCCTATGGCTGATCAACATTCAATATAATCTTGATTTGATCTGGCTTGATGAAAATGGGCATGTGGTGTATGCAAAAGAAAATGCACAAATTTGCACGAATCCATTTGATCCTTCAAAATGCACTTACAAGAATACCTCACCCGCTAAGTATGTGATAGCTGCTTCATCAGGATTCATTGCGAACCACAATGTTTCAACAAGCTCAACATTGAAGATAATATCAATTTGATACAATAACCCTTCAATCGTATGAATGTATGAATATTTTGATTTTAAAAGTATTGGAATTTCAGTATAGCCTTATTTCGTCAGATTTTGAATCGATAGATCCATTTAATCTTGTAAAAGAGATTATTTGTCAGACCATCTAATAGCTTAACACTTTTTAAGCTTCGCTATAAAACGCAATTTGCCTTATCTCCTCCAACAGTTGCAGGTGATTACGATTAATTCAGCAAGCCGACTTGGAGTTAGATTATTTGTAGGTACCAAACTATGGGGATGCCATAAGCATGTTTCAATAATTGGAAGGGGACTACAAGATATCTCAAAAATAAATTATATACTGTAAGGTTACAATATTTATTTCGGTTAATCATAGGAGCTTTCAAAGTTTTTGCAGAGTTTTTGACCTCACTTGACAAATACGATGGCACTGGAATATCATCTATCGGGGATTCTGCGTATTCAGATAGGCTTATCAATGCATGCCGAGGTTGCGGCATATACGTTGCCGTAGAGACGGGTGGGTGAGAAGAAAACCACGGGACAAAAACAGTTTATATGTGAATCGCTCATAAGTTGACGGTATTTTATATGAAGAGCCTTCAAGACAAAGACATTAGGTATTTAGATCATAAAAGAGTAACTTATAGGAGTAGGACTGAATCAACCCTCGCAAGATTGCTATCATTTTTAGACAATCAATTTGAATATGACGTGGTCATCCCAGGACTCACTAATGGTAAGCCAGTCACTATAGATTTCAAAACAAAAAACAAGTATATCGAGGTAGTTGATTCTGAGACAGATCTTCAGAAATTCAGAACTATAAAGCAGAAAAATCCCGACCTTAATATTATTGCTTTTGGATCATCTAGGTATCTCGCAAAGGTAGACGAATTGGATTCAGTCTTCTTGTACGACTCTCAAGATAATGAAACTAGTTCTATTTTTATAGAGGATCCCTCTCTAGCCTTTGATTACGCACATATTCTTCCAATGGTCGAAAAGTGCTCTATACTGCACGGACATACATCTAACGTGATGGTAGAGATAATAGGTACAACCAGGAACAATCTTGTGATAGATTTTGGAGATGCCAAACGGATCATCAAACAGACCTTGAATTTGATGGATCACAAGTTTTTCATATCCAAGAAATACGTTGTAAAAGAAGACGAGAAGCATTATTTTGTTTCCTTCAAAGGTCTACAAGGTGATTTCAATTTACAGGTGCCAAAGGCTACGACATTTATGCTATCAGGCGAGGCAACAGTTGAAAATCTCTCAACCGAAATAATAAGGCTGCTCGCTCCAAAGATGCCAACCAATATTGACGCATTGGGGGTGTATATTTACGAGGGAGCCAGTAAAGGTGCACACATAATATGTGGAATAGATAGAAGACCGCGATAATGCATCTAGACTTATTGACAACTGACAATATGATTTCTACCATTTTGGCTATCTAAAATGGTTTGAATAACTTATGTTTGAAAATAATATTCCCTAGAAATGGTTACCTGTAACGAAGCATGTAATAGCATCGGAATATCCTTCTCCATAGGGGCCACAATCGTACCCAAATAAATCGATACTACTTTCTAAGAGCATGAGGATACAGAACTTTTGCGTCATTTTAGACAAATCTAACAATGAAATCGAATTCATTCCTTTCAACTCCACCTCCAAGTATTCTCTTCTGTTAATTATCACAATTTATCGCAGTAGTCCACTGATAATCAGATAATTGTACCACCCAGATTTTTGCACCATGTGATTTGCGTTGCCATGTTTTTAGCTGAGTAAATTGTGTTTAAAGTAGCTAATTTCACGTTGCCAGTGTAAGATGAACAAGTGCATTTATAACTATCCTTCTGGGTCTTTACCTCTAAGTATGCCAGTTGAGGGATCCCGCCAAGTATTTTTGTCACCTTCCTCAATAGCAGTGATTGGTGCGTCAGAAAAACCAGGTGTAGGTAGGGCTATATTTTCAAATATACAGAAAGGGTATAAGGGAAGGATTTATCCGGTTACTCCTTCCAATCCTACAGTCTTCGACTTGAAGGCCTACAAGAGCGTACTGGACATTCCTGACGATATCGATCTTGCGGTCATTGTGACTCCTAATAAAACTGTCCCCTCAGTCATTGATGAAGTAGGAAAGAAAGGAATAAAGGGAGCAATTATAGTAACCGCGGGATTTAAAGAGGTTGACAGTGTGGGTGCCAAACTAGAAAAGGAAGTTGGGGAGATAGGTGCGAAGTACGGAACAAGAATCATCGGTCCAAATTGTTTAGGAATAATGAGCCTTTCGCCCGAAAATATGATGAATGCGACTTTTCTCAAGATTACACCTAAGCATGGAGGGATTGCGTTGGTATCGCAAAGCGGAGCAATTTGTGCTGCTACAGTAGAAGATGCCATCGCACAAGGGATAGGATTTTCTAAAGTTGTTAGCATGGGAAACAAAGTTGATATGGATGAAAATGATGTGCTAGAACTTTTAGCCGATGACGTAGAGACACGGGTAATCGTAATGTACCTAGAAGATATTCACGATGCGAGGAAATTCATGAAGGTAGCCAAGAAGATAACCAAGGAAAATAAGAAGCCTATCATTGTTCTTAAATCTGGAAGAACCCCTGAAGGAGCAAGAGCAGCAATGTCTCACACAGGAGCTCTAATGGGATCAGATGAGGCATATGATGCGCTATTTGATCAGTCAGGAGTTATACGTGTGAATACAATGCAAAGCCTATTCGAGCTGGCTACGGCATTTTCAAAACAATTAGTACCTGCTAAAGATTCGGGAGTTGCTATAGTGTCAAACGCAGGAGGACCAGCTATAATCTCCACCGATATATGTGCCGAATATCGCCTGAAAATGGCAGACATATCTTCCTCAAGAGATGTAATTTCAAATGTTATTCCTCCTCATGGATCGGCTAGAAATCCGGTTGATATAGTTGGAGACGCTGATCACAAGAGATTCGAGAAAGTATTGGTTGAATTGCTGTCCAATAGTAACGTTGGAGCAATTGTAACAATGTGTACTCCATCAGCCACTCTAGACTATACTGAACTCGCAAGGACTATCGTGAGCACTTCAAAAGGAACAAAGAGGACTATGCTTGCCGCTCTAATGGGTTTGGCAGAGGGTGAGGAAAACAAGAAAGTATTGTCAGATGGAGATATCCCACATTTTATGTACGCTGAACCTGCTATAGAAACACTTGCCGCGATGTATAGATTTAGAGGGTGGCTCTCAAGAGAGGAGGAACCACCAAAGAATTTCCCGGTGGATATCGACAAGGTAACCAAAATTTTCGATAATGTTAAGAGAGAAGGACGATCTAACCTGTTAGAGGAAGAGGGGTACGAAGTTCTTCAAGCTTACGGTTTTCAAACTCCCAAGAGTTACTTGGCAAAAAAAGAAGATGAATGCGCCGAGGCAGCAAGAAACATCGGGTATCCTTTAGTTATGAAAATAGTCTCCCCGCAGATCATTCACAAATCTGATGCAGGAGGGGTTAAGATAGGCCTTTCTAATGAGCAAGAAGTAAGAAAGGGTTACAATGATATCATCGGAAATATACAAAAATACAATAAGGATGCGTTAATAAAAGGCATTTTAATTCAGGAGATGGTCAGATCCGGCAAGGAGACTATTATCGGTGCCAAACGCGATCCTTTGTTCGGTCCACTGTTAATGTTTGGTCTCGGGGGGATTTATGTTGAAGTTCTCAAAGATGTTACGTTTAGAATAGCCCCCGTAACCGAAAAAGACGCTACTGAGATGATTGAGTCGATAAAGTCGATTAAATTATTGAAAGGAGCCAGGGGCGAGAAACCCTCAGACCTAAAAGCATTGGCGGAAAATCTTCAGAAATTATCACAGTTAGTAACTGATTTTCCGGAAATAGAAGAGTTCGATATGAATCCACTCCTTGTGTTCGAAGAAGGAGCAGGAACAAGGGCCGTAGATGTAAGAATTGGCTTAGCTAAAGCATAGTCCGATTGACTGCGTTGAAGTCAATACCAGCCTAATTTTATTTTTATTTTCAAATACAGGAAAAGCAAAGCTCTAACGATCAAATATGCTCTATTCTTAGTTAGCCTTCTAATTCTCATAATTCGATATCTGATGAATGACATCCTGGGGCTTTTGATACTGTTTTATCTACTTTTCAATATAACTATATCGCTGGCTTGCTGAAATATCCTACTGTAATAACCCATTGGCCCCATTGAGGGGCAGATTTCAAATGACGAGAATGACGACAAGATCGACGACGATTTTGACGAGGTTTTTTGACGATTGTGCCGAAAACTCTTATATAAGAAATGAGAATAATAATGTATTAGAAGAATAATGACAGTAGAATTGCTTCATAATTCGAGGATTGAGATAATTACAAGATGGCTCAAGGGAGAACAGAGAGACAAGATCTCCGCTGCTATGGGATTAGGAGCCGGGACAATTTCTGCTATAATCTCTGAGTGGAAGGCAGAGATAGGAATTCCCAATGCTGATACACTTAGGCAATTTTCGACCGAGTTAAGGAGATTGGGAATTACCGCATCGCAGTGCGTTCTAGGTTGTAGAATTCTCGGAGTGCTAAGAAAGTTAAGAGTAGATGAAGAAAATCTCGAATCATTTGTTTCTCAGGTGTATCAAAGATGTCAAAGTAAGAGCATAACACCTCAGGCGATTGTTGATTGCTCACAAGAGATACTTTCCATGGCAGAAAAAACTCCAATTTCACGAATCCCACAAATCGTTCAGACGATGATCGTGGAAAAGCAAAAATTAGAGCAGGAGCTGAGTATATTGCGAAGGGATCAAGCAACCGCCAAGAAAGAACGAGAAGAGGCATTGAAGAACAGCAAGATTGCAATTAGTAACATTAATGAGTTTATCGGTTTGAAGGATATGTTATCGAAATCTGGGTTATCATTTGACAATCTCCCTGAAATAAACAAGCTAGCAAGGGTGCTTTATAACGTAAAAGAATGTTTGTACGAACCCAGAACAATCACGACCAAACTATCTGCAATTGATAACCTTCAGGAAAGACAGCTGGAGCTACAGGACAAAGTAGTCGTAGAAGAACAAAGATTAAACAAAACTGTCCGCGAGCGAGTGGAAAACGAGAATAGGTTATCCCTCTGCCAGATGTGTCTTGGTTTGTATGATCAGCTTGAGAGTATGGAGTGTGGTCTGAAAGAGCTAACAATGCTGAGAAATACTATTTTTGAAATTTCCAAGAGTAACAATATCCATCCACAATTAGCATTTAAGAAATTTTGTAGTGATATCGAAGATCAATATGATGCTAAACTTGGCTTCGAGAAGAGGATTGAGGAGATGAACAAATCATTGATTGACGCCCAACAGGAGTTTCGATCAATTTCACTTGAGTGCTCGAAACTTAAGGATATTCATGTTAAACTTGGAGAACTCTTTGAATACGGGGTTTCACAGAGCGATATTGTATATTGGAACAATATTGTGAAGGGATATACAAGAGACCCGTCCAGCATGAATGAGGATTTGCTTCAATACGGCGGCCTAGTGAATGCGAGGACACAACTTGAATCAATAGTGAAGGCATTAAGGTTGGAGGAGGAACATCTAACAGACAGAGTAAAAGTATTGAAAGAAGAGGCTAAAAAGATATCATTAAGCATAAAATTCGAAGTGTCACTCGGAATTAGATTAATTCAGATATTTTTGAAGGATCTGGAGGCAAAGATTGCTGAATCGAATAAAGCTACAGAAGAGTCCCTCCGATCTGTAAAGCAGCAATCAATGTCCATCGCTGAACAGACAGTAAAAAGCTTACAAACTCTTGACGCCAATACTAAGCAACAACTTGATCTTTTTCAGAAGATTGGAGCTACTGCAGAATTTTCTCCTCTAGTAAAAGCCGCAAGAGGGCAGTATGTTGATCGTGAAGACTTGAAAGTATCCGTAATTAGAGCTATGGGCATAATGCATTCCAGATTGAATTACATGCTAAATAGCAGAACACAGAACAAGTTGCAAGAAGCGATTGAGGAACTAGAATCAGAAATACTCGTCTCGTGAAGGCTTTAACCCTTATTATTCCAGTTAGATGGGGCGAATATCGACGACCCGTGGTAGCACGATGAGCAACTATCTAGGGCATAAAGAGGGCTCACAACAAGAATCATGACAACGATAAACCTTATCATACAATTAGTCTAATAATATTGCTAGCTATATTTTCTTCCCATGCTACGCTCCTGGCAGTTAGTAACGGTTTTAACAACCTTTGTCATAAATAGAATACATGGAGACCATTAACGATCTTATTTATTAATGCCCGCACAAGAGGAAAATTAGTATTTCTAATGGCCTTAGCAATAGTTGCTCTTCCCAGAAAGGATCGGGCTAATTAGATACTTTGTATCGTATCAAGACTACTAGGTTAATTCAAGGCATTCAATGGTTGCGGCAATGAAAAATTACTTCAAATTGTGACAGCCAGTTGAGGGAATAATTTAATAGTTCATTATTTGATCACACAAAAGACATATTCAATCACAAATCCGATAGTACGTGTGTCGGGCCGGGTAGCAGCAATATTTGATTTGATTCGAACCCATTCGATTAGAAATGGTGATTAAAATGAACCGTGTCAATGATAAAGTATTTTCAAATTTCTAGTAATAATTTGTTTCTTGAACATAATCATGTATTGCGTTACCAATAAGGCATATTTAAGAAGGGAGTTCTATAGTTTCTAATTAGGGGCTTCAACATGACTTACACGACCGATCACATATATCATAGTTGTCACTTGGAATCTCCACCGAGGACATATGAAATCTTGAATTCATCTTGAAATAGTATATATAGGCTAATAGTTGCCTGACCAATATGAGCGGTGTTTGGAAAGTTCTTATCTGTGACTCAATTGATAAGATAGGGGTTGACATATTAACAAAGGCTGGAATGATAGTTGATTATCAGCCAGATATTACGCTTGAAAAACTCATGTCCCTTGTTAATGGTTACGACGTTTTAGTTGTGCGGAGCAGGACGAATGTTTCTAAAGACATTATTGAAAATGGACGTTCACTTAAAGTCATTGCACGTGTGGGAGTAGGACTAGATAACGTTGATACCAACTATGCGAAAAGTAAGAACATACAAGTCATAAATGCTCAAGAAGCTGCAACAAACGCAGTGTCAGAGTTGGTCATCGGTTCCATGATATCATTGGCTCGCTTTATTACACATGCGCATTCTGAAACGTCAAAAGGAAATTGGATCAAAAAGTCTCTGATGGGAACAGAACTGAGTGGGAAGTATCTAGGCATTGTCGGTGTAGGGAATATAGGAAGAAACGTAGGGCGTATTGCTAGAGCATTAAGAATGAATATCATAGGCTACGACATTTACCCTATTAGCAGAGAATACATCAACGAAGTTAGCATGATTAATGCTGATCTAAATACACTAGTTGAGAGTTCTGATTTCATAACCATCCATGTTCCGCTATCGTCCGACACATACCATCTTTTCGATAGTAATCTTCTTTCTAGAATGAAAAAGTCAAGCTACATTATCAATACTTCAAGAGGAGGGATCGTGGATGAAAACGCTCTGTACGACCTTTTGAAAGATCAAAAAATAGCTGGAGCTGGACTGGACGTCTTTGAGGTCGAGCCACCTATTAATAGAAAATTCTTAGAAATGCCTAATGTCTTATGTACTCCTCATATTGGTGCGCAAACCAAAGAAGCACAGGAATTGGCAGCCAGAGTGATTGCTGAGAAACTCATTCACAGATTCCAAGAGGTATCCGTTTGACAATAATCTAAATGAAATTGGTCTAGAATCTACCTAGAGTTGCATCAAAAGGTTGTAAAGCTAAGTCCTAAATTTTCGTATAGTAGTCATTGTATTATCCGCCAATTTTATTGTGAAAGCTCCTGCTTCGTCCGTTGAAATATGAGATAATTCCTCTAGAAATTTGGCCTTGTCTTTGCCTCTTTCATATACTCCTGCTGATTCCTTAATGCACAGAGGGAATTTCTGCATCTTAAACCCATTTGATTTAAGATAACTCACAAAACTCCGATACGTATTAATATCATACCAATCGATTCCCCTCTCTTCGCAAAACATGATCCATACATCGATAGTGTTTTGGAAAAGTGCTTTTGAACGGAGCAAATCCAGCGCCAATGATAGATTACGAATACAAGTAACACCTCACTGGTTATTGAATTTAACTGTAACTGGAATAAATGCCGTGATACACATTAAAATGATGAGCAACCAATTTTGCCAGAATAATCAAAGCCAATTTGAGGGGGGGAGGTCGCCTCATTCTGCTTTCAAATAGTGGGGTTTTTCGCTTTCAAGATCACCGCTTTCACATAATCACAATAATGCTCAAAGATTGAACAAATATATTTCTAGAATTTTATAGCTCTACGCGATGAATGGCGCTGATGAAGAGAAATTACAAAAAAACAGAAAGTTATGTAGACAATTTTTAGAGCTGTCACCCAAAATTAGGTATGTCGGTTTGATGAACAATTTTGGAAGAACTATTTCAGGACAGCTTCGCAAAGGTGTTATACCATTGTTTTCTCCTGATGAGGCTAGAGATGAGAACTTTCTGGAAGCAACTAGGAACCAACTAAGAAAGAAATTTGAAAAGGCTATAGGTAAGACAAGATTCACAATTACTGAAAATGAAAAGGTCAAAATAGTAACGATACCAATAACTAGAGGATTTTTCTATATTACCTTGGAAAAAGACGCAGAAAACCAAGAAATCCTAAAGATAGTTGAATCTATTAAAATGCATGGAGATCCCAGCATGAGCAATTGAGAATATACTAATGGTATGCAACGCCGCTTGTCTATTTGGAAAAAGCGACAAGCTTTCCTCTCATTTCTCTATCTTTGGAAATGGATCCATGCATAGGATCTACCAGGACTACCTCAAACCACTGATGCATTCCGTCCTTATGCAAGTAATAAGATCCCACTACTTCCAAATTTGGAAACTTCTCACCCACTCTTTTTTCTGCGACTTTTCGCATACTGGTTCCTTGCTTAATACGTACAACGCCTAAGTGTTTAGGTCTTCTACCTGACACGGGTCTTTGTTTTCTCATTCCGCCTCTGCCTACTCTTGCGCGTACCACAACTATGCCTTGTTTAGCCTTATAACCAATCTTTCGAGCCCGATCTAGCCTACTCGGTCTTGGAATCCTATGAATTGACGGTTCTTTCCTCCAATTAATTGCCTTTCCCTTTAGCTCGTCTGAATTTGATTTCCACATTTTAAGCCAAGTGTCAGCAATGTAATGTCGCATAAGGTGTGGGTAAGAAAAACCCCTAATAATTGTATTGGATGGTTGGACGAAGTCCATCTTGATACGTATACGTCCATTACACCCGAAATTCAAAAGTGGATCCTCGTACTCTGCCGCTTCTTTGTTACACAGATATTTGGGTTCTTTTCCAAGATTTCAACCTAGGTACATTGAACTTCTTTTCTATATGGCGCTCATTAGTTCAGTCTTTATTATATGAGATTACTTCTAGTATTTTATTTTCGAATATTTACTATTACCTCATCCTAATTTTTCGTATGCGTTTTCAAAAATAGATCAAACTTAATGGCTGCAATGAACCTCCCAAACTTCGTATGTCGTAGATATACTGCTGATCACCTTTAACGCTTAAATTCCAAATAAGAATTAAGAATATCCAATGATTGTAACCTTATCTGCTGTTACCGACAAGAGAATAAACTTGCTGGGGGAGCATCTTTTGTGAAGAATTGATTGGTCTTCAGTTGATTCTACTGTGACGAGATTCCTAACTCGTGAATATAATATTGAATCATACCTTCTCATTTGTTTGGTTATCTCAATACACAAGCGATCGAAGCACCTCCTTTTAATATTTCAAAAGCCTTGTGACAGGCACCATTGTGTAATAGTAATTAATCAGAATTGCCATTTTACTAAGGAGTAAGTAAATTGATAATACTGTACTAGCGGTCCATATCAATTATAACAATCTACGACGTTTGCATAATCAAGTATTTATTACTATAACATATAAGGACAGGTGGGGAAGAATGAGGAAGCATTATGCAGAAGAATGATTGCGTCTTTTAGATTCATAGTCTACTATAGCGCTCTCCAGTTCAAGGGTTAGTCCTATCTCATCTAGTCCTTGCATCAACATCCTCTTGTGAAATTCATTTATAAGAAAACTGAATGAATGATCACAACAAACTACCTTTTGTTTATCTAAATCAACTACAATATCCTCATTTTCAGAATTCTTAAACAGAAATTCTACATTTTGGCGCTCAAGCTGGACAGGTAAGATCCCATTCTTGAAGCAATTATTATAGAAGATGTCGGCAAATGATGGAGCAATTAGCACAGTAATACCAAAATCCCTTAATGCCCATACCGCATGCTCGCGGGAGCTCCCGCTGCCAAAATTATCTCGGGTAAGAAGGATTCGTCTTCCTGAATATCTCTTGTCGTTTAGAACAAAGTCAGTTAAAAGCGTCCCGTCGTTTTGATATCGCCAGTTGTAAAAGAGAAATTCGCCATAGCCTTCCTTCTTTACCATTTTAAGGAACTGTTTAGGGATGATCTGGTCAGTATCAACGTTTATCATATCCAAGGGAATAGCCTTATCGCATATGAATTTGAAGGATTTCATCCCAATTTAGTCCCGTCTAAAACCATTCACGTACGTCTACAAATCTTCCTTCCACTGCTGCAGCGGCGGCCATGATTGGACTAACTAGATGAGTCCTTCCTCCGACTCCTTGTCTACCTTCAAAGTTACGATTAGAAGTACTTGCACATCTCTGCTTAGGGGCAAGAACATCAGGATTCATTCCTAGACACATACTACAACCAGATTCGCGCCAATCAAAACCAGCATCCTTAAAAATTCTATCGATACCTCTAACTTCGGCAGCTCTTTTCACAGATTGAGAGCCCGGAACAACCATAGCATTGACTCTGGATGAGACAGTTCTTCCCTCAAGTAGTTTAGAGGCATCCATTAAATCTTCCAACCTAGCATTCGTGCAAGATCCAATAAATACACGATCTATGTCTATTTCGGTTATAGGCACACCCGGCTTCAAATCCATGTACTCTAATGCCCGTTTTGCAGATTTTTCTTGTTCGACGTTTCCATCTGCAAATTCTTCTGGGTACGGGATATTTTCTGTAACATCCACTACCATCGAGGGATTAGTGCCCCAAGAGACTTGAGGGACCAGTCTCGAAAGATCCATATTGACAGATTTGTCGTGACAAGTTTCAGAATCTGTAGCTAGGAATGATTCCCAATATTCAATCGTCTTTTCTAGCTCTTCTCCGGAGGGTGCAAATGGACGTCCTCTTATGTAATCGAAGGTCACGTCATCTGGAGCTATCAATCCAGCCCTTGCTCCACCCTCAATAGACATGTTGCAGATTGTCATTCTTTGATCCATTGAAAGAGTAGAAATTCCTTCACCACTGTACTCGATCACTGAACCAATCCCTCCAGATATGCCTATATGTCTAATTGTTGAAAGAATAATATCCTTAGCAGATATTCCAGGTCGGTTATTAATCGTTCCAGTGAATTTAATGCTGAGGCTCTTCGGCTTGTTTATCCAGAGACATTGTGTGGCAAGTACGTGCTCAACATCACTTGTACCTATACCCAGCGCAAAGGCTCCAAATGCGCCGTGAGTGGATGTATGACTATCTCCACAAACAACTGTCATACCGGGCAGCGTAAGGCCTAGTTCGGGACCGATGACATGGACTATGCCCTGTTGCGGGCTGAGCATGTCAAAGAGCGTAATGCCAAACTCTGTACAGTTCTCTCTCAAAGTATGCATTTGGATGGATGAGTCACCATCAATTACTGGTAGGGAACGGTTAGTCGTTGGAACGTTGTGATCCATTGTTGCAAATGTCAGGTGGGGGCGTCTGACCTTTCGTCCATGCTGCTTCAAACCAGCAAAAGCCTGAGGGGATGTGACCTCATGTATTAAATGACAATCTACATAAATTAGAGATGGATTTCCGTTTGCTGCGTCCTTTTCTTGAAAAACGACATGACTATCCCAAATCTTATCAAACAGCGTCCTTCCCATCAATACAGCAATTTCAATCTACTCGAATATAATTATTGGCAGTACACTCTGAAACTGAACAGATACCTTGGATGAAGATTATAGAGTGATACACAAGAAGAAATGATACGTTGACCTACTTAAAACCAATTCAGTTGCTTAAAAGACATTAGATTGGACAATACTTAAATTTAGTACCTGTTTCATACGTGTAGGATGGATTTACAGAATAGCGGATATTCAAAGTATGTTCTTGAGCATATTAAGAAAGGTACTACTACATGCGCCTTAGCTTGTAGCGATGGAGTAGTTCTTGCTGCTGACACGAGGGCAAGTGCAGGATATTTCATCGCAGACAGACATGTCATGAAAATTCAGAAGGTTGATAGGCATTTAGGCATGACAATTGCAGGCGGCGTAGCTGACGCTCAAAATATGGTCGACATCATGAGGTATAATGCCAATATATTTAGAATTTCGAACAGAAAATTGATGCCCGTTAAATCTGCCGCTAGACTATGCTCAAACGTGCTCTTCAATCAAAGATATTTCCCGTTTTACGTGCAGATCATAATGGCTGGCTATGACTCCGAAGAAGTAGCCCAGATTTATAATATTGATCTGTTTGGATCAATGACTACTGAAAAGTTCATCTCAACGGGAAGTGGTTCTCCAGTTGCATATGGATATCTCGAAACTGAATTCCGAGATAACTTGAAAGTGGATGATGGTTACAAAATTGCTATCCACGCGATAGCTGCGGCTATCAGAAGAAATGCAGGCACAGGCGACGGTATTAACGTTGTCATCATAGATAAGGAGGGTTATCGAGAACTCCCAAAGGAGATGAAGAATGCAGTTGAAGTACCCTACTGAATATGGCAAAGTTAAGTAGATAGCTTGTACCTCTAATAGAAATAATACCCAGATATGTGGTCCACCCACATGGAATTTTCACCATTACAAATTGACTTGAATACACGATGACAGCAGGAAAGAGCACCAGCGAAGACGAGGCTTTCCTACTTGAATTACTCCAACAATTATCCTTCCAACAACACGCCAAAATTGTCTCCTCCTTATTCTGGACATGTGTAACAGGAAACAGGATCCAAAATCCTGTACAGGTCAACTTATCTTTGCTATTCCTAACATATCATCTGTCATCCTCATATTCAAGAATTCTTATATTACGATGGTTTAATGGGTTCCTATTCAAACTGTTCCTAACAGCCTTGTTCCCATAAATTACAACCTCTTCAAAATCGTTGGAACTGAGAAACGCTTTGAAGGCCCTAATGATTTCGTCGCGCGAATTCTCCATTACCTCGCCATCGTCATAATGAGACTCATTCGACAGATTATGTGCAGCTGGATAAATATCACATAGTTCGACCGGAATTATACCCAAGAATGCACTATACGAGCAAATCTGAAATCCTTCATATTCCTTAACAAGATTTGTATAATGAGTACTAGAATAAAACGGCTTTATGTCTTGTTCAGGGTAGAATAGCACCCTTGCCCTCGACGACTTAAACCTGGCAACCATCTCCCTGTATTGTTTTGCTTCGGGCCTGTAATAATCTATTGAATCATAGAAAAAAGCCGCCTTATTTTTAAATCTCTTAGTCCCAGAATCCATAATTGGATGGTTTTTTATGTAAATCAGTGCTTCCATGAGCTTGGGGTGTGAGCGTGCTTTCTGTACTATATATTCCCACAACCTACCATCCATTATCGCCTGTTTTAACATACTGATCTCCAATTTCAAGATATACAGATTATGTTTTGCTAGTTGAATTATCCTCGTATCGTAATCCATACTACGAAACTGCTCTACAGAAATAAAACTACATACGGGACAGCTACAAGGAAGATAGGTTAATTCATTGAGTTTAGCAGTTCCATACGGAGTAATGTATCTATTGTCACGTGCGTATAAAATGTAGGAAGCAGAATCAAAAGTGTCACATCCCAATGCAACAGCAATGGAAATGGCTAATGGATGACCTGCACCAAAAACATGTAATGGTTTATTGGGTATGGACTCCTTAGCTGTTAGGATCATCTTTGCCAATAAGCGGAAATCATAAGCTTCCATGACTTCGACAGGACTTCCGAGAGCAAAAAAATCAAATCCGATTTTAGCAAGTTCCTCGGTAGAATGCTTGACTAAATCGAGGTGTTCGGCCCCTTGAATTGTACCAACCCAAATCGGCCTCTGCATGTCACTCGTTTCATCTGCCGCTATTTGATTCCGATGACCGAGGTGATCTTTAATCATATTTATAGTAGATCTGGCATTTAGGAGGGTCTCTTCTACAAAGTCTCTAGCACGCTCATAATCCAATCTGTAGCCAGTTGGTCTGTCTAATATCACGGGCAGATCACTTTTAATATCAATTTGGAATTTCGCCATCGTTTCTGGCCCTATTTCAATATCTCCATACTCTAACACCTGGTACCCTCCCGAATCAGTCATCACTATTCCGTCAAAATCGATTAGGTTATGTATGCCTCTTCGTATTGCTAGTTCTTTATGACGCTTAAGCGTGATATATGCATTAGTGATCACAGCGTTGAATCCTAAATCTCTCAAGAACTGAGGACGAATTACCTGATCAGCGGGATGTACAACAGGAAGAAAGGCAGGAGTTTCGAGGACCCCATGCAGTGTCTTCAATTGCCCAATTCTTCCAGCTAGGTCAGTATATCTGACCTCAAAGGACAACTTTACTTCCTATTCTCCCTCATGAACTCATCATATATTACTCTGACTCTATCGGCTGCTAAACCAGATCCTTCTTCTATCCCCGTTTCTGTGACTTTTATCTTATCCATAACTATAATCGCGCCTACATCTTCTCTAATTCTTACAAGACCAGGAAAAACCTTGGAAAGTCTTTCGGAAAGGGCTTTAAAATCAAAGGGCTTCTCCATTAGCTTTATCTCCTTTACATATACACCATTGATGATCATTTTCAGTATTCCAGTACCTTCAACGTCATTTAGGACCAAGTCAAGTCTCTCGTCGATGCCGGTTAAAGTTCCTTTATATACTCTCTGATCTGAGGTTTCTACAGAAACCTTTTTACTAAGAAACTGAATCGCTTCTTCGCCGAATTTGCGTATTAACACTGTGGACATGATCTTAACACCGGCTTTATAGACTTGGATATATATATTTGAATTACAAGGAAGACCAGGCTAAGAAATATCATAGGGAAGAGAAGGACCACTTCCTCGGGTAAAAATTGAATGGATATAACAATTTAATAAAATCAAGAATATTCTAAGAATCGTCCTACATCACCTCTTTCGTTTACCAGTGATAGCCAATCTACAACCCCGATTTTTCTACCCGTCTTGCCCTTAATTAGGGAAATTATCTTCTCACAAATTTCGGTCGATGTAGTTTGGGTCGTATCTAACTCTGCGATTTTTTCCTTTCCAAAGCACTGAACTGAGTCGTACAAAATTACTCCTAAAATTTCGCTGGCTACATTTTCTCTAATCTTTTCTGCAGAATATTTTCTGCTTTCTAAAGTGCTAAGAATGGCGTATGGAGACCTACGCAACACTATTGTTAAGTCGATCCATTCCTTTTTCAGGACATAAGGAGCTAGATGTCCCACTATGACTGTTCGTTGTGATTCTCCCAGCTTAGACTCAATAATAGTAGCTATTTTCCTTGAATCAATTTCTAGGTTAGGCGTTTGTAGAAAGGCATGATGTTGAACAGCCAAATCATTAATATCAATCAGCACCAAGTCCAAAATTTTTTTTAGCTCAAACGCCGTGGTGTGTTTGCCCACACCAGGATTCCCAGTTATGACTAACGTAAATGAATCCGAAATATTACCATCCAATTAGCGACTCGATCATTAAACCTTGAATTCATTTATGAAATTATCTATTGATAATATTTATTTGCGAAATATTCGGGATAAAGTAGAGATGGAAAGTAGCAGGTATTCGAGGATCTTGGTAGGGGAGCATGCAGGAGATATTATCGGATCACCGTAATATTCCATGACGAAGCCGGAAATGCATGAGACCAATATGACCTATTGCGAATGCTTGCTTTGAGCGCTTTTCATTTAATACCAATTCCCAAACGATTAGACTTGATACCGGGGATCTAATCAAAATATACCTCCCATAGCTTTTCGCTTGAATGCATAGAAGGTAGCCTAGTTTTATATTGAAACCCGCATTCATCAAGTATCTGCTCAAACTCAAATTTTTCCTCCTGTGAAGTGGGACCTTCTTTTTTTAACCAATTCATCAGGCGGAATTTGATTCTGTTTTTCAGGTATTCATCGCGAACATATACGTACCATAGGTTGTGAGCAGATCGAAGGTCTCTCAGCGAATTTCTGAGGAGGCTGTCGTTAGCCAATTGTCGGGAATAGTAGCTATTCATTAATTCATGATTTACATCGATCCATGATGGAGTCCGCCACCAAGCAACACGGCTGTATCCAAATTCTTCATATTCACAACCACCATTGATACCACATTGTCCGCCTTCGTCGAACGTAGTTATGACACATTTAGCGGTATCAGCTACACCAAGCCTAAAATCTACTCCTGGCTCCATCCATCCAACGAATGCGACATCTATTGGTTGGGTCACGCATTCTATTGGGAGTGAAATAATGTATTCGGGTTTGGGTGTGTTCAAGTAATAGTAAATTGTTGCGTCTTTTTCTACACCAATTGCACTAGGGATATACTGAATGACTTTATTTAAAAAGTCTCCATATCCACAGCCTATGTCCAAGTATTGTGGGTCGGAGGTTATTGCTTTTGCGATAGTAACGATCCTTAACACATCAATTTTGCGGTAGGTAAAGTATGTACCTTCGAAGAAAGGGAAAATATATCGTGCGTGATTGCGATAATCCGAACTTCTAGCGAATTTTAGATATTCTTGAAATGCATTAAGCAGGTCCTGGCTATCGAAAGGCATATTTTTCCTCCTTTATCTTTTTGTTTTAATATCTGTAATCAACTAATATACCAAACTCGATACAGTGAAATAAAATGTTGTATGTTCCCAAAAGGCTTATTAAGTTCCAATAGAATTTGGAAATATGGTTAGAAAATTCGAAGAATGGTGGGCTACTGTTCCTGACGATTTGAGAAGGAAGAGTCGACAAGGTGATGAGCAAAACAAGCCACTGCTAAATCAGGTTAACTATGTACTATTGCATCTCCATTTATCTGGGAAACATGATGCCAAACCAAGTCACGAAGAGCTGAAGGATTGGCTGCACAGCGGACAAGTAGATGTTCTTAGGATGACTAAAAAATAAATTCTAGTAATATTTGTAATCGTTTTCTTTATTCTTTATTCTTTATTTCTTAATGATATAACAGTGTTTTACAATTGACATAGTGTTTAAATACTCTTGAGGAGATGCACCATTAGTGAATTAGAAGATGCCAATGGCCATAATCCCAGATATAGACGAACAGAGATGTATAGGTTGTGCTCTCTGCGTAGAGATTTGTACAGCTTTAGGTCCAGATGTGCTCAGAGTAAAGCCAGTGGAAGGATGGAAAAGAGGAAAAGCATTCATCTTTTACCCTGAAAGATGCATATCAGATGGCGCATGCTTAGGGGTATGTCCTACCCATGCGATATTCTGGATGAGACCTATGGAATACACTTCAGGTCAACCGATTCCTCTCCACAAGAATGGTGTATTTGAGAAAGGTTGGGAAGAAGGTTAATCGTAGCGAGCTAGCAAATTTCTTTAACTACCGCAATTTTTTTATAATTTTTTATGACTTTTGGATTTTATTTTAATTGATTCCAGCTTAAGGTCTGTGATAGATGTTATACAGGAATCTATTTTAGATCACGGTTACACAGTTTTAGTGCTCATCCGAGCAATGTCAATAAAGCTTAATTCTATAAGCGCGCCAGGCGCATCACGATAGATACCAAGTTTTTGTATTTAGTTGCGACAACCTTTCGCTTTTACTATCAAAATAATCTCTTTTAATGGTTTTATTGATTCTCCTCTTCCTGCTTACTTTGAAATCAACAAATAGAAATGCCATAGGTAAGAGTATTTATGATCTGAGAAAATTCTTATTTGCTCCCCTTGGGTACTTCGCATAGTTGTGAGATGGATGTTTTTGAGACGATGGTATTTATAGTCATGAAATCTAGAAACTCAAATTGGATATTTCGGAGTTTGTGTCTTCATTACCGCAGAATGTACTTATGGGTGATGATATAACTTTACCCGAAGGTGTAATAAAAAAAATCTTTAGGTTTGGAGAGATTAACAATGATGATATCTTTTATCATCTTGGGTGTGGAGTTGGGAATGCGGTACAAATTGCGGCCAAGGAGTTTGGCGTAAAACGTTCTATCGGTGTCGAGAAAAGAAACGAAATAGCCTCTGTGGCAAAAAAAAGCATTAGCGGACTGAAGAATGCACAAATAATTGTCGATGATATTAGAAACGTTAGTCTTTCAGATGCGACGGTAGTTTTGTTTTGGTTTAACGATGAACAAATTGTAGATCAGATGACTGCGAAGTTCAAGGAAGAGACCAAGGATAGCATTAGGATACTAACAATCCTATCACCGCTTGGGTTGATCAAGCCATCAAAGGTAAATTTTCCATTCTTCATGACTATGAAACCTTTTAGATTTTATAGGGACTTGCAGGAGCAGATTGAAACCATTCATGGTACCAAGTGCTTAGACTTCACAGGATCATGGAACCTAGCGAGCAGATATGTTACGGAGATGGATGTAGTCCCAGGGGAATACCAGCGATTTGTGACCATGATTCAATGCATGGTTATCTGGATAAATGCCTGGAACATAGGTGTTGCATGTGAAAGCGAAATACCACCCCCGGTGAATGCGTATATTGGGATTTTGAAGGAATTCTTCAATTTAGACTTGTCAAATATGATACAACCCTCACAACAAAACTAGCTGAATTACTAATCCGATTTCTCGGGGTTGTTCTAAAGCCTCAATCAATAGGCATGGTTACATCGATTTAGATTCACTTTTAGGAAAAATGCGCAAAATAGAGAAGTTACTTCGATGGCAAGGGCAGAAAATCGACACATTAAGCTTCCCGATTCAGAATAGTAGCACTCCATATTCAATTGTCCAAAGGTTAAATATTATCCCAACTCCATTGGAACTGAGATATGTAATTTTACTAAGTGAAAGCTGGAAGCGATTCACCCAACCCAGGACGCTCCTTTTCTAATCGAGCTATATTGCGTGACATGTATTCCATAGTACCAGGGATATGACACTTACACACGCATTCTTCACAATCAATATGATTTCCGCTTTTACAACTATTAGATAATTCCTTTCTATTCATCGTACATTTGACTATGTTGACTAATTTTAGTTTTATCAACCAATTGTAGCTTTTTCCTGCGACAAGAATCGTACCAGAACAAAAGAAACATTGTCATTTATATTTCGAAAAGTAGAGGTTCATGAAACAGAGGGGGCGGAAGAATCAAGGTTTAAAGTTCATAGAATAAGGTCATTTCCCCGTTTGCATTCCTTCTTACGTCCCTAAGCTTTAGCGGTATACCTTCGGACATCCGGTCACAACCTTCACCCTCTACTAGTGTGACTGCAGATCTCCCCCCTACAATCCGCGGAGATATGGTAATTATCAATTCATCAACAATACCAAGTCTTAGAACCGACCAATTTAGCTCTCCGCCTCCCTCCACTAATATCTTCTTATGTCCCATCTTTTCCAACAATCTGAAAACCTTTCTAAGTTCAACCTTATTCCGTCCTGCAACTAGAACCTTCGCGCCAGTGCTCTCTATTCTGCGGATATTCTCAAAAGAAATCCTATTAGAAGTAGCAACTATGGTATTCAATTCACTAGCTTTCTTAAGGATCTTAGAATTTGAAGGAATCCTTCCGGTGCTATCAACGATCACCCTTGCAGGAGACTTTGAACCAGTCGTGCCAAACCTAACTGTCAGCTGGGGGTCATCGGCTAGTACAGTAGATATACCGACCATTATTACGTCTGCAGAATTCCTCAATTGATGAACTCTCCTCAAATCAACATTTGACGATATAGCTGAATTTCCATTTTTTGTGGCGATTTTTCCGTCAGCAGTCATTGCTGCATTGATAACAATCTTCAACTACTACAACTGCCTCTTACGAATTCTCTGTTACAAATTCTCCGTTTATCATGACACCCCTTATCGAACCTTGGCTAACCCTCTGTACGATAGATGCATACGGATCGTGGATAGGAAATAAGTCCACATGTTTCTTATCAATTAACAACATGTCAGCGGATCGACCAGGTTCTATACAACCAGAATTCAAGTGGAGAATCTTGGCTCCATTAACAGTAGCCATTTTCAATATATCTCTAGCGCTTATTTGATGTGCACCTGTAGCCCTGGAAACCTTCCAAATGTAGTCCATTTCCTTGAAGATATCCGGGGAATTGAGCATTACGTTGTCAGTTCCTATTCCTACTAGACAACCATTGTTCATCATGTCAGCAATTCTAGGGATACCACAACCTATTAATCCGTTAGATCTTGGACAAACCACTATTCCTATCTTATTTGCCGATATAGCCTCAATGTCTTTATCAGTCGCTTGTGTCATATGTACTACGAAGTCGGGTTGGAGGAATTTGATCGATCTTTCAACTTCTGTCAACCCCGTTTTGCCAATTGACAAAGTGGTTGTTTCTCGTGACTCGGCAGCATGGATAGCTAGCAACCGCTTCGTCTCCAAGTTACTTGTGTTACAGTAGTTTCTAGCGGCTCTTGAATATTCAATTAGCGATTGATCAGTGTTCTCATTTGTTCCACTTATTCCGAAACCATTCGAAACGTCAAGCAAATCGAATACATCCTGGGTTAAAGCAGAAGAATCGATCGATGATCCATTAGTACCACTGTTCAAGTTAGAATATGAAGAAGAGGGCTCAAAGTATTTCTCTATTCTTCCCAATATAACCGATTTAATTTTTAATCCGGAAACGGCTCTCCGCAATAGTTTTACGCCATCCAGACCTCCCTCACGGAAATCTGCAAATGCAACAATTCCATTTTTTAACATTGAAATGGCGGCATTTCTCATAAATACCCTTAGGTAGTTGGGATCCGTTCTGGAAAGGATCTTACGTTTTATCCCGATAATTGGATCAACAGTCGATGATAAATCTGGATCCGAGGTAAAGTCCTTCGCAATAGAATCTCCGATATGTGTGTGCGCATTTATGAGCCCGGGTAGTAACAAAAGACCTTCCGCATCAAGAATTGATGGCGACTCCCTTTCCATGCAGCCGAGTTCCTGATCAGTACCAACCCTAGTAATGATTCCGCTATCAGAGATCTGAATGAATCCCCTTTCAATGAATATTAGATCTGGTCCCTTTAGAAGACTTGCGTTTTTTATCAGTACAGACATTAGATTTCATAAATTGATAGGTGTGTTCCATTATCTCGCAATTCTCTAATTGTGTCAAGGGCTTTTGTCGCTACCATAGCAGCTTCTCTTCCTGTTTTTCCTTTTCCTATTCCACAGTTAAGGGGAACACGTGTATCTTTTGTAATTCCAAGTAGTATATTTTCTACTTCCTCTTTAAGTATATTGCTTGCGATCACCATAAAATTATCCCCTCCAAGATAAAAAGTAAGGCAATCTTTTTCCATAAATTTATCGACTAATCGCGAATATATACTGAAAATCATGGATGTCACTTGGTATGGAGACATTTCCAAATTCAGCTTACTTAACCCATTGACATCGATGTGCATTATTCTGATATCGGTGCTATGATTCCCAAGTCGGTTCTTATCAGAGTCATGTGCATAGATTCCACCAGAAGCGATTTGAACTCCATTTTTTCGAGCTTCAAAAGCACTTCTGTCTGCCTGATAAGGGGTGTCACCATACCCTAAGGCCATCGAAAAGCCCAACTGCGGATACAATTTGGTAAGCTCCCTTTGTATATCGACTAATTCTGAAATTAGTAAACCATTGGTGATAGCAAAATATTCATCAAATCTGTTAGGGTAAACTATGCAATGCCTTTCCGAAAATAATCGTTGAATATCGAAATAAATCCTTGCTTGAAGCATTTGGAGTACTGATTCTCGATCGCTTCCTAGAGTTAGAGTCCATGGACCATACCTATCTATCTTGATTATAGTTAAATGCATACCCAACTACATTATCACTTCTGTGGACCTACTCGAACCAGAACGTTGCGTCTTTAATTTTTTTAGTCGTCGCGTCATGCTAATTGCTGCGAGTACAGTTCTTGAAGAAATAATTTCAACTCGATCTCTTGCCTGTTGGAGAGTAATATCTGGCCCACTGATGCCCAGTATGACCGGTTTACAATACTTTAATGATAGGTCAATGAAGCTCTTAGCTACGCTATTGGCAATTAGCTCGTCGTGCCTTGTTTCTCCTTTGATAATGGCCCCGAGTGTGATTACTGCATCAACATCCCTTCGCTTTAATAACTCGTTAATGATAAGAGGCATATCGTAACAACCAGAGACATAACACACATACCTCAATGTGACTCCGTTTTGCTTGTTTGTGTTTTCTCTCGCCAGATCAAGCATTTTATAGGTGATTTCTTTATTGAATTCAGATACTACAATAGCTATCCTGATTTTGTCCAAAAAAATTCGTTATACCGCCTTAGCATAATTTGCTAGTTGACTGCTTTCAAGTATAAGGATGTTATTTTCTTTGGCATATTTTTTGGCCTCGTCAATGGTCAATGCACGATGTGTATTTAAGTCAAGCATCTCGCACATTACAACTGAATGAGTAAGTCCAGAGACTTGAGCCAAATACACACACAGTTCTGTATGACCTATCCTATCATCAAGTAGTCCCTTAGATGCAATTAAGATTGGAACATGGCCTGGAGCTCTGAAAGAATTGGAGAACTTTTCCGGGCCATTAGAATTAATATTTTTACATACATCTGCAATTTTGTTTATTGTTAATGCCCTGTCGTAGTCAGTAATACCCGTATAAGTGTCCCGGTGGTTCACAGAGATAGAAAAAGCAGGCCGATCACCATATGGCGCTTTACTGGACGCAATTTTCGAAAGCATTGGAGCTGTTGTAGACATATGCTCCAAGATGTCGTGCATGTACATTAAGCCCAGTTTTAATGCCGCTTCGTTAGTGATTGCAGTACAAATCAATCCACCTGCATGTCTGCGCATAATGCCAACGTGTTCAGGAGTGACGAACTCTGCTGCGATCACCATATCGACTTCATTCTCTCTCCCCTTATCGTCATGGATAAGTACAAATTTCCCGGCTGAGAATGCGACTATTGCATCTTCGAGCGAATACAATCTAATACTTGTCAGCATCGATTTTTTATATATCTTACTAATTCTTTAGTTATTACCAATATTTTGGTAATTAATTACGTAGCGGCTTAGCACATCAATCTCTAAATTTACTAGATCTCCTCGCCTTTTCAATCCTAGTGTAGTATTTCGCATTGTAAAGGGAATAAGTGAGACAGAAAATCTATTTTTTTTCCTCTCTACATCGGTTAAGGTGAGGCTTATCCCATCTATTGCTATAGAACCCTTCTGGGCGATATAGGGCATGAGTGAATGGTCTTCTGACGTTATCCACATTTTTGTCTCCCCATCCTTTGTTTTGACTAGATCAATAATTCCAATTCCATCGGTATGCCCTAAAACGATGTGGCCCCCTAGTCTGTCGCCTAACCGTAGGCTTCTTTCAATATTAACCAAGTCGCCCTTTTTCACCTGTCCCATGCATGACTTCTTAGTAGTCTCTCGTACCATTTCGAATTCTACCAAATGGTTTTTTAAGTTCATGACTGTCAGACAGGTTCCATTGAGATTCATACTATCGCCCAACTTGAGCCCTTTCAGTAATTTTATAGGGATTTTCAATTTTAACCTCATGTCTGCAAACTGTCCCAACCCTTTGTTCAATCTTGAGATAGAGCTTACCTCGCCTAGCCCTTCAATAATGCCAGTGAACATATCCAGTAACAATAAAAATGAATAATTAAGTGTGTATTAGATTATCGTTGGATTTTTGTAAAGTGAGAAGCTGTACTTTTTTTATGTAAATGTTTCCTGTCGCTCAAGCTGGTGAATAGCGAGATAATGTGGACGTATTAAAGTCAAAAAAGGAATTTGCCATACGGGGAAAGCCTTACCTTGCTGGTTACCTTTCATTTACGTACATTTATCCTGCTTTCAACTTTGAAGTGTGTGTATTATACGTGACATGATCCGTCCAGTTGTATTTCGATTGGGAAGTTGGATGAAGATGTAACTAATCCAAGAGTGGGGGCTGACTGGTTTGCCCAAGGAGTGCTGCTGGTATTACACTATGATCGTTACTACGATCCCATCATTCCTGGTAGCTTGATGGGTGTCCTATACATCTTCGTTATGTTCAGACCCTCGCTAGTGGTGACAGTAACGAAGTCAAGTGAAACATTTTCAGGCGGCGATAACAGCAATTTCTGTCCTGGTGTAATTGATTCCAGTGACTCGGTACTCTGTCCACCATAGGTTATTATTACGTTGGTAAGTGGAAGCTTGCCTGTGTTAGATAGCGCGACCCTTGCAGTACTGAAGAGGTTTTGCTCATCCTTGAGAGGATCCATTTCAAGACTATAATCCTCAGAAAATAAATTAAGCCCATAGACAATTATCAAAACCCCTGATGACACAATTATAGCAGCTATCACAATAACAAGAATACTATGACGCATCCTCAGTCATCTTAGGAAGTAAGCATATTTAACATTTTTTAGAAACAATGCAACGCCCCACATACTTGGCAAGCAAGAACCTGTCATATAAAAAAGATATCGACTATGGAACAAAATCAACCATTCAATGAACCTATCCGTACATTACTTATATGAAGGTAGACTACAGATGAACAGAGATTAGTTGGATAACGAATATCCTGTTTCCATAATATAATAAGTTTGATTATTTTATACATTGCTTTTATCCATCATACGGATCAGAAGTCAGAAGATGTCTGTCTGTCTTTTGGATTTGTCATTATTTTACTATTTGGAGCACTTGAATTGAATTGAAGACAAGGAAGTAGTACATACCATAAGTAGAAATAAGTTTATTGTATTTAGAAAAAACCACTAGTATAAATAACATATGGTCGTTGGAAGTACATTTACTTCTAAAAATAGAATCTCTTATCATGTGCCGATTATTTACATTTCTCCTCGAACCCGGCGTACCATGGCATCTCAAATGCCATTAGAACAGACCTCCCCTTTATGATACAATAGACAACCATACTACAATGAATTTTCAAAAAAATCATCCTAAAGCGAATAGGATACAAATTTGCAGGCCAGGCTTATGCCTTTGCATAAAATCCTGCTTTTCGTTCGAAGATCTGACCGTTTTGCATGGCTTTCCTTAGATACGTCTTGGCTTCATCTTCCGAAAATTTTGCAGTATTTATGAGTTCGTCAATGAAGTTTCTTTCACTTACGTCATTCTTATCTTCGCCTGCAAGAGCATTAAATATCTCTATAAACAGCTTCAGTTTAGAGACTTCGCTGTGTGGTTTACCGTGTAAAACCCCAAGATCTACCTTTCCGGTATTTACATCCATGCCAGCCGTCTCCAGCATTCTTTGAACCAAATATATTGCACGTTCTGCGTCATCAGTCTCCACTGTGTCCTTTAACAACAATCGAGCTCGAGCTGTAGCTAGCCTCACGAGCCCTTCAAGCTGCCTGGGAGTAACAGTGATCATCCCCTCAGCCTCTACATTTCGCATTTTCATGTAATAGTCTTTAATAATTTCCATTGCTTCATTCGACAGTGAAGGTTCGATTTGCTTTGCATATGCAAGATATTTACTAAGTAGTTCTGTATCAATCGCGGGTTGAGCGGCACGATTAGCGTCTCTATGAATTTCCAAAATATGGCTTGCAACCCTACTATCCTTTTCTCTTTCCGGAGTATCCCGAACCACGAAAATAAGATCAAACCTCGTAAGAAGGGGGATAGGTAGATTGACATTTTCAGTAATATTCTTGAATGGATCGTATTTTCCATACATTGGGTTGGCAGCGGACAAAATAGATGTTCTTGCATTCAACGTAGCTACAATTCCTCCTTTCGCAACAGAACAGGTTTGCTGTTCCATTACCTCATGCAGCGCAGACCGATCTTCCGGCCTCATCTTGTCAAACTCATCTATACAAACCAATCCTTGATCACCCAATACGACTGCTCCTGCTTCGAGCATCATTATGCCAGATTTGTCTCTAATAACAGCGGCAGTAAGTCCAGCCGCAGTAGATCCTCTTCCTGACGTGTAAAGCCCTCGAGGAGCGATCTTTGCAGCAAACTTTAGCATCTCAGATTTTGCTGTACCTGGGTCACCTACCAGGAAGACGTTCATATCTCCTCTTCTTGTTGATCCGTCACTAAGTTTCTTTGTTAAACTACCAACGATCAAAAGTAATATAGACTCCTTTATCACTTCGTGCCCATACACGTGTGGCGCGAAAGACGCGATCAATTTGTCATATGCATCAGGCTTACTAGATACAGATATGATTTGTCTTTCATCCTCGCTCCTTATAGTTAGACGCTCTATCGTGCGTGAGTCCTTATTGCCGGTCCCACCCCCAAGATATTCGATATTATTCCCTTCCATTCTTAGTCTGAATAGACTGGTTCTGATTTGGGGGGCAATTTGTTCTTGTTCTATTCGTACGATTCCAGTTAACATAATTCTGTCGCCGGGACGACACTGATCGACAAGGTCTCCCAAAACAGTTACTTCCACGTAATGTGGTAATTGACCTGCTGGCAAATCTTCTGGTAGCTCTTGGAGTCGTACCAATTGAAAGTCGGTAAAGATGCTATTTTCCGGGTCCATCTCAAGCTCCTTCTCTGCACAATTGACGCATTTTGTGGGTTTCTTCAATAACAGACCTTTGAGCTGCGCTTCATTAATCGTATGACAATCCATACATCGATACCCGATCTTCTTGGCTAAGGGCTTGACTTCTGAAGTTCTTACAACCATACCCCAGACACCTATTAGCTTATCGATCACCTCAGCATTAATGTCGCGTAAGGTTCTCTGAACCGAATAATTGCCAATCCTAACCTTAATTCTGTCGATTATTTCTCCAGCATAATCAGGATGAATTTCGCTCAATATTGTCAATACTGCAGAGTTGAATGCTTCAAGCATGTCATCAGGACGGTGGGTTATTTCCTTTGCAAGGTCAGGAGTAAATGTATCAAGATCAATATAGTCGATTACAACAGATGCGGAGCCGAGGGCCATCATGTGATTTATTCTTTCAAAGTATTTGTAATTGCCTAGGTTATCCTTAAAACTTCGCAAAAATTTTTCGAGTTCATTGGCTAAAGATGCAGAAGTCTGCTGTTCAGTCAAATTTCCTTAAAACCCTTCTTTTGAATGCAAAAGTCGACTCATGTATTAAATCATACAATTCACGTTCTTCCACTGATAATTTTTCTCTTATTGCGGCCGTTAATGTAGATGTTGCAGCCAGCTTTACAATTTTTTCGATTCTCGAAACTACAAATGAATTGAGTGATACGATTATTCTTTCCCGATCTTTTTCGTCCAAAGAAGAAAGAAAGTCGTTAACACGGATGTAAAAGTCGGCATTTATGCCGGAAAGATCGTGAGCCCTTGCGATTCTTTCCAAGTTAAGTGTTCTTGAGACGTAAGCAGCGTTGTCCTTGTCGTGGATTGTGACTATTCCGGACTCCGAGAAGGTCTGTGCCATCCACCTAGGCATCGAACTAATGTCACCCTCCTTCGCATCGATAACAATATCGTCCACTGACACATCCAAAGCACTCTTGTACTGCACCTTGACATCTTCTGCTAGGTATCCCATCTTGTACGAATCTTGAATTCTCGTCAGTCGCTTCTCATTTGAGGAGCATTGGTAGTTTGGCATTTTATTGTGTCCCCTATTTTTAACATAATCATTCGAGTTATATTTTTTCTTATGACAGTTTTATTTAAGCGGTGGGTAAATCAAACGTAACGCACAGTAACCACAAAAATGGTCATGACTTTTGGAGCTCGAAGGTAACTTGGGTGCTCGTAATCTCGTGGATCCTTAACACCGGAATTTCTTGAGGTTATTAGTTAGGAGAAAATTAGCTAATGCCATAAATGTCTAATAAGAGTACCTGGACTTTTTTAAGTCCATGATCTATTTTTGGAACGACTGTTAGGGGAGAGGAAAGTAAGCAACCATTTATTTGTGTGTCATAAATCCCGTAGTTCCTGCACATTTTTTTCAACTAGATCAAATCCTTGCTGCCAAAAGTCTCTGGAAGAGATGTCGATTCCTATATCAGACAAAATTTCCTCTGTCTTGCGAGATCCTCCAGATGAAAGTAACTTGAAGTATTTGGGAATAAATGACAACTTTCCCTCTTTTCTGAATTGCTGGTAGAGGGATAGAACAAGCAAATTTCCGAATGAATAGGCGTAGCAATAGAAAGGAGTATGATATAAGTGTGGAATGTATAGCCACTCCCATCGAAAATCATCTGAAATAGTTACCGAGTCACCGAACTGATCTTCAAGATTTCGTAAGTAAAGGTCTGATACTTCACTTATATTAGCATTCTTTTCTGTTATAGACTTATGAGCTTCAATCTCAAAAAGAGTAAAGTATGCTTGTCTCATAATAGTAGCATACATATCATCGATCTGTGAAGCTAGCAGGATAGCTTTCTGCTCGCGTGATAATTTGCTGCTGAGCCTGTCATTGAGAAGAATTTCCGCAAAGACTGACGCTGTTTCGGCCAATGGTAATGGAGCATGAGCGACAGATATTGGCTTATCTGAAGCTGCCATACTATGTATGGCATGGCCTAATTCATGAGCCATCGTGCTAACATCTCTAACTCTCCCATCAAAATTAAGCAGTACATATGGCGTGAGTCTTGGTGTAACCGTGTAACAGAATGCACCACCTTGTTTTGCCTTCCTTATTTCGGAATCCACATGTTTTTCATTGAATACTTTTGCTGCAAATTTACCAAATCTCGGATCAAAATCAGAAAATGTGTCAATGACAGTGCTAACCGCGTTCTGGTAGCTAAATCTTTCCCGATACCTCTCACTCAGGGTTAGTGGCGCGTACAAATGGTACCTGTGAAGCTTTCGTATGCCTATCATCGCAGCCTTTTCTTCAAAATATCTCTGGAACACCTTCACATTAGAACGACAAGCCTGGAGAAGAGATTCTACAGTTGAATCATCTAGATTGTTATACGTATTCCGTACTGAGATTGGTGACTTAAATCCACGTAATTTTATGAATTCATCATGCCACTGTATCACCTTATTGAAATAAATCTCGCCTAGAACGCCACTATTCCTTTTGTATCCCTTTAGCAGTGACTTGTAAGCTGACGCTCTCTCTTCCTTCTTTGTGCTCCTAATCATCGAAAGCATTTTTTCCTTATTGGTGAATTTCTTCTCTATTACACGTTTACCCTTCTTTAGCCGTACAACAAATTCTAGAGAGCTTGTCATTCTGTCGTATATCCTTGTGAGGGCTCCTGATCCGCTCACCTCTAGTGTACTAATTATCTTCTCTTCCGGTTCAGACAATGTGAATTTTGCCAGAAGCCTACTGTGTCTAAGATGCTCTCTATAAACCGTCGGTGCCGAATTTATCAGACGACTGGCGTTCTCATCATCTAGTTGTTTTTTAAACCAGATATCAAAAAATAGCAAGCGGTTTGATACATCGGCTGAGAGCATTTCCATTTTTGTCAGCAAGGCAGCGGCCTCGTTTGACGAGGTATCAGAAGCATACTTCAGATGGGCATACCCAACTACGATGCTGATCTGCTCATCTACTCCTTCGACGAGATTCATTAGATTTTGAAATTGATTTGAAGAAATGTTTTCTTTAAGTATCTCACGTTCGACTTCGATCCGCTTTACAGCCTGTTCAATCGACCTTATTTGTTTCTGCAATCCTTGTCCCTTGTGGTTTTCTATCAACTGTGAGAGGTTCCATATTGTCAGTTTAGGCCGCGTAATAAGCTTCATGCCCATCAGCATCCTGTGAAATGGTCACATATGTTTCTTGCATATCCCGGTTTGCTCCCCTGATCCAATCACATTCCATTCCGCATTTTCAATTTTTGAGCAGAAAGATAAAATGGTATATCTATAGAGCGATAGGGTGAAGCCTGGTATACACTCGTATTATACTTCAGATAATCAGTATTATGTTTAATAATCGTATATTTAGAAATAATCTAGGATTGAGTCGAACGCATAGAATTGAAGAGAAGAAATGGAATTCGAATAATGAAGAGAAAATTCGTCAAAAATGGGAGAATGCAAGGGTTGACAACGCCCCAAACATTAGACAACTAGTTCCTTTTGTGATCGATACTCCCCCTCCATACCCTTCTGGTAGGCCATGGCATATCGGAGCAGCGGCTCATTATGCGCAGATCGATATGATAGCTAGGACAGCACGAATGAGCGGTTTTAATGTCCTGTTTCCAATAGGTATTGATCGAAATGGTCTACCAATTGAAATCTATACTGAAAAGAAGTACAAGATTAGGATGAGGAAAACAGATCGAAGAAAATTCCTAGAATTATGCAAGAGTGCTTTAGACGAACTTGAGCAGGAGATGATTGAAATTATGAAGTCGCTTGGTTTGAGTGCAGATTTCAAGAATTACTATAGGACTGATTCAAGTATATTTAGAGCGTTAACTCAAAGTACTTTCATCGAGTTATGGAACAGGAAGATGATCTACATTGCTAATAGGCCTAACAACTTATGTCCAGACTGCGGTACCACTATAGCTGATGCGGAAATTGTATACGAGGAAGTTCCTACTAAGCTCGTTTACATGAACTTTAGTATAAAGGATGAATCTAGGGGCATAATAGTGGCATCAACCAGACCAGAATTGCTTTTTGCTTGTCAGGCTGTGATAGTGAATCCTAATGACAAACGCTATGGGGATGTTGTGGGGAAGAGAGTCGCTGTTCCTCTCTTTGACAAAGAAGTCTCAGTTTACGCACATTATTCAGCTCGGCCAGAATTTGGTACTGGAGCAGTCATGGTCTGTAGCTATGGCGATCAGAATGATGTTTTATTATTTAGAGAGCTTGGATTAAAAGAAATTATCGCTACCGATATCTATGGTCGCACTACGGTTGAAGCTGAACCATATGCCAATCTTCCCATCCAAGAGGCTAGAGCCAGGATAATCTCTGACTTGAAGACATATGGCTTTCTACAAAAAACAGAGGATATCATGCATAGGACTCCCTTATGCGAGAGAAGCAAAACCCCTGTGGAGATTGTTCCATTGCAAGATTATTACCTGAAACAATTGGAGTGCATCCCCCAACTAAAGCAGTTTGCAGCTCGCCTTAAGTTTTATCCTGAAATCCACAGACAAATCCTAATGAACTGGTTGGATTCAGTTGCAACTGATTGGCCCATTTCAAGGAGACGTTACTACGGGACAGAGATTCCTATCTGGTATTGCGCGAATTGCAAATATCCTAACTTACCACCGCCTGGCAAATACTACAGACCTTGGGAAGAAGATCCTCCATTCGATAAATGTTCCAGTTGCGGAGCAGGAAAATTTGTTGGAGAGGAAAGAACGTTCGATACTTGGATGGATTCCAGCTTGACAGCATTATACATAGGCACGTATGGGAAAACCGATACAATACAACATCCCTACCCAAGTTCGATCCGACCTCAGGCAAAGGATATCGTTAGGACTTGGCTATACTACTCAATGCTACGCTGTGTTCAGTTAACCGATAAGCTGCCTTGGTCAAAGGCCTGGATAATGGGTTTTGGAGTTGATGAAAAGGGCGAGAAGATGAGCAAAAGCAGAGGCAATGTAATGGATCCTATACCCATAATCAAGACATATGGTGCGGATGCGTTCAGATTTTGGTCTGCATCAGAATGTAATTTGGGTTATGATTTTAGGTGCTCTGAACAAAAGATATCAGTTGCGAAGAACTTCTTGTCTAAATTATGGAACGTTGCAAGATTCATATCCTCGTTTGACACTATTTCTGAAAAGCCAACATCCTTAGCGCAAAGTGACATGTGGTTGCTAGGAGAATTGCAGAAACTAATTGAGGAATGTAGGAAAGGATATTCAGATTTTAACTTCTTTATCCCTGCAAACGCCATTCGCGAATACACTTGGAACATTTTTGCAGCTCACTACATCGAGATGGTCAAGTGGAGGGCTTACCTTGATGATTCAAGTCAGTCGCGGCAATCTTCGATCTATACCCTTCATAAATGTATGACAACTATCCTTACACTGCTGGCTCCGATATGTCCGTATATCACTGAGGAGATCTGGACAACAATGTACAACAATAAAAGCATCCATCTCGGTAAGCTACCTGAAATAGAGGAAGACTATAGTAACTATTCAAAGTATACCCAGCCGATTATTAATTTCAACTCAATGGTCTGGAACAAAAAAAAGTCGTATAGATCTCCCGAAACAGGCAAGCCTCTTTCACTAAAAGATCCTATAGAATTGGCGATTCCTGAGTACCTATCGCTCTTCGAGGAAGATCTAAGGATGATGCACAACATAAGGAGATCAGCGCAGTAAGAAATAACAGATTGTCCCTCTCTAACCTAAACATCGCAGTTACAGCGAGTAGAAGAGCAGCCGAGCTAGCCCAGGTCGTAAGATCGCAGGGAGGAAAGCCGTATATTGCTCCCACCACAGGAATTAAAAGAGAGGAACGTACCGCTATCGAGGTATCAAAATTTATAGAACTCTCCAAGGAAAGCAAACCTGACTACGTCGTGTTTATGACAGGGCCTAGTGTATATTCACTAATTGATTTATCCTCAGAACTTGGGAAGAAAGAACCATTAATCAAAATACTTCAAAATTCGATATTGGTTGCACGAAGCCCAAAAACCCAGATGTCGTTATTTAATTTCGGCCTGAAGCCGATTCTTATCCCAAATCTCGATTACACGTCTGTTGGAGTGTTGAAACTCTTCGAGGGTATGGGAGTGACGAAGAAGAGAATAGCAATAGTCTGGCATGGCACCTCTTCTCCAGATTTAATTGATGGACTTGAGAGACTGAGAAATACCATTATTGAGGTATTTGTGTATGAATATTCAGAAACCTCTGAGCGGAACGAAACCAGGGTCCTCGAGAGCATGGGTTTTAAAACTTTTCTAAGTGACGATACCCAGGTTTTAGATTTAGTGAGGAATATTAATCTCGGGAATATCGATGCCATAACCTTTACGAGTCCCCCGTCTGTAAGAGGACTATTCAATTTCGCAAAAAGACACGAGTTATGGGAAACTCTACAAAATTCACTTAATTCATTTGCGATAGTCGTGGCGGTTGGACCTTCCACAGCTAGAGAGCTAGACAAGAACGGTGTAATGGTAGATGTTGTGCCATCAGTCTTTAAAATGAAACCAATGATCGATGCTCTGGCACTGTACATAAAAAGAAATGCGCTCAATGAGAAAGTAAGCGGGATATCCCAACGTCGAAAATAAGGCATTCAGTATGATATGGCACATTTCTGTGATATTTTCACGTTTTATCAAATTTTACTTTTTTTTATTATATCGCAAATATAGTTTGAAAGCCTTATATCGTGAGCTAATATATACGAGCCTATGAAGCGGATTGAAGCAATTATACCTAATGAAAAGATTAGCACGGTAAGTGAAGCCTTCAAGAAGGCAGGTATAGGCGGATGTACCATCCTCGAGGCAAAAGGTAGAGGTAAGGGTGAAAAGCCCATCGTGGAAAGCGGAAGAGGAACCAGTAGGTTTGTGTCTGAATTTTCCGTCCGTGCCATTATCGTTACCGTCGTTCCTGATTCCCAAGTAGAAAATGTAGTGAGTGCGATACTTGACTCGGTTAGTACGGGTTCAGCAGGAGATGGAAAAATATTCATCTCACCTGTAAGTGACACGATAGATATAGGAACAAGACAACGTGGCGATGAGGCGGTTATTTAGAAAGACAAAAGGGTAGGGCTTTTTTTTCTAAAGAATTTTTTAGTTTCTCCATAGGTTTTGATATCTAACTCAGGAACCTTGACTACTATTGGAAGTTCCTGAACCATTTTACCGATTAAAAGTGAATATCTTTGAGGCAGGGTCCTAACTATCGACTTAATCGTATCCTTGTCAACCAGGGAAATTTTAGAAATTCTTTCTAGGTCAGATTCATTCACGAAGTTGAACAAGAATATATTGTCGACTTGCCTCAAGATCCCTTCTCCCAATGCCTCCGGGTGGTTAGTAATAAACGTGGAATAGATTCCAAAATGACGCATTCTTGTGATGATGTCGTCCCAGTAAGTCTCTTTGATATAAAGATGGGCTTCCTCTGCAAAGAGAAATATAGGAGGGATCAGATCATTTCCCAACAACTCAACCAATTTGTTTAGTATCAACTCAACGACCATGTGTCTTATAGTAGGTGTAAAACCTCCCATATTCACGATCATTGCCAGTCCCTGAACATTATTGGAAATCAATTGTTCAAATCTTAATCCTTCATATCCATCATTTTTTTCATCGTTGAGAAATAGCCTTGAGTTATATACCGTATGGAACCTTGAGATTAGCGCATCACGTACAAGATCATTGAAATTCCAATTATTAATGGCATTTGAAAATGCTTCTAATGTCAGAGCCTGTCTTTTGTAAAGATTATCCCATATTCTAAAGAACTCACGCAACGACGTCGAAGGCATATCTAGTGCATTCTTAAGCATCGAGGATACAGAAGGTTTGCCACAATATTCTAATGAGAAGCGCAGATTCTTTCCTGGTTCAAGTAAAACGATCTTCGAATCAACATTTGATCCTGACCCATCAGTCCTAATTCTCAATCCAGCATATTCATTATTTAGGTCAAATACCAGGATAAACGCTCCGTGCTCAAGGAGAGACTTGACAAGTAATTTTGACAAATGTGATTTACCTGATTCCTTCTTACCTGCAATTATGTTTAGTCTGCCATCAAGGTCTTCAGCATAGATGATGAAGGGATCTTTACTATTATCGACTGAACCAATCGAAATAGGAGATTCACCACCTCTGTTAAGTATATGATTCAGTTCAGAAATTGTGAGACGCCTAATCTTCGAATTTACTCTCGATGGTAACCAAGTAATGTCACTTGACATATTGGCGTTTGCATCACTGGAAGAAGCTCTTATTTTGGCCTTGAAAAGTCTTGAGTCACGCACTACGCCTGACAATATTCCTATTTCTAATGGATCATATGATATTCCGGGACTGGTTGCACAAACTATCTCATCCTTGACGATGTCTTCGATAATAGATGGGTTCGAGAGATATTCTTCATTGTATACTTGAACTATTAATTTCTTTTTCAATTCAATATCCTCAATCAGAAAGTAATCGCCTTTGGAGACCATTTCTGACTTTACTGCCAACAGTATCAATTCATCATTTGTTTTTTGCAGGATTTTCAAACAAACGAAACCCCCAAAAGGTTCTTTCTAGAATCAGTATGGTCAATCTCTACCACACCATAGCTCCTTGATACGAAACCATTTAATGATGATACCTCTGTGTTTGTGAAAGTTGAAATGTGATGTGCAATTCTAAGTGATTCGGGATAGCTACGAAAGATTACGTCATTTCCGATTAGTCTCTCTAAAGATTCTATTTCGTCGCCATTCGCAGAACATATGTCCGCTCGGAGGACATACTCATTTTCGTTTTTGCCAAGTTTCACTAGCAAGTTCTTACCTACTGTATTTCTTGCCAGACTCTTGATCACACAATCCGTGTCGATGCAAGCCGAAAAAGGAATTGCTTTGAGTAAATATTCAAATTGATTTAGAGTCTTCATGGTAGTGTTCTTAGACAGACCTATGACATCATTATTGTTTAGTGTGGACGTTTCGATTACTCTGTTGATGGTACAGTTGTAATCCTCAAATATGGAGGGCCTTAAGGATCCATCTATTAGCATTATTGAATTATTCAAGCGGTGGGAGAGCACCAATTGAATTGCTCTCTCTAATCTAATTCTGATAAAACGCTTAGCGATGTTACTATCAAAGAACAATAGATTTGCCAGATTGTGATCTATCTTAGAGTCACGCAAGGATCCCTCGGTTAAGTAAATGAGTATCGGACCTATCCTAAAATGGCGTCGTATTCCTTTACCTGATGATACGACGACTCCAGATTTTGCACAATACAACCTTCCTTCCTCTGTACTCGCAAGATGAACAACACTTGAATCTATTGCTGTGATGTCGGTTATCCTCTCGTTTGGATGAATAACCCTAGGAATCGCTGCGCTTGCTGGGTCAAAACTTCTATCCCTTCTAAGTGGAACAATTGTTTGCCCATTTGAATCAAAAATAATTCTTTTCCCTTTGAGGGTTTCTTCCAATTGATCTGACAAACACATTCTCATCGATTTTCTGAAAGTGTCTTCAAATTCTGTAATACAATCCTCTTCAAGATAGGAGTTTAAGTGCGCATTTGCAGACATATTGATCAACAATATCTGAAGAACCGAAGTTAATTAATGTTGCGCAAGATGCGCAAGATGCAAGGGAACAAGTTTATCAGTGTGAACTTTTCCAACGTTGCTTGTTCAACATGAATGATATCCCGTCGCCGCTAGCTGCTCAGTCAGATGAAGTAAAGATCAGATTGAAACACAAAGGATGGGAAGTCGAAATAACTTGCGCAGAAAACAAAGTCAAAGAAGTGGTTCAAAACGTCCTGAACAGTATCGATCATCCAAGTCCATTGGATGAAAAGAATGCAATAGCTATCGGTGAACTGCAAAATCAGTTTGAAAATATTAGAATGCTGCTAGATTCAAACACCATTCCTTCTAGTAAAGGAGTAATCAAGATGGAGAGAAAATCACCGCATAAGACGGGTATGACATGCAGAATACTTTTGGAAACACTATGGGGAGAGGGGTATTTTGTCACTCAGCGACTTTTAGCAGAAATTCACGAAGAATTAATGCGAAGAGGTTACAGCTACGACAGAACAGCAGTTTCGCATTCACTCACCGATATGGTCAGAGAAGGCATTATAGTCCGAAATGGGACGGCTCGTAACTATCTCTATCTACAGAAGACGACCTGAAGAGGATCTCACTTAACAAACAAATCTTGTCACAAACGAGGGACTAGTTCAGTCATTGGATTTTTTTCTGTTTTGCAAGCATAGAATTTAGCCAGCTGATTCCTGCGGTGGTGATTCGGTATGCTGGTAATTCAGAGCCATCTCTTACGACGTCCCTTTGAACATATCCTACCTTGACCAATTCAGACAATCTTGAACTAATCGATTTCGACTTTAGACCAGTTGCTGATTGTAGGTCAGACATACGCAATCTGTCATCTTCGATCTTGCCTAACCCCTTTGCGATACGGGAAGCAACCAGTTGAAGGGCAACAATTTGTTTATCTGAAAACTTTCGAAGTTCGACTCCATCCAATAGTGGAATTATCCTCGGACCTTCGGGGGTTATCTTAATGATATCAGAATATGATTGAATTAGCTCGGAAATAGTGTAATTAAGCGAAATTCTATTTGCTAGGTCCAATGCAGGAATTTGTTTTGTCAGAAATGATATCACAGAAGATATAACCGAATCTGCAGAACCATTGAACTGGACCCGAATGTCGCCTATGGAGATTGTAACGTTGACGCTAGTTCCCGGGTCTGCAGTACCTACAATTTCTTCCTTACCCCGATCACTAAACTCGATAGACACCAGATTTCACCTACCAGATATTGAATATAAATATATATGCATATTTCTAAATTCGTGTCTTTTGTATTTTGTTATGCCAGGAGAAGCAAAACATCGTCGACGAATAGACCTTACGTGAAAAGATAAATTAAACTCATTAATACAAGCTTAAGCATCATCAAGGTTTTGAAATTGAGCGAATTATTGCATGAAGAGGAATTAGGTGATTGGAGAAGAACCCATTACTCTAGGGAGATTCTACCTACTTTAGATACCAAGCAGATCACTGTAATGGGATGGGTTTCTAGCACAAGGAGTCACGGCAATATTCAGTTTGTTGTAATAAGAGACAGGCTAGGAGAAATACAAGTAATTGCAAAACGTGGTGAATGTTCAGACAAGGTTCTCGATCAGCTCGCACGTATAAAGGAGCACACATCCCTAGCGGTCAGAGGGACGGTTCGAGCACAAACTAGATCACCTAACGGTATAGAGATAATTCCAACTGAGATAAGAATATTCTCGTTAGCTAAGCAAGCAGCACCATTCACGATCCAGGCAAATAAATCGACTGTAGGTATTGACACGCGCCTTGATCTTAGAGCTATAGATTTAAGGCGAAATTTTTTACGAAGCTTATTTGGAATTCGCCATACGGCACTTAGTTCTGTTAGAGAGTTCCTTGATGCGAAAGGCTTCATTGAGGTAAACACACCTAAAATGATCGCAACGGCCACCGAAGGGGGAGCTGCCCTGTTTCCAATTTTTTATTATAATAAAGAGGCCTACTTGGCACAAAGTCCCCAATTGTATAAGGAACAGCTCACGATGGCCTTTGAGAGTGTTTATGAGATCGGACCTATTTTTAGGGCTGAACCCTCGAGGACAAGAAGACACCTGTCAGAAGCAACCTCGATCGACGTTGAACAGGCTTTCTCAGATTATAATGACCTAATGAATTTACTAGAAGCAATGATAATGCATATTATCATTTCGATAAATGAAAGACATCGCGATGATCTGGAAAGTATGCATCGCACATTGCCAAAGATAAAGACACCCTTCCCAAAATACAAATACGATGAGATAATTGATAAACTTCAAGCAAAGGGAGAACGTATTAGGTGGGGTGACGATATCAATCCTCAAATTATGAAAGGACTTTCAAATGAGGTCTTTAACGGCGATACTTTTTACTATATAGTAGACTGGCCCACTGCTGTAAAACCATTCTATGTTAAGCCAACCTCCAGATCTGAGAAGTTTTGTGAATCATTTGATTTAATGTTTGGTTCTCTTGAAATCTCCTCTGGTAGTACCAGGATAAATAGAAAGGAATCTCTTCTAGGAAATATGAAAAAACAAGGACTAAACACGGAATTGTTTGATTTCCATCTGAGAGTTTTTGACTATGGTGTTCCCCCTCATGCAGGTTTCGGAGTAGGCTTGGAAAGACTGATCATGGTACTGATGAATATCGAGAATATCAGAGACGCTACATTCTATCCAAGGGATATTGATCGTCTAACCCCGTGAATGAGGAGAATTCAATCGGAATGGTTTCAAAGGATGAGATAAGGCACTTAGGCTGGCTTGCGAGGATAGAGCTGTCGGAGGAAGAGATATCAAAATACGAATCTCAGATTGATCGAATTATCCAACATTTTGACATCTTAGATAGCTTAGCATTAGATGATCTGGAACCTATCTACTTAAAGAAGTCCGTACGCGGCTTGCGTATCGACCAAGCAAAGGACTTCGGTGCGGACGTTCTTCCTAAAACAAGAAATGGAAAGGATGGATATCTGAAAGGCCCTAAAAGTGATGTGAAACCATGAATAGACTATGTGATCTCTCTATCGATGAGGTTACAGAAGGTATAAGAAATCAGCATTTTTCCGCTGAGGAATACGTATCACAAACTCTGGAACGTATAGCAAAGATCGATGTCGATATCAAAGCTTTTGTGCGTGTGAATACTGATGATGCTATAGAAACCGCGCGAAGAATAGATAACAAGATCCATAAGGGAGAGAAGGTTGGCTATTTGGCCGGTATCACAGTGGGTATAAAAGACAACATAAGCACAAAAGGGTTGAGAACTACATGTGCTTCAAGAATTCTATCGGATTATATTCCACCCTATGATGCGACTGTAATTCGAAAATTGAAGGAATGCGATGCAATCGTCATTGGAAAATTGAATTTAGATGAGTTTGCAATGGGTTCAACAACAGAGTTCAGTAAATTCGGACCTACCAGAAATCCGTGGAATCTAGATTATGTTACCGGCGGGTCATCAGGGGGTAGCGCGGCTGCTGTTGCAGCAGCCGAATGCCCAGCATCATTAGGATCAGATACTGGTGGTTCGGTTAGATGCCCTGCAAGTTTTTGTTCAGTAGTAGGATTTAAGCCCACATACGGTTCGGTTAGTAGATACGGTTTAATAGCATATTCAAATAGCCTGGAGCAAGTAGGTCCGATAGCTCGAACAGTACCAGGTGTTATTAGAATGATGAACGCGATTTCAGGAGCAGACCCTAATGATGATACCACACGCACGGTGAATACGCCGTATTCTGCTGAAGCTTCTACGAATCGTCTACGAATAGGGTTACTAAGTAATTTAACCGTCAATGCCCAATCAGAAGTTTCCAAGTGTATCTATTCTGCGATGGATACTCTTTCCTCAGCAGGATGCATCTGCGAAGAAATAACTTTAGACTCGTTGGAATATGCACTTGCTTCATACTATGTTATCGCTATGGCAGAAGCGAGTAGCAATCTCGCAAGATATGACAATATTCGCTATGGATTCGATATGGATCCTGAAGGATATGAGTGGAATTCATATTTTTCGAAAGTAAGAAGTAACTTTGGCGAGGAAGTTAAAAGACGAATTATCATCGGGACATATGTTCTCTCTTCAGGATACTATGGTCGTTATTATCTTAAAGCACAGAAAGTGAGAGCCTTACTAAGACGAGAGTTCAATTCATTGTATTCCAAATATGATGCTATAATTGCCCCTACCATGCCTATACTACCCTTTAGAATTGGTGAAAAAATAGACGACCCCATTAAGATTTATTACGTGGATATCGACACGGTTGTATCCAATCTCACAGGAATGCCTGCAATTTCAGTCCCAGCTGGGTTTAGCAATGGTCTCCCAATAGGCCTTCAGATTATGTCAGATGAATTTCAAGAACAGAAGATATTTGACGCTGCCTTACTTTTCGAAAGAACAGCCAAAATCCCGGTGAGATCTCCTTTTTGATATCTATGTACGGTCCCAAAATTGGGTTGGAAATCCATTGTCAACTTACTGGTTTAGAAAGTAAGCTATTTTGTTCCTGTCATTGTAACTATCGTGAATATACCCCTAATGAGAACATTTGTCCAACTTGCACAGGGCTTCCAGGTACTCTGCCTCTACTCAATCAGACAGCAATAGAAAAAGGAGCAATGGTTTGCATGGCTTTAAAATGTACTATAACAAATAATATAATGTTTTACAGAAAGAATTATTTTTACCTAGATCTACCAAAGAATTTTCAACTTACACAATATAATGCCCACGGGATTACAAGCATTGGTGTAGAAGGGCAATTGGAGTATGGGCAAGGAGAAGCTAGAATACGTAGAGTTCAGCTAGAAGAAGACCCTGGTAGATTAGTTTACATGAGTGGAAGTTCATCTTCACTGATTGATTATAATCGGGCAGGAGTGCCTCTGGTGGAAATCGTCACCGAACCAGATTTTCATGATCCAAAAGATGTCAGACTCTTTCTGAATAAATTAGCCTCAATAGTTGAACATCTGGGAGTTTGTGATACGAGTCTTGAAGGGGCAGTCAGATGTGACGCGAATATCTCCATAGGTGGTTCAAGAAGAGTTGAAATAAAAAATGTTTCCTCCTTTGGAGACGTCGAAAAGGCACTCAAATTTGAAATGACCAGACAAAAAGCTATGCTTAATTATGAAATGGAAATTAAGGGTGAAACTAGACATTGGGATGAACAAAGAAAAATTACCAAGCAATCAAGAAGTAAGGAAGAGGAACAAGACTACAGATACTTTTACGAGCCAGATATACCAGCAATTCAGATCGATGAAGATTATTTGAAGGAATTACACTCAAAAATGCCCGAACTTCCTGATGAACGGAAAGAACGATTCATCAATTATTATAAGCTCACAGAGCACGTTTCCAAGGTATTAATAGATCATAAAGATCTAGCTGATTACTTCGAGGAATCGGTCAAGATCTATTTTGCCCCCAAAGAAATTTCAAATATCATCGTGACTGACTTGATGAGCTATGCAGATGACAATTCTAAGAAACTTGGTTCTACAATAAGGAACATAAAGATGACACCTAAACAATTGGCTGAAATAGCTCGAATGATAAAGGAAGGAATCGTCAACAGAAAAACTGCAAAGCATATTCTATACGAAGCTGTAGTATCAGGTAAACTGATCACTTCAAGTGAAAATGAGAAGGACTTTAGAAAGATAGATGATGAAAGCCTAATTTTACGATCTATAGAAAATGTCTTCGAGACAGAGTCTCTTGCAGTGCTTGATGCCAAAAAAAATCCTAATGTAGCAAACTACCTGCTCGGAAAGGTGATGGAACTCTCTAAGGGAAGAGTTGATCCAGGACGTGCGTTAAGTCTAATCAATAAGAAGCTGTTGGAATCCTGAAAAGTATTGAGAAAATTATGAGATCCAGCTTGTCTTGTGCTGGAGGTATTAACGCTTGGCGGTGATTAGGATATCATCACGTCGTTAGATTGATTATTGCTTGAGCCAGATCGCCTTTCGAATCGATAAGTGCTTGGACAGCTCTATCCTTACTGACGCTCGCTTGCTGCATTACCAGCACAACATCCTCCTCTCTCAATGATGGAACTTCTTTTTGTCTTTCTTCGATATCTGTTGCTACTACTTGAAAGATGGTGCTATCCTTACCTTTCATTTCAACCACTTGCGGTTTTATGAGATAAAGTTCTTTAGTTTCTGTTCGAATAACGACCTCTTCAATATCACCCATATCTTTCATCTCTAACCCCATCTTGTCTAGCATCCGTCTCATTTCGCGGTTACCGCCTCGCATCATACAAATCCTTCTATACTGGTCCCGCTTTTTATTCCTTGTCTAACCCTTACCGCAACTCCGGAATCAAACCCTTTCATCATATTTGACGCAATCCTAGCACGTCCAACCGCCAATATCTTTCCATCATCATCTATAACTACGACATCTGACCCAACTTTGACGTTAGAGCCACACCATTTTACGTGTTTGCAAAAAAGGGAGCGCCCTTCGCTAACAAATGGAACAGCTTCTTCAACTGGGACAACACAATTTGCTTTGAAGAGAGGGTTCTTCATTAATGTCTCAGCTCCTGAGAGCGTTAAAGCTATTCCACCGTCTGTCCTTAAAGTCCCAGCCAGCTGATTGTCAAAGCTAAAACTCTTTATCCGCCCAGTTCTTCTTGAATAGCTGAAGGTAGTCGATCTTGGGAGAGCAAAATATGCACCAAATAGTGCATTCAAATGATGGCGAATTTTCTCTTGAGGGTCAACAGAAATAGTATCCAATGGAAATTCTACTATAAAAATGGATAAATATGTTTTTGATTGAATGATCTATATAGGAAAAAATACAAATATATAGTTAATCTAACTAGTGTTGGCGGTGGTCATCGATGGAAAACAAACAATCTGCTGATCAAAGGGAAGAAACCCGGAAGATACAATATACAGGAGGTTCGTCATTTATCGTATCTTTACCTAAGCGATGGATTCAGGAATTTGGACTCAAACAAGGAGATCATGTCTTGATTACTAGGCAAGGAAACTCATTCTTGCAGATCTCGCCTGCCTCGCGTAGATCTATTAAGGAGCAGATGGAAGCTACTATAGAAGTACTAAAGGAGAACAATCCATACTATCTTGCTAGAAAATTGGTTTCTCTCTACTTCCTAGGCTATCACATGATTCACATTTTTCCCAAAGAAAACAACAGATTAACTAGTGCTCAACGAGAAGTAATCAAAGATTTGGTACGCCGACTTTTGATGGGGACGGAGATTATTGCGGACTCGGCTAGTGGCATGACTTTGCAAGTCCTAATCAATTTATTGGATCTATCCGTTGACGCAGCTTTCAAGAGAATGATTCTTATTGCCAAGTCGATGCACGCAGACGTCATGCTGGCACTGAAGGAAAATAATATAGAATTAGCTAGAGAAGTACTGAAGTCAGATGATGAAGTAGATCGATTTAGCTTTTACATAGTTAGGCAGCTAAATATTGCGATTAAGAACGAATATCTTCTCAGTGAAATTGGTTTGCAGGACTCTAGGAACTGCTTGGGTTATAGGCTAATTACTAAATTTGCAGAAAGAATAGCAGATCATGCGGTGTTAATAGCTAAGGAGCTTATAGACTCTAAGCGACCTGTCAATCTAGATATTGTGAAAAGGATTATAGTAATGAGTAATTTTGCTTTGGGGGTTTTGGATGAAGCTTGCTTGTCTATGTTCAAACAGGACTATAATTCAGCAGACAAGGCAATTGAGAAGGCCCGAGAAATAGATTATTTAGAAAAGTCGATTATGAATGGTTTAAGTAATTTAAGGAACATGAATGATATTTATCGAGTGAAAATAATTACTGAAAACATTCGACGAGTTGCAGAATACTCTAGCGATATCGCAGAAATCGTGCTCAATATGACGGTGCAGCAAACTTTAAAGAAAGGTTAAACAGGTTTATTCAAGGGGCTATCAAAATTGCCAACATCGTCGTCATCATCATTTTGCGAAGTATGCGGACGACAGGTTAACGAAAATCTTACAGCTGTAGTAATTGAAGGAACAATTTTTAGAGTATGTACTCAATGTTCTAAACGAGGAAAGCCCTACAATCCAGGGATTCCCAAGAATATAAAGCCATCTACTCGTCCTTCAATACAATCCTCGTTTCGCCAACCTCTTACAAAAAACCAACCAGTAGTCAAGAAGCGTGGATATCTTACTAACAGAATCCCACTTACCGACGAAACTTTTCTATCACATGATTTTGGAAAAATGATTCGAGAAGCACGTATGAAAAGGGGGTTTACCCATGAACAGTTAGCCATAAAGATGAGTGAGAAGGCGTCACTCCTTAAGAAGGTAGAGACAGGGGCATTGAAGCCAGATGAGTTGCTAGCAAAGAAGCTTGAAAGGTATCTCCAAATCAAATTATACGTATCAGCAGATGACGAAAAAGAATAGATCAGCAGAAGAACTTGGGGGGTTTCTAGAGATCAATTGGCCCTCAAGGAATTGCCCTCTATCTAAGTGGGAATAGAGATAGGCTACAAGGGCTGCAGGAAAACAAGGGAAAGCAGCGGCCTTATTACGTGCTAGTATTCATACATTGTTCCTCTATCTTCCTCTTATAATGGGCATTTGATTAGGTTTCCTCTCAAATTATTTTAGAATTTCAAAAGTATGTGTTACCCTTGAAGATACACGTGATTCTATCCCCCCTCCACTAAGTCACTGATGATGCCAGAGGCCGAGTATGAATTAAAGTTAGAAAATGGGTAAATTTGAGAAGGGAAGAGTATCAGATTAGCCAGTTTGTTCTCTTTTAATTTCTTTCATTACCTCCTGCAAATAATTTTTCATTGCATCATAAGAGTTTTCCAGTTCTCTTGCTTTCGTCTCTGATTCATGCAATTCAGTCGTTCTCCTCTTGACCTCTCCCTGCAATATGTGGTTCCATTCCACAAGAATAAATACTAATACAACAATAGCCGCAAGAGTGCCTGCAAGTAAGAGATAGATCTTGACCTCTTCTATGTATAATGCATCCTGAATCTGAGAATATATTTGAGTAGTTGGAGTAATCACCTGCAAAAAATACTGAGGTTCGTCGTTCACTAGCACGGGTTGTTGGGTGTTAATCCTTTCTCCCGCACCGTAATCGTAAACGGCATAGGAAGGTTGGCCAAATGAAATCAGTGATTTTGTTAAATTGTTTACGACCTTGTTGTGGTTGACAGCATCCTGAACCTCAGGACCAAAAAAGTTTAGGCCGACTAGACTCTTATTTA
>WHTU01000099.1 GCA_009377575.1 Nitrososphaeraceae archaeon | reverse complement strand
ATAAGTTTTCATAGAGTGCGTATATACATCAGATAGAACGTCGAAGCAAAATTATGAGCTAATATAACGCATTCCATTATAAGCACAATCCATTTGACCAAGTGCAATAGTGTTCTTACATAAGCCACATGTCCCCCTTTAGTTTGCAACCGTTGCAGCCAGAGGTATTTCAGACTCTATAGATACTAGACCTTATCTGTGAGGCGCTATTGTCACTTCTTGATATACTAGCCGTAGTAGCGTTTTACTATCATATTTCGCCCCAAATATCGAAATATCTGTCGTGACCTATAATTTGATACTACCTGGCTCTTCTTGGTCGTGTGTTATCACTGCACGACCTATCTACCTATCAAAATCACTATAAGATTATAACTCTTCATAGGCCTCTCGAATTATTATCTTAATCACTATGGTTTAGTCACATATTATTTTAAATAAAAATAATGTAGTCAGGCTTATAGAAAGAAGTGATACATGAGAATGTCGTATGAAGAATGCTGTGGCTATTTCGTAGGGAAATTTGGACAGTGGAACAATACTGGGGCTATTGAACCATATATTACAAATATGGACGTTAACGGTATTTATGAAGAATTACGTAATGATAATGCGTTCAAAATGGCTGTTTGTAATTACGTTTCCCTAGTTGCTGAGGACAGAAAAGCAGCTAGAGTGACTGACGTAATAAGGGTCGTGGGTACCCTTTCCCCTTCAACCTATCCGACTTTGTGATCGACATACTGATCGCCGCCGCATTGAAGGCTTGTGGACGCGATAAGCAGAGTAATGATCTTATTAAGTATGCAGTTGTGGGTTCTGTTTTACTTATAGGATTAGGTATCGGGTATTCTATTTGGAATAGTAAAAAGTCCAGAAGATCCAGAAAGTAAAAAGCAACTCAAAATATGTCCTATTGACATAGGTAGCTTTCACAGTTGCAGAACGTTACCTTGGTAACACCATAAAAACTACATTGCAACCCGATAACTTCTATATACGAGGTAGTCCATTACTAAATTAGAAGTAACAAAGTCTCATGCTCAAACATGATAAAATATCACTCGTAATATGCTTCATTGAATGAAGTAATTTAGTTATCCTACTCAATTAAGGTACGGTAGATATATAAACACATATCAATTGACCATTGGTTTATTATGTCTATGATTTGTATCAATGTAATTAACGATATGTGGATATATTTCCGTGCTACTTATTCGAAATCAATTATTCTATCTATCTTCCTGATGTTCTCTATTAAAAACTATGATTGATATAAATGAAGATGCCTGATAATGCAAAGCACAGAAAGAGAATTATATTAATCGCATCAAGCATATTAGTTCTCTTTATTATTTTCATCCTGCTTTATATACGAATCGTTATTACTCCTCCTCCGCTCCCTATTCCAGAAGGGGAAAGAAGAATGGATCAATTTGATACTCTCCAGATCTATCCTACAGTACAGAATGGAAGAGAGTGGTTCATCAACATGCAGGATCCGTTCGACGATGAAATAGTTTCTTTCAATTCAGATATTACGCTGGATCAGCATTCAGATAATTCATGGAGAGTAAATAGTTCAAAGGTGAGGCTACGTGTAGATACTCTTCCAGGGCAAGAAGAATGGAAGAATGTAGAAATGACAGGATACATTAGAATGATATCTTCCACTCTAACTGCAGGTTCTAATGAATTCTCTGATCATGAAGAGGGAAGCGAAGACGGAGACTCATTAGATCCTCACCTGACATGGCGTGCAAGAGGAGGGCGACATAATGATATGGTTCCGTGTGAGGGAACAGCTTTAAATGGTGGTTTATACTTTGATGGCAAAGTATCTTGGAAAAAGGAAATATGGCATACTGGAGGGTATACTGATGCACGTGGAGTCTCAGAAATACCTAACTTTCTCGTAAATAAATGGATCGGTTGGAAAACTATAATGTATAATCTCGAAAATGATTCATCTGTAAAGATGGAATCATATTTGGACATTAACGCTAACAATAATTGGAATAAGATATCTGAAGTTGAAGATAATGGCAAATGGTATGCTGATACTTCTGACGAAGAGTTTTACAGTGTAGATTGTGGTAAAGAAAAAGACTATGTAATTACTAATTCTGGGCCTACTGCAACTTTTAGAGCAGATAATCTCATTTTCGATTTCAAAAATCTTAGCATAAGGGAAATTATTCCACCATAAAAGAAAGGTAAGTAGATTGAATATGGAAACCAAGGTGAGGTTTACGCATTCTCCGCCCAGAAGTCCTTTTGTTGTACCTATCGCGTTTAACAAATATGCAGTTCCCATGTTGAAGAACGCAATTAAGATACTAGGACACGAGAAGATTAAAATACACGAGTCATTTATTAAATTACATTCTGCCTTATAGAGCGCGGTCTAGAGAGTTTAACTTACTGATGGAAAAGTGTTCGCATAATGACAGTTTAGACAGTTTCATACTTTCCATACCATGAGTGAAATAGTCTTCATAGTTCCTTTACTAAACCAAATCATAGTACTAGTAAACAAACAATGTCATGCAAGTCAGGACGCAAAACATGGAACGCGGGAAGGACAGGAGTATATTTCGAAGAAACACGTAAGAGAACATCAGAGCTGAAAAGAAACCTAAACCATGACAAGTTGGAAGATACCTATCACGGGAGACCTGTGAGAAAATAAGATGGACATTTAGAATATTACAAAACACACAATCACCCCCTAAAGGGTACCAATAGACCCAAAAAAATCATACAAAGACAGACTAACAACAGACTAGAATACTATAAAACACACGACGCACCCAACAAAAGGCAAACCACATACAGAAGAGACTAAGAAAAAGATAGTGCATCCTGTAAGAAGTGGTGGAATTTAAGAAAGCGTTGCAATAATGAAAAATCTTATGTGTGTTCCTCTTTACCTTTACCTTTACCTTTATTCACCTAATAATTTAATAAGTATCCCTAATGCTTCTCCTTCAGTATTACATTTAATCGGAAAGTCATCAACTATGTTCTGTTCCTTCTTAGTTTGCATTATTTTTTCTTTTCCTTCAAAAGCGTCTATTTCAAAATATTCTTCAGGACTATCTTTTATTTTTCCGTCCTCATTGTATCCCACTTCCTCAGGACTTACTGAAGGTGTATATACTGTCAATTTACATGACAGTGAACCGTCATTACTCGTATATTTGACAGGTTGAGTTTTTAATCGTACATCGCCACTGTCAACATGGAACAAGCTTTCCGCACCGGTGCCAATTGGATAAGGTCCTTTCATGTCGTTCCTCATTTAAGAGGATAGACCGTAATAAGTCTTTTATTGGAGCATGAGAGTACTGGTTATCCTCCTGGGTCATTTAAGACTAGACTTTTCAGACTTTGATAATTTATTAATTGGTATCTTAGGAGGTCCAACAGACTCCTTACTTAAAATATTTATTTCTGCGACCGATTCATAAGGTATCTTACGGACATTCAGAATTGTGTCGGTGTCATTCATTAGTGTTATCTCGACAAAATGACTAGTCTCATTTATTCTAGCCTGTGTAATATGGTTTCTATTTAACCATTCTTCTGGGTCATTATGTTCAAGCATATCAGGATAGTCTAAAATATCTGTAATTAGGTGTCCTTCTATATTCGGTATTCTGAATATAATGTCAACATTTTGTATCTCTTTATCGTTATAATACACTCTCTTACTATTTGGCATTTAAAAACTCAGGTAAAGTGTTCCATTTTTGTGTTCCTATGCTTCTTGGATTGTCCGTATGTAACTAAGTCACGCTCCTATCTAAAGGTTAGAACCCTTACAAATACCGGCGCATTTACAAAAGTAGACACGATAGAGTTACCCAATGAACAACACGAGTTATTACGTACATTAGACGTAAATGAATATGACTTAAATATGAGAGATCTATCAACAGACATTGCGTCGGAATTAAGCACTGAAGATATAGAAGAGGAAGATGAAATAATTCACAAGGATTCAAACGCGGAGCTTAACCAAGAACAGTTTGAAGACACTTTCACCAAGTTAATGGAAGATAGACACGCAGAAGACACTGCAACTATACAAGGAGCAATGGATTCTAATAATAATGACAAACCCGCGGCTGCCGCCGCAAGTACTGGAGGCTCAGCAGCATCAGCAGCAAGTATGCCCTTTCCTGGAGTCCCATAACAACCCATAGAACCCCCGCCAGTTGAAGAAGTACCAACTACATTCCCACCAACTGAAGAACTAGATAACTCAGGTGGTAATACAGGAGGTGGTGACGCAAAGGGAGAAGGCGGAGGAGAAGGAGAAGAGGACGAAGACTAACCTACTAGAAAACACATGGTTCCTTTAATTATTTCTTTTACTAAACTAGAGTACTATTCTAAATTTGGAAAAACAACCAAAGAACAAACTCCAGGCTGGTGAAGACCATGACGACATAACACGGGTTAATACTCATTAAAATTGCAATTGCAGAAAGTAAGTAAGGTTTGTTAACTATTCAATTGCAAACCGTATGTATTTCATGTCTTAATATTGATTTCAAATTCATACTACTTGCTAAGCTACTTTAACTAAATGTTAATTCAATCAACATAACAACTGAACTCCTAGATATACTGAGAAATATCATACATGTATTCTCCCTGAACCTGCTATTCGTATACTTTTACTATCTGGATTTAGCAGAATTGCAATATCTCCCGCCTTAAAGGAAAATAGCTTTTCAGATATTATCTTTAGCCTATTATTCTCTAGTTTCTCGATCTTTGCAGGCCTAATCTGTGTTCCTATGGACAAAAGATAGGAGTGATTTTCTGAAAGATCGTTATTATAAAACGACAGCTTATTAAAATCTATGATTAATTCGTGATCTATAGAAGTAAAATGTTTGATACTAGATAAAATATCTCCTCTAGTTATCTCCCCAAAAGATGCATCAGTTAGAGCAAGATCTACCCTAGCTGGACTATATGATTCTTCGACATTTTTATCATGCATTTGTATGCTTTTGACTACAACTTTTTTCTTTTGAGGAAATAATATTAGTTCATCATGTATTTTGATGGCACCCTGCTTAAGTATACCCAATACGACCACACCGACTCCTTTTACGTTAAAAATAGTATCTATATGGATAATTGGTGACCCCTCTCTTTTTATTGAAGATAAAGACTTGATACTTTCTTTAAGACTTTCAATATTCTGTTCAACTTTGAATGAAGATGCAATGGTGTTTTTTAGGAGACTGTTGAGTATTTCAATATCAACCTCGTAAGAATGAAGGAGAAATCCTCTATCTAGTTGCAGTAGTTCTAAGGCTACTATTTGCTCTCCTAAATACCTATCCAGTTTGTTAACATTAATTATCGAATATTCTGCCAAATTTACTGCAGTAATTAATGGTTGGATCTTCTCGGGATAGCCTGACGGAATTACGAATGTCATAATTCTGTCATCCTTTTTTTTGTCATAAGCTGTTATATTATTCGACTGCCCTTTTTTTCCTAATTCTTTTACAAATTCTGTTTCACCAAGGCAAACAAAATTGATACTTTCCACATGTCTTTTTATAAGATTGTCTTTAAAATTCATTCCTAATTCTAAGCTGATTGATTGGATGGTTGGTTGGTTATTGTATGATAGCTTTCAATGGTAAGTTTTACGTAGCGTTAGCACTAGACTGGCTTGAAATTTATTCGAACTTCAATATTCTTATTCCATCAGTCCGATAATAATCTTGTGTACAAGAGCCTGAAAAAGGTTCCTGAATGAAGGGTATTATCTGATCAATCGTTGACAATTATGTAATATCTTGTACACCAAGACAGTATTTTAGGTACAAGATCCTTTTTTTCTCTTGAGAAATATACCAACAATAGTACATTTTGAAATTCCTACAGACAATGTTGAAAAAACAAGAAAGTTCTATACTGACTATTTGGCTGGAATATAGAAAAATGGACTGGAACAGAGAGTATGCCGGAGGGAATGGAATATTGGACAGTAATCACTACAGATGATAAAGGAAGTAAAGCTATCGGTGGAGGACCAATGAAAAGACAAAATCCGCAACAACAAGGGATTACGAACTATATCGATGTAAGATCAGTGGATGAGTACTCCTCAAAGGTTGATAGATTAGGAGGCAAAATAGTAGTACCAAAAATGCCAGTGAAAGGAATGGGTTATTTTGCAGTATGTCTTGATACAGAAAATAATACATTTGGAATATGGGAAACGAATATTGAAGCAATGTGAAGAGTTAGATAAAAATCCCCCCTTTTTCATATTTCATATATTTTACGTTAGCCTATTTCTGCCACTCTTTTTACAAGATTTATCTTGTGATTGTACATTATGTTGTTTGTAGTGGGTTGAAAGCTGAGAAAGCTGAGAAGGGTATGAAAGCGGTTTCGCAGAAAAACTCTCGTCTATGGGCATGCAAATTTAATTTCAACAAATCTTTCACATACTAGTTCTTGTTGTACTATATCATTAATATATGTGAATTTTCTACAAATGATCATCGATAGATGAAAAATACCAAAACTAAAGTTGCAATCGCTCTACTGGGAGTTTCATTGATACTGTTGACATTGTACGGAATTGATGTTGTTATAATTTTCTCCTCCGGTTCCAGCCAAACTACAGAAAACTCGCGAGGATTTCTTCCACTCGATGAGAAAACAAGAGGCTCAGCATTTGGTGGAGGCGCAGTGATCATGTCAATTATTGCTTTTGTAATGGCAAGAAAGGAACGATCAAGCTTGGTTTCGATATTGCTTCTTGTAAATGGAGGACTAATTATTGCTGGAATTCTTGCCGTAGCGGGTGGATTGGGAACGACTTCATTGGTCTCGACTATTGCGATGGGCATCATTCTAGTAGGTTTGGGTATATGGAAAGTTCTCATAGATAGAAGGACCCCCACAACACAGGATTATAGATCAAAGATCAGGTAACATCATTCTATATCATTTAATCCCTAATCTATTATGAGGAACTATTTGTTGCTGCATTATGGTCAATACGGTTGTCGTTACTACTAACTTCTAGCCTTCCGAATTCTGTTGAAAAGTGAACTTAATGTTTATTCTATCTATCTAAATAAGGGCATAAACCAATACATTTTTCATATAATATACCGATCCTAAGAATGAAATCTATAGTCAAGGTATAAAGGATACAACACCCTTATATTTATTATCAATAAAGAATGAGTTCTACCTCGTGTGTAAGATGTGGATCTGATATAGTACCCTTTTCCTATTGCAAGGTATGTAATCAGGTTGTTAGATTTGTATGTTCATCATGTAATATGATTTCAGATGAAAGGATCCATCTTTACTGTAAAGTAGTATCAAAGAATGATGTTAAGTTATTACAATCAAAAAAGGAACGAGGGAGAGGACAAATTCTAATTGATACTGTTGAATCACGAGCAGTTCAAAAGAGCAAAGTTGGTCATGAAAAACATGAAAATGATGCTGTTGGTTTATCATTTAATAGATGGAACGATTATCTAATATCATCATTATCCTCGTTTATCAAGTCTATTTATGATAATCAAGATCAACTGAACGAGCAGCTTAGATATTCCTCGGTTAATCTATCATCATCATATTTATCAACTTTCTTTGAATACTTGAAGCTAATTAATAGCTATTGGATGAAAGTATATACACATAACAGTAACAAGCTTCTAGGAAATAGACTTAGTTCCTTATAAGAATTCAATAATAGATAAGATTCAATTCAAGGCAAGATTTTCCATAAGACATGGTTAGATAGAGTGCAGGTCCTCATTCTAGAAACCTTATAGTTTTATATACCCGTTAGCCGTATTTGATGTATTCTAACCAATAACACTTAATCTTCTGGATCGTTCTGTAATGTATGAGTGTATTTAAATTATATTCTGGTACCCTGAAGTCATCAACGCCATTTCCATCTCATACTTTTGTTTGTCATAGGATCATATTAAATATGATGGCAAAAATTCAAGCATACCAGACTTATTTCTCAAGGAGGATTCTTTATGTCAAAATTAAAGCCATGATTCAAATCGTAAGCTTCAGTCCTTTGAACCGTAATCTTCACTTCCCACTCTCCTGGTTGACTAAGATATCCACCTGATCCGCTGTACTCACCTTCACCTACCTTAGCCAGTTCAGCAGAAATTGGTCCTAATCCAGCTTGTTTGTTACTAAATATC
>WHTU01000098.1:1188-8368 GCA_009377575.1 Nitrososphaeraceae archaeon | reverse complement strand
CCAGCAGTTGCAATTGACCAAGGAGATAATCTGACCATTACTCTTCAGAATGACGGTGAGCTCATCCATAGTGTCGACTTTCATGCTGGACTAGGAGACAGTAAAGTCAACTCGGGCCCTGTTGAACCTGGACAATCGCATACTTGGAGCTTGCAGGGTATAAACGGAGGAGCATTTATGTATCACTGTGCTGCTGATGCTCTTAATGGCGTTTGGGAACACATCGCCAACGGAATGTATGGTGTAATTGTGGTTCACCCACAGAACGAGGAACCAGCCAAGGAGTTTTATGTATCATTTGGTGAGATCTATAACAGTGCTGACCAAGGTCTATTCAAAGGAACTAATGGGACAGTAGGTTCATTTGACATTACCAAGTTTGCTACAGACCAGCCAGATCTAGTCCTCACGAACGGCATGGCACACAAATATGCTCCAGCAGTAGGTCAAGTTTCAAAGCTTGAGCTTAATCCAAACGCAACGGTGTTCAACGTCCAACCTGGCGAATTGACGAGATGGTATGTTCTTAGTCCAGGACCTAATGACGGAGTTGCATTCCACTTCATCTCTGGAATGATGGATGTACGGGACGGCTTTAATCAGGAAGCCAATAGCTATGGAACAGTAGAAATGAATGACGAAACATGGTGGGTGCCACCAGGGTCTGCCTCGGTGTTCGAGAGTATATTCCCAGAAGCAGGACCATATGTAGGTGTAGATCATTCTATGGTAGATGTGGTCAAGGGAGCAGCCTTCGTGGTAGTAGCATCAGACAATTCAACAGCAACTGACCATCCAGAAGGTACATGGGTTCCACCAAAGGGAAGTGAATACGTTGGCGGAAACCAGCAGGCCGAGTGGGTTTCATCTGGTGCAAGCTGAACTAACCAGACTGATGCCTAGGGAAGACTACAATCCCATCCTTTTTTTTAGTTCCTTTACGTTGGCCTCGCGAAATTTGCGTTTAATACATTAATCGACTAGTCGAATCATTCCTTCTATAATTTTTGGCAGCATGGCATCAGTTCGATTCAATCTCCGAAGGGCTATGGAAGACCTAATCTGAATATGGCGTCGTTTTATAGAAAATTATACACCATTTCAATACATGTTCTTATCAAATGCGAGCTCAATTGAATTATTGAGAAAATGATCGACAAGCCTAAGATATTGATGCAATGTAATCATCAGGGGTTATGAAGTAATGCCCAGCGCACAACCAAGAAGTAGTTGATTTTGAGATGATCCATCATTTATCAACCAGACTAAATGATTTACAAACTATTCTCATCTTTCCCAAAGGAAATGCCTATTCTTTCGATTTACTTATATAATATACAATAAATCCAGGGATATATGTAAAGTTTAACTAGTCGTATGTGGTATATATTGTATGATGGCTTTTGGTACACAAGCCATAGCTTTGGACGGAGCTAAATATGGCGCAATAGCAGGGACCATAGCAACTTGGTCAATATCGTCTATCTTAGCTTTAATAGAGGCGGGTATGGGTCTACCCATCGGCTCCTTTTATTCAATTATTGGTATTGCTTTGGGAATGGATAACGTCATAAGTGCTTCATATATCGGATTCGGTCTTCACATCTTAACTGGAACCATAATGGGAGCTCTCGTAGGCTCTGCAATCGTACGGTTGGTTTCGCTAAGTCTATTTAGAGGAATTTTGGCAGGAATGGTGGCCGGTATTCTAATATGGCTAATCGTATTTCTTCCCATTACTGCATTCCTTGTGCAACCTTCTATGGTACAAATCGTTACCTTGTTGGCACTTACTACAAACTTTTCTATATCAACGAGCGAGATTAATCAATTTATTCAAACTGCAGCATTGACCTCTGTCCTGTTCCATCTTGTGTGGGGGGCGTTATTTGGCTTTATCATAAGTTCCGTCTTCAGAATCAAATCATATAGAAATGCGAGCTGGAAAGAGAAGCTGGAAAGCTACATGGCTAACAAAGATCAACAAAATACCAGTATCAAGTTTAAGGTCTTGGGCTTTGGTATGTTGGCAGGATTATTGGCTTCTGCCTGTATAAGCGCGCTGATCCTTGTGGTAGAAAAAACCATTGATATCCCAGTGGGAACTTTTTACCTGGTGTTGGTATCGTCACTCACTCAATCCCACGTAGAATCAGTAAATATGATCGTGGCCGGTCTACTATTGCATTTATTCACTGGTACCATTATTGGCGCTATTATATCAATACCATTTGCTACAAGAGACAGCAAAATCTTATCTATCATGCATAAGTATGCTCCGATTTATGGACTCCTCTGTGGGTTAGTAGTATGGGCATTTCTGTTTGTTCCAGTTACATTTTGGGTCATTATACCTCTGCTAGGTAATCTCGATCAAGATCAATTCATAGTTCAACAGACTCCTGTAGGCACTGCATCCTCAATAACGGTGGGTGAGCTCCTTTCTATAAATGATAAAATTCTAATCGGCGCATTAGTCTTCAATATGTTCTATGGATTAGTTACTTCGATCATAGTAAAATCTATGACAGGTAAATTAGTGAGTCAACCAAATACTATTAAAGAAGTCTCTATGTGATCGGCAATTTTCCTTCTCGTCCCGCCCACTTTACAGGTCAAATCCAGGAATTGACAAGACATGTTTCTCAGACGCAAAGATGCCCATATTGACATGAGTTAGCGTATAGGGCCGGACACAATGAGTACAAGGAGTATAACGTATCCGTCAGAACTGTCTTATTCGATACTTGAATAAATAGGAAATAAGGATCCGATTAAATTCAGTAACCCCTTGCGATAATGTTAATTCTTGAACGATGGAATTTTTGACTCTAACGTTACGACGCAAATGGCATCTTGAGTTATCTCTAAATTACTCCTGTTCCTTCCTGGTCCTTTAAGCTAACCGTTGTGGGACTCATGGTAAATATAACTCATGTAAGTTGTGCGTATTACTGGAATTGACCAAAGAGTACTTTTATATCGTAAGGTGTGAAATATATCGCATTGAATCGGATACCTGCCAAGCGAGATCCCGTGATTGTGATTACTGGTTCATGTCAAAATTTTGAGAAGGAAAGAGGTAAAATAATCAAATTTATCGGAGATCTTGAATTGGGAGCGAAGACGAAGGTCGAATTTCAGTGTTATTCAACAGGAATTTCGATGGGATGGGAGTTCTTTGAATTGTGTTTAGACCCAGATCTTGTTTATTCACTATTTAGTATCTTCCCGGATATGAAAAAAGAAGAAGGATCAATGTTGGAGCAGCAGTTTGTCCACTGGCTTTCCAGGCAGTTTAAGAAGAGGAAATTAGAATATTATTTAAAACTAAATGATGTTCCACGAGAAAGAACGTCTGGATTCAGACTTGATCCTAATAATTATAGAGATGACAGCCTACTAGAAGAATGGAGATAACTAACTATTCTGGTGTAGAATTTGTTCATATATCCTAATAAATTTTGATCTGGTAAATTATGAATTACGATAGTTAGCAGAGCTGACATTGCGCACTATGTTTCTATACTAGTGAATGCTTTTACTATTTACACTATATTCAAATATGTACTAGTAAAATACTAAAGTTTCACTAACTTCTATCATAACTTTATGATGAAATTAAATGAATTTTTCCATCCTCTAGGCCCTATTCCGCTAGACCGGATTACATTTTTTATCTTCGTGTTGCACCATGAACCATCGGCTCTCTGGACTAACACAGGAACATCCATTAATTTTAGCATGGGTAGATCGTTTTCACTATCCCCCAGCCCGATAAATATGGTCCTACCTGATTGGTACTTTCTTTTGAAGAGATCAATTAGTACTCTGGTAGCCTTCCCTTTGTCGTTTCCCAGGGTGATATCGATGAACCTCCCTCCATGTATTATTTTTAAGTCATTTTCTTTGCAGACCTTGGCTAACATTCTCAAGTCCGATGGATCTATTTCTAGGATTGTTTCCCCGTATTCGCGCTTTGACATTCTCTTTGCGAAGGACATTGGCATTTGTACCTTCTTACTAATTTCCTCCAAAGTCATATCTGTCGTCCCTTTAAATTTAATCTGGAGCTCCTCTCTAATCCTGGCTAATCGCTTTCTTATTTCACGTGAATGACCTCCTATTTCAATAAGATGGTATCGGTTCTTCCTAGTATGAGGTGCTATTTCAAAATCGTCAAAATATCCATCTGGGATCACCACTGCTCCTCCATTTTCGATTATGAAAGGGTCAGACAATTCAAGCTTATTTCTTATGTATTCCTGCTCGTCACGTGTCTTGGCAGAACAAAGGATGACGGGAATCCCCATCTTTGCCAATTTTTTTACCAGCAGATCGGTCCCTTCAAATTTTCCATTGTGTATATCTATAAGGGTTCCATCAATATCGCTGAAAACTATCTTTTGCAAAGTAGAATAATTCATTTGTAGATAAGAAATCCAATCCCCTACACTTATTTCTTGACTACGAAATCCTGCGGTACAAACATGAACGTTACGGTCAAATTTCCTAGTAGTCAGAGCCATCAGCACTACCAATTTCCAGGACATCAAGTAGCAGAATTAATCCGTTAATTAGTGCACTTTGCAAAAAAATAGAGTGATGAAAATGTATAATGAAATATCAAAATTGTCTGCCTTTAGATGGAATTTTAATTCTGGCGAAGCCAATATTAGGAAGAGACAAATAAATCAGTACAGATCAAATAGTACCGAGAAGCGTTTAAAGGCAACTAGGAATAATTACATTCTCCGAGACACAATTAGATGAAATTCCCACTCCGAAATCTGATATTTGAAAAGATAAAGCAAGCAGGAAACATCACTGATGTAGAACTCTTGAATAGTCTCAACAAAGAGGAAATTCAAGTGACCGATGACACATTCAATAAGATACTACTTGACCTCGAAATATTTGGGCTAATTAGGGTCTCCTGGATCGAAAAACATAAACGTAGAATAGAAGTCTCTCCCGGGGATCTAAAAATTGACTACGTTAATAGCATAGACTGATTATTGAAAAAAAATCATTGAGGAATAGATTAACCGGTAGGACCTGTATCAATGTTTCAGTAAACCATTCGGAATTGTTTGTTTCCTGCTCTAGTAAGCTCTGTAGGATTATTCGAAATGATCTTTACGTCAGTTTGTAATCCACTGATATTGAGGAAGGAATTAAATGAAAGAGCAACGTATTGAGACCACATGACAAAGGATCGGCAACAACAAGATCTTTTGTTTAAGCCTCTTATTGTCGCGGGCCTTGTGATAGTTACTTTTAGCCTTGCCTGCCTCTGGATAGCAAATATGGCGCTACCGCAACAAGAGTCGGAAGGATTTAGAATAATAGGATACCGTTTCCTAGTAGGAGGGATAATATCGATTATCATCGGCTTTGTTTCAAAGCATTACTCTCTTCTCTATAATTATGGCAGATTTTATTGGAATCAGCTTCCGTTTAGAAGAGGTGGAAAAAATGCTAGCAAGTTTTCAGATTGGTACAAGCCATAGAGTCATTCAACAGAGTTCTTGACAAAGGACCTATGATAAAGAACGCTCTTAGCTAAGCTTCTCTTCTCCACGACTATATTGTGATAGTCTCATAGAGGTGAATCTATATGTATAGTGAATCAATGGTCTAATTATACGTCCTCACAACAACGTCTTAACAACGACTTATTTTTCTTGCTATTTCTCATATGCACTAAACATCCCACCTTAAAATGGAACGCTCCCAAATTAATCGCACTCAAACTTAAGAGCGAGACCTAGCAAAGTTTATCTCTCTTGAAAACTATGATACGTATGATGCTAACCGAGGGCTTTTTTTTATCGAACAGCTTTAATTGTACTTCATTATTGAATGTGATAATACCATTTAAGGTATTTCGTACTTGGTTGTTTAGGTGACGTCAGAGGTAAGAAAGAATATGTCTTCTAAGATCGAACAAGAAAATCCTTCGCAGGACCGAATTTTGGTCGTAGACGACGAGCTGGACGTAAATATCTCTTTGCATATGGTTCTGGAAACTAATGGTTTCAAGGTTGATTCCTATAGTGATCCTAGAGAAGTCCTTCAGAATTTTCGTCCCGGCGTTTATGGGCTTATAATACTTGACATAAAGATGCCTCATCTCAATGGCCTTGCATTATACCGTGAGCTAAAAAAAATCGACCATAATGCAAAGATATGTTTTTTGACAGCAGGCGAAATGTTCTATGGGGACTATAGCGACATTTTCAATAGCGTAGGCGCTGACGGATTCATGCGTAAGCCTATAGAGAATCAAAAACTAGTCGAAAGAGTGAGGAAAATAATATCCAGCTAATCATATCGGTGGTCCATGAAGGCCCAAAATGATATATAGCCAGGAAGTCGTTTTCAAATTCTTACCATCAGTACTTAAGCAATCGGTTCTTGGTTTCTTTCTGTTGAATGATTTTGGTTAAAATACTACTAGAGTGCGGTACGGTCAACTTCTGATTCATGTATATTTTTAATCCCTTTAGTTCGGAAATAAAAATCGCAGTCAAGTAGAGAAGGGGCTTCTGTCTTTGAAAAAGAGGAGACACATCTTCTTAGATTTCATCGAAGTGTGGTTAAGAAGAACTTGATCATTTGGGAATATCCGATTCTAAATGGATTGTCCTAGCAATGTTAATATGGGTAGATTTTCCATAATTATGGATCCTTGATTACCGAGTCGGATGTTCTCAAGTGTATATCAGACGAAAAATGTAGGGAGATGCTAGGAAGTATTCAAGAAAGAGTCCCACTTTCCATATCAAATCTAAAGTTAACCCGCAAGCAGTATTATTCCAGGCTTCATAACTTAATAATTTGTGGTCTAATTCAAAAGATAAACGGAAGATATGGGCTTACCTCTTTTGGTAAAGTTATTTTCGACTGGCATTTAGTTATAAGAGATACTACCGCTCAAGAATATTGGAAGCTGAGGGCAATAGATATGCTAGGCTCATCTGGCATCCCAGATTCTGAACGTTCAAAAATGGTGGACACACTCATAGAAAATGAGAAACTGCGGCAATTTCTAGGGTAGTAGCTCAACAGAACATCACGCATTGTCAGCGAAAACGGAATGGTCGGCCTAACACAATCTCCGTCTCAAAAATGCTAATAGCTTAGTTAGTGTATAGAATAACGAAATCACAGTACC
>WHTU01000098.1:0-1178 GCA_009377575.1 Nitrososphaeraceae archaeon | reverse complement strand
AAATGCTAATAGTTAATTAGAGTATAAGATAATGAAATCTCGGTCTGTTAACACAAAAAGAATTCTCACCCTGTCACTGTATTCGATCGAGCCAGATATTTTCGAAGCGAAATTCTTAACTGTACTATAATCCTTTCTTAATATGCCCTTTTACTTCCACAGTTTATGACGTTAAATAACCAACTAAATAGGTACGGGACAAATCCTATTTTTTATCAATTAAATAAGAAGGAGATTGATCCTTGTCGTCTTTGTATTATCTACCTATACAGAGGCCGCTAGGATTGCTTGTTTGATAGCTATTGTCAGTAAATTGGTTTGTGTTAATGTTTGTTGGTAGTCCGTTTGCATTGTTAAGGTCAATGACATTCTCCAATATGTTGTTGGCGTTGATCGTAAGCATCCAATTAGGTTATTAACAATAATGTACCTTCAGTACATTGACTTATTCCACACGTCTAATGCCAACTGCAATTGAATATAATACTCATAACCGAATTAGCCTCCAAACCTAGGTGGGGCCAGGCCGATTTTTAGAATAACAGAGCAAGCTCGACAACACCTTCGACTCCAACTAGGTGACTATATATTTACTATATATTTGAGGCATCACCGTCTTAGATAGTTCGCGAAGAATGGGCTCTAAGGTACTGCCAAGTCTGGGCATGGCATCGGAACTTTCGTATCGGTCGTGCTGGGGCAACTCTATTTTCGGCATGACGTATCACTCTAAGCTAATTACGTTTTGATCTTTGTGCGACTGCGACCGATGAAGTCATCATTAATATTATGAATTCTATTATAACGTTATTGCGATGACTGACTCAAGCAGTGGTAATAATAATCTAATACATTCTAGTCGACTACAAGCTCATATTTCTCAACCAGAGCAAGAAATCATCATTAATTCACTCAAAAACATGGATCCAGTTACGTATCATTATTACTTCAATCCATTTATGGGCAAGACGAAGGAGGGAAGTGTGTGCTATTTTCCTGAAAGTTATAGAGAAGGCTACCAAGATTTTCTAGATGGCCGGAAATTGTTGATTGAATTAGAACTATTTGCAGTAGGTCAATCCTCAAGTGGAGAATGGGTTTTCTTGCCAAGTTATTTCCAAGGTGCAGATGCGGCCAAGAATGAACTGAGGTTTGCATTGCTCGCCGAAGGTCAGAGG
>WHTU01000097.1 GCA_009377575.1 Nitrososphaeraceae archaeon | reverse complement strand
CATAACAAGAAGATAGGCAGACAAACAGACAAACAAAACATACACTCTTTTTTCTTTTTTTATGAATTAATATAATATGATAATTACTCTAAATTCTGTAGTATGTAGATTTGCCTCTTCTAAAGACGACTCAAATCCTCATGCTTATCAATCATAACTGAGTAGATCAAGGATATTTGATACAACGGCTTAACGAAATCAGCGAATAAAAATTTAATATATTAGTTCTAACGAAATTTCTTTATCAGCCTTTAGCTGTCATATTATCTAATCCATAATTCCAGTTTGAGAATTTCGAGATTATTGGATTACTTTAATTGCCTGTGTTAGAGTTATGCGTTAGGATTTTCCATAAGAAGCGCTCAGCCCATTTCTGACGACGATGTGATGATAATACAAGATTTAGCTTCCTACGCGATTTTGGTATGGATTAAGACATCAACTTTCCATTAATTTTGTCATGCTTTTTCCTTTTCCTTGTCCAGCGGATATGTCGATTCTCTCTACAGTTAAAAGTATCTCAAATTAGTCCGCTACTCAAGTAGTCTATCATGATTCTCTCATATGATTCTCTCATATGATTCTCTCATATGATTCTCATTCACGTATTCCTGAGAGCATATTTAGAGCAATACCTCATAGTAGATACTCTTACAATATTGCCAAGATCTTATATATTAGATAAAAAATATTGTTCATGAGGCAGAGGTCCATTTGGATGTTTATTTGGAAGAAGAGCTCTATGATAATCTCATCTATTGTGCCTTATTATGGTGTGATAACTAATTCCTAATTATCTCGACTCGCTAGCGATATAGTTGGGTGCTAATTAAATTAGAGGGAAATTTCGAGATTTTGCGGCCGAAGTTATGTTTTGGCTTATACTGCGTTAGAAACTGTAACATTTAGCTCAGGCATTAAGTCAACCTCTCCCTGGCCCTAATTTATAGGTGAATTAATGTCAATAACTCTCCTCATTTCAAGATGGATAATGAAATTGTACACTTAGTGATTCCTGTACGCTAGCGATATTTTAACACTTTTACGCTCAGGACTTTGTTACTCTCTAACTAGTAACCATTTAATAAAAAAGGTAGGACGGCCGTGAGTAATATAGTTCGATTTAACCTTCCCACACCCTTAGATATATCTGCGGAACTTTGACCTTTCAATCCTATCATAGTTCGATTTAAACTAATACTTTCTACCATGCAGAGCTGGTACTGCCTTACTTTCAATCCTAGTATAGTTCGATTTAAACAGGCCGTGATGCAACCAGGTCCCACGCTGACCCTCCACATTCATGGGTAAGCGTGCTTTATTCCATAATAACTTGGCGGCAACCTTCAATATTGCTGCTGCTTTACGAAGGCTGAAATTCTTCGTGCCTGCCGTATTATGCGGCTTAGCATATCACACGTCTTAACGGAATTGAAGTATTGACAGTCTGATTGCGTTCTCAAAATGGTATAATTGCTAAATGCTTGTCCGGTCGTAAGAGGATAGGATTCGTGGCAAGTCTAAATTTTTGGATTTATTAGGTTGAACAGATCAAATGAAGTTATGTTCATAACTAGCCTTAACAGTATCACAAATCGAAAAAACCTTTATCGCATCTTTTCACATGATTTATTGTGTTAGAGCTATGGATACAACATTCTCTGAAGGTTTACTATCACGTCCAAATGTTAAAGAAAAGGTTGGTAAGATATAGTTTTCCCTCGCCCCGATGTTTGTAACCTGAAAAGAAATTTGTTGTCCATGAATATTAAACATTATGATGAAAATGATGCTATAGATTTGCCAAATATATCCTTATTCTAATACAGTTTCAAATACCGTATTGGGTTATCTATCAAGAAAATTATAGGTTAAACAGAAAGATAAAGCCAATAGATCTAGGCCAGTAAAAGAGTGTTTTTAAGGGTCGAAAAAAGTCTGTATATATTTGTCAATCAATCCTATTCGTCCCGCCTTTAAATTTGAAGGTTACTAAAATGTCAGAAAAAATATCTACCATTGATAGCAAATAGTGGCTGAAATATCAACTATGCAAACGCCAGATACGCGAATTCTTAGACACAGACATGTCTCATGTCAAGTTCTTGAACAATTCATAAATATTGCTGCCGATTTCTAGTTTACCAGTAATTCTAGATAGGGCATTTTTTATTGTTCTTTCATTCTTATCCAGTATTTCAGCCAGCTCTGAAATGGTTAATTGCTCTTCTTTTCGACACATCGGTCCCTCCATTATAGAGCATATAAGTCTGCGTTCTATATCATCAAAATTTTCTTTCTCTATATCATGTATCTTTTTAATTATCGCTTGTTTTAATGCTCGTAGGTCGTTAAGACGAGACTCTAAATGTAATATTTGTTCTTCCGTATCTTCCAAATTTTGTTGCAACTTTAACAATATCTGATCTAGTGACATTGTCGATTTTCGTTGATTATTTCTTGTATTCCTACTTGAGGATTCGTCTAAATTATCGTCATCATGACGACGAACGAGAGAATCAAGTTCATCGAATTTCTTGTAAAGATCATCTGCCTCTTTATATCTCAATTCTTCAATGTCTTCATTTCTTAACGTGAAATTATCGTTAGAAACTGAAATACTCAGGTTGAAAGAGGAATTGACTCTATAATATTTTCTGTCTGGAGCACCTAGATCGCTTCTCTTAGCATAAGATTCGATCAAACCGGTATCTTCCAAAATCTTTACATGACGCAAGATTGCCTGCTGACCTGTTCGTATCTCTTTAGCTAGTTGGTTAAAATACATAGGTTCATGTGAAATCAGGTTCAAAATCCTTCTTCTTGTTTCATTGCCCAGAACGTCCAAAAGCACATTAGTATCTACTGGTGAAGGCGTACGATTCACCTTCTTTCTTATCATGATTCTAATCTACTCCCATTTATTTTCTTATGCATTCTTCCTCACTTTTTCCCTCACTAAGAATATCTATACTACCGGACTATTAGATAATACAGTTGATGTGACACCTCTAATCATTATCAGCGATATTCTGACCTCGATCACGATAAGGTTCAGATAGGTTAACCTCTTTTATATCATGTCTTTGTGGATCCAAACTAAACTTAGGAATTTCAAGCATAATTTTTACAGTTTCCATATTCTTATCCTTATTTTGTGTATCTTTTTTCTTTGTTTCAGTTGCACTCTCTTTCAACAATACGACAGAGACTTGTGACTGTTGTCCCCAAGACATACTCTTAAACATTCACTCCGTTACTAACAGATGGTGTTTATTATATTTAATTTTTACTGATCGCTTATTTCGAAAATGCAAAGGATAAAACTTGAGCTCAACTCAATGCTATACATTCAAAATTCAAGATTGTCCTATCAATTTTCAGATCTATTTTTTGTTATAATAATAGTGGCTGTGTGGTTATCTAATCGTATGTAGCAGCGATATAGTAAGGAAGTATGCACAAAACTATCGTATACTGTAGTTAACTATCTTATATGTGGTATATTATCCTCTCTTTTGAATATCGAAATCCGTTACTCATGGCATGTGAGTAACACTTAAATTATGATTTGTCATAAAATAACGTTGGTGAAGTATTAGATAATGAGTTTCTGGGATATAGAACCTTCTGATTGGTTTAAAAAATACTTCCAGGGCCGATCGGGTTTTGATGATGTATTTAAAAGCTTTGATGAGATGCGAAATCGGATGGAAAGGGAGTTCGAAGAAGGATTTAAGCAATTTGAATCAAGCACTCCTAAAGATTTGGTAAGGGAATACGAAACGCCGGAGGGAGCAAAAGTGCGAGAATATGGTCCATTTGTTTATGGGTACTCCATGACCGTTGGACCAGACGGTAGGCCTAAGGTAAGAGAGTTCGGAAATGTCAAATCACCATTCCGAGAGGGACGGAGTGGATTAGGGAAAGGAATGTTTGGTACTAGGCCATTAATATCTTCTGAAAGAGAACCACTAGTAGACATTTCTACCACAGATAAAGAGATAAAAGTAGTGGTAGAGATGCCAGGAGTAAATAAAGAGAATATCAAGATAAACGCATATGACAGCACGTTGGAAGTGACAACCACAGATGCTGAAGGTATAGTACGGAGATATCATGAAACTATAGAACTACCTGAAGAGGCTGATCTCGCAACAGCAAAGTCAAAATATAACAATGGAATACTTGAAATAACATTTAACAAGAAAGATAAATCGAAACCTAAGGGGAAGGAAATTAAGGTAGATTAATAATAGCCAGACGGAAAGACGGTCTATTTTTTATACTTATTTTATTTTTTTACTGAAAGCCATATTTATGAAGTTAATTGGCTTGATCTGAATCATTTACTATGATGATGATGAATCTGACTTTCCAACAACCTAGTCGTTTAGGTTACGATCCCTGGTCATGTTTAGGTGTTTAGGAGAGTTGTGCCAATATGTTTTAGACTAAGATTAAGACCTTATAATCCTGACTGCAGCAAGAAAATATCAAACATTTAAGTCATTTTCTTTCCATGATCTTTTTCATTTATCGTTTAATAGTACATTTAAATAATTTTGTACGAACTAAGAGGATAGTGTGTGCGCAACATCAATATCGGCATCGATATCAACATGAAAATTAGGAAACCTAAAATTTCGTTAGTATATAAGAATTTATGATGAATATACGCTGCGGTCATCTGGCTGACAGATCATTCGCTAATAATCATAACGGGTTATGTAGAAAATGTCATTCTAATTTTAGCTTTCTACTTGATCTAGAGGAAAAATTCGGTGAAGATGTAGTGGTAGAGTACTGGTACGGAATGATCTTGATACGATTATCTGATGACAAGCAAGCAACACAATGTTTTATTGAACATCTCATAGACTTTTATTCTAACAAATTGTCGGAGGTCTCTTCCAGTAAACAGTCATATATACAAAAAATGCTCTATATGTTAAACTCGTTGAAAAAACCCTTTGATATCAAATCTTTTGTATAGCCAGTTTCTATTAATTTTAGTAATCTGTTTATGTTAGAAAGGCGACGTATTTACTACTTGAAATAATTCTCAAGGTAGTGACCTGCAATCTTCTCGAGTTCTGCACATTCGATAAGCTGTGTATTATACCCTGTTACTATGTGCTGCTTAATTATGCTATCTTTGATTTTAGATGTTAACGGCATGTTCATAGTATAATATATGGTTACATCTGCATAATCGTGGCGGTCAGTATTCTCATAGTTTCTCATTCCATCATTATTTCTCTTGTCTAGACAAACTAGTTCAGGCCTACCATATTTTTCTGCAAGTGCAAAAATTAGAGCAGCGGCAAACGGGAAGTTACTTCCTCTCATACTAACAATAACTAGATCTTCTCCACTGTCTAGTATTTCAAGAATATTCTGATGCTTATCAGTTATTTTGTATTTACTTTGATACATCGTGTGAGGACCCTTAACTATTTTTCTTTTGTAAAATTCATATGAAACTCTACATTCAGATAAAAGAATTTCAAGTCTGTTTTTATTTATTGAAGTACCGTGAGCATGGGCGTTTGTCATCTCATTATAATTCATATAATACATGGTTAATACTTAATTTATTAGTATAGGCAACCGGTTAAGACAAGTAAGGGGAAGGTGAAGGGATAGCCACGAGAAGCTGCGTACTGTATCAGTATGAAGATTTTTCGCAAATGGTTCACACTCTATGCAGATTCATCTGATATAAAAGAAATCATCATTGTTCATAGATGTTCGAAAAGTTCACAGAATCAACCAGGCTATCATGCTATCAATAGACGCCTAGACAAGCATAGATTTATTTGATGTTCATAATTCATATCCTCTTCTTCGATAAATGAAACAAAAAATGTGAATTTTTTATTTTATTGTAATTTATACTTTAAGAAGTCTTGATTAATTTACGAAAATGGTCCAGATTCTTTGAAACTTCTTCATTCCATGATTCTTCGGTATATCCATGAACTTCCATTCCATGCTTCTTAGCATTAGTAAGAAGCTCTTCCTCCGTATTGCCATACATGGCTGGCTGACATGACAATTAAATATTTCGATGAAGGGCTACAATTCTGTTGAAAGTTCCAATATCAATTTTAGACTCTTCAGGCGTATCCGTCTTCGTCTTTGTACTCTTGGTTTCAACAAACGATTCAAACTTCTTGGATGTCTAGGGGCAAGAGTATGTGAACGCAACAATCACTTTAGATTCATCTACTTCGGGAAACAAATCATATAAACCAAACCCAATAGATCCCAGTTGGAAACAGTGTCGTATGGATAAATGATGATAGAGTAGATCCATTTCCAAATTGTACATAGTCTGAATGCATCTCCAATATTAGTCCATATTGTTCGAGAATGAAATAAAAGAAATGTGTGTCTGTTTCGTTTCTCGAATCTTAGATCGTTTCTCGAATCTTAGATCGTTTCTCGAATCTTAGATCGCATGTCTCACAGATGGATGAAAAAGTTGTTGAGGTCTAAAAGTTACGATCAAACTAGATTCAATTAGCAAAAATAATAGCTAGCTTCAAATATGCAGAACACGAGAATCGGCGTTATCGCAAGATGTCGCTAAGCCCAGAAGAGAGAGATAAGAGATTACACAGCCTAGACGAGACTATAGGTCAAAACTTGGATCAACAGATTAAGGAACACAAGGCAAGTGCCAAGGTCGCTCTAGCTTTGCATTTTAATCGAGAACTTGTCGCAGCTGAAGAGTGTGCAAAGAAAAGGGATTTGCAAGAAGCTTTTGTCCATCGCATCTGGGCGGAAATGCTAAATACAACGTTAAAAGTGCTGGAGAAGTAAAAGAATATTTTCTGTTCAGAGAACCCATTTAATAGGAGTTTGAAATATGAAAGCTGGAGTCAAAGGACTATTAATACAACACTCCATAAAGTAATACCCCAAAATCAGAAATTAATAAAGTCATAAAAGGAGAGACGCAGCTCTATAGCTAACAGAATGGATAGTTAGCTGCTGACTTTACAACTGTTCTGAATACAATTGATAAGCGGCAGCATCTACTCATTACTTGTAGTGTTAGTAGAGCAGCAATGTATGTATAGTAACTAAGTCCACTTTCGATTAATCATCATCTAGCAATTCTGTTTACGTCACCTGCAACATCTCTTTGATCATTGCGTCAACTTCAATAATTACGACTACACTTTGATACATAACAACATTGAGCAAAAAAGACCCTTACATGTTGATAGGGCCATCAGTCAAAATCAATTCACGAACGTGTTGAATTTCGATTTGTCCTAGATCCAACTGAACCTTTACTTCCACATATAACGCAACGGACTTAAACACAGAAGGAGCTTTCATGCATGGAGCTTGGTTCAAATCTTTTCTGATCGTCATAAGACGCATATCTATTATCTACATGTATCTCCTTCTCTGACTAGGAAATTACGACATCGTTAGCATGTAATTTTCATATTAGGCAAAATCAATATATTTGCCTTTTTTAACAATGATAATACTTTTTCAAGAATAACATATTCATTCTCTACATCAAGGTCAAATGAAATCATGAGTATTTGATAATCACCATCGTATATTGGTATTGTTACTCTTTTAACTTTCTCATATAGGGTAAATGAGTATAAAGGCTTTCCAAGTTTATGCTGTATATTACATCTCAAATTCATTCGTAACGCAGATTCCAGTGCAGAAAGGTCTAGTTCATCTTCTTTTAGAAGTGGATCCAATCCGTTTCTATAATGATCTTCGATTCTTGTACCCATCTTATTAGCTAAACCTACATATCTAATGGATCTATCAACTTTTTGGATTCGGTCACATATACAATCATGCATAGTACTCAGCCTCATAATCTATCGCTTACAAGAAGAATTTGTTTTCCTAATTCCTTAAATAAACATGGTTTTAGTGCTGTCCCACCTTTAATTTTGCAGGCAGTAAAATGCCATGCTAATTCTAAGAACAAATAGGTCAAAGTAAATCCCACTATAACATACAATGCACTTTCTATTTCTATTGTTGTTGTCACCATCATTGTAATTAGGGTAAGAGGTTGTTTATTATATGCACTTCAAATTTGTCGTTATTTCTTAAGATATATTGTTATTCCTCTTAAACAAATTATATGAAAGAAACTATGCATATATTTATTATTCTTGAAAATTTTAAGGGCAAATAATATGGCAAAAAAGAATCAACTCTAAAGTCATAATCAATTAGATCATATACTAATAAATGAATAGGATTGATACCATTTTGCTCAAATATGGAGACCATCATTCAACCTATTTTATTCCATTAAGTTTTCCTTCGATATCCATATACTCCCTCTGATAAATTTGTCTAACACCCTGTTTACCCTCTTCCTTTTCTTATTATCATCCAGTGCAACTGACGAATTGCTGATTATACTTTATTTGTCAGAGTGAGATATGACTCATATAACCTAACAGAACTTTCATCTAGGAATATCTTTATAAGCAGAACAAATTGAAACAAACTAATGGGATTTAATACATCCAATCAAAGATTATTAGTACTATATGCTATCGCTGTGCTTCTGATTCCTTCAAT
>WHTU01000096.1 GCA_009377575.1 Nitrososphaeraceae archaeon | reverse complement strand
ACCTTCAATTACCAATTTTACGACAGTCATCTTCGATTCAGGCATATATCCATCCCTCATTCTTAGACCGCTTGGATGCAATATATGTATAGTGCAGTATTATGATGTGTGCTCTAGCCAAGTAGCGGATTGAATTATTATCAAAAGCAAGGCAGAAGAAGTATAGTTTGTAGGATACATTGTAAGAGTGAACAATAAATATCAATAAGCTATCAAACGACTGCTCTTCACAGGTGTTCCATATTCAGTATATGTGGTCTCATGAGGCTCACCTCAATAGAATCACATTTAACAAAAATGATGGAGACCAGAAACGTATCATAGGAATACAGGATATACTAAAGGGGTGTAAATCATTGAATTTGGAGAAAAGTAAAGAGCGCAAGACCTTTCCAGACCGCATCGTGTCATGGCATAATCATGCCTGAAGGTTCGCTTAGCAACTCAGGTTTTTTATGTATGAATGGTCGGGAATGAATCAGTAGAATTGGATACCACAAATGTTCTATATACGTGGAACAGCGTAGAAAGTACGAATTTCGGGGTGGAAAAAAATTTGCCTTATTTGTCCTATTTTCCAAACTCAAATAATATTTTTTAATTTTGCACCCCGCCTAGCCTCTTTTTTTGGCCTTTTACTCCGGTAAATCGGAATTCTATTGCAGGACATCATGGTAGAATGCGTTAATTCTAGAGCAAATTTCCTTGATAGCGGTAGATTCACATTCAAACACGTCCTCAGTTTACAAGTTACTTATAAGTATTTCTTGTTTTTTATCTTTTATTTTTTATGGGTTCCTTTTCGAGCGTGTATGCAGGTAGGTATTTTCAGCCGTCTCCTGGTGCAGTTTGATCGAGAATCGAGCGATCTCTGAATCTTCTAGTATTACAATGTTGAAATCATAGATTTTGAAATTGGGCTAGTGCCTTTCAGAGCCTACACATTGATAATGCACAGTATTTACCCCTCTGACACATCGAGACTAGAGGTAATAATAAAGTACGCACCCGAAGCTGGTCGACTAAAAGGCAAAATGGAAAGAAAAAGGGAGGAATCTTTTATTCCGTTACGTATGCTCTTTCTCCATGCTGTGAAAGATCCAGACCGACTTCCTCTTCCTTTGGTGTAACTCGTATTCCGCCAGGCCAGACAAGGTCCATCACCTTAATTATAAGTGCCGTAATGCCAACCGCCCACGCTAAGGCTGCAAACGCACCTATAGCATTGTTTAACAATTGAACTGGATTTCCAAATGCTAGACCATCAGCTATTGGAGTGTATATAGTCTGAGCGAAGACTCCTGTTAAGAGTGCACCTGCTAGACCACCAATACCATGAACAGCCCATGTGTCAAGTGCATCATCCCACTTTCTCCGGTTCTTGAATACTACTGCTGCATAGCATACAAGCGCTGCAACAATGCCTATTATCAACGCCGCCATTGGCCCGACAAAACCTGAAGCCGGGGTAATTGCGACTAACCCAGCGACTGCCCCTGTAGCCGCTCCCACTGTGGATGGTCTTCCCGTATGCGCCCAAGAAATTAACATCCAGGTTAAAGCCGCAGTTCCAGTTGCAATCTGAGTTGCAACGAATGCGCTGGTTGCGTTGGTTCCCGCTGCACCAGCTGAGCCAGCATTAAACCCGAACCAGCCGAACCACAGCAGAGCTGCACCTAGCACTATAAGAGGGATATTGTGTGGTTCCATTGGAACCTTTCCATATCCTAATCGTCGGCCGAGCATTAAAGCGATAACTAATCCTGCCCAACCTGATGTAATGTGGATTACGGTACCCCCTGCAAAGTCAAGCGACGGGAGCGCTCCAGTCCAGCCCACAGCCGTTCCTCCCGAACCTAGAGACCATGTCCAGTGGGCGGCAAAATCATACACAAAAGTAGCCCAAATAACTACGAATACTATATAAGCACTCCACTTCATTCTTTCCGCTAGGGCCGCAACAATAAGAGCCGGTGTGATTATTGCGAACATCATTTGGAAGATCATAAACGTCGCGTGAGGTATCGTTATAGCATACACATCTGAAGGCACATCATGAAATACATAGTTTAAACCAACCCAGTCAAAATTCCCTATAAAGCCATGACCTGTTGCATCAGGACCAAATGCTAGAGAGTATCCCCAAAGAACCCACTGAATCGTCACCAGTCCTACAGCCATGAAGACCATATGAATTGTGCTTACAGCGTTCTTGTGTCGTGCCAAACCGCCATAGAACATGGACAAACCGGCTGGTGTCATGACGAGAACAAGAGCAGAAGCAGTAAGCATCCAAGCATTATCTCCTGAATTTATTTCACATGGTATCAAATTACCCTCTTCATCAAGTAGATAATCACCGGTACTTTCGTCAGTCTGAAAACAACTAAATTGGATGCCTGATTGGTTTTCAGTATACCCTGATGCATTGCTTACCGAGCCCAAAGAGACCAGCACGCCCAAAATTACAAGACCTGGAAAGATAGCTAGCAGTCGTGAATTTTGCATTATAGTGCATTCCACCTAGCATGCACTATAAAAAACATAACTAGCTTTCTGTCTGCACCATGGTTATAATAATAAGGTTTAAATTCTTCGTTATTAACTCAATATTCTTTTTTTATGATATTAGTTCTTGATCAAGATATAAACTAGTTGATTGCGTATTCTGGTTCGCAACAGTCGCGAATGTTTTAATTATCAAATGCCAGGAAAGCTCCGAAGGACAGAATTATGAAAAAATATGGTCGTTCTCCTATTCGATCATTTACCAGCTCGTAAATCCTTTTTGGTTCCCTTAAATGCTGCGTCGATCGCAGGATATGACCTATTCAGATCCTGACCCTTCAATTAACAATAACCCAGCGCCAACCTGTACGACTCCGGTCTTTCACTTAGCCGACCCAACCCAATTGTCTTTCATCGAGTAAAGTTTAAAGCGTATAGGACAGATATAGTATTTTGTGATTCTACATTCTTCCTTGCAAACCGGAGTCATCGTAATGATCTTATTTTTACCTGCCTTGACATTCATTCTGTACATGCCATTACCTATGATAAGTGCAACAGGTGTTGGTATGTCCGAAGACATACCCGCAGGAGTTAATGATCCAACATTGCCTCAAAGTTCCACTCCTAACATGTCTAACACAACTTCTGAAGACATACCCGCAGGAGTTAATGATCCAAATCTGCTGTTACCGAGTTCGTGAACAAAATAGTTTCATTTTTGAGATTTTGAATATTTAGTCGGATATTATGTGTCAAGACGGGCTATTTTCGGTAGATTTTTAATAGCCTCCGATTAACAATGTAAAGTTGGTTCAGGCGCCTTCTCTAGATCTTGTGAGTAAAAATAATGAACGCATCGTATTGAGGTTTAACAATGTTCCCAGGCAATATGTTAATGCGATTAGAAGAATTATGATAAGTGAAGTTCCCACATTGGCAATTGATGATGTGGTTATGATGGAAAACTCATCGGTGATGCACGACGAAGCAATCGCGCATAGATTAGGATTGATTCCGCTCCGTACCGATCTAAATAGATTTGTTCTGCCGCAAGATTGTGATTGTAATAATTCTTTAGGTTGCTCAAAATGCAGAGTGTTATTAGTATTAGATTCCGAAGCCACTGACAAAACCAAGCTCGTAACTTCAGGAGAATTGGTTTCGGAAGACGACATGGTTAGACCAGTAAGTAGTGGTATTCCAATCATAATTTTAGCACCTGCTCAAAAATTAAAGTTTGAAGCTTATGCCAGACTTGGATTGGGAAGCACTCATGCGAAGTGGCAGCCGACCACTTGTTCGATAGTTACAGATGGAACCGAACAAAATCAATCAATCTTGACTGTCGAAACTACTGGGGCGCTTACGGCAGAAGAGACAATAGACGCTGCTATTCAGAGGCTGAATTCAAAGGTAAAAGGCTTTACCGATGCTGTCACATCTTTGCAAGTTCCTGGAACGACATAGGCAAGTACATTTATTTGGGGATTCAAAAGCTAACATGCCTAGACAAGTCATGCAAACTGACGGTGTTATCGCAGATACAGTATGGGCACTTAGAATGGCATCCAAAAGTACAAAGGCGCCCCTATGGAAAGATATGGAACGCAGACTTATTAATGCGAGAAGTAACAGACGAGAAGTAAATGTAGATAAATTGTCAAAGTTTACTAAGCAAGGTGACGTGATTATTGTTCCAGGTAAAATACTCGGTGCCGGAAATTTGGGTCATTCAATTATAGTATACGCCTATTCAATTTCAAAATTAGCTGCGAGGAAGATAAATGAAGCTGGTGGTCAGATCCTCGAGCTTCGAGACCTCATTCAAAGGTATCCTAATGGATCGGGAGTGAAGATAATTGGATAAAAAGCAGCCACCGTCAACAATTATTGTTGATATAGCAAATTGCATTGCGGGCAGAACTTGTTCGCGCGTTTCCAAGCTTTTGCTGGAAGGTAACAAAGTATCGGTCATAAATGCAGAAAAAGCCATGATATCAGGAAACAGGTACGCAACAATAGAGAATTATAAAGAGGATCTAGAGATAAGTTCGGTTACTAACCCCATTCATGGTCCATTTCACCCTCGCAGGCCTGACACAATATTGACCAAAATGGTAAGAGGTATGATCCCTAAACGCAAGGCAAGTGGCATAGAGGCGTTCAAGCAATTGAGGGTATATATCGGCGTGCCTGAAAAATTGAGCCGCGAGGAGCCAAAAATTTTCGAAGATTGCAGAATAAGAAAACCCGAGTCATATTATATTACCGTTGGAGATGTCGCCAAACAAATTGGATGGAAGGGCGAATACGATAAATGAACAAGATAGATCTTTATCCAGGACAACGTAAGACAAGTAGGGCTACCGCCACCATAGCAAAGGGTAACGGTAAAGTCAGAATAAACAATATTCCTGCTGAAGTCATGGAACCAGAAGTTGCAAGAGAAGTGGTGTTGGTTCCAATCCATTTGATCGGAGAAATAAGAAATAAGATAGATCTTAGTGTAAAGGTACACGGAGGAGGATTCATGGGACAAGCTTTCGCCAGCGCAGTTGCCATTTCTAGAGCTCTGGCCGGAGAGGGGAAAGGAGGAAGAGACCCTAAAGATCATCCTCTGTCAAAGAGCATTCGTGAAGAGATAAGGAGGAAAATCACAGAATACGATCGCCATTTTTTGGCGGGCGATCCTCGACAGACTGAATCAAAGAAATTTGGCGGTCCCAGTGCTAGGCGTAGGAAACAAAAGTCATACAGATGATCCAAATCTACCTTCTTTGTATGCAAAACAAATAGGACACATATTTAATTGTCCTCGAAGAAGTGATCTCAGAACATTTCTTCACTAATTCCAGTAATAGTAATTATTGTCATATTCCTACGCATTTCTGTTGGATTGCTTAGTAAGATTCCTACGATCAGGCGTAAGATAATATTCAGCGAGTTTTTTTTGGTAACAATCTCCGCAAAGATAGCCATCTCCTGCAAGATTCCACTGAGCCATCGGTTTGAACCGCAGCACCACAGCATTCTTGCACCAAATGCACTTTGCTAGATTCTTGGTCAACTTGGTATTTAACATTCTTGAACGATAGACCAATTAAAAGTTACTTCTTGAGTGTGATCATAATCTGACGATTTATTATGATCACGAAAGAGTCCTATAGATCCGATTTAAATCCGCGATTCGTCATTTGAATATTATACGTGTGAATACAGAACGAATTCTGGTATCAAAGGATTTAATATGGGTCAGTAATTAATGAACCTGCCAACATGGGATCAGTTGGAAAAGTAGCTTTTGTAGCTATACTTGGTTTGGGTGCGATAACTGGTGTTTTAGTGTATTACGTCTTTGGGCAAGCTTCTCCAGTGCCTGGAGCAATAGAATCAATTTATCGTCAAAATTTGCCTACCTCTGATAATGTTACACAAGATACTTCTCAGGCTTCATCTGAAGAAGCGAACGCTACATCAACCAACGCTACATCAACCAACGCTGCCGTATCATAACTTAATTGAAGAACCAATAGGCCCTCACGTTCCCTAACGTGTATCCTACAAGAAAGTCCACAAAGCTATAAACTGGTCAATTTCTAATGCTTGAAACAAGAATAATCCATTGGAGGATGCACTTCATTCTATCCCAAGCACCGATAGAATAGGAATAGAGGCCGCGATAATTACATTTTCTATCATTATAAATGATTGATCAAGGTATGAATTCATTTTCGGTCTGAGCATTAGATGTGGTACTTGGATTGCATGTAGGCTCTGTAAATGTCGAATTCAAATTATAATTCGCGTCACAGCCAAAAGCAAATCCATCTCTGCGTGTGCTATTATTATTGAGGTCAGAGGAAGAGTTAACCTGTGCAAGAAGTATATCAAATTGCTGAACAGAGAGCGCTTAATCCATTGTCCATATTAAGGAAAATTTATCATTGTAAAGTCTATAATAGCCTCCACCTCGAATCAGTTATCAATGATCTAGACAAATCAATTGAACAGTACAATGTTAAACTTGTAATATTAGATAGTATCATGTCTCTACATCGTCTGGGTGAGGAACATTAGCAGAAAGACAACAACGGCTAGGAAAAATGTTTAACAAGCTTCGATGATCTGTTGATATTTACAACATAGCAGTTGTAATAACAAACCAAGTAGTATCTTATGCCGACGGTTCCCATCCTGGATTTGATTACATGAAAGCTGTGGGAGGGAATATAGTGGCTCATTGTTCGACATATAGAATTTTTCTCAGAAAATCTGGTAAAAACAGAGTGGCTACGATGTAAGACTCGCCAAGCCAACCGTATCAACGAGTAAAATTCTCAATCTCAGAGATTCAAGACGTTAATTCCTATAAAACAAAAGAGGGTGATTCGTCATGGTAGAAGGAGCTATCTCACAATATAACAAGAATAACGTTAGCAGCCTTTGTTCCAATTCCCTAATCCTGAGTGATGTTTATCCTGATCCGCGCTCTCTTCCAGCTCCGCCTGCTTTACCTGAGCCGATTCCATCTGTTACGCTATCAGAGCTTGAACCAGGAAAGTACAATTCGACAACAGCACGAGTAGTATATCTTTCTAATTCTGTAGTAGGTTTTGAAAGGACTCCTCTCCTCTTAACAGGTAATTAACAGCTAAGTATTAAACGCACGGAATAGCAGGAATAGCATTATTACGATATTTCCTGGCTTTCAGGATGTTATTGCGCAATTATCTAATTCTACCCCCGTGGATGCTGCTCCTCAGTTAATACCTGGAGGTTCGTCATCGTTCATTGTTCAAGATTTCGCTGTAATTATGATCGTTGCTGCTGCGATGCTGGCAATTACTTACAAGCTAAAGCAACCAATGATTATTGGTTATATTCTTGCAGGTATGGTAATAGGCCCAAACACACCACCATTCAGTTTGATTAGTAATGTAGAGACGGTAAATGTCTTTGCTGAACTTGGAATAATAATGCTACTTTTTGTTGTAGGAACTGAATTTCCCATAGCAAAGCTTAGATCTGCCGGCAGAACTTCTATGATAGTTGCGGTATCAGAAACAATAGGAACTCTTGTTATCTCGTTCTTTGTAGCTCAAGCGCTGCAGTTATCTTTTTTCGATTCGATTTTTCTTGCATTGGCTATGTCCATTACAAGCACGGTTGTTACTGTTAGGATACTAGAAGAGCTAAACATGATTAGAGCTGAATCAACTACTTTGCTACTTGCTATATCTATAGCAGAGGATATTATGGCTATTGCAGCATTAGGAGTTATCCAATCGATTGCCGAGCAAAGCGTATCTGGAATAGGGATAGGAGGATCAGGAGGAGATGAATTACCTATTCTGCCTATAGCTATTTCTGTATCGATAGTAGCAGGATTTATTGGAATCATATTAGTTTTAGGATCAAGATTTATTCCAGGAATTATCGATAGAGTTGGAAAAACGTATGACTATGCGTATAGCCTCTTCATTTCGTTCCATTAATTCTTGCACATTAGACTGTTTTTCCATCTGCTGGTCTTCTATCAGCTCCCTCCGAAAAAAGAACTTTAACAGAAATAGACATAAAATAAACACAATTCCAATTGGGGGACCCATATGAATCAAAAATGAGTTAAAGTCAATGTCTGCAGCAGAACCAATCAGAATATTTGGGGGATCTCCAATTAATGTGGCAGCACCACCAATATTTGATACTAGTACCTGCGCCAAAATGAAAGGAATTGCAGGTACTTTTAACGTCATTGTTATTGATAACGTTACCGGTACCATCAGCAATATTGTTGTAACATTATCTATGAACATAGAGGCTATAGCAGTGAAAGAACATAATAGTAACATTAATTTCCACAAATTACCCTTGCTTATCTTTCCAGCTTTTATCCCAACCCAGTGAAAAACACCTATCTCACCTAGTATTGCAACAATGATCATCATTCCCAATAGGAGGCCTATAGTGTTGAAATCAATGGATTCAATGATAAAATCAAGCGAATCTTCTGCATTAATAGTCCCAAAGAAGATAGCGGAAGCAACAGCTATGATACCTGCCAGACCTGCAGAATGGAGTAAAGTGGAAGAGATTTCCTGTGACGTACTATGTCGATCCG
>WHTU01000095.1 GCA_009377575.1 Nitrososphaeraceae archaeon | reverse complement strand
AAGAACAGTAAAGGAGTGATTTAGAAAGGATGAATATAGAATTAAGGACTAACCTATTGCTTGCTATAATAGCGGTGTTAGCTATAATGGTAATAGGTTGCGCGGTTAATAACCTAACTAAAGGACAATCAAAGGTAAATGTTACCGAATTAGATACACTTGATAGAATGCGGTTTACGGCTATACAAATGACTATCTTATCGTTAGAATCTGAACAACCGACAAACATGTCAAATGACGAAATTGCAGCGGAGATATATGAGTTTCAACAGAATAACGAAACCGATAGACTGACAACCGTACAAATCGAATCGCTGTATCGAAATATAACTAATGGAAGTCAGATAGGACATTAAGAAGGACAAGAACAGCAAAGGAGCAATTTGAAGTAATAATGTCGATAAATCAAATAACTACATGGATTAAGGTAATGATTGCTGTCGTTGTAATGCTGTTAATTGCAGTGGTGACCAGAACTTGGGGAACATAACTAACGGCACCAGCAGTCAGATAGGACCAGAAGAGCAATGACAGAAAAAATATTTAACTTGCAAGTTAAACTCGTCGCCGATGATGATCGCGGAAGGAAGCAAAACAGAAAACTACTTGAACATCTATTAGGAATAAGTACCCGAATATATCCAAACTGTTATAATGGGTGCTTGGCTTTTTTTATATGGTTTTACGGTAATGGTAATTGAGATAGGGCAGGTAGTACAGGATTTCACGGTTATAATGATAATCGCATCTGTTATGGCCCTGATCTCATACAAACTCAAGCAACCCATGGTCATAGGTTTCATCATTGCTGGAATGATTATTGGTCCTTATACGCCACCTTTTAGTCTAATAACTAGCACTGAGGTATTAAACCTGTTCGCGGAGATCGGAGTAATATTAGTACTTTTTGTAGTCGGAATGGAATTTCCTATAGCGAAGCTACGCAAAATTGGAAAAAGGGCCTTTATTATTGCATCATCGGAGGCATTCGGTACTTTTGTCATTGGATTTATGGTAGGTCATTCCGTGTTGCAATATCAGATGTTCGATAGTCTATTCTTAGCACTAGCAATCTCAGTCACAAGTACAGTTATTGTTATGAGAATCCTAGAAGAGTTGAACATGATACAAGATGAGGCGACTACGCTTATCCTTGGAGTAGCAGTCATTGAAGATATTATAATAATATCAATGTTGGCGATATTACAGTCAGTCGCGTCTTCTCCTGAAGGAGATGTATCGATCTTCGAAATAGCGACGTCAATTGGGCTGGTGTTAGCATTCATTGGGGGAGTACTGTTTCTTGGTTCTAAGGTCGTACCTCGATTCATTAACTACGTGGGAAGTACGAACCAGCATGATGTACTGGTGATAGCTATGTTGGGAGTAACCTTTGGTATATGCTTTATTGCATTTGAGGCTGGCATTTCTGTTGCTGCAGGAGCATTCTTTGCTGGTGTGCTGATCGCAGAATCAAAGGTACATGCGGTTACAAAAGTGCTGGCCACTCCTATAAGGGATATGTTCGCTGCACTTTTCTTTGTGTCAGTGGGAGCTTTAATGAATATTACATTGCTCCCTGCGTTCATAGTACCCGCGTTAGTCCTGGTTGGAGTCTCCATATCTGCAAAATTCTTTACAGTATTCCTTGCATCAAGATCTCAAGGCCTAAATACTGTTACTTCTTTAAGGACTGGTTTTGGCTTATCTTCTTCAGGAGGGGAATTAGCTCTTGTTGCAGCAAAAGGAGGTGCAGATGTTGGGGTAACGAGTTCATTTCTGCTACCTATGGTTGGTACGATGACAGTAATAACAACTTTCATGACGCCATATGTCATAAAATTTGGTTGGAGAGTGGCTGAAACATTCAGAAGAGAAAGTTTAGGAGATGAATATATAGGAAGCGACAAGACTGATGGATAGACAATAGATCAATTTCGTAGTTGTCTGGTTATCCTCGTTGATAGCGGCGGTATCATTAGCTTCGGCTTCAGCTTCTATACTTTCCAACGTTTCACCTCTGCCGTGAAGCTGCTCCAGACATATCGTGAAACCAACATGGGCACAATCATCTGCTTCGCAATACTGACATATTGGTACTCCTTCTTTTGTCTCAACATGAACTTCAGCCTGTTTACCACTGTCCCACAACACTGTACACTTATCATTTTGGAAGTCTTTTACCACAAATGGATTTTCGATAGTAGACCTCTTGTGAGAAGAGCTTAGCCAGTGAATAAAAGCTATCGTACCCTCATCTAATGTGTTACATCTAATCTTGAAAGCTTTTTCTAATGATTTATTTACAGTCGGTGAGTTTTTTCTTCCTTGCTGATTTCCATAACTTCGATGATAACCTGAATCTTGATCAGGTTCATCGTCTTCAGAAGACTCGTCTTTTTTATTTGACATGTCTTAATTGCTTGTTCCTTCTTATCCTCGAGAGATCTTACATTCTACATTGAAATATAAGAATCTTGTGCTTATAGATATCACTTTAAAGCCCAACCATTTTTATAATTGCGTGAATAACAATAATGACAGTTAAAACAAAGTGTATTCGTGACCCTGCTGATATGGTACATGATGGCCTTAGGGTAATGATTGCAAAATATTGGCCTAAAGGGGTCAATTGGTCCTATGTGGATATGCGATGCATGGCATTGGCACCAAGTGACGGACTCGTCAAACAATGGTTAGGTCATAAGAGATTATGCAAGAAAAACAATGATATAGAATTACTAAACGTAGGGTGGAATGATTTCAAAAAAAGGTTAATGCAGGAATATAATAGTAACCAACCTCAATTCTCACATATCATTGAAATGCTTAGGAGGATAAATACACATTCAAATGTTACATTACTATGCAATGAAAAGGACGGTGATCCTTATTGCCATAGGTATATGGTTAAGGAATTAATTGAATTCTAGGCTTATTATAATATGGAGTATACACCACCAGAACTAACTCACCCACCATTCCCACCAAGTGACGGCGCCAGGTGTTCTTTATGTCAAAAGCCGTTCCAATATAGAGATTGGCGAGACGATAATGAAATGAAAGGAATAGAAATAGTGAGAATGCGACTTAGATTATGTGATGAATGTTTTAACACCAAGAAAGGCAATAAAATACCAGATGAAGGTGACGGCGGCGACAAGTCCAAGATATACACATTGAAATTACAGAGAAGGAAAAACCTCTAATCGCTGACGCAGTTGGTTATAGAATAAGTATGCTTGCAAATAATATACTTGCAGAATGGAAACAAATCAAACCTCAGTATGAAATGATAGACAAGACTAAGGAACAATTGGAAATACAGAAACTTATTAGATTATACAGAAAAGTAATGATTGATGAGATGAGAGAGGAATCAAAATAAGTTTAGACCGGTTTTTTCTTAGCCTTCTTCTCGGCTTCGGCTTCCTCTCTTATGATTTGTGTATAAACTTTGTCATCAAACTCGTGTTTAGGCTAGTATATTTTAAGGCTATATCTTTGATGAATTGGGCAACACGTTGAGAATACTTGTCATTGTCTTGCACAATATTCCCGTTATCATACTCGACTAGGAAATTGCTCGAACCTTGCGATTGGAATCCAACCATGTCTAAATTAATTAATAGCTCAAGATCTATGTCAGCTTTATTAATATAGTCTGCGTAATACTTTGATCCCCATTTCCCTTGTTCTTCGCCGGAGAACAGTACAAAGCTGATGCTATGCTCCAGACTAAGGTTGGAAAGAATTCGTCTAACCTCCAATAATGTAGAAACACCATTTGCATTATCGTCTGCGCCTGGCGCCCTAGCTTTAGAGTCATTTAGAACCTTGGTTCTACTATCGTAGTGAGCAGAAACTATTATTGTATTGTTTGTTGAGCCAGGCTTTACACAAGCTATATTTTTCAGGTTATAGGAAATGGTTTTTGATTATGACTGATATTTAAGTCCTCATTATCATAGTCAATTGTCTTGTTTGGAATAATTGTAAAATTTTGGATATACACATTCGTACCGCAAATACCTTGAAGTTTCTCAGCTAACCAGTATGCCGCATCATCTATGAATTCAGATCCACTGTGCCGTGTGTCAAAGGAAGATAGATCTCGAACCGTCTTTTCAAGATTGTATGGCTGCACATTGGCTATTGCAGGATAAGGGATCTGAGAGGCAACTTCCTCCTCTTGAGTGTTTTTAGGAATGGAGATTTCTGATAAATCCTCATCTGCAACGCTGATGGGGTCAATATTAGAATTAACCGCAGCAGCTAAACGAGAAGGATAGGCGGGTGAATTAATTAATTGAGTTAAGAACAATGATAGGAAAATGAGATGGGCAAAACCATATTGTAAACTTCTACCCTGACAATTAATCATCGATCAGTGTGTATTTAGTCCACCGTATTACCTATTATGGCTTTGTCCAGATGAAATTAGAAGTACACTGAAGATCCAAGAATAATTGGCTTAACTTAATTTACTGACATATGCTTACTCATGTAGGACCGATAGACAATCAGCAGTAACCAAAGACTATGGTATCTAAACTCAAATCGAATACAGTAAAATATCATGAAAAAAAGCTATACCACAATTTTGTCTTATGTATGTCTTTCGGAATATCAACAAGATTGGGATACAGCCACATCATCCTCCTGGGCTAGAAATTTTAACGAGTTGCTTCTAGTATATAGTAACTTGCTTTTCCGAGGCGGGAGACTAAATCATCTCTTAAATACTGCTAGGGACTACATTTAAGATTATATGGTGAAAATGAAGCATGACATTAGATATAACACATGAAACTGAATGGAATACTTTGGTATCGGATAAGAAAATAGTAGCAGCTGATTTCTGGGCCCCATGGTGTCCATATTGTATTAGATTGAAGCCAATATTCGAATCGATCGCAAGCAAATACCCAGATATACGATTTGTCAAAGTTAACGTTGATGAACAACAGGAGTTGGCATCAAGATATGGCATACGAGGTATACCCGTAATAAAGTTCTTTTGTGAAGAGAAGGAAGTAGGAGAGATCGTTGGATATATGCCTCAAGACGAATTGGAGAAAAAGGTTATTGAAATTGGTAACGGAGCTCATGCCTGTTTGGCTAATACATCGTTAAAGTGATAGTGATATTTTTACGACTGAGATGATCCGTGCTATGTACCCCCACCTACACTTTCATTTCGGCCGCTGCTTTCATGTTAACTATTCATAACATCCCACTACACGATCTAATGACGCTATCTTGTCTTTAGATTATTGGATATAAGATTAGGGCAATTAGAACTTCTTGTGGCAGATGTAACGTACATTTGGTACCTAATGATATGGTGTTGGTAGGCGTCAACGGCACACGATAAGAAAACAACTGAAATAAATATGCTGCTGCTCCTCTTCATTGTGGCAACACCGCTAAAAGTAATATCAAAAGTGACTGGTGGGGATTATTTTGATGCTTTTATAATATGTGTCAGAGTTATACTCAGATGCAGAATAATAGCAGACGAAGTTGATGGAAAACATGGCCAAATTAGAAGATAATATCCATAGTTCAGGCTGGACCATACTTGTTATCCTAAGTTGCTTAGGACTGATTGTTATGTTTGATGAGACAATGATTTTGCCGGCCATTCCGGATTTCATTAGAGACTTCAACATCTCATACAGTACCTCATCTTGGTTACTGTCTGCCTACATAATTGCAGCAGCCGTCATGACGCCAATTGGAGGCAAGCTATCGGATATCTATGGCAAGAAAAAGATATTGCTCAGCCTCCGTCATTGGATGACCTAAGCATTACTTCGTCGTTACCAGTCTCGTTAGTCCACCAGGCGATGTACGTATTATCACCGGAAGTAGCGATAGGTGCATCTAGATGTTCTGCAATTTTGGTTGGGTTTTTTTCAAAATCCCATCTGTAGCATACGATGACGTAACTGCCATCATTGTCGTGGTAATAACTGACAACACTATCACCACTATAACGCTTAGTGTGAGATTCTTGTTCATGACGCTCTCATATAATTCGTGCTATATATATTATCAATTGTTACTCGCTAACTTTCTCTCCAAAGGTGAAAAAAAGGTACATTGCAATAGTCCCAGTGACATTCCTGGTACAGGTAAGAATTCCTTTATGAGTTAATTGCAACAATATCTATGTAACATAGAGAATATTAAATAGATGACAGCCCCGTTGGGATCACGATGTTAGGAGAATCTTAGGGTAATGACAATGGAAGATAACAGGTATGCGCGTACTTGAAGGCAAAAGGATAGGGGTATCCTTTATTGAGAGTGGGAAAATAGCAGGTACAGAGTTTTCTGGTGTAGCAACGGTCACTATCTGAAGTCACACCATTATTTTTGCTGGGTTTGAAACTTGTCCCCCAGATCAATATGTATAAATGCATTTGGTTCCAGTATTTAAGGAAATCATAGTAGCCCTTGATTCCGTCAATAGTTTTGATAGTGGGTCTCACCAATGCTCAAAAAGTAAGCACATCATCTTCACCATCTGTCCGGTTTTCATGTATTACCTAATTTATCTAATGCATCTAAAAGTGGTTGTTGTGTACTATAAAATAACGCGATATTGTTGCCTAAACAGTTAATATGACTAAATTGCTTATCTGGTCACAAGTTTAGACGTGAGGTGGTTGATGGCAGATGTACTGCCAGGGGGGAAACAATTCTATCCTAAATCCCTTGGTCGTTCAAGAAGAGTGGAATAGTTCGACATGTGCTCAGCTTAAATATTGCCTTCCTATTCCTCAAATCTTCTTCTATAGTAGCTAAAGACATTTCTTTGAATTTTTCCCTTGTCTGATAGCTATTTCATTGGTATATCAGAACTAGCTAGCTTCATTTCGTCCTTTTTCTTTTTTATACAAACTCTTCCGATGTATATATTTATTAGGAAACGGATCTTTGAAGATAACTATTGAGTGATCTTTATTTTCTAGTCGGGGGTGTAATATCTGCATTCTAAATTCAATCTCAAAAGACCTGCTACTGTTACTATTACTAGAATAGCTATTATTCATATTATTATATTCCTTGCTACAGCAGCTGTCTACACCCTATCAGATAGCTGGATTGTTACTGCAGCAACAATAACTAATGACACTCATGCCTCTTCTGCTCAACAAAGAGAACCGGTTTCTGTCATGTACGCAGCTTCTCTCCTCAAGACATTTGAAGAAAGTCTGGGGCCAGCATTTCAGGTGGACACTGGATACCCCTATCAAGGAGAAGCCCGTGGATCCGTGCAAATAGCAAACATGATACTTGACGGTTTAAGAAGACCTGATATCTTTGTCAGTGCTGGCACTATTCCCGTGATGAAGCTAATGAATGCTACAGATCCTCTGGCTGATTGGTTAGTAGAGTTTGGTGCTGCAGAAATGGTAATAGCTTATTCTCCCGACAGCCGCTTCTTTAATGACGTGGAGAAAGCTCGTACAGGAGAAATTCCATGGTATGAAGTACTGTCTAATCCGGCTCTCAAGTTCGGAAGAACAGATCCTGAGCTTGATCCAAAAGGATACTACATGATTATAGCTGCGGAGCTTGCCAACAAATATTATAATGATTCAACAATAAAACAAAGAATACTGGGAGAAGATCGAAACCCCACACAAATCTTCCCAGAAGAAACACTTAAAACCATTCTGGAACAAGGTCAACTAGACGCAGTAGCAGCATATAAACATGAGGCAGTGGCTAGAGGACTTCCATATATTACACTTCCGTCAGAGATCAACCTAGCTGATCCTGCATTTTCTAATTTTTATAAGACATCCTCATACACTATGGAGAATGGTATAGGTCAAATAGTCTTCGGAGAACCAGTATACTTCTCATTTACAATACCCAATACAGTCAAAAACCTTGACGGAGCAACTTCTTTTGCTACATTTATCCTGTCAACCAAAGGAGAAAGCATTCTAGAAGAACAAGGACTGAGCTTTATCAAACCTGCTATTGAAGGAAATTTGGAAAAGGTTCCCTCAGCCATAAGTAATGTAATAGAAGAACAAGAATCAATGCAGTTACTAACTAGAGAAAAATAGAAGTGCAGAATACTTTTGTGTTACAAGAAAGAAAAAGGAAAATGAGGTGCTAAAGCTTGGAGGTCATACTTCTACTACTATTGTCATTGCAATCACAAATTGGCACTTGAGCTTATTGAGATTACAAAGAAATTTCCTGAATTCACACTTGGTCCATTAAATCTTAGAATAGAGAACGGGAAGATTTTAGTAATAATTGGGCCCACAGGTAGTGGCAAGTCTACTATCTTAAATCTCATTGCAGGATTACTAAAACCTGACTCAGGCTCGATATTGTTAGATGGTTTGGATATAACCATCGCACCTGTACATCTTCGAAGAATTGGCATTACCTTTCAGAATCCCAGTCTATTTCCTAATTTGAATTCATATGACAACATCGCCTTTGGCCTTACAAAGAAAGCCAGGAAAGAAAATGAGCTGCAGATTGGAAAACTTCTCGAGGATCTCAACATATCACATATCATAGATAGAAACACACAGGGCTTAAGCGGAGGTGAGATGCAAAAAGTTTCACTGGCCAGAATGCTAGTCACAAACCCAAAGATCATGTTAATGGACGAACCTCTTGCACACCTAGATGTACCTACTAGAAGAGTCATGAGATTGGAGCTTAGAAGAATTCTTGTAAGCAGAAGTGTTCCATCTATATATGTAACTCACTTCGAGGATGACGTTTACGCACTAGCGGACTATGTCGCAATATTGCAAAAAGGCCTAATTGAGTATACAGATAAAATAGAATCTATCCTGTCGAATCAAAATGAAAATCGATATCCATTTCTTTCCAGTATGTTTGATGAAGCTAATTACTTAGAAGGAGAAGTTGTACAATCAAAGCTTGGGATTACTACCTTCAGTATTGGATCGCATATGATCGAAATTCTTGGA
>WHTU01000094.1 GCA_009377575.1 Nitrososphaeraceae archaeon | reverse complement strand
ATAGTACATTAGCCGCTATGTCTTTTGTCCGACAAAGATAGAATTAGGATATGAAGAGTAAATTGGTTGTACAACTTAGTATATGAAACAAGGCGCATCAGCCTAGTTGCCAAGTCACTAGTGATATTTTATCACTTTGACGCTCAGGACTCTGTTAGTCTATAATTAGTAACGAAAGGTTCCATCGCAACGCACACATATACGAGGTAATTCTTCCGCCGGATGAATATTGTAGAGTTTGTTACAACAATTATCATCACACGTCATGTCTTCCCTACCGCCGACATGGTTATCAGTTTCACCCATAACATTCACGAGGAATTGTTTATTCCCTGGACCAACGGGGACGAGTCTAACAGAATGAGTCATATCTCTCGTATGCAATTTTACAATTTAAATATTAGCAGCACTACATTAAACGTTCGTCTATCGGACTATAATATTCTGGGCCCCCGTCTTTTACTAAATGAAAATGCGTTTTATAATGCTCGTTGCAGTAATGGTTTGTACATGTTGGGCATTTAATGGTAGGTTTGTTATAACATTGAACAATACCACAAAGGTCAGTATTGCGGATCTTAATTCTCCAGTCTTCTATGTCTTGATCAATTGGTAATGACATTTATCCTTTAGGGCTTTCATTCATAGATATGGGTTACCATTTATCATCCTGTTTTTCTTATCATAATCTAGATTATTTGACCGTATTAGCCTCTCAATTCGTTTGAAGAACTAGTTAGAGGTCAAAGTCATGGCGCCGAAGGTGGAAGGTCTTTGTTGTCCTTGGACTAGTAACAAACGAAGGTGGCGTGACCAAGTCCTGCTTTAAAGGCAACGACCGGGTCCAACCACCATGGTTTTACGGCAAGGTAGGACGGCCAAATGGAATGCAGTCCACTTGTGGTTCCAATTGCTGTGTCTCTTTACTTTCAATTCGTTCGGCACCATTCACCCCTTTCAACTAGCTTGGTAGAAGGACAAACACTTATAACAAAAGTCTAGATATATTTGCACGGATGTAACAATGCTTTATACGCATAAACTGAACCTCGTACTATGTCTCGTGTTAGTAATTTCGGTAGCTACAGTAGGCTCCTTTTCAGCTTACGGCACGTCCTCAAGTCCGAGCACATTTTTAAAGGGATCCACACCATATGGCGTGCCTTACGAGGATTGGATGACAAAATGGTGGCAATGGAATATGCAAATACCAAAAGATCAACATCCACAACTCGTTGGCTCCACTCTTAATAAATGCCCTGTCGGAGAATCAGGAAATGTTTCTTTCCTAACCCAAAGTCTACAGGGAAAAACAGAGTACAGCTGTACTATTCCTGCCGGCAATGCTATAATGATTCCTGTTTCAACCGGGGAATGCACTTCCGACGAAGCAAAGTCCAGTATACCAGAAGATATGATGAAATGCGCCACGGAAGGGAATAAGTATCTCACCTTTGATGTAACGGTTGATGGGGTACATTTGAACGGTCTAGATCAAAACGATGCTAGAAGCAAAGTTTTCAACATGACTGTACCTGAAAACAATTTCCTGGAGCTGAAGCCAGGTCAATGGAATGCTGTTACAGGAGGTTATTTTGCCTTTCTAAAACCTCTCCCAATTGGCAACCACGAAGTAAGTATTTCTGCTAGGATCACTAATCCTATCGATCCATCTTACAACTTTAATTACGATACACTATATCGACTAAAGGTACAATAGGTTTGACTGAGTCACATTGCTAATTACGAATTCCCGCTTTGAGATTTTTTCTGCTGGGTCTCTGCAAGAACTTCTTCGATATATTCTTTAATTTCTTCATCGGAAAGAGAACTCGAGACGCCAGTCTCTTCTGGCATTATATTTGAGAACTTTTTTGAAGTTGAAAAGACTTTATTTACTATTGTACGATCCATCTCTGCTTCACCGATGTTTCCTATGAACCTAACTTCTGATGCAATTGACTTGCGAATAGAAGCACGTAGTTTAGAATCTTGAGAGATTGAAACAGCAGACGAATAGAGTCCTATAAAAATCAGATATGAGGCTAGCCCAAAAAAGGATCCTGATAGTAATCCTAGCGGTGGAAACGGCGCAGTGATCAATGCCTGGCCCTCATAAGATATCAACAACAATAAGAAGCCAATCCCTGTAAGGGCTAAGTAATTCTTTACTTCTTGACTTTGCAACTTACGTGCTACCAGAATAAAAGCCAGGCCAAATAATATCCCGCCTATAGGCCTGCTAGCGTCGACCATTATGATGTAGACAAGATTAAAAAGCATAGGATCGTCTGACACGTAGGAGAGCAAGAAATTAAGCACTGCCGGTTGAAATTGGCTTAGAAAATATAGAAGAGGTACTGACATTAATATCCAATATTTCCATCTCCCTAGCCTTTTTCCATAGTTTCGTAACAAAAATACTGTGCCAGTCCATAGCAGTACAAATGCAATCGCAGAAGAAATAGTATAAAAGTACACAAGCGACGAATTTCCTATTTCTGTATGCGTAAGGAAGTCACCATAAGTTTTAGGGTAAATAACATCTGGTCGATAGGATAACTGATCTAGAAAGTATAGGGTACCAGAAATTGCACTCGCCGCAATAAATAAACTGGCTAGCATATATGCCAGTATAAGACGATTTTTGTTTGACCGAACCCATATTACGAACCGCCAGGATAACAGGGCTGTAAGAGTCGAGGCTGTCACGAAGCTGCTTATGATTATAGCTTTTATGAGAATTGTATGGTAGCTAAAGGCGAGCGAAACTTCCAATAAGACTATGACTAGTAACGAGATAATTCCAAGTTGAACTGCCAAAATTACTTTGTTTATCAAACCTATATGCATGTGATTATGTGAGAGGAGAGATTTGCCGACTTTATTACGAACGTAATTCAAAATAGTTAATTGGGAAACAACACAGAGGATACCTAGCGCGATAAAGATTGTTGTCTCAAGACCTAAATCACGCAAACCCACAAAGCCAGATACTCTGATAATCCCGGCCTCGACTAATACACCGACTATTGTTGCAGAAATAATTACAAAAACAGCCTTGCCAGAGCTCGACAACCCTCTGGGGACGTGTGTAGGGCTGTTCTGCATATTAGCCATCGCGAAAGGTTCATGATGATATAGATAGGTTTAACTTATTGAACTTTACCTTTTGTGCCAAATAGCTCCCAGGGCATATTTCCATCTTATGGTAGTCTCAACTTCCTTGAAGTGATGTGATCCATCTGGTTTCTTTTTTTAAATGCTTGAATTCTCTTTTTGATGGCTTCTATGCATCGATCGATGTCACATTCTATTTCCTTTTCCCAGAAACGTACTACCGTATATCCTCTTGACTTTAGGTAAATATTGTGAAGTCTATCCTTTTTCCACACGTCTTTAGCAGTCACGATCTTCCATTCTTTTGAGGCCTTGGATTTGAAAAATAGGATGTCGTTTGGTTTGTATTTCCTGGGATCAGCATGCCATACTCCTCCGTCAACAAATAAGGCAATGTTTCCTTGAGGAAGATAGAAATCCATTATACCCATGCCATATCTGCGTTGTGACAAGTATCGTATCTTATATTTCCTAAGTGCTTTTTCCATCTTTAACTCAGGACCAGTAGGTATGCCAGATAATCCAAGCCTCCTTGCTTTCAACGCGCCGAGAATGCCTATCTTGTAGTAATGCTCAGGATGCAACTTGGCCCACTTCTTTACAGCTTCAGAAACCCTTCTATTTCGATCGGGGGTGTATACTCTACCCAGATTAAGCGTATGGTTTCCATACATCGGATTTCCGGTTCCACTAAATAGCATTCCAATATACTGATAACGTTCTTGTTTGGTTTTGAATTTCTTCTTGGGCTCATTGATTCTGTTCGAATGGCATCTTGCACACAGCCACTTGCCAAATATTGTAGAATGTCTATGCCAATTTTGATAGTCGTAAGGTGTAGACTCACTTTTCTGAGTAGTTGTCTTGCCGCCACACTTATGGCATACCCGCTTTCCAATTCTGGCTATACAGATCCCTCTGCGAACATGACTTGGAGGTAGCGCCTTTCGGTACAGAAGGTGCCTGTAACATTTTCCGCATATCCAACTATCTTCTTTGAAGGGATTGTTATTCCATTTCGGATAAGGAGTTCCTCCCTTAGTAACAGCCATATATGTTTTGTCTGTTCCGCAGCGCTCGCATTTTCTTTCACTAGTATTGCCTGATAGACTATTCGACATTCTATTTCAGCTCCTTTTTAAGCTTCCTTCTACGAAAATAAGTTAGAGGACGGGCTTTCAGATACAGAAGGCTTCTGTAACATTTTCCGCATATCCAACTATCTTCTTCGTAAGGATTTTGAGTCCATCTTTGGTAAGTATTTCCTTCCTCATTGGCAGCGAGAGATGACTCTTTAGAGCCGCAGTACTCGCATTTCTTTTCGCCGGATGCCATTGCTATATTTACCTCCATTCAAAATCAGGCCGCCACCGCAGCGCCCTGCTGTATCTTCTTACAATCCATCAAATATGGACAGTCCTTGCATAGCCAATTCAGTGAAGGATCTTTATCTACTGATCTAGCTAGAGACGGATCTCCTACTTCCATTGATCTCTTCAGCGAATTTACTTCCTTTACTAACTTATCACGCTGGTCCTTTCTTTCTTGCGCGTTCATAGTTATTTTGAAGGATTTGAATGGAGTGTCTCCGAAATGCATTAGCAATTGATATATGAGGTATCCTTGTTCCGCACCCAGGATCGAGATATAGTACTTTAGCTGTTCCACATGAAAGCTCTTGGGCTCTTTTATGTCAGATGCCCTAGTTGTCTTGAATTCTAGTGGAGTATTGCGACGTCTGTCGTAAATATCTACACTTCCTTGAATGTCCTCATATTCTATGTATTTCTCTCGTTCGAATGTCCTTTTGTCACTAAGGAACAACCATTGAATTGCTTCATGAATTGCCTTTCCTGCGGAGTAGATACTTACTGTCTTTGCATCGATTGGTAGGCGATCTATTTCGCGGTAGACTCTTTGTCTAGGGCACATGACTACGTCTGTCACATGCTGACCGTCGCGAGGCTTTGAGTACCATTTTTCCATTGCTTCTTGCATAAGGCCTATGTAGTGATCTCCAAGATCTAAGGTATGTATGTTGCATAGATCACAGGTCTTCTCCACTTCGTATCCTCTGTATTTACCAGCCTTCTTTATCGGATCCGCACTTCTTGAATACATCAGTCCGCCGTGCGATTCATTTTCCTTTATTCTTCTGCTCTTTTCCAGAAATGTTAGATTAGATGATTTTGTAGTCATCAAAACTCGGATATATATAATTATTATTAAATATCTTGGTCGAAGTTGCAAAATATTCAATTTCGAAATTCGCATGATTTCATATTCCTGAATTCTTGTATTCCGAAAAATAAAAAATTAATATATTTCGGTGGATAGCTCTGGATATTGAACAAATATATCATTGGCGTTTACTTCAGATCCAAAGAGCAAGTAGAATCCATAAAAAATGACCCAGAACAATTAATCCTAGATAATCTAAAAAATGCATATCCTCGCGCCAAGACTGCTACTAGTGTGTGGGAGGATTTGAAGGAAGACACTGGTTTTGTCCCGAGTACAATCTATAAGGGGATCGAGAACTTGGAGAGGCGTCACTTTGTACGTAAATTAAGTAGGCATCAGAAAAGGGACGCTGCATTAAGGGAAGACAGGGAACCAGATAATAGACCACAATTTTACATCAGTGAACAAGCAGATAATACAATGCATTTACTATCTACGCATACAGACCCCAATAAGCGGTTGCCAGAATATTGGCTTGCCCCTGGATATGTAGAATACAATGAGGAGTTCTCTAAAGAATGGAATGATTTACTAAGTAACCGATCGATAGAGGATCTCTTACACACTATTTCAAAACAAGTGCTTCAATTCTTGAGGTTTATTTTGGAAAGTAACGAGATCAGGAAAATAGGATCATCCGCTGGTCGTTCAAGTATGCATTGCATGAACTGTGGTGTAGACCATGAAACAAGAAATTTTCTCCGTGCAATATCTCTGAAAATACTTGATCATATTGAGATAAGCCCAGACTATATTAGATTTTTGAGAGATAACAATATTCTGAATAATTTAGGTTATGAAATCTATGAAGAAGCAAGTAAATATAACACCCAACTTTTGAAGTCTTCTTCATCTAAAGAGACAGCAGCAAAAGAAAAGAAAGTTCTATCCAGTATTGTGTTACGGATCGTAGCCGTAGGAGAAGGCATGCGCGCGGATACGACTGGATTTCTGGCATTAAGTAGTGACGGCTCATATATTATTGGAGAAATTGATAACAGTCTCAAGTCAAAAGATATGAAAGAAGATACACTAGTAGAATACACAGGATCTTCTCAGATATTCAGCGGATCGACTACAATAGAGGTTGTTAAGGACTCTATGAGTATCTTGCACGAAGACGATGGATCTATTCCAACACGAGCAGCGATACCTATAACATCTATAAGCAGTATAAAAGGGGATACTGAATATTATCGTGTGTCTGCAGAAGTTGTAAGGAAAAAAGAAATGAACTACCCCTCTAGAGAATATGGAAATATAGTTATAAAAGACAGCACAGGAGAAATAGAATATGCTACAGGTGCAGGGGATACGTATCGTAAACTTAAAGTCGGAGATAGAATTGACCTTATTGGAATTTGCCATTTAGTTGATAATGGGTTTTTCTTTCATGGCCCTAGAAGCATCGAAACAATTCGCCTTATAGAGTGATAGATAGACCAAGATGACAAATACCTTAAAAATTGACCTTAGCAAAGAGAGAAATCGCACAGATTTGTCTGTTCCAATTGGGGGACAGATTTATGATCATTCTAATACCCCTTTAATTCACGATGGTATTGACTTCACAGGCCGAGGTGATGGATTGCACCAAGAAAAAGGCATTGTTATTTTTCTTGATGTGTTAGGAATGAAAGGAATCTGGAAAAATCTTGATTTTGATCCACGCGAGGTGATAAACAGATGGGACTCGGCCGTACGTTCATTTCAAAATGCTTTAGATGAAAATAGGCAATATCTCAATACGGCGACTTATTTTAAAGTATTATCTGATACGATAATAATAACAATTCCATCAAGTTTAAGCTATGGCCTCGTTGGACAAGCATTCGACCTTATACTTAAACCATTTATTGAGAGTATGAAAATGCGGATGCTGTTACGTGGCGTTATCAGTTATGGTACATATTATCTTTCTAAAAGATTAATTATAGGTCCTGCAGTCGATGATGCAGCAAGTAATCATAATAGATTAAATTGGATCGGAGTATCTCTTAGTCCATCTTTGGCCAGTAGGATAAATGATATAGAGAAGTTCGCAACAGATAGCATCATATATTACACCATGATACCTCATAAAGATACTCCTTATCCAAGCATGGTTCTGAATTGGCCTGACAATGATCCAGATGGGGAATGCTATTCAATACTTCGATCTGAAGGTCAAAATTCCGCAGATCATATAAAATACGAAAACACTTACATGTTTTATGATTCTGTAATGGGTTAGTTACCTTATAATGTTTGAGCCCTTTCGATATCTTTGAACACCATTCACGAGGCAAATGTTTACCTAGGTTTGGTTTTGCATGAGGTTGAGTCTTGTCAATCTTCTTCTTTCTTTCTTTCTCTTAGCTGATAAGATATTGTCTTTAAGGATAGCATCAGCAAACGAAGCCTTTACATGTACTTTCTGAATTCTTTGATCCTCGTAAGTTCTATGCTCTATTCCTCCCTCTCCTCCTTCTAAGTCTTTATTTACATCAATTACCTCAAAAAAGGAATCATCTTGATCTGCACTTGGATAATGCATTAGATCTGCGAAAGGTATGATTATTTAGGATGCACATTGTATTTCGTTCTGTATGTCTACAGAGCGACACAGGAATCCTATTCCAACTGTCGACGTTATCATTGAACAGAATTCACGAATCTTAATGATTAGAAGAAAGAACGACCCCTACAAAGGGTGCTTGGCTCTACCAGGTGGATTCGTAGATGAAGGGGAAAGAATTGAAGATGCAGCGAGACGCGAAGCAAATGAAGAAACGTCCCTAAGCATACACTTGGTTGATATACTAGGTGTTTATTCTGACCCGAAAAGGGACCCACGAGGACATTTAATTTCAACGGTATTTGTGGGAATTGTTCCCACCGATAACTTATCTGTGGAAGCGTCAGCACAGGACGACGTATCAGAAGTAGAATGGATCAATTTAGAAGCGATTAAAAAGAGCAATATTGCTTTTGATCACAAGAAGATTCTTTTTGACTACAAAGTTTGGAAGGAATCCGGCGGCACATTCTGGTCATCAAAGGATGAGTCGAACCTTGAAGCTGTTTGAGACAACTATATGATGGTTTGATAAGCGTTATCCAATGATCGTTGACATGAATTCCCTATTGTTTAGTTTACTCTTTAGAAATCTTCCCAATAAAATATAATATTTCTTGGTTTCTCACATAAACCCTTCTCCCTAATTTAAAAGATTGCAGTATTGTATACTACTGGTTTATTAGAGCAGTTTTGATTTTTTTATTCTTCAAAAATCGATTATTTCGTACAGTGATATCGACAATGTTATTTAAGTTCTGTTCCATTTTGTGGTCAATTCAATATAAGGAGATTTCATCATCCCGCGACTCTTCAAATTACCAATGATAGTCTATCTTATGAACAGTATTCAATTAGCCTAGCTGCATAGGAGAAGGACTATTTGTGATGAGTGCCACTCGGCGGGCGGGGGCGCTGTTAGTCTTGTGTAACAAATGACCTTTCTTTCCACCTGTTAACTAGGATCGAAGATTTTTGGCTCCAAAACGCAGATAGGTTTATTCTAACCTTGCAGGATTCAGCATTCTTGGTATGCTCCCCTCATTCATGGAATTATAGCCGTCCCAGAGACATTATTACAGTAGAATATATTGTTTTACTAGTAAAGACTTATCGTTGATAGCTTGAATGAATATTTATAATCAAATGCAATCAATCATAGATTTAGTACTGTGCATGCATCCATATATATAATACAGATTCTTGATTCTGGTTGATTAAGAATGGAACTAGAAGGCAAACGTAGTATTTCATCCATGATAGCGGCATCAGTATTGATCACGCTAATCACATTGAGCACACTGACAATTGGTACGGCAACACCTGCGGCTGCACAACAAGGCGGCACTCCAGGAGCACCAGCAACAGCATCATCATCAA
>WHTU01000093.1 GCA_009377575.1 Nitrososphaeraceae archaeon | reverse complement strand
TCACGAGCGTCACAAACTGCAAACATACAAACTAGTCGTAGAACGGGAAGAACAAACTCTATCGAATTCGATTAGCTACAAAAAGGACAAGTATTAAAAGGACAACAATTTTGTTTTTTTGCCTAGTGAATTCATACTAGGTCACTGAGTAACGCCGCCAACCGGTTAGTTTTGTTTTTGATAGAATGGTAGAGACAGAACAATCATTGTAGATAAGATAGAATTGATTGGCTGAAGATATAAGTAAGAAAGCAAGAATTATAGCTTGATTGGTTGCAATAGATTTGCAAGGCTGTATAGAAGATTGGAAGAACGCTGTGGCAACTCCGATACGAATGACAGAGGACACTCGCAGGCTAGCTGAATATTCGTTACACGTTTCAAGGATCCTGGCCTATCCTGAGCTGAATATCGGATCCATTTCTCGGCAAATAGACGGCTTGGGTAATGAATTGTCTCAAAAAGTAAAAAACCCTAAGCGCCTACGGCCAACTCAACTCATCGAAGAGCTAAACGATTTTTTCTTCAATAAAGTAAAGTTCAAACCAAATGCGCACGACTATTACAATCCAGCCAACAATTATCTCAATATAGTACTTGAAAGAAAAACGGGGATACCGATAACTCTGTCTATCATATATATGAGGATAGCTTCGGTGTTAGACTTCACGCTGTTTCCTGTAAATTTCCCAGCTCATTTTTTAGTCAAATATATTCTTGACGATCAATCCGCGGACATAGTTATCGATCCGTTCAATATGGGTCGAATTATGGATGATTATTCCCTCAAAGAGTTATTGGAACGATCCTACCCTCGCCAAAATATGGTACTCACGAGGGCGTTACTTACTAATGCTACTGTTTCACAGGTAATCGTAAGACTTCTAAATAATCTCAAGAATAGCTTTTATGAGTCAGACGACCTAGAAAGGGCCGAACTCGCAAACGAAATGATAATTAGCATTGATGAAACCAACCCATTCGCAATGAGAGATAGAGGGATGATTTTTCTAAAAAGGGGGCAGCAAATGGAGGCTCTTGCAATGCTTAGCAAATACTTGGAGATGCACCCCGAGACAAACGACGCGGACACGATATTGGAATTAATCCGACAAATTCGTTCTCAAAGCAGATAAGTCGTCTTCATATGCATCGAATTTCCGAAAGATATACGGAAGCTGACTTAGACTTGAATCTACGGAAGGGTAGCATTTAGTAGCTCACAATACCTGAGTTTAGATTATCAACTATTTTTACTCATTGCAGCTTTGTCCGTCCCCACAGTTGATAGCCACCGTTCCAATTCAAATCTGTTTAATCTTGTTATGCTCACATTAGCGTTTTCCAAAAGAACTGACCCATCTTCAGGGTAGGAGGCTAACGATACCACTTTGGCTATTCCTACACTTACTGCCATCTTGCTACACTCCAGACACGGGGCATAAGTTGAATATAGCGTTGAACCCCTTGTACTACCTGTATTACCAAAAACAGCGCATTGAAGCATAGCGTTCGCCTCTGCATGCATACACAGACATCTATCGAGATTTGCTCCTGATTCAATTTTACCTCTTGCACGGTCTAAACACCTCAAACATCCTCCTTCGAAACAATTCTTGATTCCCGAGGGCGTACCGTTATATCCGGTCGCAATCTGTCTATTCTCGCGAACTATGACGCATCCCACCTGTCTCGTTAAACAATTTGAACGGAGCTTTGCTATTTCCGCTTGAAGCATAAAATATACATCCCAGTCTGGTCTGTTCCCCACGCTTACCACGACTATGGAATCGATCCTCGATGACTATAAGAGTTTTTCAGGATGGCATGGTTCATATTTTACAACTATCTGATTATCAGCCTAATGGCATAATGCAATCATATGGTTGGTAGCAACCCATCTGGAACTTTCAATAATGGGGTAGTTGTCTGCGGGTATTAAGGATTTGGTAGAGCAGAAATTAAATTTCACTCCAATGGAATTTCTCATCATCATCATCTCTCAATGGAAGAGTGTCATGACCAAAAAATAGATTATATAAAGCGCTAATTATTATCAAACACTGTCATAAGATGCAGAACCCAAGCCTTAGAAAGGATGAATTGAGAGCAAGAAAGATTTATCTTTATACTTTTTACTTCTGCGCTGCGACCATGCTGATCATCTTTACTTATGCACTAGTACTGAGCATAGCAGAATATTTGAGCACGGGGAAAATTGTTATCGGAGAGGTATTAGTAAACACTGAATTTCCGATGACTGGTTTAGCGAAATTGGTCACCTACCTAATGATAGTCACCGTTGTAGGCTGGTATTGTGTCACTAAGATAGGTGGAGCACAGGCTAAAAAACTACCAAAGTCACTGAAGGCTCTTTTTCAACTCATTGTACTTGCTATTGCGATTACCGCCCTGTACGAATTCATTTACAACTTTGTCGTTTGGAATTCATTTATTACAGTTGATATGACCAATGGATTGCTAAGACTAGATGACATCAACGTACCATACCCCAATCCGGAGACTCCTTGGAATTTGGTTTTTGCTACTAAGATGTCTCTTGCAGCCTTTCTAATTTCGGCACACGGATTTTATGTAATTTCTAGATCAGAAAAAGAAGGTAATTAGTCATTTAGTCATTACGTTGCAGTCAAAATTGTTCTAATAATATGTAGGATGTAGTGCTGAATAATGGCTCTATTTGCCAATCAATACCATCTATTGCCAAGCTATATATAAGAGATATGATATAACGAATTTAGTTGCAAAATGGTAGACAAAGAATCCTCAAGTGGTAACGTAAAGGCGCCAGAAGTAAAGACCGCTTACGAAACAGTTAGAGACAGCTTTATGAGGGCTATTGACGAAGTAGCAAAGGCTCAGCCCCAATATTCACAGTCAATATCAAACCTGCAGCTTGATTATATCCAAACGGTGAAGAATGTAATTCACACTACATTTGCTGTTCAAAAACAGTATGTAGGAGAAACCTGGAACACGTTTCCAAGCTCTGCAGCTGTATCGGATCAGATGGCTAGACAGACGTCTGACTTCACAAACAACGCAATAAAAGCGATAGATATCAACAATCAATTGACCATAAATGCTATTGATGCCGCAAGAGAGAATCTTAAGGTGTACAATAGGACTGTAGATACGATCACCGAATATAATACCAATATCGCTAAGGCCTGGAATACATACTATAATGTGTCTCAACAACAGCAAAAGCAATTCTTCTCAAAACAATAAAGAAGATAGTGAATACTAAACATTAGAATTTTTATCCTGCCTTTTTTTAAAATTTTTTGATGAAAACACGTTTATTACAACCTGTTTGGATTGACAATGAGATTTTATCATTATCCAAGTTATCAATTGATTCCCACCGCGTATATCTCTATAGGACATTTTTTGACCCCAAGCTTACAATACGTGTAAATTCAAGAAATATAACCTAGACTAGGGAAGGAGCAACAAAGGAAGGATAAAATACCAAGACATGTTCTAACCTTCTATCTAATATGACAGATAGCGACGATAACGATGCAGTATATCTCAAATACAAATCTTTGGCAGATATGTTAAAAGTTATAGTTTATTCGTCTCAGTCTGCATTGGGTTTAACTCCTATGTTATATCATTTACAAAATAAAAATAGAGAAATCTTGTTTATTCAAACAGGAGCAGTTGGTACTTCTATAGTACATTATGTTGTACAGCCCAGCAAACCAGAAAAGAAATTCATAGAACTTAAGAGACTGACAGGGGAATTTGTCTACGTTGATGCGCTAGGGACCGATACTCTTTCCTTATATGTTCCGATCCTAGAACTGGAAAAAGTGACATTTACATTTCCCTTTTAGTCAGAAACGAGACTACTGTCAAGTCAATAACATTGATATCTCCTTTTTTGGAGTTATAGCGTTGGACACCAGTCTACCTGACGGATTCAGTAAAATGAACGTGTTTGAAGCCTGACTTTGAATTTCAAGTGATGATGTCAAAGATATTCCTTACATCTTAGAGGAATGTTTTTGATAAGCTGTTTGACATCAATGCATTCTAGAGCACAGTTCTAACCGAAGATTATCTGTACACATTGCAAAAAAACATCAAATGAAAATTTAGACATACCACGTCATAGTCCTGTCAACTAATTTAGATACAGTCGCCCATAGCTCAAACGAACTGACACAAGAATTATTACCAAACAAATTGGACGAGGAGTCGCATCATTGAACGGGGTACAACTAACCAGATTCATGCCCATTCATGATTAAGATGAGAGAGGATGTTCTATTGTTGGGTCTGAAAATTGCCCAACCTGTTTTTTGGAATCTTCTGGAATAACCTAATTACGTCAATAACAGTGCACAATCTTTTAGTTTATCTCTAAGTAGAGATATTAGTAATGGTCACATACCCAGAATATTAAAATTCAGATTTATTTAGATCGATTTTTGGTCTTAAAAAACTAATCTATAAAAATTTGTCAGAGATTATTATCTTTATCACTTCCAAAAAAACCAAGATCCTGATACTCATAACACAAGTATTTGAAGGGTGTTATTATATATCAACATGGGGACATTCCAATAACCTGTTAATATTAACAGGTTGATTTCTAACTGAACTTAATTGCTTAAAGACCCTTTACAGTTCAAATATCTGTCCAGCTCTGAGCAAGGATTTAATCCTTAATGACCCATCAGGTTGATTTGTAAGGGGGGAGACACGAGTTTCCCCAGATGTCTTTTACTATATGAATATGCTAGCCGAATCCTTTAGTGGTGTAACAAATTCTCCAACAGATATTAAGAAGATAATTTAAACATCTAGTTGGAGAAGTGGATTGGATGAGTATACCCCGACCTTTAACATCTGAGATAGGGGCTCTCAAGCTTAGTGAAATATTCTATTCATTACAGGGTGAGGGGATTGATGTGGGCAAGCCAGCAGTTTTCATACGAACCGCGTTATGTAATCTATCATGCATATGGTGTGACACGAAATACACATGGGACTGGAATCATTATGATTATGATAAAGAGGTTTCGGAGATGACTGTACCTGAAATTCAGGAGCAAATATCAAGGTTCGACACCAAACATTGCATAATCACAGGTGGCGAACCTCTCATACAACAAATGAAACTCGTTTCTTTGCTCTCCAGTTTGAAGAGTAATGACTATTTTGTGGAGGTTGAAACGAATGGTACTATTCTTCCTTCAGACATGGTCGAGAGATTTGTTGACCGGTGGAACGTCTCACCAAAGTTACAGAACTCCTCCATCTCGAAACTAAACAGAGAAGTGAAGGCGTGCTTAGAATATTTTGCCAATAATTCTAAGGCCTACATAAAATTTGTGATCTGCACTCGCTCCGATTTATCAGAGGTGATGACTCTGATCGAAAAATACATGCTGAAGAGAGAAAGAATAATTTTGATGCCAGAGGGAAATTCTGCTGTAGAGGTTTTGGAAAAATCCAAATGGTTGGCAGAGATTTGTCTGAAGAAGGGTTATAGATTATCAATTAGATTGCATACGCTCGTCTGGTCTGGGCTTCGGGCCAAATAGTCGCATTTACGACTTAAATGCAGATATCTGTGGAATTCTGAACCGATTAGACCAGTCATAACTGCTTAAAAACTTCATTACGACTTCGAGGACAAGCGCTTCGTTTAGGTCCAATTTGACGATAGTTTCAGCAGGTACCTGCAGTGAGAAAGTGAATCCGATTCATTCCCCGTGTCCGACTTTACATGTAAGTATTGATCTGAAATGGATAGCAATAATTGAGAAAATCGTTTTCTGATTTCTAATACAATTATAAAGCATTGAGACATATTCTCGGTATTTGATATCTATGTGGAATGGAAAGCACAAGGTTTCGTTACTTACTTTAGGCGTTATAGTATCCTCTATCGGTCTAATTCAAACTCTAACTCATCCTTTGGACTTAAGAGCTTCAAACGACGGCGAGTCAGAAGCAGAAGATCTAATGAATCAGAGTCGTCTGATAGAGTTCGATGACACCATGAATCTTACGAATAATAATGAAGATTCAGTGTATGGCCAAGTAAGCAGTTCTAACAACAATACTTATGTCGTATGGCAAGAATCAGTACCCGGCAATATAGATAGGAACTATGAAATTTTTTTCAAGAAGAGCAGTGACGATGGAAATTCATTTGGAGAGAGAATCCAGGTAAGTGATAATATTGGCTTTTCTGAACATCCTCAGATGGCCTCAGAAAATAGTAACGTCTACGTTGTATGGGCAGATGATACAAATATCAACAAACAAATTTATTTTAAGAAGAGCAACAATGGCGGAAATTCGTTTGGAGAGCAGACGTTACTGAGTGACAGTAATTCGAATGCATTCAACCAGGAGATTTCGAGCTTTGGGGATAATGTGTATGTAGTCTGGTTGGAAAAGATTCCTTATGGACCCTATCGCATAATGCTAGCTTCCAGCAATGACGGTGCGGATACTTTTCACAAACCAATAATCTTAAGTGAAAACGCAGTGGCCCAAACGTTCCCAAAAATTTCTTCTTTTGATGGCCATGTCTATGTCGCTTGGAATATTGAGGATCAGCCGAACACAAGAAGCGGTGTTTACTTTATATCAAGCACTGACAACAGCATGACATTTGGTAACATATCTAAACTAAATATAGCAGAGAAAGATTTTGGTGAACCCCAGATTGCTAGTTCGGGGAATCAGATCTACGTAATTTGGGGGGGATCGGATACAAACAAATTAAGCAGCATAAGTTTTATAAAGAGTGATGATAATGGAAGAACTTTTTCCGATCTCAGGAAGATAAACGAAACTGAACACGGCAGACTAAATGAACCTTCAAACGTCGAAATCATAGCAGACCAGAATGACAGTGTATTCATAGCGTGGCAGGATAGAATTGATACCTCAGATAAAGATGAGATTTTCTTTGCATCAAGTACTGACCATGGTGAGACTTTTAACGGTGTTACGAATCTGAGTAACAATGCAGGTATTTCTGAATGTCCTTCAATTATTGCAGTAGAAGACACGGTATTTGCAACCTGGGAAGATTTTACTCCCGGGAACCATGAAGTATTCTTTTCCAGAGGAACAATTCTTTGAAGATATCACTAGGTCCTTTGCGTTGGTTTTCACATGTATTTGAAATGAGGTACATCATCAACGAATTAAGTATTATGAGTAGAGAGAAGGAAAGGAGCCAGAAATTGGGAACTAGAACTAGGTGAATGGGTTGAGCGACCATTTCCGAGAATCATACGTAGAGAAAGCTCTACAAGAATTGAATAAGAAATGGAATGTAGAGCCTCCTGTTTATGAATTGCACCTAGGGAAGAGGGATGACGTTAAGGATACGGTGATTCAAGTAAATGATGTCATATTCCATATTCCATTTTTGGAACGTGACGCCTTGTATTTACTATGGAAATGTCTATGGCCGGATTGTCACAATTGTTGCGAACATCAAGCTAGCCTACCTCTGACCAAAGACGATATTATTCGTATTTCTTCGAAACTAGGCTATGAGAGGGCTTCTGACTTTGTGAAAGAAGATGCGATAATCTCAACCCGCGAGGACAATTCGATGGGGGGCTTAATCACAACGATTACTATGGTATCGCTGAAAAGAAAGGATCATGAAGATGAATCTGATACAGGACTGCCATGTCGGTGCAGATTTCTTTCTGAGACTGGTTCTTGTTCTTTGCATCCGGACAAACCTGGCGTATGCTGGCTATACCCGTTTGCGTCATGGATTCAAATCGATAAAGGTAGGCCTCAAGTCCACGCCTCATTTCAATTAACAGGAGATTGTCCAGGTTTTTATACTTCCAGAAGCCTGGAATCAATTAAAGAAGTTTTAGAAAATTACTCCAAGGTAATCTTTGATTACAATATGTCGATGACTAGAACAAGCCGAGAGGGTTTCGGTGCGTCAAATTGGGTAGATACCAAAAACGCGAATTTATGACAATGCTCGTGCTCATATTAAATATCGTAGTTTGTGCATAATCCAAATGCTTGGATCTGAATGCTAAATTATATGAAGTCTTCTTGCACAGTCGATATGATAATAGCTCCGAGGTATTCCAGTGCTGACCAGCACATCATCACTGAGAATTTTTTGTTCACAGAAACAACACACGCCATTCTGTCTCGTGTTTATTATACTCAAGATTCTATTAGAAATATTATCTTTGGTGATTATCACTCTACGTGCCAATCTTGATCTAGGCGTACATCTATGTGTGCTTTAAGCGATTTGAGTCTTTGTTATTATAGAAAATATCTACAATTGTGTTGTTAGTATTACTAAAGGCATAAGAAAAATGTTGCCCCCACGCGTGGATTTATTGTAATAACAAAAACGAGGCGTTACAAATTATTATTATTACCTTTGCTAGACAAAAGATCGGAAGCGAAGCATCTTTAGTCCCTCCAGATTACGGATCTGTATCCTATCGCGAAGTTCCATCTTGACCGGTTCGATGAGGTCTATTGCCAAATGAGTAGATAGGAAGAAGAGAAGCTTGACACAACTCTGCAAACCTAATAGCTGGAATTTGCAGAAGTGTACTGACATAGGTTCTTAAACAATCAAAACGCTTTAAGAGTGAAATGAGCCAATGTCCACATGGAAACGGAAGGCAAATTTATAACAAATCCCCTTTTATCAAATGGCATCAGTTTCTCTCCCCTCGGAGCTGCTCTTCCAACTCATCAGAGTAAAGTCAAGATTAAAAGGACATTTGGCTAACTCTGTCCATTTCAGGATTACAAATCGAACAAATGTTTTAACGTTCAAAGCCATATCAACTCAATGTATGGACGGGATTCTGAAGTGCCAGTAGATAGCAGAACCTACTAGACGAAGGAAGAAAAAGCCTAGGAATGCGACTATTGCGCAAGGAAATTTGCCCAAGGCCTTATCAACTCCCTCTGATTCACGTCATGACCCCTTCTGGCAAATACAATCAGATACGGGAATTGGAAGAACTAGCATGAGGCAGAATAGGAATCAAGCCTGGCCACTCAATACAATATCGTTTTCTATGGATGAAAGTAAGTTAGAATACCCTATCTTGAGGCTCAGGAGAAAAGAGTTCGGGAACTTGGCTATGGTGGTGAGTATCGATATGCTAATGCAGCCTGGCCGCAGAACTATCGTGATAGTTCCATCCCCTAACTCCATACCATAGACGAAATGCATCTTCAATGGGAGCTAGAAATTATCCGAATACTCCAAATTTGCAGACCCAGGAAGTGTTGTGCAGGAATCAGCAAGGAGTCTACGAACCTTATCATATCCATGATGAAAACTCTTGGTTGAATTCTATAAATAGTGGTTACATATCTCAGGCCATATCAAAGAATCCTCGAATTTTTTATCTCAAACAGATTAGCTTTGTTTAAACAAGGCAAAGCAGAGGGGCACAAATA
>WHTU01000092.1 GCA_009377575.1 Nitrososphaeraceae archaeon | reverse complement strand
TAATGCCATCTCCACTGCAGTTAAGATTTGCAGTTAGATTTACTACTCCGCTTACGACTTGTCCACATGCTGCACTAGATGATGCTGCTTGTTGTGCTTGTAATTGCTGTTGTGGTTGTGCTTGTAATTGCTGTTGTGGTTGTGCTTGTAATTGCTGCGAAGCAAAGTCATCGCCACCAACACTACTTCCAGTATTAGGACTAGTGCCCAGGCCTAGTGGTGTCAATTGTGATTGCTGTGGGATAACGTTAACAACGTTATCGCCATTACTGTTACCGTTATCATTATCATCATTGTGCTTCGGTTTTGTTGCATCCACTGGTAATGAGTACAGTGCTGCTAAACTACCTACTGATACTACTAATGCCGCCGCGATTATTACTGCTAGCATCGATCTTGTTGTCTTACTTTGAACCATTCCTAGTGGCCTCCTATGCTGACAAACTTGTTTTCTGTTGTTGGTGCAAGTGGTGCCATCAATTCAGACATCTTTTCGTAAATTTCCAATAATTTCATCCCTTTTTCTGCTGTTCTGTATGTTTGCCTCCCTCCTTCATATTCGATAAGTCCATTGTCCTGTAACATTGTAAGGTATTCTCGGAGCTGAGCAAATGATAGAAATACTTTGTACATTATTTTTGTCTTGGTAACTCCTCCTCCGTTTGCAGCCTCTAACATGAGGCCGACAATTTCAGTTCTACTTCTGTATTTCATAATAGAATCATACAGAACATGTGAACTAGATATTTATGTGAACCTTCTATTACTACTAATGATTACATTAGTATGTATTTAATTAAAATGTCTAGGTATCACATCAAATATAACTATGTGATCTTAGAAGCAATCATTCTACTAGAAGAATGACATCAAGCCTTTTTGAAATATCGAAATTTGATACGTCATGAGTTAATATAGCTCAGAGCCTGATATGAATTTCAGAATCTTCTGAATAGCAAAAATAAAAAAGGGATGAAGTCAGTTTCAGTATTTCAGTGAATATATATTCTCTTACTTAATCTCCGTTTTCATCATCGTCTTCGAATGCTGGGAATACTTGATCTGCTGCTAACGCTACAGAGTTCTCGTCACCTTGAATCTGTGATCCAACATTCTGACATCCGATGTTCAATGGTAGTTCACCATTTCCACAAGCGTTTGCTTGAGAGATGGCCTGGTTCTTGTCATATTTTGTTGCAAATGCACTGTCTGTTGTTGCAAGTGCTGTTGCTCCGACCACCATGACTGTCATTGCTGCTACGATTACCAAATATTTGGTGTTCATGATTGGTATCAGAGCGCGCGTTTTGCTTATCTGCATTAAGCAAATTCAGACGCTCTCATAAATCTGATATTTTTTCTATTAGAACAAATAATGAATTAACGCATTGCAGAACATTCTTCGTCAGACCATGCTCGTCTAAGAGGTATAATTTTTTTATTATCTTCATTCCACCATTTAACCATGCAATTGCATTTGCGACATCGCAACTCTATTCTTGAACCGATTATCATAAATTCGGCTGTATTGGAATTAGTTATTCGCCAATCACAAATACATTCTTTAGTCTGTGGCATGTACTAACGGCATAATAGCGAAGAAATAGGTAATACCAAATCCGATCCTTCTGACTATTAGAAGAGTATTGATATTAGTACTTGTAAGGTTTGGAAAGCTAGCAATCTAATCTTTCGTTAGATGTCTTTTAGCTGTAGATCTACCTGTTCTCTAATCATATTGCAAGGCTTATGATCTCTTACAGAATATATCTATGACTAGAGCTACAGCATCATAGATCCTAGGAATTCAAGGTGAGAAGGGAGATAAAGGCGAAGGAGTAGAATTCGGACAATTAATAGTTACAACCCATACAATAGGGGGCGGACCACTTCAGACATCAGATTTTACCATACACATAAGTGGAAATCATCAGTCACCTGATACGTTTCCCGCATCTGAAACTGGTGTAGCTGTAACATTAGGGTGGGGTAGCTACAAGGTTACTGAATCTACTCCAAATCCCACAGTTGGATTTCCGTATACAACCAGTTATAGTGAAGGTTGTTCAGGGGTCATTCATCCAGATGAAACTAAGGATTGTACTGTCATAAATGTATTCCAGCCATTCTAGTGATGAACAAATGTCTGCGTTGTGCATAAACATAAAGAGGTTGATGCAATTATGAAATATGAATTAAATCAAATTCACTATGTCTTTAAGGATAGTAATCATGAAATATCTTCGACAACAAGGATATGATATCGGGAATCACAAAACTCCAAGAATTAAACCCGACACAGGCCTGTAAATAGCAGAGATATGCTATTCCAATTTCTAGAGGTTAGATATTCATTATCTATAACCTATTAAGTATTGTTGGCTATTCAAATATTGAAGTTTATGATAGAACACTCGATTGACTATTAGAATATGTAGCAAATCCCACTGAATCAATAATGTGCTTCGTCATCTTGGCTTTTTTAATGAGTTTTGTTAGGAGTATCTGCTCAATAGTCCAATAGTCCTTGATACCCAATAGATTCGAGCAGATATGTACTTCTTTCTATGCAATCTAAGGTGTAATAATAAGAAGAAGAACGTACCGATGTTAGATGCTATCGATACAAAGAAAATCTTTATTCGTTTGCTTCAGCTTCCTTTTTCTATTGGATTTGCTATCATGTTTCCCCATTCAGTCCATGATCCGTCATAATTCTTTACATTTGGATATCCAAGCAGATACTTGAGGACAAACCAAGTGTGTGATGATCTTTCTCCGATTCGACAGTATGCAATAATCTCTTTATCAGGCGTAATGCCTTTTGATTCATATAACTGTTTTAGCTGATCAGCTGGCTTGAATGTTCCGTCTGCATCATTAACTGCTTGTGCCCATGGGATATTAAGCGCACTTGGTATATGTCCACCTCTCTGGGCATGTTCGGTAGGGTATTCTGGAGGTGCTAATATTTCGCCTGTGAACTCCTTTGGACTTCTGACATCCACTAACTTTTTCATTTCTTTTGATGATAGGGATTCTTTTACATAGTCTAAAAATACCCTAATCTTGTCGTCTGGTCCAGATGCTCTAAAAGTGCCTTTAGCATACTGAGGAGGTAGATCTTTGATTAATGGTCTATCTTCCATCAACCATTTCTTTCTGCCACCATTCATTATCCTCACGTCTTTATACCCATAGTATTTGAAAACCCAGAATGCAAATGCCGCAAACCAGTTATTAAAATCTCCATAGAGTACAAGAATTGTATCCTCATTAATTCCTGCATCCTGTAAGAGTTTCTCACACGCATCCTTAGCAACCACATTTCTTGCAATAGGATCATTTATGTCATTTTTCCAATCAAATAATACTGCATTTGGTACATGTCCTAGGTCGTAATTTGCCTTACTGTCATAGTCTACTTCTGCAATTCGAACATTTTGATCATTTAGGTGGTCTTGAACCCACTGAGTATCGACTAATACCTCTGGATATTTGTATTCCATCGTTTCAAATTAAGACTTGATAATTATTTAAACCCTGTGACCAAATTAATACTCTGCAAAGTTCATTTTGTTTTGAACCTAAAAATACAGACCCAATGATGTCAACTAAATATTATCGTTTTTATCTGCTCTTTTTTCTCTTATTATCACCTGCTTCTTTTGCCTCTGTCACTCTTAAGTGACTTGCTTTTTTTAGATCTGGGCTTAATGGTAGTAGAAGATAGTTTCCTAAATCTAGTTTTTGTTGCAGGAGCTGTTCTTATCTTTTGAATATCCTTTTGAATTAGTGCCATTTGTTTTTGTAGCTGACTGACTTGAGATTGAACCTGTTTTATTGACTGCGAAGGTGCTTGGCTCACTCCTGCACCTTTTGTCGACTTAGTCTGCCTTTGTTTCTGTATTGATTGAATCACCATTGTTATCTTATTAATCTGATTTCCATTTTTCTCTATCTGCTTTGAAATATTTGATAAATAAGAAGTTATTCTCCTCTTCTGTTTCCTTTTGCTAATTTTGAGTTCCTGTTGTACTTGTACTTGTTCTTGCAGTTTTTCTTCTTGTGATACTGCAACTGGTACTTCGCCTATCGAAATTTCTTTATCAGCCACATCAATTGAGGTAGGTCCATCTTCTCTTTCTCCCGGTTGTTGTACCATCTCTCCAGTCGAAATGAATCCTTCATTTCTTTCCTCTAGCATGCACTTTTCTTCGTCCTTATCCTATTTATCTTAGTATAACATAGAGTACAGGATTTACATGATATCCAAATAGTAGCCTACAATAATAGATATTAATTGAAAGCAGAAGCTTTCTAGATCGAATACAATCAGCCATACTAACTGCATAGAAGGTATCTGCCAATTAAATTCTTATTCTTGAATATCTAGTACATCACGCTGCTACTTGTTTTGTTCTATCGTACCTTTCATAATGAATAAGTTTATTGAGTTCTATCCTTTCAAATCTTTCTGGCTTTTCAGCTGGATATCCTAATGCAATTATGCCTATTGGCTTAACTTGTATTGGTATTCTCAGAATTTTTCTAACCTCATTATCTTCAAATGCCCCCAACAAAACTAGCTCCGATACCTTCGTTAACAGCACTCAATAATATGATCATAGAAGCAAATGCACCATCGATAACGCTATAGAATTCTGTACCCCTCTTTCTGTATCTATTAACAGACCTTGATGTGTTTGAACACACGACTATTAGACCTGAGGCCTCTTCAATCTGACTTTGCCCTAGTGATGCTTGACATAGCTTCCTTTTTATGATAGGATCTTTTACTACGATAAACTCCTGTACTTGAGTATGCCCAGCACTAGGTGAACTATGCGCGTTTTTAAGTAGTTTGTTTATTATATCTGTTGAAATCTGTCTGTCTTGTTGATATTTTCTTATCATCTTTCTTTTCTTAACTACCTCATCGAAATCCATTACTTTCTATATGTATTATGATACACAATGAATAAAAAAATGATAGTTCCGAGGACTGAATAATTAGTTTTTATCAGAGCCTCGTATCATATATTTAAGTGAAGTTCGATACATTCCCGATACAGAATGGTATTCATTTATTTCTCCTATCTGGTTCATCCCATTTTTTTCTAGAACTCTAATCGAGGGCTTATTTTCAAGAAGGACATAAGCATAAATTTCTTCAAGTTCTAATTCAGAAAATGCATAGGAAATAACGAGTTGTACAGCTGCGGTAGCTATCCCTTTATCCCAGTATTCTTCTCCAATCCAGTATCCTAGACTTGCTTTTCTATTAACTAGATCAATACCTTTGAGGCCTATAACTCCTACAAACGGCAGAGAATCGTTAACTGACTTGTATTCTATTGCAAAATGTATTGCATTAAAAGAGTTAAAATCGCTATGGGAAGACCTGATAAAGTCTACCGCATTTTTCATCGTATAGGGATAGGGTACATCATATAGGTTTTTTGCAATTTTGTAATTCATAAAACTAGTTATAAGCTTTGCATCATTTACTGAAAGTTCTCTTAAGTTAATAAATGAACCATTTAATTTAGGGAAATCTCTGTACGCCATGTTTTTGTTAACATTGATTATACTTTATAGCCAGAAGTAATATGCGTTTTATTTTTTTTAATGCTGATCCATAATAGGCAACGGGTTATCCCATTATCTGCGTATAATGTTTGATTCTAGTTAATTCGTTAAATAGCATAAACGACTGTTTGTTTAATAGGTTAAATAGAATAGAATAATATTCATCATGGTACAAATTTCGTTATTTCACTAAATCTTTAATACTAGCCATATTCGTGTTGATGTATGTCTAGTGAAGAAGTCGAACTAGCAAAGGTTAGAACAAAACAAGATGAGTTGAATCGCAAACTAAACGAAAGAATCTCTACAGACCTCAGCAAATTTCAACAAGCAACAACAGATATTCTTAAGCAACAGCGAATAAACCAACGCAAATATCTTATTGAAAAAATCAAAGAAGAGCAAGAACAAGCAGAAGCTGATATCCAGACTGGAAATCTCATGAGTGCAATGGCACACAAACTTACTGCTGAGTGGTATTCATCAATGTTAAGTCTAGTATAATTATGAAGCGGTAAGCCAGGGTTTTATTTTCCTTCCCATACAAGGTTTTCTTTGGGCTGGTTTTCAGGAGTGCTTTAGGATTGTTCTAAATGCGTCTTATTATTACTTCGCCCTGAGTATACAAAAGTCGATAAGAAACAGATGCCACGAAGCTAGTCTATGTTAGATAGACTTTCCAATGATTACTTTTGCTCGTTCCTTAATCTGGTTCAAAATATCATCTTTATTAGAAGAATCTACAATCTTACCTATTATATTTACAGGAGAGTATGTAATTATTTTCCCGTTCTTACTAATAGGAGTCGGTCCATAAAATAAACACAATGCATTTCCTTCAGGCCAGTAGGCAACATCCAATTCATTAACTTCTGTCTTTGCATTGTCTTCCTGTCCGACCGCTATTGTAGTTCGATCCGTATAGAGCTCTTCTCCCCACTTGTTGATGCTAACTTCAACTGGCAAATTGTCAAGTATTGCTTTGAAAGTCTTTGGGGATAGCGCATCATTTAATTCTATTCTAACATTTTTATTATCCAGATCCAGAAATACAACATTTATGATTCTTTTCATAATATCAATCCTCATATCATTCCCATTCAGCTATATCTTTCTCAGCTATTACTTTTGTAGGCTTTATGCGTACAAGGACTGCACCTTCAGTACTATTTCTTTCCCCGTATGCTTTTGCATTACTCTACCCCATATACCGTTCTGCTATTCTGGTATTCCACTTTAATAGTTCGTTATATTTCTGACTAACTATTTTTGCAGTACCACGAATAGTTACAAATGAAAACTGGGGTGTCTGATCATCTACACAAATACTCACCCGATTATCGCGTTGAATATTTGTTGCCTTAAGTGAACCCTCATATGTAGTAAAAATGATATCTCCTACTTTCTCTGTTGTTCGGTCTTTTTGATTGTCCAATACGAACCAAATTGGAACAACGTGAGGACCTCCGTCTTTCTTGACTGTAGCAAGTTTTGCTGTAAAGGTACCATGCATAAGGAATTTTTTAATTTCCTTTTTGGACATTTCTGTCATGATAGCTATAACATGTAGCTTTCTAAAAAGCAATTCACGTAAATTCTTTTAGTCGGTGGATGAGATCCTTGGGCATCAAAGTATAGTAAACTAATAGATGTCATATAGATGTAACAGGAGAGTGCACATCTATCTCTCAAAGGAAGTTTTGGTTACAATATAAATTTAGTGAGCTCTCAATTTAACTTGAAAATCTCATGAGAAATAAGACTGATGCAAAGCAAAGGGTTGCAGTAGTCACAGGAAGCTCAAGAGGAATAGGCATTGAAACCTCTTTGACCTTAGCTGAGAATGGCTTTACGGTGTATGCTACAGTACGCAATATTGACAAGGCTTCCAATTTGATGGATGTCACAATCAATAGGAATCTTCCAATTAAAGTAGTTCAATTAGACGTAACTAATGACACATCAGTACGACAAGCAATTCAATACATTGTAGAACGAGAAGGACACATAGACCTCCTTATAAATAATGCAGCTTATACTCAGTTAGGATCAGTTGAAGATCTCTCTTCTGAAGAGGTTCAGTCACAATTTAATACTAATGTATTTGGCATCTTTAGAACGATAAGAGAAGTAATACCAATAATGAGAAAACAGTCCATAGGTGGTACTATTATAAACATTGGTTCTGCTAATGGTTTTTTTGGTGCCTCATGTATATCTGCGTACGCAGCGACAAAATTCGCATTGGAAGGGCTCACGCAATCCTTAAGATTTGAGCTCGCCCCATTTGGAATTAGAGTATCCATTATAGAACCTGGAGCAGTAAATACAGATGTAACAAAATATAGTATGTATGTACCTAAGAAGATTCAAGCAGCTAATTCTACCTCTCCTTTTGTAAAAATGACAACGAGTATTATGGAGAAATCTAAAGCACTAATTAAAATGGGTTCATCTCCAAAGCGGGTAGCTGAAATTGTACTGAAGATAGTTAATACCGATAAACCTGAGTGGAGGTATCGTGCAGGTGAGGATGCCGAGAAACTGTTTGAAGCAAGGACCAATATGAGTGATGCTGAATTTGAAAAATTTCTCTCTGAGCTATTAAACAAATGATGCAGAACATTCAGGTGGTATGAACAAACGCAAAATAGCTTGAATCGAAGCTCAAACGTCATCACTAGGTTTATTTTTCAAATAACTAGCGCAGGCATTCACCTAACTCATGATGATAGTTTCACCAACTTAGTGTTTCAGCTACCAGGTAAAACTCATTAATAATAATGCATCATGTTCATCGCATCCTACTAATTACTTTCTAATTAAGCGTTTGATCTCCTTTATCAGCTCTTCATTTCCAATAGGTTTACGAATGAATAGCTCCTTATCTAATGCACTATACTCTTTGGTTCTAAATTCCTTGTAGTAGAGCTCACTCGCAGTAAGAAAACAAGCCTTGGCGTTGGGATCTCTTTCTTTTATTTCCCGATATAATTCAAAGCCGTCCATCTCTGGCATTTTGATATCAAGAATTATCAAGTCGTAATAATCTGGTTTGAAACTTGATAATGCTTGTTTTGATTCATTAAATGTTTCAACTTCAAATCCATAGTATTCTAAAGACATCCTATAAAACAAGGTAAGGTCATGTTCGTCATCTACTACCATGATTCGTTTTCCTCTTATGCTGTTATCCATTAATTTAACAAGCCGCCGACTTTTTTCTTCGATCCGATAGTCCTAGTTGTGATATTTTTGACTGATTATTTACTATAGTAAAATCTGAAACAGTGATTAGGACTAGGGAAGATAATAACATACATAGCGCTGCTGTGGCTATGACAGTTTCCATATAGATCCAGAAGATAGAATTCTACATTTATTCTTCTAAATTATCGTTATGATTTATCATCCTGTGACCTTATTGTCTGTCGATACCTATAATTAGAGAGTACACATCTATATATCAGAGTAAATTTGGTTACAATATAAATTTGCTGACCTCTTTATTCAACTTGAAATACTTATGAGTAATAAGGTCGATGCAAGGCAAAAGGTTGCAGTAATCACTGGAAGCTCAAGAGGGATAGGCCTTGAAACTTCTTTGACCTTGGCTGAGAATGGTTTTACGGTGTATCCTACGGTACGCAATATTGATAAGGCTTCAAATTTGACGGAAACCGCGAACAAAAGGAATCTTCTAGCTAAAGTAGTACAATTAGACGTAATCAACGATACATCAGTACGGCAAGCAATTCCTGCATAGTTGAACGAGAAGGTCTATTGATCTTAATGAACTCAAGTGCCAATACCCATGATGCCATCTATTAGCTGATTACTGTAACACATATTCATGTTATTACCGAATACTTATGTGATGAGCTCAGCACATTCTACGTCAGAGGATGTAGAGGAGAAGACAGAAGTAATCTATGGTGCTGAAAACATAATCAAGCATGTTCTTGACATAATTTCTATCCTCAAAGAATCTGTAGATAATTGTACTAATTCTAATGGTCCATCAATGTTTGTAATTCCTGATCATCCTATAACTAAAGCGTATAGAGAACTAAA
>WHTU01000091.1 GCA_009377575.1 Nitrososphaeraceae archaeon | reverse complement strand
ATAATGCCATAATTATTGCTGACTATGTCACTTCAATGCAAACAGAGATCAATCCTTCCAATGGTCTATCATACAATTCCATTAGCTGTGAATGAAGCTCATTTCTCCAGGGAGCAGTTTTATTTTGCCCGTCTTTGCCTGAAAATAAAAGTACTGACCCCTCCGTAGAATATCGTCGCTTTGTTGAAGCATCAGGATTAGGTCTGCTCCATTTTCTAGCTTACCGTGGGTAACATATGTCAGGTTGCCTTTAGTGACGAAGAATCCGAAAATTAATCTTCTGAACTTATCCTCTTTCAAACTTGTTCTTTTATATTGAGTATTAGTACCGCCACTGATAAATAATGCGAGACCTTACTAGGTATGGTGGTTCATACTGACTAAGTTAGATACTACTACTCCAGTTAAATAATGATTTTTACCTAGTATACATTAGATATATAAAAATGACAACTCAAAGGGTTGCGATCATAACAGGTGGTAGTTCAGGCATTGGAAGGGCAACCACAGTTGCGCTTGCGAAAGAAGGAGTTAAAGTGGCTGTTGCTGCTCGTCGTGCCAAAGAAGGAGAGGAAACCGTGCAGCTAGTCAAAAAGGCTGGCAGTGATGGCATTTTTGTTAAGACCGATGTGGCAAATGAAGATGACGTTAGGTTACTGGTAGAAAAGACCATCAAGAAGTACGGTAGGCTTGATTATGCATTTAATAATGCCGCCATAGGAGAAAGGATGACGCCGCTAGTAGAACAGACATCAGATGTCTTTGATCAGATTATGAACGTAAACGTCAAAGGCGTATGGTTGTGTATGAAATATGAGATTCCTCAAATGCTTAGAAACAGTGGAGGTGGAGCTATAGTAAACATGTCTTCCGGAGCTGGCGTTGTGGGATTTCCACAGATGCCAATTTATATCGCGAGCAAACATGCAGTGCTTGGACTGACCAAGTCAGCTGCATTGGAATATGCCAAATCTGGAATCAGAATAAATGCTGTTGCTCCAGGTGGCGTTGAAACAGATATGCTTAAAGAAACAATTGGAGATAATCACCAATTTTTAGAAACTTTCAAGTCAATGCATCTAATAGGACGTATTGGAGATCCTGAAGAGATTGCGAACGCGGTAGCTTGGTTATTATCTGATAAAGCATCATTTGTATTAGGTCACACGTTGTTAGTTGATGGAGGCATAATCAGCCGATGAGCCTCTTCTGTTAGGGTATGCATAATCGATTGGGCTAAATTCCACACCAACTTCAGGCTTCCCGAGGAAAGCCATTTGCTCCCATCAAATCATCCCCAGAGTATTATTTTTTATCATAGTGACTTGATCGGCAGATTATATTGAACTGTTGTTCCATAATCCTCTTGATAGCTAACAAGGGCTTCTAATTTAATACAAAAACCAATACATAATGACAATTTATCATAATTAAGATATCACCATCAAAGAAAATCATACTGTTTAAAAGGATCCTTCATTTTATTTCACCTTTTTATTTTCTTCTTGGTGTCAGTAAATTCACTATTGATTTGTCTAATTATTCAAATTCACGCTGGTGTTCTGGTTTGATGTGTGCTTCAAGCAAATTTGCCAATGGTCCTTTGATTTCTTTAACATTCTGTTTAAACAATACCATTTCTGTACCTTCCTTCCTGCAACAGATGTTTATATTCCATTTTTCTTCATCTAACTTTGGATAATCAGAGCGATAATGAGCTCCTCTACTCTCTTGTCGCATCAAGGCACTTCTTATTATTGCCTCGCAAACAACTAGCGAGGACTTTACCTGCCAAGTCAAAACAACATTTTCAGCGTCGTCATCATCAATTTTGAATTCTTTCAAAATACTATCTTTGGAATAAAACTCCTTCTTCAGTTCTAAAATCCCTTTCAATCCATTTTTTAGCTTTGACTCCTCTCTTATTATTCCTACATTAAGTTTCATTAATTCTTGTATTTCATCTCGAAACCTAACTGGTTCCTTAACTACGAAGATTCCATCTTCAAATTCTTTTTTGCTATTATCGTCAAGTCGTAGTGGTAATGGTTCTCCTGTTTTCCTTTTTTCTCGCATTCCATTTATTAATTCCGCTGCTTCACCCCCAACAATTTTTCCGAAAACCACTGTATCCAATAGGCTATTTCCACCTAAACGATTAGCACCATGAATCTGACTTATTACTTCTCCAACAGCAAATAGACTTCCAATTTTAGTTTTACACTTTTCATCTACCACCACTCCGCCCATGGAATAGTGTGCAGTTGGTCCAACCTCCATTTTCTCTTTGGATATGTCGATTCCATCAAACTTTTTAAACTGCTCATACATGGTAGGCAGTCTGTCTAAGATTTTTTCCTTTGGTAGATGGGTTACGTCTAGCCAAACTCCGCCGTGTTCCGTCCCTCTGCCATTTACTATTTCATTATAGTTTGCACGCGCCACTATGTCTCGTGGACCGAGCTCCATTCTTTCAGGATAGTAATTTTTCATGAACCTCTCACCTCTGGAATTAAGTAATATGCCTCCTTCACCCCGTATCGCTTCAGTAGCTAGAGTGCCCAATGCTTTTTCTGGCCAAACCATTCCGGTAGGATGGAATTGGACCATCTCCATATCTACTAAATCCGCACCTGTTTCATAGGCTAGAGCCACACCTTCTCCATAGTTTTCAAAAATTCTAGAACTACTGACTGAATAGACTCGCGTATATCCACCAGCAGCAAGTATTAGAGCCTTGCATTCAAATATCATAATTTCTTTTTTTTCGATATTTATGCCAAGTGCTCCTCTGACTTGATTCCATCCTGTTTCTTCTCCTACTAGTCCTTCTCCATTTATATCATCTGATTTTAATAATTTTGTGATGTAAATATTGTCTATAATCTCAATTTTCCGTTCTTGAACTTGGTCCATCAAGACACGAATTATTTCTTCACCAGTCCAATCCTCGTAAAATACAGTCCTTCTATAAGTGTGAGCGCCAAAGAAGCGCTGTGTTAATCTACCATCCTTCTCTCTATGAAATCGAGCACCCCATTTTACTAATTCATCCACAGCATCAGGAGCATTTTTGCATAGCACCTCAACTCTTTCGTAGTCTGCGAGAAACTCTCCTTCTTTTAGAGTATCAGCTGCGTGTACCATCCAGTTATCTTCTGGATCCATAGTCCCAAGAGCTGCATTGATACCTCCCCTTGCAAGAACTGTATGAGGATCTCCTTTTCTACTTTTACTAATTATGAGAACATGAGCACCAGCATCATGAGCTTCAATTGCAGCCCGAAGACCGGCAGAGCCACCGCCTATAATTAGAATATCACAGGAGCGACTGGACTGTCTTTTCTTCTTATTTTCAACCATTTGTGTATTTCAGATAAGTAGTATTTAACAAATTGGGACAACTACCTTTTTCGATTACAGGAGATGCACCAAGTATAGCAAATGTTCAACTGCCCTATATGATGGTATTATTGATATACTCTGTAGCTTCTGGTTTTCTAGTATCAAAATTCGGAAATCTAAGACCTACTACAATATAAACCATCGTTACCATTATAGAATTTTTTGTCCTTTTCATGTTTCATTCAACAAACGCTGCGGTAGCTGCAGTTCTTGTCTTAGTAGCTGTTGGATTAGCATTAATGCAGATCGGTTCGGTGAATGTCGTGCTAATCTCGACTCCAAAACAATTCAGTGGAATATCATTGGGGATGAATCTTTTAATTTTCCATATTGGATCCTCAGTGGGACCTGTGATTGCAGGAAGATATCTGCAAGCAAACCAGGTATTTGTAGAATCAGATACAGATGGTATTTCAGCCTCATACCCGTCGCCAGTCTCGTATAATCTGATCTTTCCTACGGCTGCCTTAATTTCAGTCTCATCTATCGCATCTGCAATTCCTCTAAATAGGAGTATGTCGAACCGAAATGGAGGCATTAAAGAAATAGGGGTCCCAGCTTAACTTTGATTTATGCATTCCTTCAATTAGTTAGTTATATGCTGCCTACGATCAAATCTACTAATGCTTCTTTGGTATGATTATCAATTAGATGGCTTCTTAATTCTCCTATAGATAATGAATCCGTCTTCTTGCAAATAGAACAATTCTTGAATTCTTTTACATTGTATAATGTGATTAGTAGTTTATGTTCACATTTAGGATGTATAGAGTACACCATATTGTCTAACATCTCTGTGTATGACCCAGATTTTCCGCAGATATGACACTTTGGCATTGTTCTCTACCTATTCTGTCTGCCTCTTTCTTTTATCATTTACGACTTCATTTTTTGCACATGTACTTGAGGAGGGTTAGGACAAACTTTGGAAAGAAATTCCGAGACGTCTTAAATCACCAATGTAGATACTTGATTAGGAGAACGTGCTATCAACATCATTACAATATCCTGATGACATGATTAACTCTGAATACATAAAGCATTCATTGATACATTATATGATCGAATTCTGATTCAGAGTTTCAAAATGCTGTGATGAGGATAGGGCCTTATATTGAAAACTGCCTGATCTACTGCATATACTATCGCAATTGCCTATAGGAACTAAAGGTATAGACCTCGCTTTACTACGGTAAACAATAAAATGCATACGGCAGCTCGCAGCTCGTACCCTCCATGAAACGCTATTATAAAGCGATTACAATTCTAGAGATAGAAAAAGGGCATATTATTCATGAAATCATTGAATGTTTTAGGTGTCAGCAGCAGCATGCGGGAAGGCTCCTTTGGTACTAGGACAGTAAAGATAGTACTAGATACAGCACAAAAATATGAAGCCAAGACTCGTCTCCTCGAGCTCCGAAAAATAGGGATGCCGCTCTTTAATCCTGATTCTGATTCATCAATTCAGTCTGATATGAAATTGCAAAAGGTGACTAATGATGTTAATTGGGCTGACGCGTATATACTGGTTTCACCTGATTATCACGGCTCAATCTCAGGTGCTATGAAGAACTTTTTAGACTACTATTGGGAAGAGTTTGCTGGAAAGACATTTGGTTATATCTGTACATCTCATGAGAAGGGATTAACGGTGATGGATCAGATGAGAACGGCTGTGCGGCAGTGTTATGGGTGGAGTTTGCCTTACGGAATCTCTGTAAACGGACAGGAAGACTTTAATAAAGTGGGAGAAGTCACCAATAGCTTATTAGATAAACGTCTAAGAATGCTTGCCCGTGATTTAGTTGTGTATGGAAAACTAATCAGAGGACAATTTCTTCAAGACCTATCAAGTGATGTGATAGACACCTTTGTTACGCGTTATAGGTAACAATTAGAAGGATTCTTCATTAGTCAAGTTACCACGTCCTACCAGAAAGGTTAGATCTAGTCTAGGTTCAGAAACAAACCCTTCAGACTTGATTATCGATACGTTTGCAGGTGTATTGGCAGTTAGTACTGTTTATCGACGAGATTTTAATCAAAGTAATCTTTCAACTTATATTCTCTAGACATGTATGTGTCTTTACAGTGAAATGTCTTCGACAGATTAGTCTTATTCTAGTGTTGTGGCTGGAATTCTAGGAGATTTCCAGTGCTGAGCCCATTCTCCTAAATCTTTAAGTATTACCCCTAGCTCCCTTGCCCTAGTAGTCAGCCGGTACTCTACTCTGGGTGGTATTTCCGCATAGATCTTCTTAGAAATAAGGCCTTCACGTTCCATCTCCAATAATCTAGCCGTTAATACTGTACTACTGATACCAGGCATTAACCTTTTTAGCTCATTAAAGCGTATTGCTTCCTTTGTGTGAAGGTTTCTTAATATTAACAATGCCCATCTTCTACCCAATACTTCCCACATATTGTCGATTATTTTACACCTTTGGTCTTCCGCATTATGCTTTTGTTCTAGACCTCTTACCACTTCTTTTTGTGCCATGGTGGTTTCATATTATGACCAAGTACTATTTAAGCACTATTAATCTACACTTGATTTACTATCACTTAAGAGTAAAGACTGCTCAAAAACTGAGACAACAGCAACATAAATAGTATATTGTAATACTCTATGTTATAATACTCTATCATAAAAAGTGTAGTTTTGTAGGCCTATATTATATGCAATATCTTTTTTAGATTTTTATAAAACCAGATTGTACTAAGGCTATTAACTGACATCTCTCCTGCTCATATGGCTTTTAATTGCATCTTTTAACGTTTTTGTTACAATTGGAAGAATTCTAGGATCGTTTACCTTCGGAATTATGTAATCCTCTTTCAAATGAGGTTTTTCAACTAGCGAAGCGATAGCATAGGACGCTGTAACTAACATGTCTTCATCTAAACCTTTTGCTCTCATGTCAAGCAGTGCCCTTAGAACCGAAGGGAACACGACAGCATTGTTGACCTGATTGGGAAAATCTGACCGGCCAGTAGCTACGATTCTTGCACCAGCTTTCAATGCATCAGATGGAAGTATCTCAGGATCTGGATTGCTTAATGCAAAAATTATAGCATTTCGGTTCATTGATCTCACCATACCAGCTTTTAAAAGTCCAACTTTGCCAGATACACCTATGAATACATCGGCATCTCTAACTATATCTGCTAAATTCCCTGTCAATTTCCTTGGATTGCTTTTACTGGATATTTCTTGTTTGTATGTATTGTTGTTGTTTCTATCGTCGCCGTCATCTATTAGATCTATTCTTCCTTCATACAATGCTCCTTTGCTATCTGTAACAACAATATCTTTACATCCTGCTTTTTGCAGAATCTGAAAGATACCATAGCCAGCGGAACCAGCTCCTGATACGACTACCTTTATGCTATCTATTTTTCTGTTCAATAACTTTAGAGAATTTATCAATGCTGCCAAAGTTATTACAGCCGTACCGTGCTGATCATCATGAAAAACTGGTATGGTAAGTTCATTTTGGAGTCTTTTTATAATATCAAAGACTTTGGGCGATTCTATATCTTCAATATTTATCGCTCCAAAAACAGGTTGAATCGCCTTAACAAATCTAATTATTTCTTCCTTTTCTTTTGTTGCTATACATAATGGAATTGCATTTATGTCACCTAAAATTTTGAACAAGACAGATTTTCCCTCCATAACGGGAAGTGCTCCTTCAGGTCCGATATTTCCTAGGCCAAGGACTCGTGTTCCATCACATACTATAGCAACATTGTTCCACTTTGATGTATAATCATATACCAATTCTTTATTATTACTTATTTCTGTGGCAACATATGCTACTCCTGGTGTGTATATTAAACCAAGTGTCCCTTTTTCCTCATCAAAAGCATTTTCTACAGATATCCTATTGTGAATTTCGATCTTTCCTTTTAGCATTCTATGAAGATTGATGGCGTCTTCCTTTGTATTCAAGTGATATTCAAGCCCTCTAATTCCAGGTCATGGTTATATTTTGATCGTTTCCTCGTTTGGCATTTGTTCAAGTCTTTTTTAGATACTGTTGATGATAGCAATAATTTAGTCCGTCTCCTTTTTTAGAGAATGTGAATGAATATTCTTCAAAATATTATGCACTTGGTCTCTAAACAGGGTTAAACCTATCCTGCTAGCATATGGTTGGCCTCGTGCAAACGATTCAGCTAGATTATTAACAAAGCTCACTTCTACCTTTGGTGGCATCGGTGGTTCAAATGGATCAACATATGCTTCAATTATAGTTGGCTTTCTTTCCTTCATGGCTTGATGTAATTTAGACTTTACTTCATTTGGCTCTTTTATATCATAGCCCTTACCACCACAAGCTTCAGCGAACTTTACCCAATTAATAGGAGTAAATTCGACACCAAATTCTGGATTTCCAAGGAATCCCATTTGCTCCCATCTGATCATTCCCAACGTATCGTTCTTGAGAACGATTACTTTGATAGGAAGGTCGTATTGTACAGCGGTAGCAAATTCACCCATCAGCATTGTTAGTCCGCCATCGCCAACAAACGCTACAGATTGTCTTTCTGGAAAAGCGATTTGTGCTGCTATAGCATACGGCAAACCATTAGCCATACTTGATAGCGTACCTGACACGGAAAATTTCATCCCTTTTCGAATGTTAATATGACGAGCAGCCCAACTTGTGTTTGTTCCACAGTCTACAGAAATTATTGCATTGTCCTCTAGTTCATCAGAAACTGCTTTGGCAATAACTTGTGGTTTGATTGGCTTATCATTTCTGGTACTTTGCTCTTTCAATAAGTTATTCCAATTTTTCATTGCATGTTGTTTTGATTTTAGAAACTCTAGATTATGTTTTTGATTTAACAGTGGAAGCAATGCAGATAATATTAGTTTTGAATCACCTACCAGGCCAATTTCAACAGGATATCTGAGACCAATCTTTTCAGGTTTTATATCAATTTGGACTCCTCTTGCTTGGCCCGGTAAAGGAAGATATTCAATATAAGGAAATGATGTTCCAATCATAAGCAGCGTATCTGCTTCATTCATAGCATCACTAGACGGCGTCGTTCCAAGTAAACCAATACCTCCAGTCGTATACGGACTATCATCAGGAATTACTGCTTTGCCTAAAAGTGCTTTAACAATTGGAGCACCCAATTTTTCAGCAACTGCGATTACCTCGTCTCCAGCTCCAAGTGCTCCTTGTCCTACAAGTATAACGACTCTATTTCCAGTGTCAAGAATTTGAGCTGCATTCTCTATCAAAGACCGACTTGGGATTGTTTCGGCAGAATAGACATCAGAGGTATGATAAGCAATATTATGTCTAGAATATTTACCATCCAATTTCTTTTCTTGTATGTCTATAGGGATTGTTAAGTGACTTACTCCCCTCTGTGATAGTGCAGTTCTACATGCAATATCAACTGCCATTTCTGCTTGCTCTGGAACGCTTATCATACCATTGTAGACAGTCACATCTGAATACAGCTGCAGCAAATTAACATCTTGCTGATAGTTAGAATTCATTAGATCAGAGTAGGTAGTTCCAGTAACAGCAATAACAGGAGTATTATCCGCTTTAGCGTCGTACAATCCATTCAAAAGATGTATAGCTCCAGGGCCGGAAGTTGCTACGCATGCACCAAGTTTTCCAGTATACTTTGCATATGCACAAGCCATAAATGCTGCTGATTCTTCGTGTCTCACAAGTATGAATTTGATTTTGTCCTGCCGTCGTCTTAATGATTCAATAAATCCATTTATACCATCACCCGGTAACCCGAAAATTGTATCAACTTTCCAATCGAGCAAAGCCTCAGCAACAATATCAGCAGTGCGCATTCTCTCATATTCACCCATAGCGTAATCTCTCCAAATATACCTGCTTGAAATGGTTCTTCATTTCATCTGAATTATTACAGTTATTATTATTAGCACTAGTAAATATATTCACACTTATAAACCTCCTAGAAAAAGCGGAATTATTCTTACTCTATCATTATTACACAAGGGGCATTTAGTAGTTGTTTCAATCTTAAAAAGTTTACCAGGAGTAGATAATGATGAAGCGCACCAAAGACATGATTCACATATTAGAAAATGCTTTCGTTTCTCATGATTATTGTCACCGGTAGGATATTTTCTGTTTCTCCTATTGGTATTGCCATCATAAATATGCCATCTTCATCTAGCTTTACTGCTGCTGCTGCTGATCACCATCCTGTTTCTTGCAGCAGCAGGAGAATTTCCAAATAAACTATTGATGAATCCAGCCCGATATACAGAATAACCTATAGCCCCAGCTCCTCTATTGAAGATCATTGGATATATTTTATATTCTGAATATCTTACTCCTTCCTCTTCCTTTCTAATTACTAGATTTGATAATTGCTTTGAAATATCTTTTCTCACTTTATCTTACTATCTAGGACTACTGCGCTATTTAAAACAAGTAGTATCATATTACTAAGTTGGTTTCGAATACCAGATTAAGTTGACAACTACGTATTTAGTAAGATAATCATACTGACGGAGTAATAATACTGCCAGGATATCTGCAACTGGCCATAACAAGATTGTCAGCAGTTTTGCTTACTGGAATCTTTAGAGATGGAAT
>WHTU01000090.1 GCA_009377575.1 Nitrososphaeraceae archaeon | reverse complement strand
GAGATAGTGCAGCAGCAGCGGCAGCAGCAGGAGATAGTGCAGCAGCAGCGGCAGCAGCAGGAGATAGTGCAGCAGCAGCGGCAGCAGCAGGAGATAGTGCAGCAGCAGCGGCAGCAGCAGGAGATAGTGCAGCAGCAGCGGCAGCAGCAGGAGATAGTGCAGCAGCAGCGGCAGCAGCAGGAGATAGTGCAGCAGCAGCGGCAGCAGCAGGAGATAGTGCAGCGGCAGCGGCAGCAGCAGGAGATAGTGCAGCAGCAGCGGCAGCAGCAGGAGATAGTGCAGCAGCAGCGGCAGCAGCAGGAGATAGTGCAGCAGCAGCGGCAGCAGCAGGAGATAGTGCAGCAGCAGCGGCAGCCTCTGGTGGTTCAGCAGCAGCGGCAGCAGCATCAGATTAATACTCACAGTAGATAGACTACAGTACTGAGACAAGCAAGCTGTCAATCCAATTTTCTTTTTTTCTCTTTGATATTATTTTTTGACTATAGTATTGAAGTTACTATTTAGAGAATTTCGAATCACGCGAGGATATTTTGAGAATCCCATAATACATTTATGATACCCTAAAATGCGCCGATGCTTACGATAATGTATATTTCAGAGAATGGATGACAGTAGTACTAAATTGCAATGTACTCAATTGAGGAGAAGTAGCTTAGGTAATAACTCTCAGGAATTGTTTTAGGAAATGATCATCTTGTGAGCCAACGTCTTCACATCGGACACATAGGGGGTTTAGCTGAACTTTCGAATATTTGGGACATCATAAACATGCAGTAAAATTTGTTATATTTGCACTGTGGCATTACTAGATAATTTTTCAGCGTATTCCAGATATTTAATAACAACAGGCCTTAGTGAAGTCGTTAGACATTCAATAAGTTACTCCCTTCATGCGCGCAAATTTGGAGATAAATTTAAACCGAATCAATCGGTGTTCTGATATCTATTATGTTCTATATGATTATAATATCTATCTGATCCTTAAGTCTAATATGGATAAGTGACCAAAATGATTTGTGCGATAAATGATCAGTTTCTTCGATCCATTGTTGTTTTCTATTAAGTTGCCCTCATCATATAGGTTGGCCTCACTCTTTTTTGTTATATTACTGTCCGGATTTTCTGCCATTGATTTTAGTGGCTTTGACCACGTCGATGCACAAGCACCCATAGATTGCGATCGTCAAATATTCTCATTGGTAGATTGTCCAGAGTCATCTTCAGGAGCGGAAGGAACTAATATTGACGATGATGACGACGGAGAAAACATTGAACTACAAATTCCTTCTGTAATCCCATTTCCTTAGTTCGAATAAAGTAACATGAGGGAAGTGTGCTTTCACCTGGATAATTCTTGCACGTAAAAAATTAGATTACTTCTTGATATAAGTTCATAAACTTCGTATATTAATTGTTGTACTTCCTAACATAGGTGACAATTTAGCTTACACAGATGGGTTACACTTCTGCTGTCAGGAAGTGTATTCAAATAGAAATCAGAACAAGGTTTAAGCTAATAGATGAAAAGGAATGGATTGTAGGTACTGTATCTATTACCTTGGCGATCATCTAAACTAGATGGTATGTATATGCCCTGCTGTAGCACCTTCTATGTTTGTAGCGTTTACAGTAATGCTATCTGCCTCCCAATATCTTTTGTCAATCAGATTGACATTGTTAGAGGCGATGTCTGCAAGTCTCGTTTTGTCCTACGAGCCATAGAAAAATGTCTTCAGCATAAGTCAGTGATAGTGGAGGAAATCAAATAAAATGAGTCAAACTGAAGCTATAGGCGGACCCTTGCAAGATACACCCATAACCCAGGCCCGCTTGTCATCGCAAGACACGACTCTTTGGTATAGAAGTGCATGTCTGAATCAGCGTTTATAATGGAAGAATTAGCTAGCCAAATTTATAAACGTTCAAGGGAACGACCATAAAATATACAAGGTTCATAAGATATACGGCAAGCACGTCATAGTATAGACCCACAACTTATACACACTCTCAAAATAGGCGACGAAACTTTGCTCATAGAAGAAGCAGACAGGTAGATTAGTTCTCACAGACACAAAAAAGGAGGTCATCGGCAATCACCACAAAGCCAGACGACCAAATTACGGCGAGTAACCCTGTTCTCCATAGACGATGCAAGCTATAAAGTTGTCGCTGCAAAAGTAACAAGACTGGCAGACAGAATTGAAATTGAGGAAGGAAATTGGCCAAGGCTATCACGAATCTATTACTGTGCATCAAATAATGGAATACTACCTCGCACTTCAGAATCACTCAGGCTCATTAGATGGATAGCCCTTCGCGGAAATAACGACCACTTAGTTAAATGGAGTGATTTTCAACGACAAATCTACATGTAGACTCTCAGGACAAAATTACAAAAAAAGTCTATGGGGGTACTGATCCTAATAATATTAAACCCTAGGCTGTATGGACAACCACAAAGCAATCTATGTCGTATGTTACCGTCAGGGGAATTGAATCAGATACGTCATGGCCAGTACAGGAATGGCCTAAGCAAAGTACAAAGGAGCTGATAAGTAATTCATTCGATTTCTTACATGATTACTATTCTGATATAACAAGAGAAATAAGGAAAATAGCCGTCTTTCTAAAGATAGATTCAATATTAGATGAGTATAGTTCAGACGAGAATAAACGAAGAACTGTAACCCGTATTGGGGTAAGCAACTCAAATATTGAAAATATACCTGTGTTCGAAAATCTAGAAGCTATATTCAACTACACACAGTTCCATTTATCGCCATCGATCCTCATCCCTTAGGTATATTCTTTCCAGAACGTACTAATTCATATGCGAGGTGAATTTATTTACTTTCCGAGTATTCTGACCAATAATCTCCGATGGTCATCTCGCTGTATCCATATTGGAATATTTGTCAAAAGCTGGGGTTCATACGGCGTCAAGAATGGACAGCTGGCTTATCCTCAGAGGGTTGCATCAGTAGTATGCCACAAACTCATGCTATTTTTCTTTCATACTTGATCCACCTCCTTCTTCTTTGTTGGTATCATTTGAAGCCAGTTTACAGTCGTTCAATATCATATGGATTCTACTCTGATAAATCTTAATGGCATGTCTGTTCAGCAGGATCCAAATCAGGAATTTATTTCCGAAAAGCAAAGTACTACTAGATTATCTTTTTCCTATGTACCTTGCCTAACCTCCCTGTAAGCCGTGTTACTTCTTGCTAAGGCATAAATAATTTATTTCCAAGACATGTCGAATATACTACAAAGCGGAGGACTCATGACAAGACCTTAAAGTTAAAATCACCGCCGAAATCCATTCCAGAGTCAACTGAGCTGTCAAAGCCTCCGCCCCAACTTTCGCTTCCGGCTTCACCAGCGCTTACTTGCTCTTGGCTTTCTGTTCCTGTTCCTGCCCCCGAATCAGAAGCCGCCCCGCTATTCTCAGAAATGGCGATTTCTTGAGGGTTCATTGTCATACCCATAAAAGACATCATTGATGCAAAGAACAATACGTCCATCAAACCAGAAAACAGCATAAATGGCACCCACGCTCTATTTGTATTCATAAATGTTTGCAATTTAGCAGCGTTCCCATTGTTATAGGCCTGTCTAAGTTCTTTGGCCTTTTCCTCTAATTCTCGCTTTTTGGAGTTTAACAACTTAAGACCAGTTTCGCTAGTCGAGAACTCTGTATTCGTCCTAAATAATTTTCTTTTTTCCGTTCTAGATACCAATCGCTGAACTTCTAGATCGTTCACTACCATTTCAACCTCTGATTTGTCCAGTCGGGTTGCTTTGCTAATTTTGTCAAGTGTTCTTATCCCTCTTTCAATCGCATCAAGTACTATGAAATGGTTAGGACTGTCAGTCTCTTTTATGTTTCTAGACATATCCTTACAATTAATTAGGTCATCAATTGTAATAAAAATATTTAGCTTTCTATTAATAGTATATGTCGGATCTTTAGAGGATTGCATGTATCTCGATGTAACTCATTGTGGTAAGGATTGGGGAGAATTGTGGATTAAATATAAGTACATATTCTCCTCATTGATAAATCGGCAGTGCCAACACCAATATCAATAATTGAGGGAGTATAATGAACAAAGAATGGTCGAAAAATCTCACATATACTCTAAAAATAAATCATTATAGGTATGACCATAGTCTGCATAATCCTCATAGGGTTCCCACTAGTTTTTATGTTGGCAAATTCTTTTAGGATGAGAAGTAGAACAAATATTCCTACTCGATAAGGATAATTTATTAACTTTCTAATTACAACCGCTTTTACGTTATGCCAGTAATATTGCTGAGAATAACTATCTTTAACAGCTCAGCTCAGGTATTGCGAAATTTTTTCCAACAACAATATTTCAAATCATACCTAGATAGCCTTACACCGGTTGATTTATTGGTATCTACGAGCCCTAAAATCTACTATTATGAATTCTTTTTTCAAGAACAAAATAAAGATTGCGGGTTAGAAATGAATGCTAGGCAATAGTTTATTCGCTAACTTGGCTTCTTCCTCTACCAGGGTTATGTTTTCCCAACCGTGGACATGCTGACCTCCTTCCTCCTTTACAGAGGCAGCAACGAGATCCATAAAGGATTCTCCTTCCAGGATTTTAGAGCACCAAATGCATTTCCATTTTCCCATATCCCAATAAGGACATCATTCTTAATAAGAAAACCAGAAAAACTTTCCTTAAGGACATTGCTAAAGTAGGTTAGGTGGTAAGGCCAGGAGCGATGATCGACATGCATAACCTGACCTACTACCACATACCTATTCTTATTAAAGGCGTAGTTGAAAAGTATGATCAAACCCTTATCTTTTTGTAACACAGAAATAGAATATTGTAATTAAAGATAGAACTGGAGGTAGTAAAAAGAAGCTAGTCATAGCTAACAATCTCTGACGCTGAAATTCTTAATAACTCTCCGATAATTGAAGAGGCAGATATGTCTGAAACTCTGATTATGGCAAGCAGGCAGGTCGATATCCCACCAATAGAATATGTTAAAAACATAAAAGAGGGAGAACACGGAGTGATGTTTTATACTTCTCAAGAAGATATGAGAAAGATTCATTTCGCTTTCGTCAAATCTGGACTTGAGAATAATTGGGGAAGGCAATGAAGTTGAGGGTTTGGGAAAATAGCTCCTTTGATATAAGTTCTAAGGCATGGAATAAACCAATTAATGATAGTAGTCCGCTTGGTCCTTTTCTCGGTGGGGTGCGTATAACATGTAATTTGCATAACAACTTCTGCAAGGGTGAAGATTATTCATATTGGGATATACCTTCTAATACTGGTCATTACAACTTGAGAGTTCTTGTGTACGGATAGGATAAAGGGCATATAGGTTAAACTGTCATATAGTCTTCCGTTTTGTGTAAAGGAACTATGGGAAAGTTCGTTTTGTCACTATGCAAGGACATTACGACTGTGAATAATGACACTATTTGAAAATTCGCTTGAATGAGAATCAAAGAATACAACTTTATTATGAATTTTTCATACACCCGTAACAATTAAACCAAGACAAATTCTACCATGCAGATGTTCTGTAACCATCTTATACAAACCACATCATCAAATATTAATTAGACAACTCTAATTATAACGTCCGTAATGTGGAATTCTAGTCATAATCCAGCGTGTTGGAACTTTCATATTATACATTTTCTTGTCCTATATGTAGTCTTTTTCACAGGTTTTATGAGTATATCTGCTTTAACTGCGTACGCTTCGAGCGATCCGTACGATTCAGGATACGTTCATGGATGTGATGATGCAGGAATATTAGATTCATCTGATAGGTACATAAATCAACCTGGAAAAGGTCCGTCATTTCATACTAATGCATTCATGCAAGGATACTATGATGGATACGATACCTGTACTGCCAATTCTGAAAGTGTTCCTTCATCTGATGCAGGAACATTCAAAATAGACGCAACAATTGATTTTAATCGTCAAGCAATCTTGGATACAAATGGAAACAACCTTGGAGATGCATGGTTTACAATTAATGGAGTGAGGTACGGCGAAGGAACATATTATGATATGATAGACTGGGTATACGATGATGATGTTGAAATACGTGGAATAAATACCAATTCTTTGTCCAGAGTTTTAGAACTACCTTATTCTTTGGAACCAGGTCAGGACATTCAAGTATGTCTTAATGATGATAAAGGTTATCACGTTTGTAAAATAATTTTAAACTCAGAAGAGAAGAGACCGGAAATAATAACCTTCACTTATCCATAAGATTTTTCAACTTCTACGGAATCAAAGTAATCGAAGATAATACCAGAAATGTCATACCCTGACTTTAAGTAGGCACTATTTTCTTAGTAGGATTTAGAATGCTGGACAGCAAAATCCCGGTTCTTTCTATACGTGAACCATATGCCACACTAATAATAGAAGGAAAGAATGACATAGAGTTAAGGAATTGGAAACCACCAGTTTGGATAAAAGATTTCTACATTCACGTGCCCACCATAGCAGACCTAAAAATGTGTAAAGAATATGATATTACCTCCAACATTCCAAAGACGATAATTGGAAAAGCACTAGTAGTAGGAGTAAAAGAGTATACAAATTCAAAAGATTTTGCAGAAGATTACCAAAGACACCATTCTAAATCATTCTGGAAATATAATTCTGGATTCATATTGGACAACGTGGAGAAGGTAGAACCACCTATAGAAAATATACTAGGTAAACCTTTTTTCTTTTTTCTTTAACTATAGTAATCACCATCAAGTAAAAATTATCTTGTGTTTTGTACTTGTTGACATTCAATAGTCTAATTACGGATATTATCACTGCCGTACAATTTCGGGAACCAAGAAAGAACACACATCAAGATTTACAGAGGCTGAGTTGTAGTCCAAATGGTCGTGATGTCTTAGAGAGTATAAAGTACTATTTCATTTTTTAGTTACCACCCTTGATACCGATTTTCTCCACATAAAAATACCAAGGATCACTAGCCAACCCAAATACGCCGAGTTGAGACTCCGGAGGAACCTCAACAGACTCAATCAAATGAAGAATCGGAATCGGGAGACCAGGACTCAAATGAGGATGATGAGGAGAATAACCAAGACGAGTAGTAAGGACTAATCTATGACAATACTAATTACCCTTTACCGTCCATCTGTATTTTCTTAAGAACCTCCCTTAATTTGCTTTTAGACTACCAATGCACAGCGACCATGATCATTGTAGAGCCCATAGGTCAATAACTAGCAAGTAGATAAACGAACGGTGCTGTCTATTTTCGTACGTCTATCGTTGTTGGCTAAGCAATTATGGTCCTTTGTAATCCACTACTGAATAATAGGCATTTTGTCCTGAGTGATCAAAATTTAGGCTTTGAGTTGTGATGCGCATAATCTTTGACTTTGCTGCCTCTGCAAGTTTCCAAATGAATCCTTTTGGTAACTGTACTTTTGTATCTTGCTCTTCTCCAGTTACGGGATTTGTAAAACTTTCAATCTGTACATCCATAACTCCTGGTACAGAGAAACTACTCTTTTTTCCATCTATATTCGCATTAATATCAACAAACTGTGGTTCCAGAAAATATTTTAACGTGCCAGCAAATAATGCAAACGGACCGTCTCCCTTTGCCTGACCTGAAACAATATTTATGATTGCCTGTCTCTGTTCTTCGTTAGCCTTATTGGTAACAAATAGCTGTGCAGTGCCATTACCTTCATGGATCGCCTTTGGCCAATATAATGCAGTGATAAAATCAAGATCGTCAAGCTTGGTATCGCCATAACTTCCAGACCTGATATGAAATAATATTAGAGTCTGGCAGGATCCATATGTAGGAAAGCCACTAAAATTGCAAGGGCAACCATAATCACAGTTACAGGATTCAACATAGTCTGATTTCATATTCCACTGAGGAATTTGAGTTGTTGTTGAAGACATATCTCAATTAAAGGATATATGAGTATAAAACGCTTGCCGCAGTGTCAGGACTAAGAGACTGGACCCACTCTCAAGTAATCTAAGTAACTGGACCCATACTGAAGTAACGACGAAAGAAAAGTAGAACGGGAACGAACAATTTTGAATAGCATTCCTTAATAATAAGGCGGAAAAACTTTCCATAAGGATACTAAGTAAGGTAGCAGGCCAGGAACATGCATAACCTAGCCCACTACTTGCCTATTCTGAGTGATTTAAGGCGTTAATAGGACGTTGATCTGACCATTAACTCTTTTTGACATAGAATTTGAATATTACGATATTCCATGCATGCCGAGATATTGAATCTCTTTATCTTAGCCACTGGCAGAGCTTATACTGATTTCCTTGCATCGGGTTCATAACCATAATTTCATTGCTAACCAAACAAACCTAAAATGTCCCAGCTTGCCTTAGAAGCTTAGCATGAGCCATACCAATCTCAGATAATATGAAAGAATTGTCAGGTTGCCTAACCACATACTCTAACCGTAATAATTTAGGTACTACCTCATTTTCATACTGGTCTTCGGTATAAGCACGTCTTCCACCTCCTTGAACATTGCGGGCCCTCACCAACTCTGCTGAGGTGAACCGATGGTTATCGTCGTGTTCACGCAGGCATATATCCAACATTCTCATCATCTCAGCTTCCACTTCTAAAGGGTCACCCATTTCGTTTGAATCAAGGGTCATAATTGCGGTAAGCAATAACAATATTTAAGATCTAGGAGAAAGAGGAAGATTTAGTAGCCTCATTTACTATGATCCATTGCAGATATTAGCTTAACAACGTTTCATAGAGTCGGACACGAATGAATTTTCATATAAGTCCCACGGTTCTATTAAGAGGTTGTTGTTTCAATATGAAACCATTTTTTATAGTGGCTTGATAGATATTAAGAGAGGTTTCCTAGAGCAACCTTTTTTTCTGTTATATTCAGTCCTAATTCCTATGCCGACACTTGCTGACGCTAGAGTAATATTGCTGTAACTTCTGCATCCTTAGGATCGATCAAATTAAAAGGATAAAGCTATGTTCCTAATTCTAGGATATGGTGTCAAGAAATATGGGATTATAGTACATAAGAAATAATAAATTGGGTTCTGTCAGCTTAATGGGTGTTGAATTTTGGGTGTTGAGATCTGGATGGTAAATGTTGTGATATACGCCTTATGCCGACATCAACTGAAGGCAATGCTACTTGTTTGGGGATATTAGCGGAAATATCATTCTATTATGCTAATCGGCGTTGGCAGGAGCAGGAGGTATAGCTCCTAATTGCTGCATAAGCCCCATTATATCTGCATGTGCCCTATTTTCTTCCAACTTGCCATCGATAATAGTTCCAATCCCTGTGCCACCAAATGAGATCTTCTTGCCAGTTGGCGGTATTCCTTGAAACTCTCCTTTGTGAGTGCCAGTAACAGCCAACCTAAATGCCACTTTGTTACCTTCTGCTAAGATATCTTCAATAGTAAAATGAATGTCTGGGAATGCATTGAAAAGGGCAGTCAGAAATTGTTTATGTCCGTTCCAATCCATTGGTGGCATGCCTGAAAAGTAAAAGCGATGATTAGGGGGCCATAGCTTTTCGATTTTTTGCAAATCCTTTTGACTGTGAAGCTCAAAGTACTGACGAATCATTGCCTTATTTTGTTCTTCCTCACCATTTTTTTGGTCTTCCGACATAGTTTTTTCCATGACTTGACTTATGTGAATCCTGTTCTTAACTATGAGCGGATATTAGAACCGCAATTTGGACGTCATATCCATCTTTATATCAAAGATTACCATTAGGGATCTATCATGCAAATGGACAAGATAGATATCGAAATCATAAAAGAGTTTCTTACAGACTTCGTATTTCCTCCAAGAAATGCGCACATTAGAAGATCCTTCCGCTCACTCGCAAAGAGCATAAAAATAGACCAGCATGCGATTAGAAACAGAATAAGAAGGCTTCAAGAGCAAGGAATCATAAGGCGCTGGTACTTTGCAGTAAATCCTGCC
>WHTU01000008.1 GCA_009377575.1 Nitrososphaeraceae archaeon | reverse complement strand
TGGGCTGATTTGTTATGGTCGTTTTCTTCACCTGAATGTCATAAAATTATTTATCCTGGACTAACATCTGTATTAATACTGACGTAAATATGCAGGAAGAGACCTCTTCTATACCCTCTTCATCCACACTGTCGACAAATACCTCTGCCGGAAGTAAGAGAATTCTCCTAGTAGACGATGAACCAGATGTGACTTTAACATTTAAAATGGGTCTAGAGGGTAAGGGGTACAAGGTCGACGCGTTTAATGATCCTGAAGAAGCATTGGCTCATTTCAAAATAGGTGCCTATGATTTATTACTTCTTGATATTAAAATGCCAAAAATGAATGGCTTTCAGTTGTATGAAGAATTGGAGAAGCTGGACAAGGAACCCAAGGTATGCTTTATCACAGCATTTGAAGTGTACTACCGATCTTTAAGAGAATTGTTCCCTCAAATTGATATTGATTGCTTTATTAAGAAACCTATAGACACAGAGGAATTAATAAAAAGAATACAAGTGGAGCTACAATAGTATTTTGCTCAAGGTACTATCTGGGTCTACCTAATCAGCCATTTGCAGTACTCTAGAACTTTTGTTATGCGATCGGTAGCGGGGGAATTCCGACTGGGTAGCTAACTGGCTTTAATTTGAAGAGCCTGAAAAGAAATCCTTCTATCCACTCTTCCTTCGTTTAAACTCCTTAATTGTGGGGACAGCCACCTAAGGAATTTCATCAACACCCAAGAACAAATTTCTTCCGATCGAAAAGGTTCAGAGTTCTGAGTGGTAGGCAGACAAAAGTCTGAAGCTGATGTTATTCTGAATAGAAATCCAAAGAAAAAGAGTGACAGTACTGATAGTGTACCGTATTATTAGCCAAAAAAATTCCAATCCACTACACTTATAAAGAAAGGTCCGTGTTCGTTATCTGAGCATCCATCGGTTGAATCTTATAGAAAATCAACTGAAAAGACAAGAGCTGATGGAGATTATCAAAAGAAATGGGATAATTGTCTCTGATCAGCCAATAGTTCTATCAAGCGGTGAGAAAAGCAATTATTACTATGATTTAAAAATGGTTTTAGCAGATCCAGTTGGAGCCACGCTTATCGGCGAATTATTATACGACATTGTTGCCAGAGAATTTGGAGGAAAATCAGTTGGGGGATTAGAAATGGGCGCTGTTCCGATATCAACTGCTGTTATAATTAATAGTATTAAGAGGAGAGGCTCCCAGGGAACTAAGCAGTTCATAGTTAGGAGAAACGTTAAAACTCATGGTAGTGGAAAAAAAGTGGAAGGGTATCTCATTGATCCTATTATTGTTGTGGACGATGTAATGACTAAGGGCAGTAGTGTGGCACATGCCATTGAGGCAGTTAGAAATGAAGGGTACGACACAGCCGGAGTAGTACTTGTAATAGACAGAGAGGTTTCAAACAATTCTATAAGGAGTAGAGTGAAGACTTTCTCCTTATTCAAACACTCCGACTTCAGTGGATTTATTGATAAAAGACTCGAAGAGCTGCATTAGTACAGTATTAATGATCGACAATTGGGTATAGTGAGAATGCAAGAGCTATCGTGGATCACTATCTTCTCATCTCAAAATAAATTCTATTCGTAAACGCGATGATTCGAGGACAGGTATGACATGAGGGTTGTAAACGTAGGGCGACTTGGATTAGTAGAAGTGGTGTAAGGTTATCAGAGAATCAGATAGTTTGCCTGATTATAACTTTTGAAACTCTGAGTCACACGTGATCCCCCTCGACATGCATCAGGCCTGTCCAGATCCATTTTGATTCCCACAGAACTGGTCTCTTTAACATGCCTAATCACTGTAGTATTTAAGGTAATTCAACGCATATCGATATTGGGTCTATGCTATTGTTTACGGTATAATTGTTATGGCCTCATGACAAGTCTTTTTCAGGGATCCGATAGTTTGCTCTTCATGATTTGGCAAACCATAAATTAATCATATGGACAAATTGGTAAATAATGACATTCATGCATTTTCAAAAGAACCATAAATTGCTTGGCGCATTCACAATTATTGTATATGTTCAGGCAGTTCACGTATTTTCTAAATTTATTTAGCAGCGATACCTTGCCACTGCGAGGATACTTCCCATTTGTCTGTTCGATAGCTCTAACTGATTAACAGTCACAAAAGTCGTCTGCTATGAGCTGCACATTCCTCTTGTGAATTGGGAACAATAGAATTATAGGGCAATTTGAAGCAAACGCAACGGATGAAGGATTGATAGAATTTATTCTCGCATTTTACTCACTGTCGATCCCTCCAGTTAAAAATTAGGAATGTATTATCCTTAAGGTGAAGAAAAATACAGCACCTTTTCCATCTGAATTGTTCTCAGCCCATATCCTTCCTCCGTGAGCTTGAACAATATTCTTTGCAATAAACAATCCTAATCCAATCCCTTCAAAAGATTTGGAGCTGAACTTCGTAAACAAATGAGGCACTATGCTCGGATCGATACCTTGACCGGTATCCTTAATGCATATTATAGCTTCACCGCTTTCTTTATTAGTACTAACCTTAACTGATATAATTCCATCCTTCGTAAATTTTACGGCATTACCTAATAAATTGGAAATGACTTGGGTAATTTTATCCTTATCAGCATTCACAAGGATTACGCCAGTCCCACTCGTAAGTTTTCCTTCAAGCTCGAAGGTTATATTGATGTCTCGTTCAAGTTTGCTAATTTGCTCTCTAGTGTCAGTCACAATATTCGATAACAGTGAGACGAGATCGAACGTTTCCAGATTTAAGTCAAACCCCTTGCTCTCGATCCTAGTTACGTCCAAAATCTCTTGAGCAAGTCCACGCAATCTTTTTGCGTTTTTGATGATAATATCTAAAAGTTGCTCTTCTTCACTTCTCGGATTGCTCGTACTACCTTTCCTTATTTTGGAACGAAGAACTTCGCATAATCCCAATATTGGTTGTATAGGAGTGCGCAACTCGTGTGCTGCAACGTTGATGAATTCGTCTTTTAACCTATCCTTCAATTTAAGCTCTTCATTTACTCTTAATACCTCTTCGGTTCTAGCTAAAATGGTCTGCCTCATGTTTTCGAAGCTTGAGGATAGTTGTTTGAGTTCATTCCCACCACTCTTTTGTAGGTCCACCTTGATCCCAAGGTTACCCTTACTTACTTCATTCGTAACGTCTCTTAGCTTTATTATAGGTCTAGAGATGCTTTTTGCAAATATGAAAACTAGAAAAGTAGAGATGGACAAAATAATGGCTGCCACAATTATAAACTGGGCGCTTAACAACGAAATGTTCTTAAATGCATCTTGGGTATTTATGCCTAGGATTAGTGACCAGTTGTTTCCCCTATAATCTAGGAATCCAGGGTCTTTACTTCCGATGAATATTGTATTCATAGGTTCGCCGCCGGTAGCGCCAGCAACTATCTCAGACTCCACTCTATTGGTCGAATTCTGTAGTTTGTCGAATATCTTCAATCCTGTTACCTCTTTTTGTAGAATAGCCTTTCGATCATTGTTCGAGTAGATTAGAAGGCCGTCATCTGAAACCAATTCTATATTTACATCACTTGATATCGTCCCGCCTGCCTCAACCATAATCTCATTTATTTTATTAAGTGGGAACTTTAGAACTAGGACTCCGTCTATCTGATTGTCCCCAAGGTCGTGAAGAGGTCCCGAAAAATGCACTACGTATTGGCCTAAGCTCCTAGAATAGGTTGGGACACTATCGTAATAGTAAGTGCCATTAATAGCATTTTTGTAAAATGGTTCTCTGGAATCATTAGCACCAATATCGATACTTCTTGTATCACCAATCTTTATTCCACTTGCGTTGTATAATGAGATAGAGGCGTAGGCCTTGTTTGCCTTCTCTATCTGCCTCAGATATTCCACCTTTTCTTCTAAAGTGATGTTATCATCCGAACTACTTATCATAGTGTTGCCTGGGTAGGTGAGAAATCTAAGGTCTGCAAGTCGTTCGAACATTAATCTTGACAACTTGTCCATAGCGCTAAGAGCACTTATCTTAAGTTCCTCGGTTATTTCCGTTTCCAAACTCCTAGTAAAAGTGTTCAGTGCGATAATTGACGGAACAATTATTGCTGAGGTAACAAGAGATATCATAATTATGAAAAGTCTGGATCGAATCTGCATGAATCAGCTAACCATCATTGATTGTTTCGTTTTTCGAGATAGCATAAATGAATCTCGGATCGATTATCTCGTCGAAATTCGGTAGTTGTCGTATTTGGCCTCTCTCTAGAAAGTAATTAGCTATAATATCCCCAGATTCATACAATGTTGTAAAGTTATTCCCATTTGAACTTGATCTGTTCATTGCCTTGATATTATCTTCCAATCCAAGAACCTGTATTCCTTCGAACCCATCTTGCATCTCTTCAGTAGTCATGTTGAAAAAATTTGAAAGAAGGAAGTAAGTGTTCTCCTTATTATGATCGAAGTACTCCTTTCCTTGATTAATTGACTTTACAACAGCACCTATAGCTTCTGGTCTTGTTTCAACTACTTTAGAATTAAAAATGAGAACGTCTGCTATGATCGCTGGTACGTCCTTAGCAGTCGCTACAATATCATATCCGCTCTGAATACCAGCAAGTTTTGCGGGCCCATACGTGTGACCTGCGTCAATTTGTTTGGTGTTTAGTGCTTTTACCATATCCTGAGCGGCTACGTTTGCAAATTGAACATCCTTTTCATATAAACCGGCCTTAGCCAAGATTTGCAATACAAAAATGTGTGAAAAAGTGTTTAATCCTTCAACCCCAATTTTTTTCCCTTTTAACTCTTTGACCGTCATATTTTTCGAACCAAGAATAACATCACCAGTGCCCGAGTAATCTAACACCCACACCAATTTAGAATTCACCCCTTCTGAATTCTGAAAAATGGCCGTCGTAAATATGCTACAAAGGCCATCGACAGAACCGTTAAGGAATAACTCTTCTGTCGATGTTTGATTCTGAGGTTGTATTAATTCTACTGCTACTTGATTTTCCTTGAAGAATCTATCTACGGCCAAGACGAGTGGAACATAACCTACCCATGGTTCAGAACATGCTATTCTTATGGGTCTACTCTCTTGAGTGGTTTGTGAATTGAGAGTAATGTCATACTGCGTATAGAGCAGTAATAAAACGCTTCCAACCCCTACTACAACTCCGATGGAAACAATGATGAGCCTCAGTTTTTTGATATAGGCATTGGTCTAAAGGAAAGTGGTAGTAGAATAAAATGTTTATGTATTGCATGAGAAGCTGAGAAATTAAAGATGCAATAGGTTTGATGATGGTGTCCGACTATTCAGTTATTACGTTATGATAGTACACCTTCCCCGCTTCCCCGGAACACAGCGGAGTTTCGAGGAAGCCGAAGATAATTCACCCACATTCTAGGATCCAATGAAATTGATCATTGTTTGAGTTTGGTTAATGGTTTGCTTCGAATATTTAGAATTATTCATAGTAGAGATGACCTACCTTATACCTAGAAAGCCCTGAGTTGATCTTCTGAAATTGTATATAGTCGTCATTTAATTTAGAGAAGCCCAAAATATTGCCTAAACGGATCGACTTTTGGTTCAAATCGGTATACACCGCACCCTTGTCACCGATACTCACGCTCTTGAACTCCCACTGTCAGAAACAAAGCTCCGGATAAGCAAATTTCTTGTATACTACTGTGGGATTTGAGGTAATAGCTTGGGTCTCTGCTTTTTTTAAGGTAATGCGAAAATGCAACAACAGAGGCGTATAGACGAATATACCTATAGAAATGTTTAATGTACTAACAGTCTTTTACAAATAATAGCTAGAAGGGAATTTTATGATCAAAACGAATAAACCTAATGTTGGGTACAGTTCATACATCCACATAAATAATACTAATACTACATCTCTCTTCGATTAGGAATGGAGCAAAGTAGAACGAATACGAGAGGTTTTAGTATCTCATCCATGATCGTGACATCTGGGATGATTGCACTCCTGACTTTGAGCATCACTGCGGTAAATTTCCCAACCGCGGCTGCACAACAAGGCGGCACTCCAGGAGCACCAGCAACAGCATCATCATCAAACGCAGCATGTGGACAAGTGGTAAGCGGAGTAGTAAATCTAACTGCAAATCTTAACTGCAGTGGAGATGGCATTATCGTCGGTGGTCCAAACACAGTAATTAACATGAATGGATTCTCAATCACAGGACCTGGACAGGACAGCTCTAAAGTAGCAATTATGGTACCAAATGTTGATAATGTAGTAGTAAATGGACCTGGTTCTCTGAGCAACTTCCAAGCAGGTGTACTTCTTACTGGAGCAAATGGATTTCAGATTAATTCTGTCATACTATCTAACAACCAGATAGGTACATTTATGACAGGAGCTGAAAATGCACAAGTACAACAAAACATCATACAGGGTAATAGTATAGGTGTAGCATCTCACTCAAGCACCGGTTCTGCTATAGACTCAAACCTTATGAATGGCAACTTGCTAGCAGGAATAACATTTGTCAACACACAACAGTCCAATGTAGGAATGAACAATGTAGTTGGAAGTCAGAATGGAGTATTTCTTGATGGACAGAGCTCACAGAATACAATATCAGCCAATAACGTACTTCAGAATGTCATTGACCTTAACAATGCAAACGGACTACCAACAAACATCAACGCAAATCAGTATGTAGACAACAGTTGTGAGACAAGTAATCCAAGTGGTCTGTGTATAGGAAGGTAATAAAAACTGCAGTAGACTCTCAACCTTTTTTCCGATTACACAATACTGCTTCCTGCAACGTTTTCTAAGAGTCTACCTTATTAACACATTTGTGCATTTTCATTTGATGCATTTTGTGGCAGACTTCTCTAATGCCATGGATAGGAAACCAAAAATGATAATGGCCACATATCATCAATATAGCAACACATAGATGCACATGGTGATTCAGAATAGATAAACACGTTACCAGCTATTTTGTTATGAAAAGAAAAAAATTTTTAGTTAATATAACAGTGCATTGGTGAAATGTTGACGGCCTTGGATCAAACAGTGGAGAAAGAGAAAAGAAAACATGAATTACCTACTCGATGGAAAACCATCATCAGCGATACTCTGCGGTCATATTCTAAATCTAAGGAAAAATTATAAATTGGTAGTGAACAACTATTTTATAAGACAATTTTTACCTGAAATAAGTACGGAGACAGATCAGTTTATTCGAATAAGAAATGCTGCCTAGTCAATTACTTAGGATTAGAACACGAAAGGGAGAGATATTTCCTCTCTTTTGCGGGGAAGAGGACAAGTCTAGGCATTTAGAACTTGCCAAAATAATCATCAACGAATTCCAGGAATCAGCGGCGAATAAGGAAAAGAAAAAGATTCTAAACGAAAGGATATCGTTCTTAGAAAGCCACTTCGACGACTATAGGCTTGTAAGGGGACTTTCTACCCTACTAGAAAGAAGATGCCAGTTCAACACAACAATAAGCCAACGGGACGAAAATTGCGGGATTTCAGTAAATCCTATTGACATTAGGAGGTTTTTATGGGAGGAATCAGCAAGACGCGGTTTCGCACTTACCGAATCTCTTCGTGACGAGATACTATGCGATGTAGCATCGAAGATGAACATCTCATCAACTTCCATAATGCAGTCATTGTGGAGTGACCTCGACGAGAATATGGTCATAGAACTGTTTAGTCCAGTCGGTTCCGAAGAACTTCTAGCATGGTATAATCTGTCCCTATTGCAGACTCTGCTTTTCACATGCACCAGACTGGAGTTTAGCGTCAGGGGCGGTGCAAACTGGAAAAATATCCTGAGGAACGTGAAGCGTCTAGGATTGATGTACAATTTACGGGAGCAGACGAATGCTGATGAGAGCGCTGATGCCAGAAATGTTCATGGCGGTAAAAGTAGGCATGCCGATTTAAAGAATAATGGCGGCCATGACAGTAAGCTAGTTTGTTCAATTGATGGACCTGTTAGTTTATTTAAGTTGACCGATAGATATGGAACATCCATCGCGAAGCTTGTTCCGTTTATCGTTTCATCATCTTGGTGGTACATAAGTGCGTCTATAATTAGAAAGACAATGTCTGGCAAGAAGATATATGAATTTAGAATTTCATCCTCTGATGTGCAGAAAAACATTCTGAGTGAACCGCTTCGTAATGACAAGAATAATAATAGTATCAATAGTAATAGTATTAATAGTAATAGTATTAATACTGGTCGATCAACTCCATCGTACTTTGATAGTTCCATCGAAGAGAAATTTGCAATTAAGTTCGAACATCTTGCCAACAGATGGAAAATTAAGAGGGAACCTGACCCCCTTATCGTCGGCAAAGGAGTTGCATTTATCCCTGATTTCTTATTTGAGAAGTATGGTAGAAAAGTTTATCTAGAAATTGTAGGATTTTGGACTAAAGAGTACCTAGAAAAGAAATTCCAAAAAGTTAGTGAAATTCTCCTTAACAGTAACGTCGATCTTTTTGTTGCGGTGGACGAAGAGCTTTCATGCTCTAAACCTTTCAATCCATCCATCTATGGTATATCCAAAAATAGGATTATATTTTTCAGGAAATCTTTAGTTCCGATTAAGAAGTTACAAGAATATTTAAAATCGATCGACAAGGAACAAATTGACGCAAATATGTTTGATTCAGACCTAAAGATAAGATTTGATGGCACAAAGGATGTCATTTCTATTGAGGAGATTTCGGATAGTTACAAAGTGCCAATCGAAATTGCTACCGCAGTTGCCTCCAGAGACAACGAAGTAGACTATTTAAGAATAGATTCATGGTTCGTGTCCAAGGCAAAGGCCAATACAGTAGCCGAACGCTTAACTGGTGCTATGAAATTTTCTGAGGCATGTGTTATCTTATCTGAAAATTCTATTCCTGAAATTTGCCACGCGGGGCTAATCTCAAAGTTAGGTTACGACGTTATTTGGCAAAGCATGGATTCTGACGACGCTCTGCTCGTTAAACGTAACTGAACAGTAGATATGCTTAAATGAACATACAAGTTCGAAATTAAGTAAATTGACATGATTTCGCTAGCTGCATCAGTAGGTTGCGGGAAATGATTCTTTGCCGTGCATCCAAATTACATTATTCTTCCAATGATCAATCTACTGGCCATCTGCTGTATACCCATCAACGATCAGGAGGAATTTCGCCAAGAATTCAACAGATTAGATTGAAAAGATAAAACTTAAAGGAATCGTTATAGGTGTTATAATTCTCCAAACGAAATCAACTAAGTTAAGCGTTTATTAATGTTAAATTTAATTGGGGCTCGGCTCCTCAATTCATCAACCGCTTTCTCAAGTTTGTCCTGCTTATTTCGTAGTTCGGCGATGCACCTGGTCACGTATCCGTTCATGTCATGATTGTATATGGAATGGTAGCGATTGAACAAATTATCGAGTTCTGCCTAGCCACCGCCCTCAAACCTTGAACGCAGAAGTGACATTTCATGCAATTCGTATACAAAGCACCAAGCTTACTCATGATTTTCGGTAGAGGTGGTTATACCGAATTGAATTATAGCGTTTCATTTAGGGAAAGAGTAGATGTCTTCATATGGGCATTGTCTACGCACGCAGCTTTCCTCAACCATACTTCCGCTAGCACAGAAAGTGGCTGATAGAAACCACCACGTATTGCAAATGATATGGGACCGCTTCATGTTCTAAACCCATTCCGGATAAATCAACACTCAAGGTACTCACAAACAGAATAGTTTTCAATTGCAAATCAACATTAACAACTGATGCATGACTCGATGCCATATTTAAGAGAAATCTACTTATTCCCTTTTATTTTTTCTCCAGATTTAATCTTAAAGTTTTATAATCGCTTAAAGGGTGGTGAAGACTGAGAAAATCCGTTATGGCAACTATTGCTTTGATCTTAGGGTCAGTGAGGCGAGATCGTCAAGGGATAAATGTTGGCATGTGGCTAGAACAGAAGCTTAAGACAAGAAAGCATTTAGTAAATCTTATCGATCCGCTAGTGTTAGACCTACCATTACTTGATCGTATGTATAAAGAGATGACACCTCCTTCCAAGAAACTCACAGAACTTCGAATGAAGATTGTAGATGCAGATGGATATATGGCGGTTACACCTGAATATAATCATAGCACTTCTGCAGCGATGAAAAACACGCTGGATTACTTTCTCGAAGAGTATTATTTCAAGCCTTCCGCAATAGTTTCATATTCACTAGGAGCATTTGGTGGAATAAATGCCGTTCAACACCTTAGAAATATATTTGCAGAACTAGGTGCACCAACAATACCTTCTGCCTTATCAATACCTAAAGTGCATGCAGTCTTCGCCAAGGGTGGTGAACTTTTGGACGCTACCTTTGAACACAGATATGTGAAGTTTGTTGAGGAATTTGAGTGGTATATCGAGGCTCTAAAGAATCAGAGGACTAAGGGCACACCATATTAATACACATTTTCCACATTCATCAGTTAGGATGGGCATCAGTCCTCTAGAGAAGAACGAGCTTCAGTAATTGTAAGATGAGGGGCAGATGTGGGAGTAGCAAGACCCTCTCATACTACTATCGGTACAATGATAGTAGCCTTACTATCCCTGAATGTTAAAGCGGCGGCATTATAGGGCAAGTCGTTGATTTAAGTTGAAATCGTCTGGACTGTTCTTGCTTTCTCATAGTCTCGATACATGTTCTCAGACGTATACTGCTAGAATAGCCTTAATTCAAAAAAACCCAGTGTCAAACTGCAATTTGTGGTAGCTGAGCAATTCCTATGGGAACGGGACACCGCTTCCTGCTGTGGAGGGGATCTTTGATTCTATGTCGCCACCCTTCTCTTCCCCATTTTGATCGTCATTGTTGTCATTGTCATCACTGTCATCCGCAGCAGATGAACCATCAGATGAGGATGAGGTCGAAGAAGCGGGAGAACAGTCCACCAAAGAAACAACAACTCTATCACATGATGACGATCGTTGAGCATGCACCTCGAGTGCAGCACCGTTGAAATGGCCCAACCCCGACGGTACAAGCAGTAGTATTACGATTATCAAGAGGGATGAACTATAGACCTTATCCTTAGTATTTATCTCGGGCAACAGTTTACAACCTTATTTTCAAGACCACTGTTATTTGATTTTAGTACTTGTCTACGTTAAAATTATACTATGATATTATTCTGCTCGATTTTGTCAGACACTAATTCTATAAGTTGGTTCGACTGACTGGCGACCTATTTCCTATCTGAGACACGGATCCTCTATTAACTCCTTATGTCAGTCGTATCAGATGGCTATGATACTGCATCTATGAAATAGAAAATCTTCAACATCGTCATCCCTGTGAAATACTAATCTCAAATTAAGATGGATCTTTCTAAATTCTCCTTCGTCATACGGTGAATTAACCTTCACGCGTATCATTACTTCTTGCGTATTAATGTCAGTGGAATGATGTGTGAGGTCAGTTGTCTGACAATCAACGTCTAATCTGGCCAACACGCTAGCAAATCCTTTATTCCAACACACATAATTTTGAAAATCACCCGAAGAAATTTTTGCTTTACAGCTGCCATTTGACATCTGATTTACATCTCTTATCTCGGATTGGATAAAAATACTCTTCGCAAAGAAAAGTAAATTTTTTGTTCAAGGTGTACTAGAGAATATGTCGAAAAACGGAATACCAGTGAAATCCCCTAATACTTGTTTTAGATATTTGACAAGTATGATGGAACAATTGTCAAATGAAGTTCTGAAGTATTTCGCCAAATAACCTTCATAATCATTCCCTTAAATAAATTCTCTTTAAAACTTCATACGGATGATAGCATCACCTAAGCGGGACTATTACAACTATCAGGAAAGTAGCGTCTATAAAATATTATGTGAATATTAAATATGAAATTGTGGTCATTTTTGACCTTTCACAGGGTTCCTCATATTCGCTAGCTAATCGAATAGGTAGTATCTACTAGAATGACGAAACGATATTTGTCGGAACATATTGTCCCAGTTGTAAGGTCAGACTCAAATAATGTTCGTCGGTACGACTCTTGTTTCTCGTCCCATTCTATAATCCAGGTTATGGGAATCGAAAATATTTATCCTTAGAACTGTTCTTGACTAAGTATCGCCTTTGAGGCTATCTTCTAGCTAATAGTCGTAAAACCAAGAAAAGTCATTACGTCAGATCACTATGTTCTATGTCAGGTTGAACACGTTTGAACTTGTATTTATCCTAAAAACGTAAATCGTAGCATAATCATCTATTAATTTGACGAACCTGTAGCAGCTTAAAATATCTTAGGTAGTTATTTTACTGTTGCTAGAATAATGTTACAATATACAGAACCAGAATCTGTTCACGTTCTGCGGGAAGTTCAAATCCTACTAGGATCTAAAATCCGTGGCAATAATAGTGGAGGCTGTGATCAGCTTTAATCGCGACAAGACCAGAATTTCTGAATATTAATTGTAGGAAAAAAACGGGCGTTCATTGCCATTCACCCAAGGAACATCTAGGAATAGATTACATTCTTATATGTACTCATAACACAGAGGAAACATGGAGAACAAGTCAAAATTCGCTGTTGAAACTTTCTCGACCCAAATTGATCATTCTTCTCAAAGCCTTGCGGATGAGAGTGACTTTAGAATTAGGTACATGCACGAATTAAAAAAGAAGAGACAACAGGGCATGAACAACTATTATGGTATTGACGAGCTGCTTGAGGAAAGAAGACAAGTGAACCAACAACAGATGAAGACTCCGGGGCGCCGAGGAGAGCTAATAAAGCATGAAGAGATTGACAAGGAAATATTAAGACGACTAAGAAATGAAACGTAAATTAATAGACGGCCTGCTAATGTCACCCTCTTTGCGTACGTGTTAAGTGCGATAGACCTCGCAAAATTTTAGATAGGAACCCTATGTGAGGGAACGAATAGTATTATATGTTATAATGTTTCGCAGCAATTTAAATTCATAAAAACATGGCCAGTTTACGAATAAATCGGAAAAATATTGCAAATTATTCTGCAATTCTCAAGGCATTGATCCTTGAAAGTTATACTCGCCTGAACACAAGGTTCTTACGGAGAAGAATCATCAAGAATTAAGATAAGTACTTGTCACAATCATGAGGACTAGAGTTCTATAAGCGACAAAATGGAGTCTAGCGAGGGTCCCCATATCACAATTAAAAACGAATCGAAGAAAACAAATGAAAGAATTAAAAACAAGAAAACAATAGGAATTTACTGGTTATTATGTCCAATACATTGGATTTAACTTTCCGCCCAGCACTATTCATAAAGGTTTTATGAATAAGAATCATCTTATAGTGAAGCAATTCGAAATTTATAAATGTACGGTATTATGGAATAGAGCAATCTTTGTAGAGGTTTGAACAAAAGACGGAGTGCCGATGCGCAACTGCCCCAAGCCCAATGATTGTGCGCGCGTTGGATTTACTATATGCTTAGAACAGCTCCTTGCGGGGCAAAGAATTGGAACGTATAGGATCTGAGGTTGAATTACAAGGCATGAATTTAGATGACGAAAAACTGACAGTCAAAGCCATAAACCCTAGCTAGTGGGCCATCTCGATGATTATTCTATTCTCTCGGTCTGGAACGTTCAGAGACTTCGATTAATTGGGCGTTGGCTTTAAGCTGCTCGTTAGCCTAGCCATGGGATTTTTTTATTTCATCTTTTATCGTTCTACGTAGTTCTTTCCTAGCGTTATTCCTCTGAAATTATTTACGAATTTCCAGCCTTGTTTCATATTGTAAGGCGCCATGGTTCAAAAAAAAAAGATTCGTGTTTCACCAGTCAAGAGATGACATGCCCGCTGCAGCAAAATCCTGCTTTACTTTGTCAATTATCTGTTCCAACAATGGGTTTTTCTCATCAGAATTAGAATCCATGCTTTCATCCTCTGTTGTTTCCTCTTCTTCGTCCGATGTGTCTTGACCGTCATTATCGTCGTTTGAACTCGAAGATCCTGACGAGTCAGGGTTACTACCGCCACCACTTTCATCGTCACCGCTTGAAGGGTTACTTGAAGAGGATTGATCGCTGCTACTGCCACCATACTTCTCAGAGGCAGGGGTTATTTGTGCAAATGCCTGGTTCTGAATGTCTCCGAGCGCGCCTAACATCGTCGCAAACAGCCCCAGAAAGCCTGACAATGCGACATATTTCACGGATTTGGAATTGAACATAATCACTACGTGATGTAAGCTTGTAAGGCTATTTTCAGTTAATTCAGATTTATCAGATAAGTATTCCCTAAGTTTTAATTTAGGCTTAGTAGGAACTGGTAATTCTTTTCTACCATGTCCTGAAACCATGGCATAAGGTGATACTAGTGATCTATTTCCAGCTCGATAGTAATATTACCATTTCTTCTAAATTTATTGTCCCATTGCTTGGTTAATTTGGAACGGTCAGAATGTCTCAAGAACTTATCAAATGACCCGTACATTCAGGTATTTTGATCGTTAGCTCAACAGGAAAAGCTGCTCATATTACAATCTAGTATCAATAAGGAGCAGAAACTAAGGCAAGGCAATACTGCCACGCTATCCCAAATACTTGACGTTCATAAGGTGATCTACGTTTGAGATGAAAATCATTCCATCCCCGTGTTCACCATCCTTCCCTGATCTCGCAGATTCTATTAATGCACTAACGATCTCTTTAACTTGCGAATCAGGAATGACTAATTCAAATTTGGCCCTCTGGATTAGGTCATAAGATACAGGTTGACCTCTCCGCTGGAGGTGAAGCTCCCTATTCTTGCTCCAACCCATCACTATTGAGATGGTCATTCCTGCCACACCCATCTCCCTTAGACGCTCCTTTATAAGAGGCATTTTCTCAGCTCTTACAATTGCGTCTATTTTTTTCAATATGACTCATTTCGAAGAAATAGTTTATATTCATTTATTAAATGCGGTACGCAAAAGGGTTATGGGATGACAAGCGTTGAACTAGATGAGCTTTGTAAACTAATTATACAATCCGATCAATCCATAAGATTTGTAGGCATTGCCGACAAGTACGGCAAGCAAGTCGCCGTTAACTATCGAGAAGGTCTTGTCCCCTACCTTAACCAGACCGAGTCCGAGATATACTCTATCGATACTGTAATGAGAATGAATAGTAGGAAGGAAATGGAATCGAAGCTTGGTAAAGTGATTTACTCTTTTACCTTATACGAAAAAATTAAGCGTGCAACCATTTATGCTAGAAATATCGACTACCCAGTACTTATGGTATCTTTCGACACACAGTCGGATCACCATAATATCATTCTGAATAAGATTTTGCCGATTGTGAGAGAAAAGCTATTCAAAGGATAATTTACTTTCAATTGAAGATCAGTAGAATCGAAAACACCATTTCCTCCCCCATTTGAGATTATGTGAATGATTGAAGCTCCCCAAAAACACCCTTCCTGACTGAGGTACTTCTTGTGTGACTGTCGTGAGACGTAGCAATGCGAGATAAGTTAGATCACTTTTTGAGGTATGATATCTATATTCGTTAATTTGGTTGCGTTCCTATCCAAAGCCTACTTCTGTTCCTGAATTTTAGCGTCGAGTAGTAAAAAATAGTGGGGCTTACTAGCACATTCGCCCTGGTTTGCAGTCGTTTGGATTAAAGATATGATGTCGAGTAGTCCAGTCTTCATGGTGGTGATGGTCAGCATGATGTGGATGTTTATGTGTCACGGTGTGTGTATTTCCTTTATGTCCAAACACATGTGTATGCTCATCTAAGTGCTCGCCATTTTCATCGGTTGTCGCCTTGCCAAGTATGTCTGAGAGCTCTCCTATTATAGCAGTCAGCTGCATTGTTACTGCAGTAGAATTACCACCTCCAACGGCTTCCTTTGCTTGACTTAGGTTCGAGACTAACTGATCGATAACAGCAGTCTGATTACTGCTGTCAGATTGAGCATTTACCCTACTTGAAGAGATCCAAGCCCCCTGCGGTATACCTGCAGTCGAGAAAAGGAAGACGGTGGCGAATATTCCGCCTAGCATAAAACTATTGTTTGTCATTTGTAAATGAAAATGAGACTTGAGTACTATTAAAATATGTCGAGAGGTGTAGTGATATTTATTCACCTTCCCCGCCCTGGGCTTTGTTTCTCATGAGCTAGTAACTAAATATACGCATTGCCAACGCAGGCTACTCATGTATTTTACATATTCAATGCCCTTGCCTCGTATACTTCAAATCTCTTCAGGAGTAATTATTGACGACGAGTTTCAAATTAAAGTCGGTATCATTGACATCCAACCAATTTTAGATAAATTGAAACTCTGACGTACCTCTGGTATTCGGTGAACGGAGTCATGAAAAGGCTCATCGTGAGAGAAAATTTACCCTTACATCCTACACGTATTGAAGGGTATCTCAAGACGAGAATTTTTTTTGTGTTCGGAAAGCGAGATAACAAAGGAAGTTCCAGACATTCCAATAGAGACTTATGACAATATCTCTTCGTCAACAAACTTACTTTAACAAGTTAGTTGAAAATACAGTTGTTACGGATTCTGGTAAACAAGGAAGGAAGGATTTGCCAGACACTGGTCTAAGTTACTAATACACGGGAAGAAACTATGTACTACCAATTTAGGCTAAGGTCTGCTAACATAACGCCCTAGTTTGTTCGCTCCCTTGTCATGGATATCTCAAGGATCTCGGTTCATCCTAAATCCAAGAATACTGATTCTGTATGTGAGCCAAAATGGTCATCAATAAATTCTAAATGCTATTGTGTCGTGAAGACAGAGAGTACCTGCCTTTTCACATCGGGTCAGATGGCTTGATTTTTAAGTCCTTAGAATTCGTGACGCATGAATATTCAAAGTACCCGATTTACCACCATGAGCATTCTGATTCATGCGCTTAACCTCGAGGCCGCCTAAACTGTTGGACCTGAATTTAATGCCGCGGCGATGCATTCCTAACAGCATTGCGTTCATCAATTCTTCGGCCATTGTTCTAGGGATAGCGTCGATAATCCTTTCATTACGATTTTTTCCCCCCACGATTCCATGAATCTTGCCTAGTCCCATCGTGTTAATCAAAGTTGGCGATTCAAATTTAATCGCCAAGGTAGAGTATGGTCCCTCTTCTAAATTTATGCGGGTCATTGTATCATATGGAATGCTAATTTTTCCCCCTTTGAAATCCGGTACATGTGGATCCACTATAATGATTCTCCTGTTGGTAGCGTAGATGATATTAGGGGTCACGAAGCAACTACCAGGTAGCATTCGCGGCTGGATTGTAATAGCCATGATCTTTTCTCCCTTCCTTAGCATTTTCTGCATACTGCTAATTTCATCTAAATTAGAACGGCCATGATGCTCAATCGAATTACCATTAACTCGCAGACAATGTTGGACTCCATGAGTGTCCTGTCTCGTTATCAAGCCATGAAGCAAGTCACTGTATAAGATTGTGACGGTACAAATTATTTAAGAAGTACGGATAATTTACCAAGGACAATCTAATGTTAAAGCCGATGCAATGATTTTGCTCGTCTTGAATCTTTTACATTTTTGTTATGCAGCGATGATATGGCCCATATCTTACCGACTTCAATAGGACTGCAGGTCTGAAACTACTTCAATACAGGTTTCAATTGCTGATAAGTAATCTAATGGAAGGCATAAATGCCTCTACTGAGTGAAGTCCAATTCAACCAACAGATAAGCACTTTACTACGTGACTCATCCAAAATCACTAATTATTAAAGAGATTGCATGTTATTGATTAGACTCTCCCCAGAAATGAATTTAGTTGAAATTGTATTTGATTGTGATTAAATGTCTGATGTCAAACGGTGACAAAATATTTTCAGTACAATATTGTAGTGATCTCAATTTAGAGATTCCCAGAATATGCGCTGAATAACGAGATTCTATTTATGCGTCGTTCATGGCATTATTGCATCGGGGCAAAAAACAACATGTTTATTCTTCTATATTGCCATCTCTGTGACTATCAATGTAGAATTCAATTCCAATACACTTATGGTACCTTTCCCATAAGAAGTCACATGAAAGTGGATACGAAAATCGACAAGAATGATGAACTTGCGAATATGAACGCTCTCCAAGTAAAGAGTTGCATCAACAGCAGTACTACTGCCATAGTAGTCATTGGGGCATGTGAAAATCACGGTGATCACATGCCGTTTGGAGCAGATTTTATTTTTCCGACTGAGCTGCTCAAAAGAGTCGCAGTCAAATTAAATAATGTGATAATTCTTCCTTACCTTCCATATGGTCTGAGCTCACATCACGGTGATTACCAAATGACTATTAGTCTTCAATCTGGGACTTTAGTAAGGCTAATCCAAGACATTTGTCACAGTATAATAAAAAATGGTATTAGTAGGATTCTAATCATAAATGGTCACGATGGAAATATTGCACCAATAGAGATCGCGTCCAGGTATGTAAAGAGCAAGCACCCGACAGTAGTAATCGCCTGTCTGGAGGCCTGGTGGGCTCTGGTCGGCCAATCTAGGCACAATCTTTTCGACGTCTGGGATGGTTTAGGCCATGGTGGTGAAGCAGAGACGTCTGCGATGCTCGCTGTACGGCCTGACCTGGTGCAAATGATTAACGCGCCTAAAGATTTAATTCCGAAATTGCCGGCCTATGTGAGGATTTATTGGAAATTCAACGAACTGTCAGATACTGGTACCACCGGAGCCCCAATGAAAGCAACTGTTGAAAAAGGACTTGATATCTTAAATACTCTCGAAACCATTTTACTATCATTTCTAAATGACATGGAGAAGAATGAATGGAAATATGGGATATCTCGCAAATGACAGAGGTTGTTGTGCTCAGTCACACAAACGTTGCTACAGGTCTAACCTTAGCTCAATCCCTGAATTCCAACATAGGAATGGCTACTCTAGAGGGTTTAAGGACCGTCTGCAACCTTATCTCAAGGCATTCGTCGAAAAGTTTTAATGATCCAAGCGGGCTCCGGAAAACCTTACATATTGCATAATTGCGGTAGGATTCTATAAGTATTTTTTACAAATGGAAGGATATATTGCTCAACGTCTTGGAAATGTAAATAATTCTGAAGCTAAAGAATATATATTTTACGGCCGTTAATAAAATAAATAATAAATTGTCTTACCATCCTAAAGAAAGGGAATATGATACGTACGTTACAGATGTAGATGCTAATCGAGGCATAGGTTTTTCAGAAGAGCTACAACGTATAGAGTTTCTGCAGTTTAGATATACTGATTTGCTTGGAAAATTTTTGGCTAAATATGTGATGAGCGACTATGACGAGCTCTATGGCTTCCTTAAGAAGGGTATAGGACTAGATGGCTCTTCGGTAAAAGGGTTCTCAGAAATAAATGAATCAGATCTTCTCCTAGTCCCCGACAGGCATACGTTGAGACTAAATCCTTTTTTTACTAACTTCACCCTTGGTTCGGTAATTGCAAACGTTCACAAAGGTTTTGGATTCGGAAGGCTTTCGCGGGATCCAAGATTTGTCTCCGAAAACATGGAGGAATATTTAGCAGAGTCAAATTTGACGTGTCAGATTGGGCCTGAAGTCGAATGCTTCGTGTTTGACACCATTTCATTCCGCGACAATGAAGAGAACATTATCGATACAGACAATCAATCCAACGTTAAATATGGCGATACGCTCTCACCAGTCGCAAACTTACAATCTTCGGCGTCAAACATTATTGTATCGGAAGAGCAGTACGGAGTAGGAAAGTATCCAATAAACAGAAAGGGGGGCTATGACGCCCCTCCATTCCAAGATTCCCTTGTAGAATTTAGGTTCGAAGTTGCCAGCCTGTTGAAGAAATACTACGGAATCAAAGTTACAAATTTGAATCACGAGGTAGCAAGTACGGGACAAATAGAGATTAATTTCATGCACAGTAAGCTTACTGATGCAGCGGATAATGTTCAAATTTACAAAGACGTTGTAAGGAATGTTGCCAAGAGACATAATAAAATCGCGAACTTCATGCCGAAGCCCTTATTCGATGAGACTGACCCTTCTGGTGTTAAAGCGGATAATGGTTCTGGAATGCATGTGAGTATAAGTCTATGGGACAAATCTTCATCTTCGAGCTCAGCATCTTCCGGAAATGCTTCTTCTAGCAAGCCCTTATCTAGTCAAAATATTTTCTTTGATGAAGAGGACGCATATGCTAACATCAGCCAATCAGGTAGATATTTTATTGGAGGCGTACTGGATCACTCCAGATCGCTAGTCGCCATAACGTCTCCTACCGTCAATTCGTACTATCGAATGGTTCCAGGATTTGAAGCGCCAGTTTACGTAGCGTGGTCGAGAGGAAATAGGTCCGCGATAGTGAGAATCCCTATTAACGACAAACTTAGCAGAGATTCAAAACGTATAGAGTTTAGAGCGCCAGATCCCTCATGTAATCCGTATTTGGCATTCTCCGCTATCGTGGCCGCTGGTTTAGATGGCATGAGGAAAAAAATTGATCCGGGGGATCCTATTGATGAGAACATATACAAGATGTCTGATTCACGAAGAAGTGACCTAGGGATCAAATCAGTTCCAGGAAGTCTGGAAGAATCCATAGCCGCACTGAAAAGTGATCACCTCTATTTGACTAATACGTGTCTCAATGACGAATGCCTTGAAACATACACCGTCCTTAAGGAGGATGAGATTTCTAGGTTAAGAGAGTATGAAGGAAAAGGGGAATCAAGATTGCAACAATTCTATATGTATTATGATGTATGATATGTTCTGGTGATGTGGATGATGGAAAGCCCTTCGTAAAATCTCGTTCAGTGTTGCTCGCAGAAAAATAATTCCCGTTAATTGATGCCTCCAAGATCAAACCCCGGTCAAACAACTGACTTTACTAACTTTGTTATTTTCAGAATGACGACGTATTGATATTTCTTGTTTAAGGATCCATGCACTCTTTCGACTAGAATCACACGGACATGCACCGAGTTGAGTATCATGAGGATGAATCGATCACTTTTTTGCATCACTACCAGCATCCAATAATCCTCAATAGAGAAATAATATAGGCTGCCATGTTATAGTCGTTTCAAAGGTGTTAAATCTCCGGCTTGCGTACATGAGTATGTGTAGAGGGCTTGTGTTACCGTCAAATGAGGTAATAAAGCATTGTGACGAGGAAAAGCAGCGTTCGGTCGTCGCCGATCCGGAGTCGGGCGAGATTATTTGCGTCAAATGTGGAGCAGTTATTACGAACTGGATGCTTCAAACGTCTCCGGGTTGGAAGGTGAATCACCAGGACGAACAGAACGTTATTTGGGATCGAGGAGATGGTTCTTATTCGTTAAATCTACACTTCACGAATCTATCTACGAGAATAGGCAAGGAAAATCGAGATGCATCAGGTAAACGTCTGGATCCAAGGTTGCATGAAGAATTGTGGAATTTGAGGAAGTGGGACCACATTATGCAGTTTGACTCGGAAACGAGAAACCTAAATCAAATGATTTCTTTACTTAGAAGATGTAAAGAAAAACTGGGACTACCATATTCAGTAATTGAAAAAACTGCCTATATCTACAGAAAGACCCAAAACAATAAAATGACAAGAGGTAGAACAACTGAAGCTATACTTGCGGCGAGTGTATACATTGCTTGCCGACAAGCTGGGATACCAAGGACTCTAAATGATGTAGCAAAAACAATTAACATTACGTGTAGGGAAATCTCTAGTGCCTATAGGTTAATAGTATTGAAGTTTGATTTGAGGATGCCATCAATAGACCAAATGCACTACTTGGTCAGACTTGCAAACTCCACGGACGTTGGCGAGAGGGTAAAGCGGCACTCAATAATGGTGATGAACGAGATCATCGAGAGAGAACTATCTGCCGGTAAGGATCCTATGGGGCTGGCAGCGGCAATACTTTACCTGATCTCCCAGCAATACGGAGACCCTACCAAGACTCAGAGATACTTCGCAGATATTGCTGGAGTTACGGATGTTACAATCAGGAACAGATGCAACGAGCTTAGGACGGAAATGACCACGATGATAAAACGACAAGGTTTATGAATTATCATGCAAGATGTAGTTTTTTAACTACTCAGGGGTTGTATTGTATTTCGAGGATCACTTGCCTATCACTATTACACAATTTGCGAGCCATATCCGCTGCGCGAACACTATCGAAGAGAAGATGAATTAGGTATCTTACCCATGACGCCTTTTGGTTTTCTTCTCGAGATCCGCAACTATACCGATCATTCTCCATCATACGTTATTCCTCCTGTCTTGTAAGGCAAACCGCCAAGACTTATTTTCCTGAATTTATCTCGTCCCCTCAGTTGTTGTCTGAACAGGTGATTATGTTCAAACTGTCTGTTTTAAAGCATGAAATATCGACTGTTTTGTATCCAATTTTGAAAGCATTCCTTTCTTTATAATTGGTATTCTACGAACTTGCTTCACAGATGGGATTTTTGCATATATCTCTTCATAACGATGAATGAAATTGTGAGGGGCAATTTTCTTAGGCACTTCCTCTTCGTACCAATCTACGTTAATGATATGTTTATTGGACATCTCTGTCAAAAGGTGAACGACCTGTTCAATTTCAGAGGGAAGTATATGTAGTAGAACTTCGCAGGCTAGCACCAGATCGTATCTCTGTTTGGAAGCGTCAGTGGAACGCACTGATTGAATATCAGATACAATAAATTCCAAACGATCATCATTTCTACTTTTATTATCGTCAGCAGTTGTTGCAGCCTTCCCATTCATATACGGATCTTCGACGAACTGCCTAGCGTTTCTAATCTGGTCTGATGACATATCTACTGCTACATACTTCGTAATTGATTTGCCAAAGTTTGCAAGAAGCAATTTGGTGATTCGACCGAATCCGCATCCCACCTCTAGAACGGACAATTTTACCGGTGCACCTTCGGAATATATTGAAGGAAATATGTTGCTTGTCAGGTATTCAATCAATAGTCGCTCTTGTAATTCAAATTTGTTATTATACCTAAAATTATTCTTGTATACCCTTCCTTGCTCTATCCAATAATCCTTTGGGTTGTATGGAGATGAGGACATGCTTATGCTACCTGATTACTATAATAAGGCCATGTGGAAATTCGGGCAACACTTCTCGCGAAGCATATCTCCATCTTCCCTTTACGATGCTCATTAGGGATAACCGCATCACAAGTAACCAATTGATAGTTCAAGCTCTTCCCACTCCAATTACACCCTTCCAAATCGGTATTTCATTGTACTCTCTTTTATAGGTGGCTATCCAAACAGTACTGTCCTCTACCAAAGGAACATTGCGGTATTACAACTTTAATTGCGCATTTCTAGTTGAAGACCTTAATTGGCCAATCATTTTACCTGATGGAGTACATATTGTATCAATTAAAGATTTGTCGTTCAATTACGTAGCACTTTTTAGTGTGTTTCAAGTTGACTCGTCAACTGGTTGGCCGAACCAACATCAAATAATGAACGCGGTCTCAAGAATTTCCCTAAATACGTATCGAAAATTATCAAAAACTGCCTGTCGGACAGAAGAGGTGAAACGCCTAAATTGTTTATGAAGCGGGCCCATTTGTAGTCGATCTGAAGCTTTCAATTGATTGTGCTATTTCGAAAAGTTCTTCAGGGGCATTAGCGATATATCGGTCCAAGTTACAGCATATGTATTCTCTCGTCCAATATTACGAAGAAGGTGTAGGTAAAATAATCAGCACTTCCAGGTGTGGGAGGATAGTTCGATTGGATTCTCTGCAAATTACTGCTTCTAATAATATTCTTTAGGTTATTTTCTGTTTCTGGGGTGATTGGAACTATCTGGGCCTGTTCCGTTTCACCCAGGCCATCAAGGAGTACTAACTGCTTTGTGAATGAGTCATAGGATGACCTTTCACTTATACCCGCTATGCCCCCTTCTTTAAGGTAAACGAACAAGAAAACTGATCTGATATTCTGTGACGAGGCGGATGAAGGAATACATGCTCTAGGGTTCACACACCTCTGTGGGTTATTTTCTGAAGGTTCGTTTGTCTGGCCGGAAACATGCATATTCTGAGTAGTTACATAGAGTACGGCCGATATCAATCCTAGGATCAAAGCGATTACGATTGTCCGACGTAGCGTGGCGATAGCCATCCGAAAATAGTCAAAGCCCAAACTATCCTTTAGGTGGAATGTGAATCGACATTGACTATTTGGTAATCCAACTTTACACATTTAAGATTGTGTTCATTTGAATGCGTAACCGAGTTTTCTTGGAAAAGAAGTAGGGTGTTCTAAAGAAAGCTACTCGTGTCTACAAACGACCAGTATATCGCTAGTGATATCTATATATACGATGATGGCCGATCTTATTCATGAGAACCCTAGGATTAGTCAAACAAAATGGCTCTGCAAAAAATTCGTTGTTTAAACTCAGGGCTACTACTGCACTCGGTATATCTGTCGTGGCGGATGCCCTAGATTATTTTGCAGCTCCTTTCTTTGGAGTCCCAGTTATAGGAGATATATTTGATGCAATTGTTGTCAGTTTGTTGTACAATATTACGAGAAGCAAGATCTCTACGGCCGTAAACATGATTGAATTCATCCCTATTGTAGGAGATTTCATCCCAGTATACACTCTTTCAACTCTTATGTCGATCGCAAAGGAATGGAAAAGTAATAGGAAACACATCGAAGCAGAAGCCAGAATACAATAGTATAGTCTGTAACATCTATCTGGTGTACCGATAAAGGATAGCGACCCCATAACTCTCGTGAAGTACGACTAGTCCTGCTTTAGCCCCGTGTATATCTAGATTAGCATATCCACATAGGACCTCATTACTAGCACCGAAAACGTGTGGTCTGGCAGGAAATTGATTCTCTTATTTAATTAGATTGAGTCACAAGCTGAAAACCTGAAGAAATATTTTTCAGAATCCTTTTTGTATCTGGGACGTCCGCATCCAATTAATTGGATCTTGCTTCGGCAAATTGGAAAATAGAAAGGAAGAAAAGGCAGGAGCAAATGACTAAAGCATATTCTTTTGGGAATGGTATCTAATTATGGGATTGCTCCACTTATCATCATTAGAGTATGATATCACGCCAAAGTTGATCAGTATGCCAGATGATTTGTTTCCATGGCGCCGCGAAGTATCTTCTAATGAATGCAAAAATAGCGAATTTTAATACTTGTAACTCTAAAAGTACAAATAACTCTATGGCTGGCGTTTACGTTCTTATCACTTCAGAAATCGGATACGAAAATGTCATAATTGACGAATTGATGGCGATTCCTCAGGCTGTAGAAGCTTCCAAGGTCTATGGGTCCAGATACGATATTATAGTAAAGATATCAGCTGATTCTCCTGAAAAATTGAGAAAGATTTTAAGTAGCATCCGAAGAGTCGAGAAGATCAAATCAACTCAGACAATGCTGATAGTTAAGGAATACGAAGATCATGTGTAGTAGCCAACGTCCGGTAGAGATATCGCTTGTGGCAACTTCATCATTTTCAATGGCCAGCGTTATCGGTAGTACTTGGCCAGGTTACTTCATGATATACCTATATATTGTTAAGTTCAGTGAATTATACATTCCCTCTTACTGAGTGAAGGTAGCCTTAGATCCTTATGTATTATAGTTGTCTACGATTATATTAGCATATATGCTTGGAATAATTTTGAGCATACTTAATTGTCGAGATATCTTGCAGGGACTATTTTTTGCTCGATTGCCGAAAGAGATTACCCTTGATATACATATCAAATCTACCTGCGGAACTAGGAAATAAGACGATTGGCCAAAGAAATGGGTGAGTTCTCATCTGGGTGCGATAGACATTGTTTTTACATTGTTTTCATATTTCCTTTGGCGGTATCAGTATTTTCGGTAACTTGCATTAATTAAACGTCCGTTCCGTCAACAGTCTAATTGCCGATACTATCTCAGATAGTTTAACCTAGTTTGTATTGCGTGATCTAATCTAGCCTGCTCATACTGATCAATAATTGATTGAGGTGAATCATCATATGTCAACCCACTGATAAGCGACGAAGATTGTTGACTACTCTGCTGAGTCGGGGGAACTGACGATGATGAGGTGGATGCTAATGGTGAATTACTTATGCCGTTCTCTAGTTCGCTTTCCTCATCTCCTCCTCCATTCTGAACTGCAATGATGTTAATTGCATTTCCATCGCCTTGTAGTTGGTTTGCTACATTTTGACATAATATATTGGTTGAAAGGACGCCGTTTCCACAAGCATTCCCTTGTGAAAGTGCTTGATCGTCACTCTCTCCATCGTCGCTATTTCCGTTATCACTATCATGTCCTTTGTTACTGTCATCGCCCTCATTGTTAGTGTCATTCTCATGACCATCACCGCCATTATTATCCTCGTTGTCGTTATCTCCGGAGCCCGTTACTTCAAATGATGAATCTTCAGTCTTTGTATTAAAGCCATCTTTAGAAACCTTCACTTCAACTTCGTACGTTCCATACTCTGCGTCATCAGCTATCTTTACGTCGAAATTAGCTTTTCCATCTCCGTCTGTCTCATCCTTGGCTGTTGTCGAATCAGTTTCTGGGGGGTACACTGTGAGTTTAACATCGGCACCAGATATCTTATCTTTGGAATTGTCATCTTCTGTTACCATAACAGTAATTTGCTGTGTGTTTCCCCTTTCTATATCATCGTCGTCGATGGAAACCTTTACATTTAGGTCCTTTGCGGCATACACATTTTTAATATTATCAAATGATACTGACCCTATAACTGTAAATAGTGCAAGGGCTGTTATCGCAATCCAGACACTCGAGATCTGAGATCTTTTGGTGTACATTGATGTATACATTATTGTTTCTTACTCGGTGCTATTATCGTTAGATTGTAATAAAGAGTAAGCACAAACAATCAAGTCCTTATTCCTATATTTATTTAAAAGTGATCATACCAATAGAATAATTGTATACAAAAGCACTCTTAAATTGTCATACTATTTTCTAAGGGTAGATCGTTCTCCACGCCTTGTTTCGAGACTCACTGCATAAGAATGTCAGAGTATTAACCCAAGCAGATAATTGGGATCATGATGAATTTCTGTCAAATGTACCCTAAGAAACATGCTTGCGTGGAGAGTATGTATAATTCCTCTCATGCCACCGTATTGCATTCTTCTTCCTTGAATCAAAAATGGCTGAAATAAATGCTGCAGAGAGGATGGAGCCTGCGACAGGAAAACCGAGTGTATATAATAGACTCTGAAAGATGACCGCCTTCGATTGTATTATGCTAGTCAAAATGAGCATGACGATAGAAACTATGCTAGATGTTATCAAAACCAAGTGCCAAGGGAATTCCTTCTCGTTGTTGAATGTAGTACTTAATGGATCCACAGAGTACCACAAAATCAAAAATAATGATACGATTAATGGCATTAGTAACATAAGAGATGTGGCAAATGTAATCATAACAGCCTTTGCCTTTTCTTTCAGATACATAGGAATCATTAATCTTCTTAATCCGTCCCACAAGGTACCTAAATTTCGAGCCCAGATAGCTGTGATATGGTGTTCGCCATGGACCACCCGGGATCGAAGACCGCGATCTTTTACTATCCGCCCTAGTTCTACATCTTCCACAATTTCCTCCCTGACTCGTTCATGAGTACCTATGATTTCATATGCGTCACGACCAATCATTATAAAACTCCCAAAGAAATACCCTCCTACCCGTGTATTTGGATTATTTGCTTTTAGGGGAGAGTACCTTGCATATGACAGAGTCCAAAGTATGGGCAATGTCAACCTTGTCCAAAAGTCTTCTGCTCGCAATCGTGGTATAAGGGTAAGGGCATTTAGCTCGTTAGATAAATAAAACTGAAGAGAAAGTGAAAGTGTACAATATGAATGAGTAGTATCAGCATCAGTAAAGAGGAGGATGTTACCGGTCGAATGGATATAGCCTTGATAACACGCCCATGTCTTTCCCGTCCAACCGTCTGGCTTATTTCTCTTCTCATCGATGGACACAATCTTTATCCTTGCATCTTTTTTACCATAGTATTGAAATATTTCAGCAGTCCTATCAGAAGAACCATCATCAACGACAACGATTTCGAAATTTTGGTATGTTTGTTTTAACAGACTATTGAGACATTCATCAACATAGTTTTCTTCATTGCGAGCAGGAATTATTATGCTGACCATAGGTAAATCATACTTGGCAGTATTGACTCTCCGAATATTTGACCCCCCTTCAGTTGCGAACTGACGAAGGCAAGGAGACCTTCTCAAAGACATGACTGTATGCAAAAGAAAGTATATCCACACAATACAGATGCTAATCATTATTCCAGAAAGAACGTCGTACAATAGTATCATGCTAAGATTATGACTATAGCTTCAACGACCATATTTTTAACATTTCCTTGGTACAAAAATATCTACGCGTACGTCAGCTCGCATAATTGAATTAGTATGCTTGGCAGATAGGATATTCAGTATTGAAAATACTTAAAAGATTACTTAATGCAACTTCAGAAAGAATTCCTCCTTCCTTCGAATCTGATAGTCATAAACGGCACCTTATTTTTCGCGTTGTTAGGATTAACTTTGAATGAAAGGGTGTGTTATTTCTGATTTCTAAGTTTTACCAGAAGTAACAAGCTTTTTTATTATCATTGAATCTTAAGTATTTCTATTTTATTTTTATATTTAATTCGTATTCGAAATCTGCATGTTTGATCCCATTTCATGGAATCCTTTTGAAAGACTGACTGATATTTTTAACTAGATATCATAGCTACGTATCAGGAAAACACTGCTAATGGGGGTATGCTTTTCTATAATTGGCTAACTCGTAATTCCAAATCAAGGAAAATATGGAGCCACGTGAAAACAACTAATTCAGATGGACTCTAATTATGCGAGGAGAAATTATCGGTAATCTAGATCCTAGAACTAAAGTGATGTACAGTTTGTTTGAATACCGCAGAATCTGTCTTAAAACTTGGAAAGATAAACACGGTTCGAACTGAAGCTTTGACACTTTATCAGTTCTGCTCGTTGGGAGTACATTTATATTAATTACCTCCCTCTTGAATCAACCCCCACCTTTCTCTTACGCGGTCTTCGAGCTTCGAAAATAGAACACGGTCAAACACGAGTCCGATAGCGAATATTGTGATCATTGAAGCGATTATTTGATCCATAAGTTGGAACTCTCTACCTACTAAAAGAACATGTCCTAAACCAACGGCGGCAGCAATTAATATTTCTGCGCCTATAAGAGCATGCCATGCAAATGACCAGGCTTGTTTTATTCCAACGATCAGCGACGGAGTAGCTGCAGGAATCATGACGTACCTGAATAAGGAGAAACCTTTGGCACCCATATTCTGTGCGGCGCGGATATAGATTGGGGATATATTTCTTATTCCCCCATAAGTGGACATCATGACCGAAAAGACGGAACTCATTATTACGACGAAAAGTATTCCTGCATCATTAAGTCCTATTAGTAGTATAGCGAATGGTACCCATGCTACGCTAGGAAATGATTGTAAACCGACGGCAAAAGAGCTCATGGTTTTACCGAAGCCAGGGAATTTCACCATAGCCAATCCAACTGAAACCCCGATGACGATCGACAACGTAAAACCAATAACAAGACGGTACATAGTTACTGCAATACTTATGATCAGTGTCAAATTCTTCACAAGATCGACAAAGGATCCTGCAACCATAGCTGGGGATGGCAATGAAACTTCAGGCCAAATCCCTAACATGAATACCAGCTGCCATATCCCTATGAAGGCTGCAATGAATAGAGTTACATTGGCAAGGTCCTCAATATCTAATTTAACCTTTCTATGCTTAATCGATGATGATGTACCTGTAGTAAAAGTCAGGATTGTTTCGCCTTATCCACTGGTATCATGCTTCTGCATTCTGCTTAGTATCTGAAACTCTATTTATCTGACCTTTTTTTAGCCTTCGTTTTCTCTAACTCAAGATTCGCCCATTTCAATATGCCACGAGGAGGAAAACGGAACATTTCTGGAAAATCAAATGCCTTAGAGAGACGTGCTCCAAGATTGCTAACAAGTAATGTGTCCGGACTTGAAGTACGCAAAAATTCGGTTTTGATCTGATATGACATTTCCTGTTCTTAAAGACAAGTCTAAAGGAGGATATATATAATTGCCTTTAAATGTGAAAAATAGAATTGTTTGATGAAATCATTGCGTATACATTGCGCAATAAAGCTACTCTACTTCGTATTAATTATGTTGGGCCTTCGAATAAATGCAGTATGCTCTTCTTGAAGCATACCTTAACAGTACTTTCCTTTCAAATTAATAATTGAGCATAATCATATTATTTCAGTCATAGAAAACTCTATGAAGTTCTTGCCTCGACTCAAATTTAGGTCTAGATTTTGTGCATATATTTTGGCTGTTTTGCACCAATCAAACAGATAATATTGCTCTAATAGAGATAATCCAATGCACCACTAATATTGGAGAGGCAGAATATCTCGAGGAGGAATTGATGGGGAGCTATGAAAGTAAGAACTAAATTCTTACTGTCAGGCATAATTATTCTTGTAGTTGCTTTGAGTTCACAATTCAATTCGGATCTCCTGCTGAGTGTGACCAACTCCTTAACTAATGGTCCTCAAAGTGGTGATAATGACGCCGGGAGGGAGGCAGCAGGACAGGATACTGATTCCCGATCGAATGTTTTGCGATTGGGTTATTTTCCTAATCTAAATCATGCCCAAGTAATCATTGGATTAGCGAATGGACACTTCCAAAAAATACTGTCAGAAAACAGCACAAGCAGTGGCGAAGAAGGAGATGAGGATATCAGTATAAAGGAATACGTGTTCAGCGCTGGCCCTTCAGCTATTGAGGCACTATATGCAGGGCAAATTGATGTGGCATATGTTGGACCCAATCCTGCGATAAATGGTTACTTGGCATCTAATGGTGAGGGGATACGAATAATTTCTGGATCTGCGAGTGGGGGAGCCGTATTTGTAGTGAGAAACGATACCGGCATACAATCCACTAGCGACTTTGGTGGAAAGAAATTTGCTTCTCCACAATTGGGCAATACTCAGGATGTGGCCCTGAGAAAATATTTGATACAGAACGGGTATGAAACCGTCGAGAATAGAGGTAATGTAACTGTGGTTCCAGTGAAACCTTCAGATATTCTTACACTCATGCTTAAGAAAGAGATTGACGGTGCTTGGGTTCCTGAACCCTGGGGAGCGCGTCTTGTCAAAGAAGCTAACGGGAAGATATTTGTAGACGAGCGGGATTTATGGCCGCCAGATGGTAAATTCGTAACTACGAACATCATCGTTAGATCGGATTATTTAAAAAACAATCCTGAGACAATAAGGAAGCTGATTAATGCGCATATTGATGAGACAATTTGGATAAATGATACTCTACAGAATTTACGGAACGGCAACGTCAATGGAGCTTCAGGGAATAAGGAAAACCAATCAAATGATGACCTTGAGAATGGCGGCGTCGAGGCGTTCATACATTCATTTAATGATGGCCTCAAGCGGATCACGGGGAATACAGTCCCTGAAGACGAATTGAGTGATGCGCTGCAAAGACTCGAATTTACATATGATCCTATTGAACAGTCGCTTTTTAGAATGGCAGATGATGCGTATGATCTAGGGTTGATAGGAAGAGGGAATGAACCGGATTTGACGAATATTTATGACCTAGGATTATTGAAGCAGGTACTCAAAGAGAGGAATCTCCCGGTTGACAACTTTTAAGTAGCAATAAAGCAAGCTAGAAAATAAAAGTATTTTTTTCAGTCGGTGCTAAAAAGTGACCGAACCAGACATTCTTTTCTAATTATAGCATTAGAGATGCGTTTACTTCTATCTTAAGAACTTAATTCGTCTAATCTGTGGGTAAGGGGTCGATAAAGACCTGGCAAGGATTATTCAATCCACTCGCTTAATCCTACTGAAATGACTGATGTTGTTCTGTCGCTTTTGTTTTCATTTCTGTTCCTACTTGTAGACTTTAGATTTCCGATAAGGACAATGGTGATGCTAATGATACCCTCCTCTTCTCATCAATAAATTTGGAATTTTGGCGTAATGAAATGATGCAAGGGACAATAGTTGGCGGAATAACTAATGTCGGTGAGACAGCTTGAACAAAACTTACTAAAATTATGCAGCTATATGAATCACTTCACCTAAGACATATACCGGCTGCAATAAACACATGCGCGTATATTTGCTCATGTACTTGCTCAAACCAATAATTCCTTGTTGACGACAGTCAGAGGAGGATCTCCGCGTGACATCCTCTCGATATTTATTGAAATTATTCTGGTAATGGTCTCGATTGCTTCAGAAGTCCAACCTGCGATATGCGGTGTAAGTATAAAGTTTTCGAGTGCAAGGATCTTGTCTTCTAGAACAGGTGGTTCCCTCCAGAATACATCAAATGCTGCGCCTGCAATTCTTTGAGCACTCAAAGCTGTGAAGAGGGCATCTTTGTTTACAATCTTGGCCCGTGCTACATTAATCAGGTAAGCCGATTTTTTCATCATGCTAAATTCCTTTTCTCCAAACATGTCCGTGGTCTCGTCAGTTAGTGGCGTATGAATTGAAACAATATCTGCTCTTGCTAAGACTTCAGGAAGCCGGTCTATGCCAGCCAAATCGTCAACGTAGTATTTTTTGTCATAACCATCCCTTTTCGTAAAAGGGTGTTTGGTCACGGCCTCCACTCTCAGGCCTAAGCCTCGTGCAATTTTTGCGACCTCTAGGCCAGTTACCCCTAAACCAATGATTGCCAATGTCTTTCCATGTAATTCCATACCGGCGGTTGTCTTCGATCTTGTATGCAATAGGCTTACAGGTGAAGTTGAGTGTCCAGGATTGATAGAAACATTCTTTGACAAAAAGAACATAAGAAAAAGAGTATGTTCTGCAACAGAAATTGCATTTGCGAGTGGAACATTTGCTACATAGATCCCCTTGGTGGAGCAATATTTTATGTCGATATTATCTACTCCAATCCCGGATTGCTGCACAAGCTTAAGGTTGGGACAATTTTCGATTATTGATCTATCTATCATATGGAAACCATTTACAATAATATGTGCAGGAGCGAGCTGTGATGCTAATGACTTATCAGGATCAACGTAATTGATCTCGAGATTATACTCCTCTAATTTCTTCGACAATGATTGTTTAAACGTCAGACCTTGCAAAAGTCCTACAATATTCAATTTATCATCAATGATACAGTAGTAGCTTCTTCATATTTTTTTGTATGTGAATTGCTTAGCGCCAGATATGATAGCCTCACGATGACAATAGTTATTTGACCCGCTTGCAATAAAGATTAAAATTTGATTTCGAAAACACGGTTGACTGGAAAACAGGTTTTAATTCTAAATGATCGAGATTCATACACTAACTTTGTGATCCTCAGACAGAAACATTACTGTCAGACACAACTATCAAAGAATCTGATCATATCGGAGAGTTTTGATTTGCTGCTATCTCTCTTCGGGCGAATTATCACTATTTGTCAATATCCTCCATTTTCTTAACCACAGTATATTTTTTTAAAGATAGGTAACTTTCCACAGAATTATGATAATACCAATACGCTATAAGAGGAACCAGATTCAGACTGGGTTCTTAAGATACATTGCTGATCAGCGTCGAATTATGAGTTCGCACAAAATATCGCCACATCCAAATCTGGGGGGACGTAGATAAGTCGTTTCATTGGTCAAGGCTCAAAACGCTACCAGCTCACGGCTGGACTATTTATCGTGATGTTCGTGGGAATAATCTGGAGATCCCCTTTTTGATTTGCCGAAATGATTTCAGGCGTAGACTTCAGAACACTAATAGTCACATTGTCATTCCATCTAACGAGATTGAGATGAACTAGAGGGCTATAATTCTCTTCATCAGGTGTGCTGCTTGAGACAGGAAGCTGAAAACCAAAGGCCCCTTGGCCTTGTATTCCATTCAGAAATTCGAAGCCTTGGCTAAGTTCCATTTGAGGTATTTGTGACAGTATAGAAGCAAAATTTACTCGCCAACCCGTGTTTTCAAAGATTGAATTTGCAGTTTCATTATTTGAAGCGTCTGTCGCAATGAAGTATGCTACTTTCCCATCCACGTAACCTTTGGAAATTGGGAGTGCCACTTCGTCGTACGCATTAGTATCATTAGAAGTTGGTGGATAATGATCATAGGATCTTGCGACTCGATCGTGTTCCTGCTGATCTATTCCTTGCGCAAACGTGTAAGAATTAGGAAGAGTATATACTGTACAACTAACCAACACAATCAGCACAGTGATTTCCCCATAAGGGCTTGATTTGAAATGATTTGACAATACCGAAAAAACAAACAAAATGCTATGATATAAACCTCCTGACCCCCAATTTATCCGTAAGTAAGGAAAGAAAAGATAAAAGATTTGATAATAAGGGGTCATCCTCTTCAGGCATTGGGCTCTAAATTGCCTGTTGGATCATTGTGAATCTTTTATAGTTGATTTTAAATTGGCTTAAACTCTCCGTTGAATTGTCCGCACTAATTAGTCAGTTTTTTATCTTTGATTCCTCACTTCAAGACCGTCTTCATAATTTTACAAAGGAATCCATTGAAGGTGGCTTAAAGTCAGCAAAAAAACGGATACTTGATCGATCTAGATTCTTCCTCCTTCTACTCTATCGTCAACCGAAATCAAATTGCTGTTATAGGTCTAGCAGTCGTTTTGAAACCACCCATGATAGACCTTTTTGGAATGTACTTCGTACCGTGAAAAAACCTGATATATCCACCTTAAATCGGATCAACGAATTCGACTTCATGGTACTTTAACAAGAAGGTTATGCTCAGCATCATTTCTCATGTCCCAAGTTCGAAAGATGCCACTTGTTACGTATTGCAATTTTGGGAAACCTATCGCCTAAATAGAAAGTGTGCAAGTTAGTCCTCAACAGTTCATCGCCTAACGACTTTGATGGTCAATTCAAATGCATGGCGTCCAGGCGATCACGGATAACTACATGGAAACTCACACAGTCGATTGTATCCAAAAATAAATGGCCTCAATTACCTCGAATAAATCTTTGGATGATCTCATTGACCAAACCTGGCTGTTCGGCATGAGGCCTATGACCACAATTCTCTAATATGTTTACCCTACAATTTTTCATCTCAATAAAGGGAAATACGAACCTAACAGGGATCACAAGATCTTCTTTTCCCCAAATAACAAGGGTGGATGATTTTATCTTATTGATATTGATTCTTCTAGCAGTAGCACTATGCCTGAGGGATGAATTAAATGCATCCTTAGCTCCCGGCATCGATATTCTTTCGCGGACTAGAGAAGCAAGTTTGCTGCTGACAAGCGCCGTAGTGGTCTCAGACAACGCTTTTTTTATTTCTGCTTTTGATGTAGCGCCAAGAATACCGGTATATTTTTGAAGACCATGAGAATTTAGAAACGATTTGGGAGTAAAACCTGCAGGACTTATCATTACCAGCTTGTCCACATCATTTGGGTTTACTACCGCAATATTAGCGGCGATTTGGCCCCCAAGTGATGCCCCTATAATATTAATAGGAAACTCAATGTTTAGTCTGCGAACTGCTTGCATAACGAACGATGAAAAAAATCCTATGGTATAGTTTTTGAGTGGTTTGTCACTTAGTCCAAATCCCGGAAGATCAAAGACAACCGTTCTGTACTTTTTGGACAGTTGACCCGTATTGCTATCCCAACTTTCGATCGAGCCTCCTAAGCCGTGAAGAAATATTAGAGTCTTTGCGCCCGCAGTGGCGCTGTCCTGGTAGCGTATTCTCAAATTGTCAATGACGGCGTACTTTGTTTTTAGCCTTCCTACTCTTATCACAGTATAATTCTCTGAATGGAATTGGTAAATTAATATGTTAAAAAGAACACGTCCCCAAAGCCCAGCTAAAGGGATTGACCAACATTTTGATGCCATCCTCCATCTAGAGCAGCTTTTCCACTCAGCCGATGCATGTTTCGAAGTTCTAATTCCCGAACATTCTATGATAATTAGAATTTCTGCTGTTTGCATTCCTGTGTTTAATTCTACAAAAGGCTGTCCCTTAGTGCATAAATAGATAATGCAAAGCGGTCTATATCTGCAGTCATACGGACTGATCAGATCACTAGCATCTGCGGTATGGTCGTTACCTAATCAAGCATAGGCCCATAATGGCACTGCCGCCTAATAAAATGACAGCTAGTATAAGCGTTGTTAAAATCCCGCTTAATCGTCAAGGAACTCATAATAACTATATATGTGGTGAAACGATTTTCAAGCCCTGTATCCGCATCCCTTCAATGGTGAACATTCGAAATCTCCCGGTAGCTACTGTTTCATTAATTGCCTTAAATCTCCTGGTTTTTGCGTTTGGTTTCCTCACTGATAGCAATACTTGGATAATTACAAACTTCGGGTTTGTTCCAGACTCTATATTTAATACGGACAGCGTGAATACTTCTCGCCAATCCTACACATTTCAAACAGATCCAAGAAGTCTCGAAAATAGTGCGACTTCTCCTCTAATACGGTTAATATCCTCAATGTTTATCCATGCGAGTATTACTCATATTGTCTTCAACCTTGCTGCCCTAGCATATATCGGAGGCTACTCAGAAAGGTCCATTGGAACGGCTAGATACGTTATAATCTATTTTCTATCTGGCATATGTGCAGCTTTATTCCATGGAGTATTAGCCTCATATTTTTTGGGCAGCGGTCAGACTTTGTTGATAGGGGCATCAGGAGCTATTTCTGGAGTATTAGGTATTGCAGCTGCTATCGGAAACCGAAGAGCGTACTACTGGTTAATTTTTCAGATAATTTTCGCGTTCGTAGGATCCGTAACTTCGATACCAATAGCCTTCACTGCTCATATTGGAGGGTTTTTGGCCGGCGTAATACTTACCAAATTCATGGCGAAAGGACAATTGCATTGGAGAAGAGAACCAAACAGAATGGATGAGGGAGGAGGGTACTAGGATATCTCGATTCCTAATTAATGTGAACTCCTTATGCTATGTGAAGTCAGATTCCTCAAGATTCAGAATCTCGAATATGAGATTTTTAGGTACTGTTTCCCAGCATCTAGCTGGATTCAATTGACCTAATGTTGCTTAGGATCTGCAATAGGAATTAATCCGACCGCTTGGGACAATGCAGCCAACCTGAAGGATCGCAATATTAATAGAGACAATTAATCATTTTAGAATCCTATTCTTTTTCTTTGAACCATATCATATCACCCATTAGCCATATCATATCTATCCTGAGAAGCTTCAAATACATCTCTTCATGTTTCGGACAATAATTGGTCCTACCTGCAATTAACTCGTACGAAACAGATGATAACTCTTCAAAATGTCTTCTTGCCTCCATCTGTAAATAGTCCTCCCAGAATTTTCCAAGCCTACCCTCTGGCTTCATTCATGCGCAATAAAGTATACATTCAACCTAATTATGGATATCTGTATCACGCTGCTTTTAGGATACCATGAATGTTTGACACACTTCTAGAAGTCGTATAGCGCTAGGAATGCACTTGGCGATCATGTTTCTAGTCGACTTGGTACGGAATGGTCCTCCAGTCGGTTGAGCATGATAGGTGTCCATATCAGTTTATGTCGGTATTAGTTGTTACTGTACCTCCGCGTTGTGTTGGTAACAATAATTTTTTACAAGTCCAATTACTTAATTGCCTACTACATTCTCACTCTAGATATTCTTGGCTAGTATTGAGTTTAATTGGACTAGTAAACGTGGTCCCATCGTCACGGCTTAAGACTAGGTACGGGGCATGATTGCCAGTTTTATTATCCCAAAAAGTGACGAATACGCTATTTATCCCCTCGTTGTTTTCGTGGATATCTAACTCAGGTCCTGTTGAAGTTCCATTAGGAGAGTTGCTTAAATTAAGTGGGATGCCGAACGTTTTTCCTGCATCAGAGCTCCTTACAAAGAAGATTTCCCAATTAGGAAGCATAGAGTCAGATATATTGGCCATAATGTCAGTGCCAGCCCCTGCCGTTAGAAATGGTTTTGTTTTATTGTCCGGCCAAACTATGAATACGTTATCACCGGAGATCTTAATCGGTGCTAAAAGAACTGGCTGAACTAATGAGTTGTTAGTGGTGGTTATCCTTTCTGTAGGGGGAGAAGCGTCCTGGCGATGTGAATCAATCGTTGAATTCTGGTTGGTCGAGTTGTCGACAGTTATAGCTACTATTGTGGCTTGCAATCCCGTAATAACCACCAACATTGAAAGTAGCACACCAAGAAAAACGGACATTAGAAATATATGACTTGGCATTATTGTAGTTGGGCCTTCCATGCATTTTCCTCCTTTTTCTTTTCTTTTAGAGTTGTTTTCTGTCTTGATATTAAACTCTTTTGATATTGTTAAATGATATCAAATCTTCCAAACAAGGCATTTATCTAGTGTTTCTGATGTGAATGGCGATTATAACCGACCCAATTCAGCCGATATCTAATCCCAATAATGAATTAAGTTGCTCACTGACCACATCACCGCTCTGGCGTACTACGAATTTGTTGAGTTCTTTATGATGCAATAATAGAGACATACTGTTCACTCTTCCCACTAGATCCTAAGGTGAATGTTCTTCTTAGGAACTTCAAGTTGCGATTGTTAGAATATCATAACCGACAATACTACTTATTATATCGCGACGAAAGAATCCATCAAAGTAGGAAGAGAGTAATTGCGAATGGGACGATATTATAGCCCAAAAATAGTGCGAGTCATGTTATTACCACTGCTAAGCATTCTGATAAGCTGCTATATACAAATTGACCATGAGGTTATGGATAATCGCCTCTACGCTCAAGAAGTTTCCAATATTGCCTCAGCACCTCCTTTTTTAACTCCTTCGTCGGCTGAGATGTCTCCCTCTCCTGAGATGCCCCTGTTTTCTCGGCAAGAAGTAAACACTGGCGCCCGAGATGGAATCCAAGTTTCTAAGATTGGTTCCAACCTCACCTCACTTGATGAATATATTCAGGGGAGTGCTGACTATACTGCTTTTTATGACAACTCCACCGATATTCAGACAGTAACATACTCTAACGCGAAGGGAGAAATTCTTAATGCGACCCTTTGGCTCGGAGGAAAGGTGATGTCCAATCCATCAATATTAGGGGCCAAGGCGATAGTTTATGGGGTATTGGTGGATTCAGATAATAACAAAAATACAGGAAAATATGGTGTTGACTTCCAACGAGAAATACAATGGAATTCAACGGTTGGAAACTGGAATAGCCTTCTCGTGGAATATTCATCACCAGAGCATTCGCGCACATTAGAGTTGCAAAGTAATTTTACTGGATTTTTTGACGAAAACCAAACTCACGTTTTGATTCCACTGGAGCTAGATTCAATTACATCACCCGCTCGGTTTAAGGTTTTATATTATGCTCTTGTGATTTACGGAGATCGACACAACCGAATAGACGAGGATGTTAATGACTATAACTATAGATCGACTTCGTCTCCTACCAATAAAACGGCTGACGATGGCATATCCAAGATAGTTGTAGATCTAAGCAGTTGGATTGACATCCCTCCTCCCACATATTCATTTTTGACCACACCATCTCCAATAGAAATTGTGCGTGGCGAAGAGAAAGAGGTAGGGTTACAACTTGAGTCCAGTTCTGGCAGTCTCCCCAATTCTATTTCTTTTTTACCGGAAGAAGATTCTTCAGATATTGAAATTCAAGAAATTAGCCGTGAAACTGATAACACGACCTCTTCTGTTACCCAACCTGCTTCATTTAGATTAAGCGCTCCAGAGGGGACGAATCTGGGGCTTCACTCTGTCCCAGTATTAGTAAACATATCGACTGGGACCTTATTTCCTTCAGAATTCATCAACCTGCCCGGGATGAATCTTTCTGTTCCAACTGAGAATTTCGTTACCAGATTTGTTAATCTGACTTTTTCGGTATTAGAGCCTCCTTCAACTCCTGAAATGATAAAGGATTTCTGGAGCTCTTATGGTACTTTGATATCCCTAATAGCGGCAGGGTTTGTAGGAGGATTTTCTACCTACATCTTTGATTTCGTAAGGAGCAGGAAGAAGAATGGTTAGACCAATGACACGCCAAGTCTTCGACTAGATAGACGCTGATTTCGTTTCGTGCAGATTGATAGAATAATAAAACCATTCTTGAATATACAGGGGCTATACGACCAAATTTGAAATTCAATTGGGCTATTACATCTTAACCTTCATATATGTAGTCATTAATGAATGGTACAATCTGGATAGATATGGTTTGTAAGGGGCTGTGCACAAGGTACAGGGCTCACAAACGGTATGGTGTGGGGAGATACGTGAGTGGTCAGAAGCGGTGTCAGATTTGTGAGGTTTTTGTGAACTGGTCAGGACTATGGTGTCCATGTTGTAGACAACGGTTAAGACTTAAACCCCGTCTAATGAAGTTCAAAACAAAGATCCAATCCAACTTTGTAGATACCACCACAATTCAGGTTCCTCCAGCTGCTTCGAAAATGCAGAAAAGACAGTTACTGGTTCCAAATAAGCATACATGATTTGGATATTATTCGAAAGATTGCTCGTAAACGTAAAAGAAATGCTAAACATCTGGTGGTATGTCGAGGAAGTTAGGTTAAGGAGCCAATTTACGATTAAAGTGTTTAACTTTTTATTTGTTTGAAGAAATACCTGATTGTGTATTAGTACGGCAGTCAAATTAGGACGGGGGTCAGAAGTTCGACTGCAAACTCGATTTTAAGTTGCCCCATTGATGACCACCCCAGCTAAATGATTTTCTTGCACATCTTTAGAATACCATTTAACCCGTAGACTGTTAATGTGTTGAAGAATCGGACTCTAGTTCCCTTCCTCTTTAAAATTGCTTGACGAATAGATTTTTTTACAAATTATGTAAACTGTGAAAAGAGCTGATTCTCGCATGACAAACGATTATTAACTTACTGGCCAACAGTCTGTTAGCGACAAGGAGAATCCGATGATGGTATCGATATTTTCGGGGAAAGAGGTTGAGTATATCAAGTCTCAACGTCTCGCACGAATTGCAACAGCTGCTGAAGTCAGGACAAGGCCTGATTATCAATCAGAAGGCAATACATCGATAACTTTCCAACCAGATGTTGTACCTGTGGGTTTTTACTTTGATGGCGAATATTTTTACATCGGGGGATTCAATATGCCCCAATCTACCAAGTACAAGAACGTTCTCAGAAATAGTTTAGTGGCACTGGTAATTGATGATCTAATAAGTATCAAACCTTGGCAGCCTCGAGGGATTAGAGTGTACGGTGATGCAGAGATCACCAAACGACAAGGGGCTTCCTTGGAAAAACATGGATATTTTGAAACTGTCTATTCAATAAAAATAACTCCCAGAAAGAAATGGAGTTGGGGTATTGATAGTGATCATGTTAGTGACACGTAAGCCTTCGCCCCATTTGATCACAAAATATGATCGCATGGGGATGCTTCAATATTGTATGTTTAGAGCATTTGATTAATGATTAAGCTGCTACTTATCTCAATACCCTTTCAATGGTGAAATAGCGTGCAGCATGCAGATGTGCATTTTTTAGATGACATCTTTGGCATATTCAGTGTTATCTAATTAGAAATCAGACTTCAGAGAATCTTAATGAGTCTGACCGCTAAAGTATCAATTGATTTCAAAATGGTGATTCACGTTCTCTTCCATAGTAAACAGTCAGACTAGCAACGTAGTCCTGGATGAATTCCTGTTTTATTCTTGGAGATGTCTTACGTTTTGGGTGATACATTTTGGCATGATGACATGACAAACGCCTCAATCTAGAGGAATGTATTGGTGTATCATGCTCGTCATAACTCACTTCAAACATCCTTAATTATCAGAAAAAATGTGCTACCAACCATTCAATGGGGGTAATTGAATAGGTTTGAGAATCTTCAAACCACATTACGATTCTTATCGTCATGGGAATGGCAGAAGGAAAGTATTTCCATCATTATTGTTACCATTATCATCTTGACCGCCAAAGTCCTCTTCATTATCCTGTGAGTGGTCTGGTAGCTGTTGTTGTACGCCCGGCGGTACGATATCATTTTCTGAAGGGATGGGGAGAGACAGATCTGACTGTGCACAAGCAGCATTCTCCTGAGCTGAGCAACTAGTTTGCGCAAATGCGTTAAAGTTTGTCATTGTAAACACGACAAAGCTTAGCGTACATATCACCATCATCACTACTACCAAATTCTTCCGCAGCACTATTCCAATCCTGTAATCTAGATTTTCATTATGGAATATTAATATTAAGATACTATTTTACAGAAATGAATTAAGTATCTACAATATGATAAGGTGTGGCTGTCATTTTTTATTTTAAAGGTCTCTTATACTATCTGGATCCTGGGTTAGGGGAAGCTATCAAACTAGTATATTTAGAAAAAATATAGATATCTTAGGTAACAAAGATACAAGTACAAGTGAAAAACTTTCTATAACTTTTAATGTTATGCATAATTTGTCTACAATGAAGTCAAAGTTATCTATAACATTATTAGCTTTGTTGACCTTGGGTCTAGCAATCCCTAGTTTGATGTTGGCTCCGCAACATGCCTTCGTAGGCGGTGATGACGACGATGATGACTGTGGATCAGCGGCGGCGGCAGATGATAGCGCGGCTGCGGCAGCTGCTTCTGGTTGCGACGACGACGATGATGGAGATGACGGAGGATCAGCGGCAGCGGCAGCGGCAGCAGGATCTTCATCAGCAGCAAGTGCAGCTTCAGGCGGATCAGCGGCTGCGGCAGCGGCAACAGGCTAGATTGAGCTGACTTGACACGCTACTCAAAAAGCTCCCCAGATATTTTTTTTTAAAGAATCTAATCCATGATTCTTTTTAGTGCGCAGCACGAATCTTAGTACTGTGTTCTTATTTTATATTTGATTTTAAAATTATATTGAAATAGATTCCACGGGCGAGTACTTGGATTTGCATACTAGATCCGACGTCTATAGCAAAATAAGGATTAGAATAATGTCCTATGTTGACAGATTGAATTCAACAGGAGTACCCGTAGTAATTCCATTGGCAGATGAGAAACCTGCGACCGTTTCCAGAACATATTGTGCCTGAACGTCTGGGGTATATGATGGACAAGGTAGTAATGGGCTGCACGGTTGAAGACCCTCTTCAATATGGACTACTTTTTTGTCAGCATCCAGCCAGAGGATATCTATGGGAAATTTCATATCTTTCATCCAGAAGCTTAGAGTCCGTGGAGACTCGTAAGGGAATATCATTCCTTCATTAGATTTGAGACTATCCTTTATTGAAAGACCTTTTGTCTGTTCTTCAGACGAAAGTGCTACATCCGCTTGCAGATTGACATTATTAATCGTAATTTTTACTTTATTGGGGAGAGATGTAGCGTTTAATTCTTCAGATTTTGTTCTTTCACTTTGTCCTATAGCGTCACTAGACATAAGTTTGAAGCCAGGGACCGCTATGAGGACCAACGACAGCAATACGATTAGCGTCTTGAATTCAAGAACTGTTTCATAATTATATTTACATTTCAATTGTAACAATGTTCCTTGTTGGAGATAGGCAATATATTCTGTTCTGATTTTGAATGAAAAGTGGATAAAATCAAATGCAATAGCTTGGTGCAAAAGAATAGTAATGATATCCATTAACGTGGACCTACTTGCGTGCAATACCGATTTAGCCCTATCAATGACAGAAAAATAAGTCCAAGTATCTATAAATTTCCTGTGAGTCTCCCTTATAATTTGGAGAAGTATTCTCTCTCTCGATCATCACATGCGTGGAACTGTGACAAGTTGTATGGAAATTAACCGGCTGCTTTTGATCAAAAACAGGTAATAGCACCTTGATTCCCATTGAGTTGGCATTTCGTTAGATTAAATATTGAATAGGCTATTTAAATCCTTAATCAAGCTAGTTGAAGTCTGAATGAAATAAATATGCTTTTATACTCTCTGAATATTAGAAAATGAGACATCCAATGACACTTGACCTGCCAAAAGAAATGCTAAACCCGCACCTAAATGCAATTATTGTTTTTGCCGTTTTACTATCTTTTATGGTGCCCACTTCGTTCTTGTCACTAAAGGATCCTGCGGGAATGTATATGGCATCGGGTTCCGGTCAAACCACAGATGAAGCGGAACCTAATGTTGTTCAAATAGTTAAAGAGTCTATGACAACTTATAATATAGTGAATAATGAGACCGAATTCTTAGGTGCTTTTGATACTACTTATACTATTTCTGGGAACAGCGAGTCATTAAAGGGTGCGGAGAATGCTATTATATCTGCGGTACGCGATGATCTTAATAAATCCCCTACAATTGGATATATTAAAGCAGGAAATGTCTCTACTTTATCGTCCACCGACTCACAGGCCCCAGATGACTTAACTCTACCCAACCCGTTCGTGGATTCAGCCACAGTTAATCAAAGTATAATCGAAGAGGTTTCAAATGTAATAGGATCAGTAGAGGGCCTCGATGTCCCAATTATCGACATTAAGTGTGATTTTGATATGAACATCGAAGATTGGCAATGTGTAAATCAAGGTTTGAATCCAAGTTAACGCATACCTTTTTTTTGCCTAATTACTAGCAACAGCGTCCCATCACGAGAATTAAAATTAGTCAAACAAAAACCATCCTTGCTTACTCAAACCAATTTGAGCTTTATGTACTACTATACGAAAGAGCTTTCTATTGAAACTTTCTTCCGGTGCGCGTTGACCTATCTCAATCATTGTATTGTATGCCATTTGTGGCCACTGAGAAATAATGAATCGGCGAAATTGAATTAGTATTCTAATGATCTGAGATCTATTATGATAAAAATTAAGATTACGATTATGTGCCACAATCTTAGTAAACGCTTCGGACAGATAGATGGCCAAATTCAATTGCGTGTATTTATCTACTGATGTGATGGCTGACGACTCTGCCGAGTATTCAATATATCCTATAATAATAATCGTATAAGCATCAATCCCTCCCTCTATAGTATAATACAAATCAAGAGTTCAACCATTTGTCGGTTAGCTATCTAGTCATCCTCAGAATCAAATGGCGTTGGGGTAACAAGTTGAAATGGAGTTCTCATCCTTAAGGCTTCTTCTATCCGCTCTTCAACTGTGCCTTGGACCTTGGATATAAATTCGTCGACGGCCCTCTTTGTTTGTACTGATATTTCCTTATCAACAGAGTCGAGCTGATCACTATCTAGATCCTTGTCTTCAAGAATGGAAATGCCGTTCATAGGCTTTTGCTCTTCCTGTTCAGTAAGAGAAGAATTTTGAATTGGAATTTCATCAATGTGGGGAGACGAAGGAGTTATCCCATAGTAGTTAGTCTGCGGTGTTATACCACCAGTTGTAGGGGTTTGGTGAACATCCACAGGTGGAGAATACGTAGACTTTAGAGAAGTTGAGTTCCCTTGAACATTATCAGCGCTATTTGTGGTGGCATTGTCACTGCCTTGCAAGGAATTTACAGTTTGTGGTATCGATGTATTTGAATTGATGACGTTGGATAATACACCAGTTACATTAAGACTATTGAATTTCGTAGCATTGATACTACCATTTATACACGTAATTTTTGCGGTCATCTTGTTATCTCCTTCTGCAATCAGTCCATAGGTTGGTAAAAAAGTGAATCGCCACATCGAATAATCCGTGGTACTATTACTGGGATCACCTTGACCCGCAGGAGTGACTCTCTGATAGGGTTTGATACCGTTCAGTAGAACATATACATCACATCCACTTGACGAATTGTCAGAAGATACGCCATTGATTGACAACGTGCCTGCATAAACTTCTTGACCTTTGGTAAGTGATGTGATCTTAACTTGCGGGATTATACTTTGTGGTTTGGTAGCATTTTCTAAACTACTCGCATTATTTTGTAATGTATTATTTAGTGACGAATTAGAGAGAATTCCACTTTCATTAGTATTTTGTCCGTCTTTAACTACAGTTTGATTTGAAGTCATATTTTTTATCTCCATCTGTGGAGATATCGTTTTATTTTCAATTGTGTTAATACTGCTATTCGTCGGCATAATCTGAGAATATGCAATGCTTCCGGTGCTCGCATTGACCACTAAAACTATTAAGACGGCAATGGAGGTAAGGAATAAAGGTGCCACAATTTTTGGTTTACCTTCTAGATTATAAACAACACTATGACTATTTGAAAACCTTTTCATTTTTATAATCCTCCATTTACCACATGTAAGATCTCACATACAGCAATACTATTAAAGGTAAACATCCATGAGTACGTATTCTCGATATACACATTATATCACTTAAAACTATCGTACATGTCTACTATATAATTTAGCTAGCATAATTTCACAGACTCAACATTCATCGTTTCCTTTCAAGGATAAAAAAAGGAACTTCTATTTGTATTAAGAGAGATATTCCATTATTACCCAGAAGTAATCAACTCTGAAAAATACCCTTCAAAAGACAATGTAACTACGGAAGGTGAATTAAAAAAGAAAAGGTCACAGCCACAATAAGGCTGATTGATATCTATGGTGTTTAGCCTTGTGCACCTATGATGTTCATTGCGTTTCCATCACCTTGAATTTGGGCTGCCAAATTCTGGCAATAGACGTTCAACGGAAGTATGCCATTTCCACAATCATTTGCTTGAGATAGTGATTGCACATATTTTTTCTTTTTTCCTGCAAATGCGTCTTCTTGCATTGCTGCTGCTGAGGCAATAAGCATTACTGCCACCGCTGCTATGGCTATAATTCCAAAACTCTTGGAGTTTTTCATATCAAAGAAAAAGCTTGTACTTGATATATTTGAATTAGGAATCTCATAACGAGCACTTAAATATAATAAATCTTAAGCAGTCTAATTACTGTGCTAAGTACGTACATTTTATATTGACGCTAAATTAGAAATTTGTAATGATAAAAAGTTTTAAGGAATCCATCATTTAGATGTGATGCTACTATCACTGGCCTGTTAGCGATATTTATAATAATTGTCTCGATATGCGAGTAATCTGTACCTTCAATGGCAACACACTTTCATTGTTTTGGTTCATCATAGAGGCATCAGAGTGTCAATTTCTGCTTTACAAATCACTTGCTTTGATACACTTGGATATCCAGGCGGACGTTGAATTATTCATAACTTAGGAAATTGTAGATATTCACGAATCTGAACTGAGGTAAATGAAATGTGCTTAGGAAGGCGAACATGAACCTTATTGGGGGATTCGCATGAGGCTATGTCATTGAATAAATCCGGATGGCAATCTACCCTATATTCTTCCAATATGTGATTGAACCGCTGGATCAGGGCTATATCTGAACTCACTATCCGGCGATGCGAGGCGTGGCACTTCTCTAAAGAGTAAGGGCTCGTTTAGGGTATCAAGCTCTCCTAACCCTGAGATCCTCCATTGCATACTGTATTTGGGGTAGAGCTTGAATCAAGAACCATATTCATGATTTCCTGAGGGGTGGCATCAGGGTTTTCAAGTTTGTAAAGTGCGACTGAGCCTGCAACATGAGGGGCTGCCATGCTGGTTCCTCTCTCTATGCCATAATCACTTCCATTTAAGGTCGACAATATGTCGACTCCTGGAGAACTTTACTACAGGACCAAAGTTACTAAAGTATGCAAACGTATCGTCATTTATCGTAGTTACCTCTGGGTCAGGCAATGAAGGTCCCAATCCACCGCATTTACCGTCTGTACCTACAATCGCAGATACTGTGAGAACATTCGGGTTATTTGCTGGGGTGGTATCAGAGGCATCCTTAACATAATTGCCTGCGGCTACAACGACAGTTATACCTGCCTAAACCGCTTGATCAATGACCTTGATAAGAGATGGTGAATTGGGATTTTCGATACTTATATTGAGAACGTCGATCTCGTCAGCGTGTTTAATAGCATACTCTATTCCCTCCATCTGGTTCAAAATCTTGCATTCTCCAAGTCCATCGCAATCTTGCTCCAGGGGCTATTCCCATGATACCAACGTCATTGTCTTTAGCAGCTGCTATCCCTGCAACATGAGATCCATGGCCTTGATCGTCATCGCCTGTCAATGTCCCTTTATGAAGCTAACATTTCTAGCGGCTATACCAATATCAGTTGTATGGTTTTGAACATCAGGTGTTCACTTGCGTTCTCCTCTTGGGAATAATTACTCATACTAGCAATCGAACCATTCCCAAACGCGGCGTTCAGCCCATATGGCAATGTCTGATTCCATGTCAATAACGCTGTCTGATGGAACGGTACATTGACCACCCTCCGGGCTGCTCCCGTCAGGACAAGTTTCCTCAGGGGTACAATTAAAGCTTGTTCTACTATCTCAAGCTCGTCGTTAATTTGGGGGTCAGGGTTTGTAGCTGGATCTAGATCTTGCTCCGAATCTGATGGATCTGGATCTTGCTCCGAAACTGATTTCTCCTCATCTACCGGATCCTGACCATAAGTCTGAATATTTGAGAGTATGATTAGAAATTGAGCTCGTAGCAATTACAGATGAAAAGACGGCAAACACTAGAAACAATGATAGTAGTAATCTTCGGGATGGAGATTTTAAAGAGGCAATTTTTAAAAAAGTACGATCTTAATTAATCCTTCTGCCTAGCAAAAAAAGTTAAATACCAGTTCCCAATAACGGGAAAATATTCGAGTCTCATCTCTTTTCAGGGGATTCTGGATTGCCAAAATCATCGGCAAAGGCAGAATAAAGAGTCAGTACTTGTCCATGTTTTATGGAATATTCGCCAATATAATTAATAATGGGTTTATATTCATCCTTCAAGCCAAGCAAGGCCTTTGCTAGAGAATCCGACAGCAAGATGTGACCCTCGCCTCCGATATCCATAACCCTTCGGGCTAATATTATTCCAGGGCCCCAGAAATTTTGGTTATTCTTTATGTCGCTTACAGAAAAAACAGGTCCAGAACTTAAGCCTATTCTTACCTTGATCCTGTCCCTTTCGCCTTTACCCCTATTGTACGTCCTTAATCTTCGGTGGAGTTCAATACCAAGCTTCAATGAAAGTTCTGGGTTCAACAGAAAGCCAATAACCATTCCATCCCCTGTGGGCAAGATGATTTTCTTTTCTTCCAAGTTATATGCATTGCACGACATTATCAAGTTGTTAAGAACCTCAATCTTTTGCCTTTGGGAACTAACAGAGTAGCTCGGATCGGAAAGGCCGACTATGTCTATGAAGAAGAAACTTGCGTCCATGACCTCCGATGAAAATCCTAGTTCAGATAGACTTAGCCCGTAGATGCCTACTAGCTTCTTATAGACTTCCAAATGATTAATATGAAAATACAGCCCAGAATATGAAATAGGACTTTCATTAATTTTTGTTTTGCAAACATAACAAATAAAATCAGTGCCTTTTTGGAGAAATCGAATGTACCCCTCCTGCGTGATTTCAAAATTTACCCATTTGGGAGTCAATACTATCCCCCTGATCGAAGTCATCTTCATTGCTCGGAGGCGAGACTCTATTTCTTCTTTAAACGCCATTTCCAAAATAGCATCAAATGAAAGACTCAAGCGTTCAAACTGTTCCTGATCAAGTGATGGGACAGTAAGGCTACAGATTCCGGATAATCGTTCAATCTTCGAGGTAAAATACACGTCAGTAACAAATGCTTCAACTTCTTTGAGCCCGAATAAGGCGATCAAATGATTTAAAGAATCGATAATAAGGGTTAAATTTGGTTTCTTTTTCTCTGCTAAGTTTTCATTTCGGTTCAGGTTTTTGTCTGTATTCAAACTAGGAATTCCAGCGTTAGAGGCTTGAGAGTTAGCTGTGATCTCCCCTTTTATTTCCGAAATGATCCCTGGTAACTGTGAACTATTATCTCCAGCGTGCCTACGCATATACGGGTTTATGAAATGTAGGCTAGTATTTATCTGGGTGCGGGAGACACCTGCACTCACCAGCCAGTTTTGAAATTGTTCCTCTGTTTCAGTGCATGAAATGTAAGCACAATCTGATCCGTCGTTTACCCGTTCCAGTAAGAATTCTCTGCTATAGCAACTTTTTCCAACGTTTAAATTGCCTGTCAATAGTATCATACACTTAGGAATCTCTTCCCGTTCAGTGAGTTCAAGCAGTCCAGGGATATGCATCTCATTCTACCTAAAAATTGATAATTATGGACTGTTACACGCGTATATGAAACTTTTGTTACCAAAAGTGAACAGCAAGAGCACAAATTTCTGAAACTTCACTTTTACACAATGGGTTCAATCACGAAAAGTCGATAAATCCCCACCATTTAAAGGCCCACATTAGCATGAGAAGATTTACAATTAGCTTTCCATCACAGATCAAGCCGACCTGATTCCAGTAATAAGCTCATTGACATAATTCGAGAAAGGATGTTCCGGATAATTCAATACCGTCAAGAATTCTTTCTCAGAAAACTGAATATCGCAAAAGCATGGGATAGAAGTGATTGTCTTGATACCGAGTTCTTGCGATAATTTGGGTTCTCCCATCAATGAACCAGATTTGAGCGGGTTTTCTTCAGCAGGCCCAGAAATTCCTTCTTTATATGAAAGATTAGATTTGTTATTGTTTGCTCCAAGATAATCCTTTGGCGGCTTGCAATAACCTTGTACCCTATTATATAGCAAATAGGATTTGCTTCCGTGCCTGGTGAATGTATCATAAATATCCTCAACGAGACGTTTGGTACCCTTGCTATCAATATCTCCTGATTTTAAAGTAAGAAGCAAAATATCAGAAACAGCCAAAGCGTTAATCGACCAGGTGCGAATACCTGGACTCGTGTCGATAATAAGATAGTCAAGCCTTAGATCCGTAAGCATTTTTTCTTTCAAAAGGATAAGTTTCTTCAAGATCTCCCTTGCGGTACTAGTGCCAGTGGTTTCTAGCTGCAATATTTCCTCACTGCGCGGGTTACTGAAGCCGAGCCACAAATTTCCCCCGCCAGGATTCGTTGATTTTTCCTTTGAATTGTAATTGCCTGGATTAACTTTACCTGAACTGACAAATTGATTGCCATCAATAATCACCTCCGCCAAATCAGCGGAAGAATTGAGATAATTGTTAAGCCACCTTTTTGGCTCAATTTCGAAGTATGTCTGGATACTTGGAGCGTAAATATCTAAATCAAGTAATCCGACCCGATTTCCACGCTTCGCCAACTGAGCAGCGAAATTACAAGCGATGGTAGTCTTTCCAGTACCACCTTTGTATGAATGGAAAGCTATTGAGGTAGGGTTCATGAAGAGCTCTTATGACTCTAACAGGTTGCCTATGAAATTAAATCTTTGGGAAAAATATAGAAGTTGGTCCCAAATAAAAGGGACCAAGACAGACTCCCTAGGTGTCAAAGTCGTAAACAAAATAACCTCCTGTTTTACCGAATACTAAGAATAATGAATAGGCCAGGTTTGAAATTGGTGATGTGTCGGAAATAGAATTAACGATAAATTTTGTGTGGCCTAAAATGGGAAAGGATCAAATTACATCGAAGCTGTCAATGATTTTTGGTTTCTTGCAGTACTTTGGTGTTGGAGCATTAATCTGTCTAATGAATTGAACTATTGAACCTCCTTGTCCGTTGTCAAATTTTTCTTTTCTCTTTTGTCAGAATATTAATTTGATTGCATGATGCCCTTTGGTCTTCCATTAGCTCAGGCTAATCCAGTGTTCTTCTACTGTTGATTTTGCCACATCTAGTTGACTTGCGCATTGCGAATAATGGATAGGGACTTGTCAAAGGTTCGTTGAGTTAGTTTGTCAACCTGGCCTAGTTGTAGAGGAGAGGATCCTTGATATTTCTGTCTGTTTAACTAGGACGGGATTAGGGGTTTAGAGGAAGAAGGATCATCAGCAGTAGGAGGACTCAATTTTCATGGGATACGAGTGTAATTGCATGGGATGATAGTTTCAAGAGTCGTATTCTTCTGCCCATGTAACTGATGCTCTATCCTATGCTACAGGGAAGCCCTGAGATAGCTCCCCACCAATAGTTAGAAGGGTAAGACTCAAAGGCGACAGCCTCTTCAATTGGATTTAGACTCAATCAATTCTCAGTTACTTGCGATTCTAAAAGCTTCATACTCGTCTGCTTCAACTACGTCGCAACTAATATCAGACCAACCTAACTTCTTACAGGATTATACCGTCGATTTCGTGCCAACACGGCGTATCTGTGATTCAACTTTTCGAAGTATTATTATAGATAATAAACTCTGGCTCCTTAAAGGAATGTGCCAATTCCTCATTCTCTTCGTGGATTTTAGAGTTTTAGAGTTTGGTTAAAGTTGAAACTGATATATTTGTACGAGATCATCTAGACTGCAACGGTATTTCACACGAATAAATGTAGCGCTTCTTATACGTTACCATACAAGCTCTATGAAATTTCCTTATAGTACACTTATGTTGTAGTGAAAGGGGTCACTTACTTAGTTCTCGTTTAATACGTCCAACAAGATCGTCATTTGAGATCGGTTTTTGAATGAATGATGAAGGGACAAGATCAGGGTAAATTTCCTTAAGCGCCTCATAATAAACCTCAAATGCGGTAATGAATATCACGTGTACCCTTGCATCCATTTTGTTGATTTCATCATAAAGCTCAAATCCTGTCATTCCAGGCATTTTAACGTCCAGCAATAGTAAATCATAGTAATAGGGCCTGAACTTTTCGAGCGCTATGTCAGGGGAACCATATGAATCAACAACAAAACCACTCGACTCCAGAGCAGTCACAATCGAAAATAGTACGTCGGGATCGTCATCGACCAAAAATATCCTTGTGATGTCTGATTCGTCTGACTTATTTTCGAAAGGTTTTCTTGCCGTAGACGATCAGAATCTGGCATTCTTAATAATTGTTTAGCGCTCGCTAGATTTAGGATTTATACTACGAATATTGTTCGAGTTGATGAGCTTCACTTTATTCATTCTACATTGTGAACACCCAGATGCTTCATAGAAGAAGCCCTATTCACAGGATAAAGACTTGGGTATGAAGCGGAAAAGTATCTTTAACACAATAAGAATGACACCTGTTCAGAACCCAAACCGACTCGTGTAAGCGCATTATGTCTGACTATAATATTGTCCAATAACATATACTATTTCTTTCTCTCTCTAGCACCCTTGCTAATTCTTGTTTCTACATAATGTAAAGTTTGGACAGCTAGATTGCGTTTACCAACGCAATCATATCTCCTCTAATCAATAACCAAGACCTTACATCAGACATATAATGAACACTGGAGAACACTTAAATCAGCGCCAATAATAGAATTGCTCCCCTTGCTGCAAAGGAATAATATTCGGTTCTGAATTACAGTGTTAGTACATCGTATTACAACCTAATATTTGGAAGAGCCAACGAGGACACCACAAAGGTAGATACTATTTTGCAGGGGATGCATGAAGATATCGAAATTGAACCTTCGCCCTACAGTGCGCTTGCATATGATAATTTATGGGTCTTGGGGAGAACAGGGAACAATCCCAAGATACATCAATACTATCAATACTAATGATAGTGTTAGTAGTAATGATGTCGATGTTGATGTTAGTGATAGTAGTAGCGGCAATAGAGTCAGCATTAGTATCGTTAATTTCACAAGACCGATAAAGACTCAAGATACCCTTGTACTTAGGGAGGAGATAGTATGTTCTGCTAATTCGTATCACGGGATAACTGACAATACAACTCTGAATAAGATGGGAGATAGAGATGGGGCGAGCATGATTTCTAGGCAGTAACTTACGAAGAAGATAATGATAAAGCATTATTTTCATGGCAGTGAGAGGATAGATATACTGGAAACTGAAGCGGCCACAAATCGTTGTTACTAATGCTGTTTACATTCTTCTTCTGCTATTGCTTGTTTTTCTCTCCCTTATTTGTGCTTCCAGCATTCTTTGAGTCTCGTTAACGAATTGTTGATCCTCTACCGTTAGTTGGTGATTGGCGATACCTTGTTGAGCCATTAAGTCTTGTTGTAGGCCATATTGCCGTTGTGGCCATGCCTGAGTTTGTTGTGGCTGCCCATTTTGTCCTATCAACCTTACTAATTCTTTCAGTACTGATCCTGGCATCTGAACTCCACCACCTTGGCCCTGGGACATTTCACAAAATATAGGGGGTTGGCTAGTAATCACGTCGCTAGTAGACGTATATAGCCCATCTCCTTGCTCTAGGCCCCTAGTGTTGTCTCTTTGCTTCATCTCTTGTTCCCGTTCTTCTTTACGCCCTGCATCTCTATCAACTTCTAATGTACGCTCTTCTGGATTCAATCGTTGTGCCTCAATACTAGGTGTTTGTGGAGAATTGATTGAATCGGCTAAACTCTTTTCAAGTTCATATCTTCCTATAGGGTCTTCTCCTGCACGTTTAGATCCCAGGTGATTTATTATATTCCAATTTTCTTCAGTATCTGGTTTTCCTATAGGATTTAAAGTATGACTGGTTGTATTCGTGTAAGGAGTAACTAGATGTCCAGTCACAATCGAAGTATAGCCGACCCTAAAAAGACAGCCTGAACCAACCTAGGAGTAAGCACGCTAAGGGAAATAACTGGATCCATTGAGGAATATCAACAGAAGAGGTAAAAACCGTATTTATACAAGGAAAGAGTTAATCAGATTTGGAGTAGGAGATCTTGGACGTCTAGTAGGCTTGTTTTTGAAAGCTTAGGTATGCCTGCAACGATATCCCTATTAAAATGGAACCCAGAATTGCTCCGATGAGTTACAGGTGGCACCATTTTGCTTACTATACTCTTTTCATAAGGTAAATGCAGTATGCTTTAAGCCCTAATGATATGCATACTTCCGGATACCATGCTCCTTGGTACCATGCTCCTCCACCTCAATATACAGTATAATTTCATCAAAGTTCTTAGGAACGATTCAGCAATTATCATATACCTATGTTTTGACCTGGGTCAGGCAATTCTGCAACAATTTCTGACACTTAAACTTAGAAAATAAAAGCATAAGGCATACAGTATTGTCCCTGCAGATATTCTCTCACGTTCTAATAAGCTCATAGAATATGAGAGAATGTTCGCAGCTATTCGTGTGATACCGCCTCAGTAAATAAAAGTAGCCCCTACTGTTCCTTCTTGGATCTTAAGATTTATCTCAGATACACAGAGGTCACATTAAATAAATTGATGGAAGGAATCGAGTTCGCTCAAATGTCACATAATAGCACTTCTACCAATCAGTTGGCCTGGAAACCACAGGACTTACCGGAGAAGATGAGGGGGAAATAGAGGACATTGAAATTGGCTCACTATAGAGTAGAGGTTCTGGCAAGGTGTCGAAGTCTCCAGTAAAGTACCCCTGCGCGCCTTCATCACAGACCGTGTCTGGCAATGAACCAGATCCCAAAACGGCGGCCATTACTTCAGAAGGCATCGCGTAAGGATGCTGTGCCTTATATAATGCTGCCGATCCACTAACGTATGGAGCTGCCATACTCGTTCCACTATCTACTGCATAGCCAGTACCATTGTACGTCGAGAGTATGTTTACGCCAGGTGCTCAATCTTGACTGCTGGACCGAAGTTGCTGAAGAATGCAAATGTATCGTCAGGTATAGTTGAATTATCGCCTGCTAGAGTGAAATCAGGTCCTACCGCACCACATACTCCATCACTGTCAGCAATCGCAGAAACCGTTATGACATTGGGATTATTAGCAGGAGTGGTAGCCGATGCATCTTTACCATAATTTCCCGCAGAAACAACCACAGTGATACCTGCTTTGACTGCGGCATTTATGATGTTATTGGGTGCAGAAGAATTCGGATTCTCGACACTGATGTTGAGAACATCTATCTCATTAGCATGTTGGATAGCGTATTCTACTCCCTTTATCTGATTAGCAATTTTGCATTCGCCGAGACTTTCGCAGACCTTTATAGCCCAGATTCTTGCCCCAGGTGCAATACCCACAATCCCTATGTCATTATCCTTAGCAGCCGCAATGCCTACGACGTGTGATCCGTGTCCATTGTCATCGTTCCCGGTTGTGGTACCATTGATAAATGTTATGTCTCTATATACATTTAGGTCAGGGTGAATCAGGCTAACTCCAGTATCTAGAACTGCGATATCTACATTAAAGTCAGAGGCAGACATATTTGTCTCTGTACTGATTGGAAGTACCCTTTGCATTTCACAACTTGCGGCAAGAGAGGTGGCATTTGTTAGTGTCATGTTTGTACTGGTGATATTCTCTCTAGTATCGATCACTGTGTTATCAACAAATGGTAATTCTTTAATAGTTCTCTGCAATCCACTTGGCAATGCTTGACTTGCTTCAAGTATTTGCGTGTTATTATCTGGGTCTATAAGCTGTGCCGCATGACCTGAAGATTGATCTAATTCAGTGTTGCTATCCGGTAAAGTGGTGTTATGATCCACAAATCTATCATCGTTAAGAAGTTCAGGACCTGGATTGCCTCTGAATGAAACTGCTTGGTACCCTGGGAGATCATAAACATGTATCAATGTGACACTTGGAATTCCTTGTATTTCATCTGCTACGTCGTTGATATTCACATCTAGACATAGCTCTGGCCTTAGCTGCAAAATGTACTCCGGTACTATGGGGGCAAACGGTTTCTGATAGATAACTCTATTTACGAGTTGACATGCTCCAGACCAAGCTTTAGGCAAGTCAATTGGCTCGTCTAGAACAATTCCTGAGCCACACGATTTATCAGATAATCTCTTGTTGCTGGTTTTTTAATAAAGCAGCCAAGACTCTTAACAGGATGTCGGATTTCTCGTATGGCTTCATAATTCACCTCCCCAGATGACATGAAACAAACCTTGATGTTGAGATCAAGCTTTATTATTTTTTCAACTAGCTCATAGCCATTTACAGTAGGCATGTTAATATCGACAAGTAGGAGATCGTAGTAATATGGTTTGAATTCTACCAATGCCGTTACTGGATTTGAGTACATAGATACCTCCATAACCTGAAATTCTGACCCTTGATCATCTTTCTTGAAGTAGCTCTCAAGGCATGTTCTAATTGTGATGGCACTGTCAAGGTCGTCGTCTATTACGAGAACCTGCTTGATAGCATTGCCCAATTCATCCCCGACCTTGGAAGGCTCAGTATTTTTTGCAACTACTTTATCAGAATGTGATAAGACAGACGGTACAGAGGAATTTGGATCCGTTGAAATCAGATTTTTGTAGGATTTGGTATTAACTAGATCATCTGCAGAAATAAATGGATTCAGCTTATTACGTATTTGATACAAATCTCTTGTGCCCGAAAATATCCTGGAATTCAGAGGCGTCATCTTTTGCTACTCTAAAACAATGGCCAGCTGATGCTAATATTGATTTATAGACGCCATTATTAATTAATCCGAACTGAAATTTATATTTCAGCTAGACTTGTAATTAAACATACCCCTTTTCTTCCCTACCTGAACTCTGACGAGGTTGACTGCACAGGTTATGATTCTAAGATCGTAATGCAACAGTTGAGCGGAATAGAATTAGTTACAGCAGTACTCTGCTAAGTATTGTACTGTGGCAAGCAGATGGAGGTCCCATTTCGTGTCATCACTCACTATAGGCGCCGGCGCAGATCAACAACCTGAATTAGATTCCAAGGTCGAATTACTTGGCAATTGTCTGCTGTTGTGTCATCTGGCATATCCCGTATCTTTCTGTACTATGTTAGAGAATATCCAACGAAGATTAGTATTTGAGTATCTTTACCCAATTCAAACGATACGAAGTATCATACTTAAGTTAGTGGCGGTTTAGGAGTCAGTTGAGAAATATGTTACGTAATAGATCGCACAACCTAGAGACGTGTATATGAGAAAGTCCAGCTTTCGCACCAGGCAAAATGGTAATTAGGTTGCACCTGACAATATTTATAAACACCAATTGCAATTTCAATATCTCAGAAGTTTTATTATCATCAACAACGATCCCCTCAACACCTTATTTCCAGTCTCAACAATTGACTGGTCCAATTTTTGACACCAAACTACCTCTGACACATCAGTTAGACGAGCTACTTCAGTGAGCTATTTAGGGCAAAGACACCATCAAAATAGAGGTTGAATTTGTATCTTGCTGCTGCCACCAAATCTAGCCAAAAAGAAAAGTTATGATCGCTAACGGAATTCTGACCCGTGTCACTAGACAGGTAAACCGCATCTCATGGATGCAGTCATCAGTCTATTTACATACAGAGTCGTGATGCAGTTCTACCCTTTAGAGATCGGAAACACGGGCAAGATCCACTGGTCCTCCCACACCAGATTGCATTGAGGACAATTCGCAGTTTCAATCACCATATTCTGTTCGACTGGATGATTCAAGATACTTAATACTTCAGAAGTGCAGCGGGGGCAAACATATGTGCTTTGGTTTTTAATTCCTAGTCTTTCAGAGTGCATTGAATTTCTTATCTCCCCGATCTATCTTTATTTAAATTCAGACTAAAGGATACTAGATTTTTTACCATAAGATAATATCTTAGTTGCCAGTATTCGACTCTTAACGTAAGTGTGACCTTGTTTAAAATGTAGATCGTCATGATTCTGATTCGTGGACTCGTAGGTTAAGTTGGGATGAGCCAGATTGATGCAAGTCATCCATCAATGTACTCCGACGTTTCAAAATTATCCCAAAACATCATATCATAAATCTTTGGCTTTTCTCGAACCTTTTTGCTCGAAAAGCCATTTTCGCCTGTATTCCTCTTGTCGCAATCTAAATCCCTTAAAGATATTAAAATAGGCTTGCTTAGCATGGCTCTGCTTTTCGAGTTCTGACTGAATCCACAAAGTATCAAATACAGAAATTGTAGCAGAGATCCTTGTTTCGTTATTGGAGAACGTAGCTTTTCCGAGGATCTCTGTTAAATTCTTCTTCTTGCTATCGATGATGTCTACTGAAAGTAAGTCAACTTGATCAACTATGAAGAACATGTTTCTGTCTCTCAATTCCCTTGTTAAGAAGGATATATTGGCATAAAGATCATTACTTTTACTTCTCAAAGTATGTCGAATCTTTTCTTTTATGGTTTCGGTCTCGCCTTCATTATTATCGATATGCACTATCGCCCTGACTACGACGTTATGTTTTATCTTTTTCCCCAGTGATGCTATTAATCCTGCGCTCTCTGCGCACCAGAACGTATTGGCATTAGGAAACACGACAAGGATTTCACTTCTTGATGACTCAATAATGTTTGCCACAGCATTACAAATCTCTAATGGATCGTTCGACAGTTCCTTTGACATTTCATGTGGAGATACCCCTCTTTCAATTTCTGCGATCTTTTGCATGGCAGGCGTTGCTATACTCCAGATCCTCTCAAAAAAGTAGCATTGCATCTGTACGAACGATTGGTTAGAGGAGAGAATTAAATCAGATTCTGAATTGATTAGTTTAGTTGGTTCAATGTCGATGTTCTCCAATCCGTTTGAGGCGTAGATAAATTGCTCTTCAAGGTCTTTTATCCCAAGATAGCCTGTAACGTTATCGATGTGTCTTAACTCTACATATTTCATTAGTCTCGTGCAATAATCCAGATTGTTCTGACTAATTCTCGTTATAAAGCGTGATGCAATATGTCTGAATTTCAATTGGACATGCTCGTTCCAAAGAAGTGGACTATCAAGAAGGACTGCCAACCAACCATCATCGAAAATGCAACTATAATTCTTGACCGTCGAGGAAACAATTTTAGAAATTGCGTCTGTTATCTCCACCGAATCACCATTATTGGCCGAACCTTCAGAAATGGCATTCGAAGCAGAGGGAGGCAGAGATTATAAACCTTGTTTTCAATACCTCCTTCAAAATATAAATGCTTATCACCAAACGCATTAGAAGTAATTGAACGTATTACTAACATTTTAAAACTGGCCATTAGATAGCAGATTCACATTTATCAGATATGAATAGCCGATAAAAAAGCACTTATAACTCAAAGCACAGATAATATCCTGATTTGCCTATCTATTTGGACGTCCATAAAGTCCCCTTTAAAGAAGACCAGCTGAAAGAATTGGTTCATTCCCCCAAAGACGAATTTGGTGTTAGTCATGTTAACCTTTTCTATAATCATGAGGCCAATGTCTGCTTCTGCTTACTTGACGCCCCCGATGAGGAGGCAGTTGTGAAGCACCATGACAAAGTAGGGATAAATTGTGAGTGGATAACAAAAGTCACAATGGCAACGGGTAAAGAGTTTATTCCCCCCCGGCCTGGCCAGTTTCTCACGAGAGGACCGTTAACTTAGTTGCTAAATTGAGAGTAATTCATAGGACTCTTTAAAGGTCCAAAGTTCTGGCAACAGGAAGTACTTGACTTACCGAGCTAATCTTATCCCATTCATCATAATAAGATTTAACTACTTTTTGAAAAAAAGAGAAATCGTAAGGATTTGTGTTAATCCTCCACTAGAGTTTCAACTAACCTGCAAATGCGAAGGATCCTCCGCCACCTGCAGATGCACTGCTGCCTCCTCCATCTCCATCATCATCGCTATCATCATCGTCATCGTCACCGCTACTACTATCGCTTTCATCGTCACCGCTACTACTATCGCTTTCATCGTCACCGCTACTACTATCGCTTTCATCGTTATCATTACTGCTAGTGCTATCGTCAGACTCATCGTCAACAGGTTCTTCACTCACGGGAGTAAAGGATGCGGGTGTAATTGGCTGACTAACCGCGGGAAGGATAGTGGCAAGTTGAGTAATGTTCGCGCTAGTACTATTCTGGACAGTAGCTGCAGAATCTTGAGTCATGAACCCTATTCCAGGACCTGAAGATTCGAGTCTTAATGAGGGGGTTATCTGAGCTGACACATGACCCGGTACCTGAGAAGGGATTGATAAGAATGCCAACAGAACGGCAGTGGTAGCCACAAAGCCCATCATACAGATCTTTACGGTTTGTTTATCCTGAATAATTACCTGCTTCAATGAAGTCACTTTTTATACTACATGATAGGACCATTTTGTACTTAATAAGTCTACTAAATATGAGTTATATAATATTATTCTAGAACTCGTAAACATATGATTTTGATTAAGCTCGAAGCTAAACTGAGAATGATCAATTCGCATCTGACCAATACCCCTTGCAGAAAGAAATGTAGCATCTCGGAAGCTTTCCAATGCTCCGTTCGACTTTGTACATGATGAGTTTAATAGCGTGGCCTACTTAGTATTAGGTACTAGAAGATTCGTCAATAGTTTACTTATTTATGATCCCAACATATAAACATAATAACTCCCTTTCTGCATTTAGAAGTTGAAAGATATGGATTTTACATGTGTTAATTGTAGTAGATTAACAGCCGTAAGTTTTGCTTCTGATGATCTCACGGTTTACAGGTGCAACAATTGCGATATGGAGTATCGGCTGATAGTTGGATGCATGGAGAAGCAGTCTGCCCAGAGTCTTGGAAGGGGAAGCAGCAAAATGATAAATGAAAAAGACGGTTGCAACGCCATGCCTATAAGGGTCGAGATTAAGCGTCCTTAGGTTGTACATCGTCGTTCTCCTTTGGAGGATCGGCTCAGCGCTGATTGTAAACTTTACACACCGGGAGGCTGTCCACAAACTAGAATTAAGATAGTAACTTGAATCTCCTTAAAGATTGGACCGACACTCTCAATTTCACTCGATAATCTAATATATGCGCAACTGATTGATAATGTGGCACCAAGTAGACAAATTGTAATTTCACATAACGGTGCTGCTACATTTCTTCGGCCGTACCATTGAATACTCAATATATCACTTGGTAACCGAGAATCAAATCTCAGAACCACTCCAGAAGTTAGGAATTGATGAAATATATTTGGCTAGCAATTCTGATTGTCTAACACCATCTTGAGAGTTATGAAGGTTAATGACTATACGATCCGACCCGCATTATTAGTCATTGATGTACAGAATGGTTTTGCGGCAAAAGGTGGCTCGTACGACCAATTGGGTATCGATATCTCAAAATATCTCAAAGTAATTCCGAAGATTGCAAACCTAATTAGTATATGCAGAGACACAAGAATTCCCATTTTCTACACTCAAGCCATTCGAGAACCCTCTGGAATTGATCTCCTAACCAATGTTCATCGAATACTTCCAAGGTCTCGCGAGGAAAGAATAAGAATGAAGCCAATTTGTGTGAGAGGTACATGGGATGCGGAGATCGTAGACGAAATAAAACCTACCGATTCTGACCACGTGATCAGAAAGAGACGTGATTCGGCCTTCTACGATACCGAAATAGGGGTATGGCTTAAGAGTACAAGGATAGACACTCTGATATTTTGTGGGATAGACACTTCAATCTCTGTGGAGTCCTCATTGAGAGATGCGTTTAATCTAGGCTATGACGTTATATTAATGTCCGACGCTACAGCTTCGAACATAGAAAAGCACTATCAATCGACCTTAGAAAACGTTCGGGGTTATTACGGACTAGTTATGAGCATTGCAGAGTTCAACAAATTCGCGTGTAGTGCTTCGTAAACTAAAGATATTAAAGACATTTAGAATTGCCTGCAGGCGCTAGGTGCGCCTATAGTTTTGACTTGCCTTTCATAGCCTCGCTATTGACCTGGCCAGCCAAAGATAAGAAAACTTTCATTTCTTCCTATAAATCAGAAGTAGAGCTCTCGCCTCTCGTTCCATTCGACTTACCAAAGTTTGCCATATTTTACATCTGTTCTTACTCTATATTATTGAAAACAGATTAGCTCACACAATCAAATATAAAATTGACATCGGATTTATCTGGTAATAGGTTCCGATGTGTAAAAATACGATTCAATACAGTTTCCTGATACAGACAATTATGAAAAATAGGACATATCACGACATACTAGCTAAGGTATTGGAAGCCGCCAAGGGCACAGATGGAACCACTAAGACACGGATCATGTATGGTGCATACCTTTCCAGTAATCAGCTCAAAGAATACATTGCTTATTGCCAGGGCCATGGTCTGATAAGTTATGACGCTAGGAAGAGAGTATACAAGACCACAGGTAAGGGGATCAGACTTTTAGAACTCTTCACGAAAATGTATGAAATAGTGCCATCGAATGCTATTGAAGAAATTACCCAATAAAGTCTACGTTCTCAGCGTGTATCCTTAAACGTAAAAATGGATGACATGGATTAGGATTTACCGCTTCAATCGCAGTCTGACAAATATGTCGCGCTCGTGAGCATATGAATAAACACCTGAAGGAGCGTCAACAGAATCTTCATTCTTATATGAATCCTTCGAGTATAGCATAATGGAGAAATTATACGTAAAGAAGTGAACCATCATACTACTACACTCCTTATACTACCGGGGTCAAAAAGGGAGTACTACAACCTCTTGCACTCGACTGTACTTCCCGTAGCGTATGTATTTAGGTGGATCGCTTCAACAACTTCTTCGCAATTGCTATCAGAAGATTGGTAAGCTATCTTTGTTCTTTTGGCTTATACTTTCTCTCCCTTTAATCCTCTATCTTGTTAGAAAAATGCGAGGCTTTTTTTCAGGAGAAAGCCTATCAGGAGTTGATGAACCATATCGCTATTTCTTTAGAATTATTTTTAGAATAGGAACAATAACTGGGAATATCCTTTTTGGCCTTGCTTTCTTCATGGTGGCAAGAAAGATGGCCTCATCAAAATTGAGAGACTATCTTATTCTCACAGGAATAGGCGATACCATCGTAGGTATAGCTCTCTCTACTTCTGCTTTAGAGCCTACGTACGGAATAGCTTGTCACTCTTTGGTGTTATTATCTTCTTATTTATTCAGTATCGGGTTTTACCTTTCAGCAATATCGTTATCACAAGGTAGCTCATTAAGACAATCAATCTAGAAGAGTATGATAGGCGTTATACACACCATAAGCACCGCTCAAATGCAACAGCAATTGAGGAGCAGAATTTTGAAGATAATCGAAAAGGAAAAACAAATCTTGGAAGAAGAAACGGGGGGCGTTTCTCAGGAACTTAGTGAAAGAGAGTTTACAGAATATATGGATTTAGTAACTGAAGAAAGGAAACGTTCGACTGACTTTGGCACCAAAGGATAGTCTAAGTATTTTAGGGAACCAATCTCGCGTGATATGAGGAATTTTGACTTCACGTCTTGTGTGTCAATAGGAATTTATTAACCAGCACAAAGAAGTATTTGTGAGGTAGTTCGACAGGGGCGCTTTGAAATCAATTCGAACCAGAGATAGGGATGAATTTGTTCACATAACAAACTGACTAGTTGAATGTAGTACCTGAACCAGAACTAACTGAATGATTTTCGATGTCCAGCATAGAAAAGGTGGTCACTATTTTAATAATACATTCTGCGGATACAAACAGGCCATTAGAAGATTTATACATCTTAGAGAAATATTGATGTCTGAATTTGGTGCAGACTATATCATAGTCGATACAAGTCCAGGGATAAGATTCTGGTCAATAAACTCGTTAGCAATTACGGATACTTTGCTTTTGACTCTAAAAATGAGCGACTTGGATATCGACGGCACAAGAATCGTAGCTGAAGAAATATACAGCTGCTTCATTGAAACGGGAAGAGATGTATTCCACTGTCATAGTTTATAAAATCAAGCGACCAATTATACTTTGAATGTATGGTCATAGTGGAACTGACAAAAGCAGTAGGTGTGAACATTTTGCCGGGATAGATGAAAATAAGGTAAATCGTAATACTCAGTCCTGTCAGGAATGCGAAATAGAAGGCACAGACTGGGTTGCATTACGAATGTGTTTGACGTGTGGTCATGTAGGCTGCTGTGATTCATCGGAAGGGCTTCATGCAACTAAACACTTCGAGCAAACCGGTCATCCAGCAATGGTAGCCTTACCTAACAAACAGTGGAGATGGTGTTATGTTCACAAGAGTTATTCATGAGTGGATCGCAACATGGAGTATCAAGTGTTCGTAGCAATATTATTCAGTCCAAAACATATGTGAACATGTCGTGTGAATAATTCTTTTCGGTGTTTGAGGGCTGTGGCCAAGTTGAGATATTAGTGAGATAAATGTGTGTAACAAACATACCTACACTCGAATCTACCGCTAGAAAGAGCCCTTTACTACCACCCTAGCTCTAATATTATATCTACTCGAAAATATGATTTTGGCGCAATGTCATGTGAATCAAAGAAAATATTGACAACATAGCACTAAATGGGGCACAACGTACCCCTCTCCCCCTCCTGTAGCGGTATTCCGTACCTTAAATTCTCAATTTTATATACCCCAATTTATGCATAAGCCAATATCGCAACAGCAACAACAGTATTACAGAGGAAATAATGAATTACTAATTCAACGAATCCATGACTTGATTATCGATCAAATCGCTCAGAAAAGATGGGAATTTCAACACACTGACATAAACCCAGGTCACCTGTGGAGCATTGCGAATCAGGTTGAAACTCTAAATTGGTTATCAGAAAAACTGAATGTAATACTCAGACAAAGGAAACCGGTTTCTGAATCATCAGTTAGATCACTGATTGCATCACTCATAAAAGCGTTGACCAGAATTGACAAATGCCTTTTGAGGTTGAAGACAAACAAACATGATTTCTCCGAATTTCATAAGTTGAAATCACGAGCAACAGTAATTGAATGGTCTCTTTTTCAGATTCATTTTGTATCAGCAGATATGCTCAAATGAATACAATGATCGCATATGAACCAGAACCTCCAGTCGTTTTGAGATTCATAGCTCAATCTCTACTCAATCTCTTCTGTTTCATGCAGAGAGCAAATAATTTTTTCCAGGTTAGAATATGCTAACTATTGGCTAGAATTTACTAAGCCTCAATGATATGGGCTCACTTCGATCTGCCACCACGCTTCTTTATTTTCAAATCAAAGGCCAGACATTAATATTCCAATGATCCTGAAACAGATCTTTAAAGTAAAATGTAATGTTCGTTAGGCATATCAGCAATTCTGAGTTTCGATGATTCTTATGGCATGAGCTAAGTTCGAATATAGTGAATGTATATATTGCACTTGAATTCTCCCTGGTCGAAAATGTGAATCACAATATCCCTCAAGCTGCTGTACAATACGCCGGATAAGATTAAAATCATCTGTTTGCAAATAGCTTCGACATCGTGTTCTTAAAGAGAGAGAAGGACCATCAAAAATGGAAAATCGAATATGACGAAACTATTTACAAGATTTACGATAGAAATAATGATTTAGCAGGGTATTTTTTCCCAGACTATGGATTCGTGTTCGATCAGAAATCTAATGATGACCAGAAGGAGGAGGATGAGGAGGCTGTCATCGAAGCCATGAACGAGGAGCATAAAGAAATTCCTAGAGGAGAGGTTCTTGTTCCTCTTGTGAAACTCGATTTACTGGACATCGAAGATGAGCATATAGAGTTAGATGTTGCATATCAGAGGATGGAGGCAGATTTGCAAAGAATGGATGCATGGAAGACGTGGATGAGATCTAATTCGGATAGATTTGATATAATAGGAAATGGAATTTATACGTCAAGGGAAGATAGAAACATGCTATCAATTGCCCTCCAAGTGAATAGTCAATTTGTATTACACGAAAAGGAAATTGGTCAAAAATTAAAACCGATTCTGGATAGCTTGAATGAATCTGGATTACTTTGATTGAACGATCGTAGGTTTATAGTTGTCCAACAATTGAGCGACTGATCGCAGAAACGACATTCAGATCCTCCCTCGCTATTGCGCTAGCGGTGGCTAAGGTTCAACTGCCGTTGCGTTTCGATGTTCTCTATCCAATTCTAAAATAGCCGTAATATAGCAGCGAGGACATACAGGAATACTAGTTCCTAACTTTTTCTCCAGCTCATAGTCCATGAACCTCTCCTCCCCACAACTGTAACATATACGCGTCCGGATATTGCTCACCGCTTCTAACAATCAACGTAATTCTTCGAATTATATCTTTTTAATGATGAACTTCTAGTAAATAATTACGTACTGACACATCAGAAGTTCCTTGCATGAGTCACATTTTGATGTTCCAATCCGCTTCCCTGACATCTACAAGAGGGCGGCCAGCTGATTAGCCAATCCAATTTTCATTCTAAACGCAATGGAGGACACATCTAATGAAACTCAAACGTGCTTTGCCACACGATGACTAAAAATTCACTCTCTCAACTAGACATGAATTGAACTAAGGAATAGAATTACTCAGCAATAATATGACAATTCGATTTGTATCAATTATACTGGCTAAATTAATGTGTGAGCAATTACTGGAAGCTATTTCTTAATGTCTACGTCAATGTATTTGGAACCTAACTTAGCGCTGTTCCTACAATTAGGACCTTTATCTCTGAAGAACGCCACCTCGTGGCCTCATACTACGATACTATTTCATACTCTGCTCTGTCCGCACGAATCACTGTCTGTACCAATTCTTATATTTCAGCTAACTCATGCGATTCTGGAATCTGATATGCATAGTATATTGTGCTTTTTATAATGATTCTTAATCTAGTTAGAAACAACTTGTTCACTTACTCATATTCGGCAGTTTTGAGATAGGTTCTCATGATGATAATCCTAATGATCGAGCAGCAGTGTACAAAGGCCTCCGACCCCATAAGCGATTCCTATCAACAACCTAGAAACCAATGGAGCAAGTTCTAGTGAATTCTGAAAAATTATATAATTGACAATTAAAGCAAGAGGTATAAATGAGATTGATAAAATACCCACTAGATACTGTCCCTTGTTTGACAGATGGCCATATTTCCTCAAAAGATTGTAAGTGCAAATATTCCCTGCCCCAATCCCTAATAAAACCAAGTATGGGTACATAGATTGGAATACAGGTATCAATGCAAATGGACCTGCCCAACATAGCCCATTTACTATTTTCGCGCTCATAGGCCACGATAGACTAGTTTTCATCCGATTCCGCAATGGGAGCAAAGCGGGACGAAAACGAATTGCAAGGGTGGTCGCGATAATGGCAAAAGTTAGCCACCAGATTGTTGGAGAGGCATAAGAGGGTAGATTGTAGGGAAGAATGGTCCAGTCCAGAATCGTCGCAGAGGTGATGGCAGCAAAAATGATGAGGAATAGAATTCCCAGTGGTTTTTTCTCCTCATTACTAGGAGAAAATTGATGCGTGGTCAGTGATCCTGATCTATTCTGCGTTAAATAATAGTATTACGTCGAAATCACATCAGACTCCCTTGGGCGCACCTGCCATGCAGGTCCAAATGCTTCTGGATACCTTCGGTACGCTGGTAATATCGGATGACTAACAGCAACCAGCAGAGAGGAGAATTGATGTCTACTATAGGCAACACCTAAATAAATCAAAGCAAGGATGGAAACGTTATTTCTCTAAACCTAAAATTTAGCACGAATTAACTCTGCAAGACCCATTTGATGCATTACAGAGCAAGTACTTCAATAATAATAATTGCCATAAAATTCGTTCTTATTGTTAAAAGCAGGCAAATTCCTCAGTAATTGTTGCGAGGCATATCCATTAGCAAACAGAATAGATTTGCAGGACTCACACCGAATCATCAACTTCTTTGTTTTCGTCCATCTCACGCCAGCTGCGTCTCCACACAAAGGGCAGTTAACATAAAGGAAATAACCATATTCTAGGAAACTCGTGTTCAAGTGGTATCTCCTACTCACCTAATGTGATTTGAGTGTGATATGTAAGACTGCTTTAAAACTAGTTTTTGCTATCCACTATACACATTTGACTACTATAGATATAGTGATTATATCAGGTACTGTTGTAAATGTTAAAGGGAAAAGACTAGCAACGAATAGAACCAATTGGTCATGGTGGATAGTTACGAAGAGTCTTCCTCAACCATTCTTATCGGGGAAGAAGATTACTCTGCGGCATAATCGTAATATACATGACATCGTTAATGACATCGTATCAATTGTCTGATTCAGATATTTTTTTGGGCTGATTCAGGTTTAGCCTCCTTACCACAAGTATCGGTTGTGCTAACCTCCACGCGCTTTTCAATAGAATCATTAAGAAATGCCTACCCGCCGAAGGAAACGCCAGATTGTCACAGTGGGCAAAGCGGTGATTAATCCAGGGTTCAGCAAGTTAATCAGTACGCATAGAACGGCCATGGAGGAGGGAAATGGTTCGCTGAATAAGGTAGCGACCTTAGATGATATAGTCTTCAATGCGGTCAGGAGGGAGTTGCAGTTCTGGCATTAGTCTAGTAGAATCTGAAACAAGCATGATATTCGTTCATTTCGTCTTCGCTATCTTTAATGAAGTCTGTGCAGTTGTTTTTATCCACAATTTTGTTGCAATATAGACAGAGCCATCACATATTGTCGGAATACGTTACAGTCGTTGATATCGGAGATCCTAATCAGCAGAAGGTAGAGTTTATTGATAAAGATAGAGGGGAGCCCAATAGCGGGGAGGCTTCGACTCTGAACCTATGGGGGATTCAAGCTATTACGAGAGGGCTGGCATATCATAGAGTCACAGTTAACTTTAACCGATAGTCAAGGAAAGAATCGGACTCTAGTCAAAAGATTCTGATCGATGGGTCCACCACAAGACGCAGATTTAAATCAGTATTCTATCATTAGATATATGACTGAATTAGATATGAGTAGAGGAGGACTAGAGTACAATGGAAAAATCGCTGACGAATACGAACTAAGGAAGATTGTCGAGAAACTGCTTTCAGAGTTGTGGGAAAACGGTAGGTTAGCCCAGGCGTCTATTGATAAAATAATAGCTGCAGGAAGACCTACCGCGTGGGGAAATAAGTAGCTTCAGCAGCTTACTATTTGCGCTCAATCCTGAATTTTATCGAGGTTCAGGTTTTTCAAGTAGTGACAGATTCCCGTTTTAAGACCATAAAAAAGATCGTTTTCAAATACATCATTCACAATACAGATGTAAAGAAACTTCAGAATCTCTAGCGTATCAGAGTTTCGTGCGATATATCATCCCCGCGAGGTGAACAATCTCCGCCTTAACAAGAAGAAGATTACCGGACAGTTTCATCAGAAGAAATAAATTGTTTTGGCCTTCTGCACACAGAGGAAGAAAGTCCCCGGCTTTTCCATCCCAAATACGGATTTGGGACATGGCTTTACTTGACTCATAATTCTGTATGATCTATACGTGAGACGCATATGTTCAGATAGATGTTGTAAATATTAATAACCTTGTATTTGATGGTATCATGAGATAAGTTGAGTTGGCAAAGACAACAATATTAATAGAAACTCAAACCCGGCAACAACTCCGAATTTTAGGTATTAAAGGTGAAAGTTTCGATACTATCATCCGTAGATTAATTGAAGTCTACAGGAAGTTTCAGAGAAAGGAAAGATACTAGAAATGGAATGGAGACAAATAGACACTATGATGATATCAAAATGCATCCAGTATATCGAGAACGAAATCAATGCCGGCAGACTAGAAGCATCTCACTTCGTACCCATCCCTGAATTGAAAGAAACACGGGCCCTAATGTACTACAAGGCATGGAGAGTACGCCTTGTAGACAGAATGATGCAGGAAGACGATAGAAGTCACTCCACAAATGATACCTCAGATCCGACCTCGGAGTTAGAGGCCGATATCAGCTACTACAAGAAAGTACAAGAAAAGGAGAGGGCAACGAGAATAGAATATGACGATTATTAGAGGTCCAGGAAGAGAGTAACAGCAGTGAGTAATGATGGAAAGATGCAAAGGAAAGACTGGAGTAAAGAATAGAGTCTACTTAGAAAGAGGCGTTTTCGTAAACACCCCACGATGTTAAGAGGTAGCATTACTGAAAATACTTCTATGTATGATATCAAGTTACGAATCGGTCATTTACGTTTAGCGGAATAACTAGAGCCGGCGTCAAAGTAAGCTCTGGCTCGAGTATTATGCGCTCGGGTTTGTCTATAACTATACTCTTTATGAAATACCGCAATCCGACCAGAGATGTAACTGTTGACACAAGAACTCCGTCACTATATGGACCTCTGCTGTGAGGGTTTAGGGCAGAAAAGCAGGGCCAGGGTGTGATATATAACGCTAATTCCTCGGCAAAACTAGCCATGAATATGCCAATGATGGCTGAGGAAATACAGCTAAATTAATAAAGCTAAACATTTAAACGTAATTTTTCGCCCCTATTGTAAGACAGATACGATTAACGGAGTCTTAGATGAAGAACCTTTTCATGATCTGAGACATGTTAAGCCTAGCGACGTCCCTGTCACTCAAAACTTCTGGATGTTTGGTCCTTAAATGTCGTAGTGCAAACCTCACTTCATCGTTGCACAATCTGCAACGAGTCTTTGCAAACATATCAATATATCATATCAAGTGCATACTGATATCTTTTACCTATTTCCCAGTGATCCACCCACTGAAAATTGTGGATAGACAAAAAAAAGCAATTTTTAATTACAATAAAATCCAGGATATTTGTACTAAGATGTACCTACTCATATTATTGGCATCGAAGGTACATAACAACAATTATTGCTTCTACCGCTCATTGCGGAGAAGAAATGAGCGTTCCCATCTGCGAAATGTACTCAAGAGGATAGATCCGCCGTATGAACGACAGTTAAGTATTTCCACAATTGTGAACATATCATCCTTACTAACTCTTTGACGCTTGATTTAAAAAACTCAATAGCTCAAAGGACGCTATTGATTTTGAGAGCATAATTCATTTTTCTGGCCCCTCAATCATGTCAAATCTTATAAAGAATTGAATATCAATACTATTAATTATGTTTAGAACTAACGGAGTATTTAATGTCAAAAATATTATTCATGAGGTTGTAATGGTGGCGAGTGCATGCGTTTTTGCACTGACATTACCTGGTTTAGAAACAAACGCAGATCTGTTTTCGGTCGCATATGCAGAGCAAGCATTAATAATTGAGCACCACATTCAGGCGAAAAGTCAGTCAAGTACTTGCGTTTACTCAGTATCAATCTCGGTATGGGACAATAAAACTATAAATGCAATACCCAATGCTATGGTTGAATTTAAGACCCCATTAATTGGTACTGTATCAAATACCACAGATCAAGAGGGAGGCGCAGTGATCTCTTTAACTCTGGAGAAAAAGCCGCAACCAGAAAGCTGTATTGACACGTTACTTGCCCAAGGCTATTCAATAGAGGCAGAAAGTAGAGGATACACAGGACAAGGAATAGGTATAGTTTCATAACGACTATGGCATTCATAGGCATCCATAAAACCTTCTCCCCAGATGAAATATAATACTTAAAACGTTAGCCGGCGTACCGATGAGTTATGCAAAATCCTTCAAAATATGTCTTGTCATGTCCATTTCGTGAAATAATACTGTCTATCTTGTAATGCTACCATATGCTAATTTGCCCGTTCCTCGAGTTATTGCACGTGAAATATCAACTTAAATGCTTTGTATTCCAATGATCAACGAATTGGTTGACGTCGTCCTCGAGTCTTTCTTGCGATCGTAGAAAGAAGGATTTACCAAAACTCCAACCCAATCGATCGCATTCCTTACAGGTGTATTCGTATGATGAAGAGTAACCGTATGCTTCGCCTATTACGCATTTAGAAGGAGAATCTAATTCAAAATACCATTTAAACCATACTGGAGACAGTGGTAATGGAAGATTCTTTCTCTTGCCAAACAACCGTTCGAACCATTTTGGTGAAATTTCTTTTAGAGTAAGTAATTTTTCTGACAGCGAGTGGTCGTTGGCTTTGTCAGCTTCTCGTTGGACAGCCGTATTTACTCTCATAACCTTGGTATATGAACAGTCGTAGATGAATCTTTCCCCAACACCGCGGCGCTCTGGACCTATCAGAGATAGGCCACTCTGAAATGTGTAACTTTCAAACAAAAATAGATCAGGTATAAGAAAATGAAGATGATTCATCAAAGTCTTAACATGTCGTCTACACGCTGCAACAATTTCGTAAGGTCCACGGGTTTTTGCAAATAATATCTTTTGCCGGACATTGGAGAGACGCTACTCTTGAATTTAGCATACATTGAGAATTCGTTAACGGCTGTCAAAAATAAAACTTTGATGGAATTGTCCTGTTCCAACAATTTCATATACAATTCAAATCCATTAAGACCTGGCATTCTGATATCCAAGATAATCAATTCATACTTTTCAGGTCTAAACATTTCGAATGCAACAGATGGATTGGTAAAGGCGTCTACAGAAAAACCAGCCTCAGTCAAGATAGTCTTCAAGGTGAAGACTATGTCTTGCTCATCATCTACCACCAGGATTTTATGTGAATGACCTGCTTTGGTCCCATCATCTCTGCGCATATCTTCAGCAAGCAAATTATCATCATCTGCTTGGCTAGAAGTATGTATCCTTTGATCTAAGCTCAACTACATCATATTATTAGTAATTTCATACTTAAAATGATTTTTAGTCTAGATTCCGTAATTTGTTATATTATGAGAATTATTACATTGAATATTTCGCTAGTATCAAATATTTTTAAACTTAGGCAACTGGTTCTCGGGGATGCAATCAAACTACTAGGCAACTATTTAAAACCCGGCGCTGATCAATAATATTAAGTTTGACTTCCGGCAAATACTTCAATAAGGGAGTGAAGGCGTTAGATGCTCCTCATATAGGTCATGTTGTTAGAGAGACCCCCGATAAAGTAGTAGTATTTGGGGGTAAACAAGAAAGATATGATATCCCAATCAAAGAAATACAGCAAGTGGGCGCAAACGTCCTTATCGGTCTCCCATTTAAGGATATAATTGAAAAATATACCGTCAGCCGAAAAGAACCCTTGCCCACTAGCAGAAGAGACCCATGGCCTGCTGACGATAAAGTTGTCGATCTGGCCACATATGAAGGAAAATATCCAATGTCATTATTTAATAAAGGAGTCAGAGCAAATAATGAGGACGATGTGGGACACGTTATGAAAGAGACAAATGACAAGATAGTTGTGTTCGGCTATTCGAATTCTAGGTTTGATATACCGAAGTCTCATATAATAGCGGTCGGGAGAAATGTAATTTTGGATATAAACTTTCCTGACATCTTCAAATACGAACTTGACAGAAATGCTCCTCTACCTTCAGGGGAACCTGTAAGCAAACTGATAGATGAGGCATATCCGCAAGATTAGCGAGACCCAGATAGTCGGTTAATGTTCTTCGCGTGAGCTCGCAATTTGCTACGGTATCGCGAACCTCTAATTTAGATTTCAGTCCCAGGTTCCATATTGGATTCCGTATGAGATACTGAGGATTCTGAAGTCACATTATCTGCAACTAGATGTTCTTGTCGGTAAGACGGCCGATGTGAACAAGCTAGTTGATAAGTGGAAGTGAACTAGTTATGTTTGAACTTAAACTTTTAGAAAAGAATAGGTGAAAGATTTAATTCATCGATAATGCATCATATCGGCATGTCCTACCCTGACGCTCCCGATGCTAGCAAATCCAGCAAGCCTGATGATAGTCGACCAAGAAGACCATCGAGGCAGGAAATGAGAGAACAGAAGATAATACAAAATCAAGAAAGATTGACTCATTCTACTGAAACTTTAGAAACGATCAAGAAGGATATACAGATCCCCAAGAGAATTAAAAGGCTGATAACTGAAGCAAACCTGATGCTAAAAGATGAAAATAATGGTAGCATGTCAGTTCGGGCAGCCAATGCTATAAGTATAATGGAAGAATTAACGTACAGTAGACACGTACAATCGCATATACGGACGAAGATATGGGATGTTGTATCTTCCCTTGAGGCAATAAGAGAATAGCACGAGAGACAATCAGATCATATCTAACGATTCTTTTTGAATCTCTGTAATATATCTAGTCACTGAAACCGACTGTTGGGAACACTATTTCCACGTCTTGCATCTCTCTATTGGGAATGTTCACGTTATACTAGGAAACTCACAAGGTATGTTATCTAAGGTAATTACTATAGCGGAGTTGAAAGTAACCTCACTGGTGGTATCAGAATATTATAATAGTTCATCTTCCTGTGAGATAGAATGAACTTTAAACAATGGTGTAGATTGGACGAAATGCTCTACGTCTGCCAGACGGATGAAGAGTGCAAGCAATATGCAGGACTTGGTCATGATGAAGGACTTATAGTTCGGCTTGCAGAAATGAAGCGGCAGAATTCGAAGACGTATCTTGATTTCTTCCCTAATCAAGATGAGGCATTGTTTCTTGGGGCTGTAGAAGATATTGCCTATTCTAAAACTAAAACTTTAGAACTCGAAATCCATCGATTGAGAAATACAGATATTGTTTCAGCAAAACATGAGTTTAATGGAGTTCCCGTGAATTGGAGTACTTGGAGACAATTTAATAGCCACGAAAAGGAAGATTCCAAGAGACAAGAAGTTTTCGACGAATTCATCGAGAAAACACAAAAGATTTCGCCTATTGTCGAGTCGAGATTCTCATTGATAAATCAAACATATGTTGAATACTCAAACATGGCCGAATCGAATCTTGAATATAGCCTAACTCCGGTTACCGCATATATGGCGAATGAGAATTTCAAGCATGATTCCCTAATAGAATTTGTGAAATCATTAGGTGAGAAAGCGAAAGTTCCCTTTCGCAAGACCTTGCTAGATAGAAGCAATGAATTGTTGAACAGGCATCCTGAATATTACGATGATTTTTACTTTTTTAGAAATCGAATTTACTCGGGTATCGAAGGAGCTTTCGCATCCCTGGATCCTGTTGACGAGGCTAAGAGGACACTGAAATCAATGAATTTTGACCTATCCAATATTCAATTTGATACTGAAAATAGAAAAGGCAAATACCCATCTCCCATCTGCTTCTTTGTAGAGATTCCTTCTGACATTCGAGTGCTTTACAAGAGTGAAAGTCCGTACTTTGATTTTCAAGGCTGCTTGCACGAAACCGGACATGCAATTCATGCAACTTCTATAGACGGTAGCCGTAGTTACTCAGACAAGTATAGAATTTCAATGGGTATAGCCGAGATATTTTCTATGTTTGTAGAAAGGTTATCGAGGAATCCTTCTTACCTCAAATCTCTTAGGCCGCGGGTTAAAAATGACATCCAAATCGATCAAATAATCGCCAAGAACAATTTCATGGACCTCTTCTTCATCACATTCTATACTGCGAATACCTTGATGAAAATTGAATATTGGGAGAAAAGCCTGACTATTGATAGGGCTTCTGATCTTTATTCTAGGCTCATAAGAGAATATCTGGGTATTGACATGCCAGGTGAGTATTGGCTCTTACATCATATCTTACCCGAAGCAATAATGTATGTACCGAGTTATCTGGTTGCTGCTGTGAGAGCTTTTGAACTAGAGAGATATATAATGGCTAAATTCGGTGAGACATGGTGGAAGGAAAAGGAAGCTGGAGCGGAACTCAGAAATATAATGAACCCAGGTGCGAAATTAGATTTAGCAATTTTCTCTCGTCTTGACACTATCGGGTATTTGAAAGAATTGGGTGCAGCCGCATGAGTCTAATTATCTGAGCATCTGAGTGCGAGGAGGCGAGGACTACACCAAAAAATACCTATGTTTTGAGGATAGGAGCTTCTTCCAAAGCACTTAGCGATTGACTTAGCTGGTCCGCAGTTTGGTTACCGTAAATCAATAAGATTCTGTCATCATCCTTTAGAATGTAACTGCCTAGCGATGAGGGAGACTCTAATTCCTCTCCGTTAACAAACGCTCTGAGTTCCTCCGTCCCATTTGAGCAGTACTCTTGTTGTTGTTCCTGTTGATTAGAAGTTTCTTCGGGAATAGAGAAGCAACTATCCTCGATATTCATATTTACGCTCCTTAAAAATTCACCGAATGGTACTCTATCAGTATGCCTATGCAGAGTGACTCCATCACCTCCTTCAACATGAATGAGTCTCGACGTGACCTGATATTGGGGTTGACTGAAATCGATAGGTGTACCATTTACATTGATAATGAAAGCAGCATGCTCGTGTGCAGAACCAACCGTACCGAACTTATTAATCTCTGACGAATATCGCGTACCAGAGATAGCTAGAATCGCCACCGTTGCAGCTATAATGGGTATTATTATTATGAGATACTTTTGCCGCTTCTTCTTAGAAGCATCCAAATAGCTGCCGCTTTTCTTTTTATTTTTAACCTTGGCACTGCCACTGTTGGAACTGCTTTTTTTCTTCCCAAACAAACTAGATACGACTCACACTTTATAGCTCGGATATATGTACCTATGGAATAAAAAACTTTGCTAATCACTTGAAAATCTAACGTTGAGCGGTTGATAGTTTAAAATCCACTTGTACAGGGAGTAGATATTCTTAAATCCTTCCGTTTCTCTGCGCGTGTATGACTGAATTCCCTCTTGAAGGATGAAAACCTCAGCATAAACTTGATTTATGTAACCCTTTTGTTTGCGTTTGCTGTTCTTTAATTAAAGCCGGTTTGTGTGGCTGACAATTCAAAGTTGCAACTCCCGACTCGCCATGTATCTGTCATCACGACGGTATATATGGTCCTATAATGTGGTAACTATTATTAGTTAGTATATAATGCCCTCAAGAGATCTTTCTTATTTGTCGTCTTTTCTAGCAGGTAGTTATCGCGATGAAGCATGTTTAAGATTTAGGATCATAATTATTTCAACGACATATTTAGAATGAGCTAGTGTCATTGGATATCACCATGATACTTGGCATGGGAGATGCGAGAAAGTACCGAGCATTGTGAATGGCATCTCATCGAAATCAATTCGTGCGCTTCACAAGGCCCGAAGGCCGCAATGCCGGGGTCATTTTATATACCTCCATCAGTACTAGAAAGGTGTGAGTGGTAATTTTGATCCAAAATAGTTTTCCTATGAAAGAATGGCATGTTCAGCATATGGAGAAGACCGTTATCAAGTACATTAAGGGACTTCCTGATAATGCAACTGCGTGGGAAAAAAGACAGCATCGACGGTACGGTGGGAGAACAAGAGTGTGTAGGCAAATAAATTATGATATTAAACATGGCGTGACTAATGAACAGGTGCTTGAACTGTTACAAGCGATAAAGACCGATTCATCATATCTTTATTTAAGGAATGAAGTAGATTGTATGGATAGACTGGCTGAAATTGAGGGTCTGGTTATTCATACACCACAAAGTGTTGCAAGTCCCAGATTTATTATAGAGTAATATTGCATGAACAGTTAAGGTAGTAAGGTAAATTGTGCAGAATCTCGTCTCTCTTGCTGAATGATTTCCCTTAGAAAGTTTAATGTTTTGACATGTATTTTCCCTTCGTAATTCATCTATTAAGTCATATCTATAAGATTAGTCCTCTCTCGAGGTAACGTGCATTAGAAATTAAATGCTGTCAGTTGCTTTATGCCACAGTTCTCCACCATGATAGCGGTTCAAACTGACTATTCAACCTTGGTGGTTAAGGTGGGTGAAAATCCAATCAACTATTTGCGCCCAATAAATATAACAGAAACTCTTCGATAAACCTAATTAGAAGACAGATGAGGCTGTTTTGAACTAGAGGATATATTGAAAAAAAGTAATGGCAGCAATGGGAAACACCAGCAGCATCAAACCGGTTCATAGAATTTGAGTATTCAGTTTTGAATTCGTTTGATGCTATAGGCCCCTGACTGAAGATTCCACATTATGGCTTAACTTATCTGAATTCATATGGAGGATTATCAAATACCAAACGTCATCTACTTGTAAATTTGATAAAACTACGCTGCGTTCTTTAACTTAAAAAAAATAGAGTCAGTGGCTATGGCCCTCTAGCATCCTAAATATGTGCAGGATACCTGGGAATAAAGAATCGAGTGATTCTGTTACAGCCCTCACGCTCCCAGGTAGGTTGATTATCACGGTGCTTCCTCTCACACCTCCTATACCTCTTGAAAGCATCGACAACGGAGTCCGCTTCTGACCGTACGCCCTCAATGTCTCAGTTATTCCGTTGACCTCCTTTTCTAAAACATTTGCTGTTGCCTCGGGAGTCACATCCCGTGGACCAACCCCAGTTCCTCCGCTTGTGAGCACGATATCGACTCTCAATTCATCGCACAGTCGAACGAGCTCAAACTCGATAACCTTTTGCTCGTCTGCTAATATTTTGTACTCCTTTAGTTCCAGACCGTATTTAGCAAGTCTTTCAAGGATGACCTTACCCGATTTGTCCTCCTTTTTACTCCTCGAATCGCTCAACACCAGCACAGCAGCCCGAAGTTTCACATCGTAAGTCTGAAGATAAGAATTTAAACCGCCTGTCTTTTCCAGGAGCTTGATAGATTCAATTTCTAAATTATCATCTACAGGTTTGAGCATATCATAGATGGTTAGTGCTGCTATACAAGCACCCGTGAGCGCCTCCATCTCAACTCCTGTCTTATCTACATTTTTTACAGTTACAGTAATTTTGATGCTCCCTTCCGCTATTACATCAAAGTCAACTGCGATATGGTCAATAGATATTGGATGACAATATGGTATTAAATCCCAAGTCCGTTTAGCTGCCATATTAGCTGAAACTTTTGCTGCATCAAATATGTTCCCTTTGGGGATTTTTCCTTCATTTACGAGTGTTACTGTAAATGGGGATACTTTAACAATGGCTTGAGCTGCTGCCGTCCTATAGGTTTCTGGCTTATCACTTATATCATACATCCCACCTTTAGTCATTTCCACGTTTTCCAAGGAATCATTTCTCTGTCGGAAGTATAAGTGTGCCTCCTAGCCATTTTTTACCGGCCTCGCTAATTTCCATCTTCCAAATGGGCACTCTAGTCTTTACATTGTCTATGATGTACTTGCAACTGTCGAAAGCTTCTTTTCGATGCGCCGATGAAACGATGATGACCACACTCACTTCGCCTACATTCACACTCCCTATTCGATGTATAGCTGTAAGCCTTTCAATATTCCATTTCCGCCTAGTCTCAGCTTCAATATCACAAAAAATCTCTTCTGCCATTGTTTCATATGCTTCATAATACAATTGTGACAATTTGAGATTTTCACTATTGAGTTCCCTGACAGTTCCTAAGAAAATGACCGTTCCACCAATAGCACTATTTTGGGGATCAGCGATTAACTTACTTAAATGAATTACTTCAGATGTTAGATAACCCAGCTTAGGATTCACCCTCCACTAATTGGGGGTAATACTGCTATTTCATCGGTGTTTCTAATTAATTCGCTATCATCTACAGGCTTTCGATTTACTGATATCGAGAACCGGGCCTTGACGATGGATAGGATCGGATATGATGCGTCTAGCTTTTTTCTAAGGTCGCCGACAGTCATATTATTTGTCCAATCCATGTCTATTCCATCCTTACCCAAGATGTCTTTAATCGAAGCATATAATTTTAAATTTATTTTGCGTCCAGTATCCTCTATCACAACTAAATTTCAACTCCTGTCCAAGTCATGTATCTCAAATTAGATCTATCTAATTAATAACCGTAATACTTATAATCCAATTGGTTGTATCTGTCGGTTTTGAGAATTTTTTTTGATTGTCGATTTTAGATTCGCGCAACAGCAGCTTATTGGGAACCAATCTATGAAGAGACTCTCCTGATTCCTGAATTCGGATATCTAAGCTTTTTTTGTGATTCCTAGAACATGACTTAAAAAACTCACTGGCTTGTACTTTACACCCATTATGAATAGGACCGAAGAAATTAAAATGAAAAAAAAGTGCTGAAACTTGTTGTCCTGTTTTTGAATTGCCAGTTTTAATCACTTCACATCAAGGCGTAATCAATAACCGTGCTTCTAATTGCAACTCATGATTTTAAGCAAAATCATTAGTGCAAAAGCTTACCAATCAGTCTATCTTCCCGTACATTTTTCAAATTGAATATGGGTGTAGGCCACCTCTCAATTTGTCAAAGGTTCTTCATCTTCGAGGGCGAGCAACAATACAATTGGTCGCGGTCTCGAATCTCTTCCAAGAACATCGCATCATAAGGCAACGTCAACTTTCGTAACTGTTCTGTCCTATAAATGGTACTGAATACGAAAACATCTTATATCACATGGTCCATAGCGAGATACTTTAATCTACAAAGTCATAACTTTACCTAAACAACCTACCACCACTTGCTAGGATCTTCTATTATTCATCCTCCCCCACTATAGAACAGTCAAATGATTTCCTGGATGTTCTTAAATAAAGTAACTTCCACAATATCACCTTTTTTTAACTCATTACTACGGGTGATCCGTCCATTTACGATTACTATCCCGTTTGAGTTTGTCAGCGTTGAAATCAAGCTTGGATCACTGGCACTAACTGGCCTGGCTAGGAAAACATCATTCTGGCGATACACTAACACTCGCACGAGTGTTAGAAAATCCTTGTGAACACTTATATTTTCAGTCATCTCCGCTTTTAGGATTGATCTAACAGGTCCTTGCGTACCTAATAATCTGAACAAAAGTGGTACCCCGAACATAGAAAAAGCGGCAAAGGCAGAAACTGGAAAACCAGGACATATTATAATTGGTGTATTTCTCACAATTCCAAGTCCGGTCGGGGATCCCGGTTTCATAGCTATTCCATGAACTACGAGTCCTGGTTTTCCCAGCCGGTCTATGAGCAAAGGTGTATAATCCTTTTCACCTACTGACGCCCCACCGGATACAACAATCATATCGAGGTTCAGTGCTGACTTTAGTATTTCAAAAATTGCGTCTGGATCATCTTTACACAACCCCAAATCTACAGCTTGTCCACCAGCGTCCCGTACCAAACAACACAACATGTATCTATTGCTTTCAAAAATACTTGCATCATTTAAAGGTCGGCACCCAGGCTCTGTAAGTTCGTCACCAGTTGCTAGTATACCCACCTTAGGCTTTTTGACCACGGAGATCTTGTCAAGACCCATGGAAGCAATCAAGGCTACATCTTGTGAAGTAAGCCACGTTCCCTTTTTTAATACTAATTGTTTTTTTCTAACGTCACTACCTTTGCGAGATATATGATCACCCCGATTAACAGGTTTGGAAATCTTGACTAGCCTGTTATCCTCTGAGGTAGTATCTTCAAACATAATAACAGAATCAGCACCTTTGGGAAGTTTGGCTCCAGTGGCAATCTCAAGTGCTTGCCCCTTTCTTAGGTGCTGCAACGTTGCCTGTTGTCCTGCGAGGCCTTTTCCAATTATCTTGAGATAAATTGGAGATTGATATGACGCATTACCTGTATCAGATGAGAATATTGCAAAACCATCCCTATCGGATCTATCGAACGGAGGAACATCCGTACCAGAATGTAAGTTTTCGGCCAGTACCCGTCCGTTAGACTCAATTAAATATAGATATTCTGTTTTCTTTTTATTAGTATTTGGTTTGTTGATCGATGAAAAAAGCCTGTCATGAGCGCTTTCCACCGAGATGAAATTCCGATGGCTTTTCTTAGATCTCTGGATAGTATCCATTCACGCTGACAGTCATTAATACTGACCAATAAGTTTTTGTTTTGAGAAAAATGCTCCCCTATATGAGGAATATTGATCTTGTGTCTACTTTTGATTTAATGGTGTCCAATCTTCAAATTTAATGAGTGGGTACAAAGTAGGTAACAAATTGACATTGGACCTTGAACTGGATATCCATTACTGTAAAGAAAACAGGGACACTAAACTAAGTAGAAAGCATATTCTCTGAGCACTTTCAGATTCGGACGATAGAGATAAACGATTGCTACCGATATTCGTGATTTGTTCCATAACACTTGTCAGAACAGACTAGGCAATTATTGGTACTAGATTTCCAAAACTACACTTCAATTCAAATCATAATATCTCGGTAAATTTTATCACGACAATGAAGAAGAGTTCTTTTCCCAGCAGACGTTTCCTCAATTCAAAGAAATCAAGAGAGGAATATTTAACACGTCTTAAAGTTTCATTGTCGCATATAATATAATTCATCTCGGTTAGGGATTCCCATTTATCTACAATTTCATGACTCATACACCTAGATATTCAGGCAGCTCAGCGGTGCTAACTGACGAATCCGCGTGGACGTTCGCGTTCAGTACATTTGCGACCATAACCATTCCAAAGTGACAAAGACAGACATGTCGAATTATCTTGCTGTAGAAGGAAGAAATGTCTGAACTACCCCGTGTCTTTCCAAGATTTGGCCACTACGAAGCACAGTGAAGGAAATATTGTCCCCTACTGATTTGTGTTCTTGGATATATGCTAATAGTTCTTCAAATTTATCTACAGAAATTCCATCGATGGCAGTTATTACGTCTCCACCAAGTATCTCCCCATATTCGTTTGTATCACTCCCCTGCAAGCCTGCTAAATCCGCAGTCCCACCCCTCTGTAATTTACTTATAAATACTCCATAGAGACCAGGTGGTATATTCGTAAAGTTGATCATTCGTTGAATCAGGTCTGGAGTGAGCGTTTCTCCAACGATGCCGATACCTGGGTGTAAATAATACCCTTCTTCAACAATTGATGAAGCGATTCGATTGACTATATTGAAAGGAATAACCGCCGTAATTCCAGGGAATTGTCCCAGCGGCACGCCCACTGGGTTCAGCCTACCATAAATCATTCCAACAACTCTCCCAGACATGTCTACCAACGGTCCTCCAGAATTGCCAGGATTCACCGTTACGTCAGATTGTATTATGTTAGGTATAGAGAATCCGCCTGCAGGAAATGCTAATACATAGTCGGTCTTACTTACCAGTCCCCCCGTCATAGAGGGACCAGTCGAACCAAAATTGTAGCCGATAGTTACAACGGGATCCCCTACACGCAATGCGCTCGAATTACCCACTCTTACTGGTTTAAGGGATTCGTTTAAAGTCGTCAAATGGCTTTGCATCGGAGAAGTTGTAGTTATCCTTTTTTGAATTGGAGTAGTTGAATTCACTTCCAAAATCGCGACGTCGCTAAATGGGTCTGCTCCCAGCAACGTCGCTGGGTACCTATCTCCTTCGCTCGATATTACATCAACGTTTCTGGCTCCTGACAACAAGTGATAAGCAGTGATAACGTGTACCGTGTCACCAAAAATGAAACCTGTACCTAATTCAGTCAGGTTTTGTATCTGGGGATTAAACAGATTTGTAGGTATTGTGTTCATTACGCTCACAGTCGAATGCTTTAGTTCATCAAACAGCGTTTGCGGAGAATTTGACGTAATGTTTTCTTGCACAGAAGCAAATGACATCTCTTGGATGCAAAAAACAAATATCAGCAGAACGATTATCAAAGAAATATGGATGCCATAATACTTTCTCATGATCAGCATCTCAGTCCATAAATTAGGGGACATTCCCTGTTATAAGTCATTAAGAGCTCAGATTATTTTTTATATTAATTCACAAACTGTGACCTAAAAATAGTCCTCTTACTTGGAGCTTGATCTTTTGAGTTTGGTGATTTACTGCATTCTCAGTGAGTGTATTCTCGAGAGCATATTCAACACACCCCTCGTAGATTGTTTTGACCTATATCCTTTATACGATGTGCTTGCACGTTTCGCAATCAGTTAATACCTAAATAAGAAACAGTTATTCCCCCCCCCCCGGATCGAGAAGTGTAGCTGTCGACTCCTAGAACATGGAAACAACCGCAAACTCAATACCAAGAATTTTCGAAGTCATATTACAGCTGAATGAGCAAGACATGTGTATGGGTCAATCCCTCTGGCGCATATATTGTCTTTGAATATATCGCCCGAAAAATGATATGCTTAAGGGAATCTGGAGACAAACAGTTTGATTCCTCATACTCTAATAACATGGATAGCTATGAATATGAGTCTTAGAGAGATATGTACTACGCGATAATAAAGCATACTATTAGTTTCTTAGTTCTATGTCAGCTACGTTTCCATATGTGGCCAGATTGGTTCCACCCTACACAGTGTAGACGTCATCTAGCATCCTCCTCCTATATTTCAGGTGCTAACCATTTTTAACTGTAAAAAATTCGAATATGCGAATTAGATTCAAAGTAACTATAGAGTTAGGAAGAAATAATCTGAGAGGTTCCGGTTCAAATTGCTACCTGGACCTAATTTTCAGACATCGGACGTGGTTGCAGATAATAAGACTAGATAGAACGGTCAAGTTTGTTCTACTTCAGTTGATTTGCCTCCTTGTCATTATCAGCACGACTATGGGAGAGCTGTAGACTTATACCTTCAAAGTTGGATCGGAGTGGATCAGAACGGTCACAATAACTAATCCACACAAATCCCAGGGACTGCAACTTTTTTGAACAGGTGAGAAGACATAACAGTGTTGGGAAGTAGCTTGGCCATGTTTGATCGAAACTCAGGCCTGCTAAATGCCTGTTTGAAGTGTGCTACAGACTCCTATACTACATAATTAATGAATGTGGAACTCCCAGCAATTCCTAAGTGCAACTTGAGCTGAGATAAATCCGGGTTGTTGCTTAAAGAATTTAGTCGTCTCGGCAAATACCTCTAGAAATTCTTTGACCTCGTCAGAGCTCACATTGAACTTGTTCATTAGAATCACTGCCCCAACGTCATCTTTAAACGGTTCATTGAGTGATACCTTATCGTCCATTTCAATAATTTTTACCATATCCTATTTTCCAGGCAATAATATTTCAGTATTTGGTAACTCATTTGTGCAGGAGTGAGGATTCTCAATGCAGCAAATGATCATCACGACTTAGTGTCCTCCCGTCCAGAACTTCCTATCAGATCTTCTCATCATGTTATCAGTCGGGACATTTGACGGCTCAATTACTAGCAGGACTGACGGCCGTCTGAATTTCTTTGAGATTCAAGGCAGGAAGAGTATTCTGAAGCGGATAATAGCCTTCCCCTTGCCAGTGCATTTAACAGACAAATTAGTCTCATATATGATGCCAAAAGCAGAAATAAGCAGAGATATGAGGAACCTGATATGATTATCCTATCTTATTCAAAGCCCCATATCGCAGTTTTAAGCATGACATCCATTCTACATCTTTAATGATACCTGGGTTTACCTGATTTGATACCTGGGTTAACCTGATTTGATACCAATTTCGAATATAGTAACTCTCGAAAACCACTGCTCGCAAGGTGAATACCATTTTAAGATTGCCGAGATGGAGTAGAACAAGTATTAGGGCCTTATAAATCTCAAAGTTCTACCTATGATTAGATTCTGGGTAAATTAACTTATCTATAAATATTATAACAATTGCTTAGTTTATCAAGCATAGACCTTTATAAATACGCAATAGTTATAAGTTTAAGGTTTCTATCTACCTGTGTTGCAACTAGTTAAGCGTACAAATGACATTGCTGATCGAAAAAGAAGTATGATGAGTAGTCAACTAGCGATCAAATATATTAATAATGTAAAATCAATGAGTAATTCAACCGCACAAGAATACAAGAATAGATTGCATGATTTTGCTAAATTTGTGTACAAGACCTATCAATGTAATATAGATAATCTTATTCACAAGATTCTCAACTATGATAACCAGAATAAGGAAACGAATTTGAATCCTTACGACGTACTATCATCATATGCTGCTTATCTAACAGGAACTATCGCTCCAATCACTATCAAACAGCGTGTAGTAACTGCAAAGAACTTTTTTGAATATTGCGATATTGAAGTTAGTGTAAGAAAGTTCAAGTTTAAGGTTAAGCTCCCAAGAGCTGTTCAAAAAGAAAAGAAAGCACTAAGTAAAAGTGATGTAACAGATATTCTTAATACTTGTTCAAATGTTCGGCTCAAAACATATGTAATGTTGCTAGCTGCAACAGGAATGAGAGCTTCAGAAGTAATCTCAGTGCGAATCTGTGATTTGGATTTAGATTCGATTCCGCCTAAGTTATACGTGAGAGGAGAATACACAAAAACTAGATCAGATCGTACTGTTCTACTTACGCAAGAAATAGCCAAGCAACTTAGGAACTGGTTGGAATATAAATTTCGTAAAAGAAGAGTGTCGTTTTATGATAAGAAAGCTGGCAAGTCGACTTCTGAATACAGAACGCCACCAAAAATAGATAACGATTTAGTTTTCTCAATGAACGCTTCATCTCAAGGCTATCTTTCTGTTTCTATTCGATCTATGTATGTTGAACTAGCTTCCATCTTTGGTAACACATTAGATCGCATGGGGAGAGGACAAAGAGAGGAATCGGTTGGAGCTCAACATAGGAGGATCACCCTCCATTCTTTTCGCAGATATGTTTATTCCACCATTTCTGATCTTGGTTATTCGGATTATGCCAATTTCTTTATCGGTCATTCAGGATCCACCTATTATAGAAAGAGTGAAAAAGAAAAAATAGAGATTTTTAAAAAAATAGAACCATATCTAACCTTTCTTGATTATGGGGAGCTAGAAAGAAAAGGTGCAGATATCATATCACAGCTTGAAGAGAAGGATAAAATGATTCAAAATATGGTGCGTAAGCAGGAACAATTTGAACAACTAATTCAATCACTTATCGATTCAGGGCAGCTAAAACCAAAATCTTTAAATAGTACATAGCTGCAGTGAGCGGTTTTTAATTGAAAAAAACTTGGTTTTACCTTCACTGTAGCTTTGGCAATATTTTAAGAAAAAAAGAATGATAGTCTAATTGATTTTCAGTGAGGAAGTTTGCTAATCTTGGCGCAACAAGAGATTCGAAATGTTTTTCATCATATCTCAAGAATACATCATTTACTAAGGACTTCCAACTTGAGGGATTAATGTCTATCTTTTCATTATATCCCATGACATTTTTCATATAATTTGGGAATGCTGTTTTTATTCCCTTAAATAATATCCCTTCTGAGGAACCCTCCTTTCTCAGCGCGTAATAGAATGTCAAAATAAGGAATTTATAGTATTCTTGTAATATTCCTTCTTGATTTAACCGATCGTGTATTAGTTTATTTGCATCTTCTATGGATATAATTTTCCTTAGTTTCACTAATCCTTTAGATACTTGAAAGGTTCGCGCTGGACGACCACTTCCTCTATTATTTGACATATTGTCAGAAGATTTAGGTCGTCCAGGGTGTCTAATTTTTTTGTGTCTTTCTACCTCAGTATATGCACCCTCCTTTTTTGCTCTATCAAAAGCAGCTGTTATTTGATATGGCTCAAAACTAGATTCTTGTCCAAATCTTTTTCTAAATTCTTTAGGATCTAACTTATCTTTTGGTCCTAGACCAAAAGATAGCGATAATAACAAGACGGTTGCCAGAGTTATATTAGATCTAGCTTCCTTTAAAATGATAGATGAGTATTCTTTAGGATCTGGTAAATTGTCCAGAGATCGTTGCATCTCTCTTACTATTTTTATAAGTATTGATTCTATTTCGTCACGTTCAGGTTGAGGAAATATTTTAACGTTTTTGTCCTCATTGACCATTATAAGACAAAAACATTATTCTAATTTTATGTTTATTCATCCTATTATATGCATACTCGGCATACTATTACGCTAAATCAGGAGGCATTCCAGAAAGTCAAGATTGCTGGAAAATTTGGTGAAACCTACAGCGATGTCATTTTGCGCATATTTTCGGAGCTGGATAAAAATGTTCAAGATGAAGTTGAGGAGGTCGTTCCATCTTAATTGAACGAGCTAACTTTGACCTCGCTGGAATTTGAAAATAGAAATTGTAAGTTAGGGAAGCATTATAGTTGTGCGGGGAGATGGCAAGGGCTAGGGTTTAATTTTAATTGTTTATGTCATTGTCATAAAAAACAAGGACATGGTGCTAGTTTAGACGGGTACAAGACTGAACTAGCACCTCATTTTGAAGTAAATCAAGACTCAGGTGACGACCCAAGCGGATGATCTACAGCGATACAATTAACGACACAACGAAAAATAAGGTTTTCGATCCTAAGGCCGCGTACCATAAACAAAACCTAACCTGTGAATGTCCTAACTGTATCAATGTAGCTACTAAAAGGCTTATGGTATTGCGGCAGATCAATAGTGGCCTTTACAGTAGCACCTGTGCCTCCGATCTATGTTGGTATGGGATAGCTTGCGATCAATCAGAAGCTAGAGATGACGAGGTGACGTTCGAATGATATCTTCTGTTTCTGATAGTGGTGACACCCCAAGCAGATATTTAGATACGCTACTAATTTACACGGCAAGGCAGAAAAAGATGGGTGTGTTTCTTTCTCATGAAGAAAAGATAGAATTTTACAATGCAGGGGCAGACTATTGGAGATATCATATTGGCGTTAATGTCATACCTGCTGATACATTACACAAGAAACCTATCATACCGTGGAAAAGTTTTCAAAATGATCCGATACCAATTAAGCTACATGATCAATGGAAGTCTGAAGGACTGTTCTGTAATGGACTTGCTGTAATCCTAGGAAAGGTATGGCATAGAAAAGATAAAGAAGGATATTATCTTGTCGGAGTTGATGCAGATAATTTCAAGGCAATACATGAGATACTTTCAAGAAGTGAGAAAACAATCTCACCAGAGAAATTCGCAACAAGAACCATAGTAGAACAACATAGTGACAGTCCTGACAAGATGCACTTTTACATATATTGTCCAAGACCACTGTTAGGTAAGGCTAGTGATATCTCTCGTATTGATACAAGAAAAATGAGAAATAACCAGATTCCTGCTTTTGAGATCAAGAGTCTAGGGGAACATGGAATCATTTATTGTGCTCCATCTATGCACAAGAACGGATTCCCCTATACTATATTGGCAACTTATGAACCAGCAACACTTACAGAAAAACAGACCTCTGAACTTGAACAACATTTTGATGATATAAGCAAGAAGTATGGCCTTCAGTACTTAGACATCAATAATGGAAATGGCAAAGCTTTAACACCGATACAAGACCTTTTCAAACAAGATTTTGAAATAACTGAAGGTAATAATAGACATGAAGCAGTATTAAGAATTGCCGAATCACTCATCTTTAGAAATAAAGGCATTCTTTCATTAGATCAAATTAGAGAGCTAACCTGGAAAAGAAATTTACAGATATGTAAGCCACCCCTAGATAAAAAAGAATTTGATCGACAGTGGGATTGTGCAGTAGATTTTGTGAGAAAGAAAAATGGTAAAGACAAATCTTCCGTTATGCATTATGACGGTATTGAAGATTCAAATTGGTCTGCAGCATCCAGAGCGCTTGCATTAGTTCAGCAAAAGTGTTCGGAATTCTTTGTCGATCAATATAATCGACCATTCGCAGCTGTTGGTATAAATCAACATATCGAGGTACTTCCAATGGAGAGTAACAGATTCAGGAATTGGATTTGCAAGCTTTATTATGAATCACAAAATGGCGATTCGGTTCTAACCGGAGAAAGTATAGGAAGTATTCTGAATATCCTCAAGGCACAAGCCACCTTCAGCGGAATTACGAGGATATTGAACCTACGTATAAGTAACGGTGATAATACTGATATGAAGAATAACAATCTAAACCAGGAATTCTATTATGATCTTGCAAACAAGAAATGGGAAATCATAAGGATTACTGCAGACGATGGATGGTCTATCGAGAGTTCAGAATCAATGCCTATAATGTTTAAAAGATATAGTAATCTCCAATCGCAAGTATATCCAGTTCGCGAATATCCGAATGACATATTCAATAGATTCTTGGATTTAGTTAACTTACATGATCAAGATACAAAGCTGCTCCTTAAATGCTACATAATATCTTTATTCATTCCAGGTATCCCTAAACCCATCCTAATGCTGCATGGCGAACAGGGAAGCGCAAAATCTACCTTGCAAGAATTGATCAAGATGCTTGTTGACCCAAGTATTATAAGAACTCTAACCTTTCCTCGAGATATCAATGAATTAGTCCAGCAACTTGAACACAATTATGTTGCATATTTTGACAATGTTTCCTACATAAAGGAATGGATATCAGATCAGTTGTGCCGAGCTGTTACTGGAAGTGGCTTTTCCAAGAGGGAGCTTTACACCTCGGATGAAGATATTATCTATAACTTTAAACGAGGTATAGGTTTTAACGGGATAAATCTAGGAGCTACCAAAGCTGATCTTTTGGATAGAGGGATCATAATACAGTTAGAACGTATACCTAAAGAAAAATACCGGAAGGTCGAAGATATCTGGATCGAGTTTGAGAAGATAAAGCCACAGCTACTGGGTTATATCTTCGATATACTAACAAAGGTTCTGCGAGTTAAGAACGATGGAGGAATTAGGTTAGAAAGTAGATCGAGAATGGCTGATTTCGAAGAGGTATCTGAGATAATATCTAGATGTATGGATTACAAGGAAAATGAGTTTCTCAATGTCTACTGCTCAAATATGAGATTGCAAACCGAGGAAGCATTGGAAGCCAGCCCTGTTGCAACTTCCATTATCAAACTTATTGAATTAAGAACCGGAGAATGGGAAGGAACTGCAACCGAACTACTGGCAGAGCTTGAAACGATTGCCGCAACGCAGCTGAGGATAAATACAAAGACTAAACTGTGGCCAAAACGTCCAAATATTTTAACTCGAAGGATCAACGAGGTAAGAACAAACCTGCGAGAGATTGGGATCACAATCGAAAAGTTCACAATTAATACAAAAACTGGGCTAGGTGGATTAAGAATCAGTAAACAATCGTCAGAATCATCTGATTCATCAGAGATTCAAAATTATGCTCAAAACAAGCCAAGAATATCTGACGATAATAGATCTGCGGACCATATATTATCAGAAGAAAATAAAATATCGTCTGTTATGGGCTACAACAATCACGCTCAATCTGAGGATTCTTACGATTCTTACGATTCCTACCTTAATTTACATCAATAAGCTGGGAGAATACATATGACATATAATAATAGTGATCAAGCCAATTGTCTATATATAGAAAAAATAGATTGGCAGCGTGACGTTATTCCTGCAGTACAACGTAAACTGGTAGAGAAGGACATGATATGTGATTACTGTCCTATTTCACTCTTGCTTCCTCTATTACTATATTAGATTCCAAAGTACAATATATTGTAAATAAGTATCCAGATTGGAATGCCTATCCACAAACATCAGAGAGAAATTCGTGCATGAATTAAAGGAGAAGAGTGGTAAGAAATGACCTCGGGAGGATTAAATGCTCCTAGCAGATCTAATGGTAATATCGATTGGGAAATAGCTTATTCCAGTATTTGGTTTAAAGACGTCGGGCTACCATTAGAATAAATTACTCCTATTAATCTATCGTAACTTCCCTCTTTTTGACCATCGTCTTCATCCACTAATGCAGGGCTTCCCACCTGACATACAGATTCTGTAGTTTCGATAGCATCATTATATCCAGCTTCCCCTCTTTCTGGCGTGTTTACCAGTGAAAGACAGATACGCACATTGTTGACGTCAATTGTATCACCGTCAACTATCTCGGTAACCGTACCTCTGAAACAATCAGCCTAACCTTTGCATTTACTGGCTTGAATGATCTGAATTCCACCACTACGAGAAGGACTATTAGCTTCAACTTTGTCATTATATTCTTCATTTGTCCAATCTCATCATTGCCATTGTCTGCTTCAGAACGTTCATCGACACTAGCATCTACTGAAGGAACCCTTTCACAATCTCCATCAGGACTCCTATGATAGTCATCAGGACACCAGGCATCAGCTACGAATGAAAGGGAAGTTAAGGGAGTACAGTACTGATGCAAATTAACGTTGCTACAGACTATG
>WHTU01000089.1 GCA_009377575.1 Nitrososphaeraceae archaeon | reverse complement strand
TGTATAACATGTTTGCTACCATGATGTAGGGAGATATAGATAATGTACGAAGGGAGAAAATGGTTTATGCAACAGAGCTGATCGTGTTATAAAGATCAAAAATTGGCCATTAATACCCTATGATGACAAGAACTAAACAACATCTGGCTGGAGTCTTCGTCAGGTAGACCACTTCCTTGGGGCTATCCCTACCGTGATCATACCTGACCGACTGTTAGCGAGGGTACGAATAAATGTGTGAGTTCTATTATGAACATTAAACATTGTTACCACTCCTCAGCAATTGATTCCAAAGAATTCTTCTCGCTAGATAGCAGAAACACCTTCTTTCCGCTCTAGCCTAAAAGCGAGTGATGGGAGAAGGTATCCATAACTTCTGTTGGAACAATATTCTTACTAGTACACATTCGGAATTTTTGCCGAATTGATTTGCAATTTAGCCAGATTTTTAGCCAGTACTGAGTAATTCTCGCTGCTGGTAAGCTCGATAGTGTACGGAGTATTATCTTTTATCATAAAAACACTGGTTCTTTTCCTATATTCATAGGTATAGGAGACACTGAAATGATATGAATCATATAGGCCTACGAGTGTAATGTATGAAATTATTTTCAAATCTGTAGCTGATCAAGTGATCAGGTAACTAGAGGATATTACTAACTATTGATCGTCCCTGCATATCAGGTCTGATCGCAATCCCTAAGAGATCTAGTATCGTAGGCGCCACGTCGTAAATGCTAAGATCTACTCTTCCACGTAATTCAAGTTGAGGATCGTACATGATAAATATCCCATTGTGAGAATGAACCGAATCATCTGGGCCAGTATCATTCTCTGAGAGATACATGGTATTGTGACCTATTGTTCCGGCTGATCGCCAAAATAAATTATCGAAATACACCATAAGATCCGGTTTATCCCCTACAACATTTTTATATGCTTCTTCTGGTCTAAGGACCCGAGTATCCATCTCTTTCCCCGCAGGATCCGTGATATTTCTTATCTTTTCAGCTAGCGTTTCACGGATTGATTCATAATCATCCTTCTTAATCTTGCCAAGAGGCTCGCGGCCTTGGACATTTAGAAAAATTCTTGCGTAGTAACCCCCCCATCCCCATGCAGTGGTTCTTTCCCAATCTACGTCTGCACTTTCGATATCGATAACTTTCTCAGGGTAGTTCTTTAGCACGAGAAATCCCTCCTTTATCAACCATTCATTAATACAAAGTGCACCGTTCATGGCTTTAGTTCCATGGTCTGATGCAATGATGATAATAGTATTATCATTTGCAACAGAAAGTAGCAGCTCACCTATCTTTTGGTCCAAGAATCTATAATAATCTGGAATTACACTTTCGTATTCATTGTTCTCGACATATTTGGGATGAGTTTCATCATAATATTTCCAGAAAGCATGATGAAGACGATCTGTACCAATCTCCATAAACATAAAGAAGTCCCAATCATCGTATTTCGATAGCTCCTGTACGACCATAAATCTTTTTTTCGTCATGTCGTAGATATCGTCCAGGATAGTTTTTCGATCCTCGGTTCGGAATATAACGTCAAATTTATAATCCTGCACGAGGGATTCAATGTCTCTCTTTAGTTCCGGTGGGTAAGTATATTGTTCAGCCCCCTTAGGAGTAAGAAAGCATGAAACTAACTTTCCGTTCAATCGGAACGGGGGATATGCAGGAGGCAAACCGACGATCGTTGATCTTTTACCATAATTTCCCAAAATTTCCCAGACTCTCATTTCTTTGACGGTACCAGAATTTACAATCCACGGATCAGTATATCCATTGCCTCGTCGATGCCTAAAACCATATATTCCAAGGGTTCCAGGGTCTTTACTGCTCATCATCACTGTCCATGCGGGAACCGTTATCGGAGGATCACAACTGCGTAAGGTTCCATATACTCCTTTTCGAAGTAGATCACTAATATTAGGTAGGTCATCTATCAAATCATTGAATAATAATTTGTCCGGAACCGCATCCAGCCCGATAAACAAAATTCTACGAGACAAGTGTCATCATGTTTTCCAACAGGTCACATATTAACGAATCCTTCTTCGCAAAATGGAATAGGTTTTATATATGAATCGGCGTCAATTGATGTATACCAATGAGAGTGATGGTTGTAGGCTGGGACTCTTCAGATTTTACTTTAATCAAGCCATGGATGGAAGACGGATATTTGCCAAACCTAAAGAATTTGATGAGAGTTTCTAAACATGGGAACCTTACGTCGGTATATCCTCCTGTCACGCCGATGGCATGGTCTAATATAGTGACTGGAAAGAATGCTGGTAAGCATGGTTTGAATGGGTTCATGAAGTTTAGACCTAATAGTTATGATGTCGAGCCGGTCAGCTCAGCAAATAGACAAGGAAAAGATATCTGGGAATTGCTAAGCGAATCAGGGAAAAAGGTCGCTGTCGTCGGTGTACCCTTGACCTTTCCAGTCAGAAAAGTGAATGGCTGTATGATTTCGGGTTTCCTCACTCCTTACGGTTCCGATGATTATTGCTTTCCCAAAGATTTAAAGGATGAAATTACATCCAAAGTGCCTGGATATAGTCCAAGTCGCCCTACTCATCTTGCAGGTGAGTTTAACACTACAAGCGATGAGGTGTACGTAAAATCTCTGTTCGATATTCTCGAGAAACATATTGAAGGAATGATCTACGTAGCAGAGAATAAAGAATGGGATTTCTTCATGGGCGTATTTAATGAGACCGATTGGGTACAACACAAATTTTTGTCTACGATAGATAAGACTCATCCAAAATATGAGAAAGTAAGAGCAATAAAATTCGGGAATGTCATACGTGATGTTCATGCTCGTTTGGATGAGGCTCTCGGCGAGTTACTGAGAATAGCTAAAGATGCGAATGTACTTGTTATCTCTGATCATGGAGCCGCTCCGCTTTTTTGGAATGTTAATATTAATTATTTTCTTTACAAGACGCGTAGATTGCGCTTTAAACGATCTGTTAAATCAAGTGCAAGAGTATCTTTAGCTAGGATCGGCTTTAGCCATCAGTTTATGTTTAAGGTAATAAGAAAATTGTATAAACCGACGTACGTGGAACATAAAGAATATGATAATAACATGAAAATTAAAGGGAATGACAAACACAAAAATAATGCTACCAGGGTTGGCCCTCTTGTTAAATTGGGTAGAGCAGGGTACAAAGCATTTTTGCTTAGCACTTCAGATGTGGATTGGTCTAATACAGTTGCATACGCTCCACCGGGTGGAAATGGCGCAATTTTTATGAATATCAAAGGTCATTTTCCTAATGGGATTATTGATGAATTAGAATACCCTCAGCTTAGAGAGGACCTCATAAATGAGCTGAAGGAGTTGAAATTTAAAAATTCCACTATTGTCGAGCGCATCTTTCAGAGAGAACAACTCTTTAATGGAGAATATATTGAACAGCAGCCAGATATCCAATTGCATTTTGCAAAGGGCTATTTTGGCATAGGAGGTTTTACTAATGATTTTCGTCGTCCTTTTATTGAGCCGCAAACACTATATGGCATACATAGTATGAATGGGATCTTCGTGCTAAGAGAGGTTGGCTATGACTCATCAAGAGCTGTACATGACGCACAACTCGTTGACCTTGTACCCACTATTCTACATATTATGGAAGTACCGATACCTTCGGATTTAGATGGAAAGTCCTTGGCAGATAAGAAGGAAAAGCCTATAATGATGAAGGAAAATGTTCTGAATTCACCAAGGTTAGACACTCCGATTGGATACACAAGGGAAGAGGAGGAGGATATAGAACAGAAATTAAGGTCGCTAGGCTACATATGATATGAAGATCATAATTAATTATTTTTAGCACGGCATGACCGGCATTTGTGGACCACATTATGCATACCATTTCTTCCATCGGAGTTCTTCGAGAAAAAATAATTGAATTCGAAAAATCCTCTTATTTGGCAGAAAACCTAGCCAAAAACAATCGGGATTGCAAGTACAATAGATCTTACCCAAAAAGCTCCCTTCCTATCCAGGAAATCCATGCCACTAGTATAAGCTACTCCTAATATCAACCATCGTTTTCTATCTTCGATAAGGCTAATAAATTCGGTGCCGGTGAATCTCGCCATAGGTCAAGAGTAGAAAATAGCAAGAACTAATTTACTGGATTCCACAAAATGAGGCAGTGAGCAATGGACTATGAATACTTAGAAGCCGAAAGAATTTACTGAGTCGGTAGCTTCATCATTTTTGCACACCGCTGTATCAATCAGCTATAGCCTACACTACCAGACATTCTCTTTTTGAAAGTTTGCGGAAAGAGTCACTTTAGGTACCTAACATGAATAATATCAGAGTTTGGCGTGATCCATAAGTAGGAAATCCCATTAAAATTGCATGGACAACCTTAATCGCAGTAACATGCTTCAACGTAGTCCGCTTTTAGACTCAAATTAGAAATTTGAGTTATGGTTGAAGACATTATACATTGAATAAAGAAGAAGTATTAGTAGATAATACCTTTCGGATAATATTAAACACAAACTTAGGAAGGTGATATAAGGTCAAGAGTAGTAGCAGACGGATTAGAATGCTCTGACCCCTCTGACCCACTATTTTCTGTCAACACCCAGCACATTATATTCACGAATTAGTTCAGCTGGTTACTCACATGCAACGGTATAGCAAGCAGCACCCTGATCTATCACTTCCGATATCAACAGTAACCACTACATGAATATATGAGTTTAAAGATTTCTAACTCGAAAGTATAACAGGTTCGATGCTTATGACTGATTCTTTCTATCGAAAAGAAACTGTATGGAAGCATACGATTCATTTTATTTTCAGATTCTTAAGTAACAATAGTAACATAAATGTGTGTAACATATCCTACCAAATTCTCAATAAGTCTACATTAAACAATCCTATATTACGAAATGACCGTAGGTTTGTTAACACACGGGCCATGTACTGTGTCCAGATTAATGAAGAACATAAGACTCCAAGGAGCAATGAGATTTACTATTACTTTCATTTTTGTTGTACTAGTTCTAACTTTATCTATTGTCATCTCCATTAACTCAACAGTACATATCACTCTGGCTGTACCTCTCCCCACTAGTAGTACAATTTAGTACGTACCTTCAAAGTTAGGTCAAGATGTAAAAGAAGAGGATTTCACAGCTCAAGCAACCTTGTCTCTTACAAGAGCAACTCAAACAAACAACATTGTGAGTGCCAGATCATATTACGACATAATGTTCAGGACAAGCACTTCAGGTGTAATCAAAACAGTAGAGATGGACTTTCCTCCCGGCACATATGTAGGTGCTGCTCTTCTGGTTGAAGCTATCGGTATTGGTCCTGGTAAGATATCACACAGTGGCACTACTGCCACAGGACAGACAATAACATATACTGTAGATAATGCAGTGAACATACCGGCCTTTACAAAAATTAGGATACAGTTAGCTAATATCAACAATCCACCAGAACCTAGTAACTCCTTGACAGTATCAATAACTACCAAGAATTCAGCAGGCAATATAATAGACGGACCTACTCCAACTATGACTTATAGCATGAAGTAAATGGTAGACAGGATAGCAGATAATTTAGTTATATCATAAAAGATAGCCACTAATGCAATTGAAATATCGAAGATAGATGATGATGATGCCCAATCTGATTTCATTCCCAACCGCAGAATACTTGTGACCTCCCTAAAATTACAAAACCGAGGATCGCCGCCAAGCCGTTGAAACCGGTTCCTACGTACACTTTGGAGACAGTCGTTATGGATCGCCTCAACAAACTTATATTGAGTGCCGCCAGACCATTTTCAGCCACGGAAAGATCCATAATAAACTTTCGTAGAGTAACCATGGCTCTGTTCATTTAACCATCTTTTGCCTAACTAGCATCTCTCTATTATGCATATCTACGGGCGCCTCTTACCAAATTTCGGCCCGATAGTGGCATTTGGATCTACTAAATAGGATGAAGATACTCGCATTCGGCTACATATCATAAACTATTTAGTCTGTAGGGTACGCCTCGCCATCCTATCGAGTACGCTCGTGCCTTTTGTGAGAAGAATTGATATAGTTGTTTATGGCTAATGTGAGGCATGAGCATCATGGAGTCATTTGAGTTCAAAAATGCTATTTGACGTATTTGACGGCCCATTTGACGAGCTATTTGACGGATTTGACGAGCTATTTGACGGATATTTTGCTCGGTTGGTGATATCTCATTTCCGAGGCTGTTAAATATTTCTTGTTCTCACTATTGTTTGATGGAATAGAAGATGCCAACAGCAATTCCAGAAATGATAAAATCAAGAGTTAGAGAACAATGGCTTCATGCCCTAAGCCGGGACGCCATAGCTCGCGACAATAACATAAGTGCAGGAGCAGTAAGTAACATAATCAAGGAGTGGACGAATGCCCTCGGTAAATATGAAGCAGACGCTCTCAGGGAGTTGGTCAAATCGTTAAAAAGCAGCGGTCTTTCGCCGGCTCAATGCGCGACTGGGTTTAGAATTATGAAAATTTTTGAGGAACAAGGCATGGACGCTGAAGCTGCAGAGCACTTTATGTCTGAAACATACAAAAAATGCAACGAACTTGCGATCTCTCCGACTAAAGTCTGTACTCATATCAACGACCTTACCGAGTTTTCAAACGACATTCGACTACCTGAGATTAAAAATTATATAAACCAAAAATTAGCCGAAAAGAGAGAAGTGGAAAGCAAGCTTCATGAATTGAACCAAGAGGTCTGCTCCGTGGAAAAGAAAAAGTCAGAGCTCTTGAAGAGTTGCGATTTGATTTTGGAAAAAAGAAGCGGGGTAACCGAGGAAATGAATTTATTTTTTGAAACAAAACAAGAATTAGATAAACACAAATTATCAATAAATCAGGACCTTCCCAAATTTGCACGGACCGTCAAAACTATATCAGCATACGAGTATGACCCTGAAAGGGTGCTTGCCGAATTTGAGGACATTTATTACCTTGATGGTAAGAGACGAGCACTGAAAATCGCGACAGACGAGGCGCAACGCGACCTTGTAAAGCTCAAGGATCAGGACTATTTAATTCGAGAAGAGGATTCTTTAATTCGAAAAGCGATCAGTCGCCATTCATTCAACATATCTGTTTACGACGAACTCGAGCGAGCAGGATTTGGGGCATCTAATCTGAGCAGGCTGCTTCACACAATCCTCAGTATTACAGAAGCAAATGGAATAAGCTATTGGTTGGCGGTTGACAAATTTTTCAAAGACATTGAAACTCAGTACGATGCCAAATTGGGGTTTGAAGATGAGAAAGAAAGACTTGAGATAAGGATTAAGATGCATAAGGAGGAACTTGACGATACGCGGGAGAAGGTTAGAATTCAACCGTTTGTAGGCCCCACCATATGGAGACTCTTTCAACTAGGCTTATCCGAGAAAGATATCGTGAAATTTGGAGAGGTATTTCATGGAATATTGAACAGGACTTTTCCTGTACAAGAGATAGCTCAGGGCATGATATACACCATTAACGTGATGAAGAAGACAATGACGGATACAAGATGTACTAACACAACAGCCAGTAATGAAAAGAATGTTGAGATACTTAACAAGGCAAAGAATGATTTGGAAGAGTTGGAATTTTCTAACTGAGTTCTTCCAAGAGAGTACAGATTTTTATTTTAACCACCATGTTGTCTTTACAACATCAACTGCAGGTACAATCAAATTCATAGACATAATGTTTCCGGATGGTACTGTTATAGGTGCTGCCCCTCTGCCGGTGGAAATAGAAGGATTTGGAGCCGGTACTGCAGCAAAGACAAGTGCTACAGTAATAAGATATACAGTACTTAGCCCTGTAAGCACACCTGAAGGTACAAAGATAAGATTAGAGTTCTTTAATCTGGTCAATCCCACTGTACCTAGTACTGGCTACAAAATTACGGTTACTACAAAGGATGCAGGAGGAGCATGTAACATCAGAGAAGATAGCTGATGGTGCAATTCAACCTCCGGTAATAACAAGATTTGGAGATAGTGTTTCAGTTCTTCCAGGATTCTTCAGCAATGGCTTTGCATTTTGCTTAACTGGAGAAGTACCAGTAAGTGGTGGGGCATTTGTAAGCGCCTCTGGAGCGGGCCAATTGACTATAACTAATCAAGCTATAACCGCCAACATTTCATCCTTCTGTCAGACCCTTACCTCCAAAGCCTCATTTGTTCTTTTATAGAACACCTAAGCATGCTCTGTCTTGTTGTCTTTCTGCTTTTTAGATTTCTTTCGCCTAAGATAGTCTGCAAAATGCATGAGGTATATTGTAAATCCAAACATTGGATATACTTTGTGTTTCCTACTATTAACCTTAGTCTTAAGGTTGTAGCATATACATTTGTATCGATGATGATCTTGATGAAATCTGAAAAGAAGCAGGGAATTTATACAAATATGAAGACCAGAGTAAACGGGTGCATTTCACAGTTAAGGAAATGCGGTTCTAAAACTCTTAAAAGAATGTTATGAGTTATCTCCTATGGCTAGCCTAATCCTCTTTGCCGCCGCAACATACGCAATGAGTTTAACAGCTGTGTTCAACGCCCTGTATTTACCCTACGGATACAGAAACTCCGCCGCCTTGTATAATTATAGACCTTCTATCGGAATCATCATTATTATCATCGTCGTCAACGCTGGAACTAGTTCTGTCATCATCATTACCATCATCGCTATCATCGTCATCGTCATCTATATTGCTAGTAGATGATACTGGAGTGATGGGAAGCTGCGGTGGAAGAACTGCTGATTGAATAATACTTGAAGAATTGGCAAGAGTAGCAGACGCGTCTGGTGTTCCGACAGGAGTACCAGACGACGACTGATTATCCTCTTTGGAGATTCCTGTGTCGGATGGTTCCGTCGTGTCGATAGCTTTAATTGAATCTGCAGGTGAAATCTGAGCGGATATCATCTGGGTTGGGCTCAACGATGTTAGCACTGCTATCTTCGATAAGACTTTACATAGGTTTCAAAGGTGCTATTGATCTAGGAGATCAAAGAATAAGTAGGCCATTAGAAAGATGAATTTGTTATCTAGATAAATTGGTCTCTAACACTCTCTTTCACGCTCAGGACTTTGTTGCTGTATGTATGATCAGCCTCGTATTTCCAATTCAAACTCTAAAATTATCCTTAAACAAACCCAACCCTTCACTGGCTTGGCGGAACGATCTCCCGCACACTAAAGTTCTTTATGTCTATGCTGGTGCCGTCGTCCCATCTGAAGGTTGCTATCGGTCCTCCCCATGTAATGATCTGGTCAGGAGATCCATTACATTCCTCTCCTTCGCTTCCCCATCCTCCCTGGTCTATGAAATCGTAGACTTTCTGCCACTGGTTGTTGTTATTTGGATCTACCCAAGTCTCTAGCTTGACCGCTGTTTCTCCGTTTAATTGAAAGTTGTACATGACCGCCTTAAAGCCTACGAATTTGCCATCAGCTGAGGCAGGTGAGTCTTGCCATGGTGCAAACACGAAACTAACATGCCATTGTTCTTTAGCCCACCTTACTCGACCACTGGTATATTCAAGCGATCCCTTAAGCGAACTGCCCTCACAGCCATCAGGCCAACCGTCACCAGTATGTCTCCCCCCTCTTGCGTACCACGTCCAGTCATCGTCTCCACCTGAGTTGAACTTTACCTGACCAGTCATCTCTACATTTTTCCAATCATTGGGTGATTGCATGTACCCTCTCGTTGCTAGAATGGAATGATCTTTGACGACCTGATCTGAATGATATCCTGAAGAGGTAAAAACATTATATCGGACTTGGCTACTCGTAACTCTCCATGAACCGTCAGCATTTTGCGTCATCGGTGGAGGATTTGTTCTGGGATCATTTATCGGATCTTGCATATCCATAAACCATTGCTCGCCCCCAGGTTTGCTGGCATAGATCTTTTTTATGCCAAATTTATCATTCTGGCCAGGGTCTCCACCGTTAGTACCTCTCTGCTTTATGGTATACGCGGCAGTTGGAGTAGGTCCGTCTATTATATTGCCTGCTGAATTCTTGGTAGTTATTGAT
>WHTU01000088.1 GCA_009377575.1 Nitrososphaeraceae archaeon | reverse complement strand
GATGTTTTGATCCTGATTCAATAGCCTTGATAAATCCACTAGCTGTACTACTCAAATTGTAGCGCTAATAAAGTGTATCACATTGAGGTATATAAGCGATCCCAAAAGCCAGGTTTAGACTGATTCTAGTTCAGAGGGTCAAACTATATCATTTTATAGCAGGCATTGACTTTAACTATGGCAAGAGAAAACAAATTTGCTGCACGCTAATTATATTATTTGACCAACCGAAACTTCTGCTTATTCACTAACCTTTTATAGCAACTGAAAGATACTTCTCTTGGTAATATGGCTTATAGCTTAACGTCCTGTTTGTTGATTAGAACTGTCGAATCTAACTTGTGCGTATGAATTTGGGTTATTGAAGCAGCAAATCGAGTCCCCTAGCGTCAATATATCAATCTAGTGGAAAACATTCCTAGTCCTGAGGTCTACTTGAAGATAACGTCTTAATAGCATGATAATTCAATTCTAGAGCATCATCATAAGATGCCTAAAGATTATCATAATGAGGGAAGATTCGGAAGATACGGAGGTCGGTATATACCTGAAACCCTGGTTCCACCAATTGAGGAACTAGAAAGGGCGTATGCTAAATCTAAGAAAGATCCTCAGTTTAAAAGTCAACTACACTATTATCTAACTGAGTATGCAGGTAGGCCAACACCTCTTTACTATGCGAAAAATCTAACTCACTACATAGGTGGTGCCAGAATCTACCTAAAGAGAGAAGACTTGCTACACGGAGGTGCTCATAAAATTAACAATACCTTGGGTCAGGGACTATTGGCTAAACAGATGGGAAAACAAAGGATCATTGCAGAAACAGGTGCGGGACAACATGGAGTAGCTACGTCAATTGCCTGTGCAGCACTCAATCTGAAAGCAGAAGTTTACATGGGTCTCAAGGACACTCAGAGGCAAAGTCAGAATGTACTTAGAATGGAGCTCCTTGGCGCCACAGTTCATGAAGTTAGTTCTGGAAGTCAAACTTTGAAAGATGCGATCAATGAAGCATTGAGGGATTGGATAGCGAATGTGGAGGATACATATTATTTGATAGGGTCTGCAGTTGGGCCACATCCATATCCGACAATTGTGCGAGATTTTCAGAGTGTGATAGGAAGTGAGATTAGGAATCAGGCAAAAGAAAAATTCGGACGACTTCCCGACGCGGTAGTTGCTTGTGTTGGAGGGGGCAGCAACGCTATCGGAAGCTTCTACCCTTTCCTTAATAGACGAGAGGTTTCACTCTATGGAGTCGAAGCCGGGGGAAAAGGAATAAGCACGTTAAATCACTCCGCAAGTCTAAATGCTGGAACAGTTGGGGTTTTACACGGTATGAGGAGTTACCTTCTACAGGATAAGTTTGGTCAGATAATCAATACACATAGTATTTCCGCGGGTCTCGACTATCCGGGAGTCGGACCTGAACATGCATATCTAAAGGATACTCGGAAAGCCATGTATGTTAGTTGCACGGATCGTGATGCAATCAACGCCTTCATGGTCCTGTGCAAATATGAAGGGATCATTCCAGCTCTTGAATCATCTCATGCTTTGGCCTATGCCATGAAGCTTGCTAAAAAAATAGGGCGAAATAAGAATATTGTCGTTACCCTGTCCGGCCGAGGCGACAAAGATATCAATATTCTTTTGGAACGTAAAGATTTTTCACGATATGGAATCAAATCAAAATGATTGCAATCAAAAAGATGGACGATCGAATTGGCCGGAAGTTTAGTAACTTAAGGGAAAGAAAGCAGGCAGCTTTGATCTGTTATATGGTAGCAGGCTTCCCCGATCTAAAAATGAGTGAAGCTGTTATTGATACATTGGTTAATGCGGGAGCAGACATGATCGAAATAGGAATCCCTTTTTCCGATCCTATAGCTGACGGCCCCATGATCCAAGAAGCCTCGCATCACGCCTTAACTCACGGAGTTAGGCCTCAACAATGTTTTGCATTGGCTGGGGCCACCAGGAAGATATTTCCTGACTTACCACTCATCTTTATGACTTACAGCAATATTTTATATCGTACAGGATTTGAGGACTTTATGTCTAAAGCCAGAGCTTCAGGTATTGATGGTTTCATTTTACCTGACATGTCGATAGAGGAGTCAAAGGAATACATCAAGATCTCTCGGGAGCTCGGGTTAGCATCAGTTTTCATCGTTTCTCCAAATACAAAAGATAACCGTGCACGTAGAATTATGAACGCTTCTACCGGCTTCCTGTACGCTGTTTCAGTTTATGGTGTCACGGGTGTCAGAAGTACGCTTTATGATCGTTCTATAAAAAGGATAGTTAAACTACGAAAAATTTCAAATCCATTCCTTCCGGTTGCTGTAGGCTTTGGAGTACAAAATCCGGATCAGGTCTCGATGATGGTTGGTGCTGGCGCAGACGCAGTAATTATAGGGAGCTCACTCATCAATATTATAAAAACATCAGAGAATAATCCAAATATGTTGAATGACCTTTACAATTTTGTTCTACGTATGAAGAATGCTTGTCGTCATTCGTAACCTTTTCATAAAGCATTGGCAAACCACCCGAACTGTGCTTGAGGAAAGCTTCCTGTTGTTGGAGCAGAAATGAAAGAACAAGATCTCCAAAAACTCTTTATTGAATCACTTCTTTCAGGTGAAATACAGGGGATAAGCGAAATAATTGACATACCTTCCTTTCAGAAAGCAGAGAAGATAATAAGAATAAAGAAAGAAGGATACTTTAGATATTTTGATCTGGTTATAGGTGTTATCAGCTTGCAAAGAGATTTGTCAACAAGGATAAAGGTTGACTCAATAGAAGCGTATGATAGATACCGTAATCTAATGATGCGTACTTCAGAGCTAATTGCTTTCGCTATGGAAGAGAATTGCCGAGCTGATTCGATCGACCTCATTCCTGTAGAATTTAAATCTGACAATGATTCACTTGATGAAAGACTTCCTAGGCAGGTAATCAACGCAATATTGGCGTTCGGGCGATCCGTAGTAGTCTTTGACAAGAGACACACTGCAAGAATTCAAAAATACGGATTATTCAGATTATTGCCTGCCTCCATAATTGGATATTCAATTGATAAAAAGTTTATGGTGATTTCATCGGACAAACGTATTGTTGGCGAGTCGTTGGTTAGACCGCAAAAATCCGCGTTTGCAAAAATACTTAGGGATAACGGTTTGATGGATAATCTTACTGCCGTTTATTCGCACATCAGTATGACTCAAAGGATCTATCAAAAAATGCTTTTCAACCAAATCTTTGAAGAAAGGATCGACCTTTTAAAAGAAGAAATAGAATTCCTATCTGGACTCAAGAGGCATTCGTATGCTCATGAAAAAGAGCAGATAAAAAAAATTGTACGAGAAAGCATCAATAGAAAAATTACTGATTATGTATAATCGCTACTTTGGGTATCATGGTTCTGTGGTAATGGCAGGAATTTAATCCCTATTACTAAAAGAGGTAGATGTCAAATGAATTGTTGAATTGATAGCAAGCCAAAATATGGGGTAATCTACGGCATGACAATACCTGAAAAATCTGTGGCGAACAAGATATTGTTTATGGTAACTTGAAACTTTTGCCCGTTTCTTTCAACTATGACTTCTATATCATCAAGGGAATCAGATACTTCTGACCCCTCAATTCGACCAATTACTACATGAATTGATTCATGGGCAATTAGCGAATCCATGTAAGGCTCTATCTCTTCGAAATCGCTTGAGCCTCTCCTACATGCTTCTTGAGATGTGATAACTATCATTGTGGTTCCCTCATACGTAAAATATGCAGGGGAATTGTCGATAGCGCATGCAAGCGCGAAATCATTTATTGGCAATGACCAGTAGAGTTTGCAATCTTATATTATATATACAAACAGATTTCTAGGGGTTCTGCGGCCCGATATGAAAGAATAGCCACTAACAAATTATGTCGCCTTAGATGACGAAGTACTCAGCCTCAGGATGGTGGACTACAATTGCCGCTGTTGACTGGTCAGGAATTATCTGTCCGGCTTCCGTAAGGAATATTCCAGATTTAGAGGGATCCAGAAGTTTCCAAACTAGGTGATGTTGCGCAACATCAGGACAGCTTGGATATCCCCAGCTATACCTTAGTCCCCTTGGTGGAATGATATTCAATTCCGACCTAATTCTATGATTAACCCATTCTGCCAACGCTTCAGCTGTTTCGACAGCAAGACCATGTAGATAGTAAGCGTCAGTGTATCTATTTTGCTGGTTCCATTCCTCAATAATTGAGCTTGCTCTATTCCCTACAGTGGCGATCTGAAATGCAACTATGTCATTTTCACCAAAGTAGTCTGTAATGCACAAATGTTTCTTTAATGAAGATCTAGGAAAATCGAATCCTACCTCTCCAGCACCATTGGGAATCTCTACCTGAAGCAAGTTGTTTCTGTTGTGGCATTTGAAATATCCGTAAACAACACTACACATAAACAGTTTCTGCTTCACAACCCTATCTTGCCATTCTGTTAGCAGGGCTTCAGGATCTGACTCCGCCTTGTTGATGGCTTTGCCCCGCATTCCCCACGACAATACAAATAGAGACTTTTTATTTAGATACTTCCATACCTCATAAAGATTGATGTCTTTCTGATCGATTCTGATAATCTTGTTAATGTGAGGTGGTTCTGGAGGTATGACTGGAACTATCTTACTGTGTGGTATCACTTCAGCCTTCTTAGTATATGATATATTGTCTTTCCATTCACTCAATTTGTACTTCCAGTCTGACAAGAACGAATTTCTTTGATCCGATGTTATACTATTCATTATCTTTAATCCATCGAACGCAGTCTTACAGTAGAAAACCCCGGTATCATAAACTCCTCCATCCTTTGCTATCCGATTTATATAATTGCTATTTATTGCGGCACCTCCGCAGAGAATAGGAATTTTAATATTATTAGTTCTCGCATATTCAACAAAATATTGCATCTGCTTCGAAGTTGAAACTAGCAATGCAGATAATCCTACGGCGTCAGGTTTCACTTCATTTATTTTGTCTACTATCGTTTGAAGCCCAACCTGTTTGCCAAGATCATATACAGTATACCCATTATTGGTTACGATAGTCTTTACCAGATTTTTTCCAATGTCATGAACATCGCCATATACAGTACAGAGTACCAATTTGCCCTTGGTTACCCCTTCCTCCTTAATCAGATACTTCTCCAATTCAGCAACGGCTGCTTTCATGCATTCTGCAGATTTGAGAACGAAAGGCAGGATGATTTCACCCGCACCAAATTTATCACCTACTTCTTTCATGGCAGGAAGCAGAACATCATTCAAGGTTCTGACGGCTGATTCGTGTGCAACCTTTCTAGAGCAGTGTAGGATCTTGCGAGAAACGCCAAATTCATCTTTCTTATCTTCCAGTACTGCATCATTGTCGCCACATCTTTCGGCGATAGCTGCAACGACATCATTTTCGATCCCCTCTTTTAGCCTATTTACGATGCGAAAATAGCACCTCTGGCTAGCGTCCCACGAGGGATCTACTTCTAATCTGCTAGCGGATTTGTTATACTTATTTGTATCCGATGACTGTTCGAAATAAGAAATAAATTCACCTAGGGAATTACTATTTCGATTAAATATCAGATCTTCCGCTAGCGTTTTCTCGTGCGAGCTAATAGAAGAATAAGGTATTACATCCTTCGCATTAATAATGACGGCATCTAAACCATATTGCAATGCATGATAAAGGAAGACCGAATTAAGGATCTTCCTTGCATTAGGAGCCAAACCAAAGCTTACATTGCTAAGTCCTAATGTTGTGAAGCATTCAGGAAATCTATTCTTGACTAGTCGTATTCCTTCCAGCGTTTCGTTTGCTGAATTTACGAATTCGCTCTCCCCTGTAGCTAAAGTGAAAGTTAATACATCAAATAGATACTGCCAGGGCTTTAAATCATATTTCTTGCCGGTATTAAACAGGAGCTCGGCAGTCTTAACTTTTTCTTCTGCAGTTTTTGCCATTCCTTGTGGACCGATACACATAGTAATTGCTGGCACACCAAATTTCTTCATAAGTGGAGCTAGCTTATGAAATCGGTTTCCATCTCCTTCCAGATTTATGGAGTTTATTATAGGTTTTCCAGGTATTTGTCGAAGGGCGGATTCAACAACGAGCGGATCAGTTGAATCAATCACTAAGGGAGCCTCGATTTCCATGCTAAGCTTCTTCACCAGCTTTGTCATGAATTCTAGTTCGTCTGAGCGTTCAGTTGTTGCTACGCACACATCCAGGCAATGCGCTCCGTCTTCAACCTGAGTTCTAGCCAACTTAAGGAGTCCATCAAAGTCATTGTTGAGAACTAGCTCCTTGGCTTTCTTAGAGCCTTGGGTGTTGAGTCTTTCTCCTATGATTAATGGAGGTGGATTCTGTACTATATCTACTGCCTTTAGCGCTGAACTAACCCGCGGTGTTGTTAACATTTCTTACAAATTCCTCAATCTAGGATATTTTTCATAAAGAATTCAAATTTAATTCGGATATCAAATTGGCTTAATCATCTGGAGTATTGAATCTTTCTTCCTTCAACATCTTTCTTAGTTTGTTGATATGTAGAGGAGTCGTGCCGCAACAGCCTCCAATAATCCTGATTCTACTAAATTGTTTAATAAACTCCCGCATTTTCAAGGCCATGTCTTCAGGAGTCATCTTATATACTGCCCTACCCTCTACATTTTGTGGCATCCCGGCGTTTGGGACTACGAGGATAGGCAGATCATGCTGCTCATCCAGCCATCTTATACTTGAAAGCATTTCCTCGGGGCCAGTGGAACAGTTGAGGCCAAAGATGTCTATGTCCATGTCACAAACTGTCGTATATGCTGCTTGTACATTGGTTCCTAGAAGCATATTACCGTACCTATCCAAAGTAACGTTTCCAATGAGAGGGACTTTTCTACCGACATTCTGCATTGCCATATGACAAGCCTCAATCGCCAACTTGACTTCAAGAATATCCTGGCTAGTTTCTATCAGAAGAGAGTCAACCCCACCCAAGAGCAAACCCTCGGATTGTGGCATGAACCCTTCAATAATTTGCTGGGGCGAAACCTTTCCTAGGTCCTGATCCTCTGAGCTAGGAAGAAATCCTGTTGGACCAATTGAACCAATGACATAGCGGTATCGATCTTCAAATTCATTACAGACCTCTCTTGCCAATTCGGCAGCTCTTCGGTTAATTTCAACAGCTTTATGCCCATAGCCGTATTCTTTGAGCTTGAAGAGATTGGAACCAAAAGAATTTGTTTCAATACAGTCTGCACCTGCCATGAGGTAGTCGCGATGAATTTTTTTTATCCAATCAGGTTTAGTGATATTAAGTCCATCATTGAATCCGTCATTCTTACCCGGGAAATCGTCGGGTTGCGGATTAAGTTTTTGAATCTCCGTACCCATACCGCCATCAAAAAGGATGACATGTTCACGGATGGCTTCTGTTAGAGTTATAGGCATGATATATTCGAGATATTGCCCTACTAAAAATTAATACTTTTGCATTGGATATCTTGTAAGTATTTGGCATCATGAGATATTAACGCGTAATAATAAATATTAAGGAATTATGGCAAAGTTGGAGTTAGTTCATATTTGGTGCTTTTAACATCAATAGGATGGTCGGGCTCATAGTTCAGCTTGGATAGAATGGCTGCCTGCGGAGCAGTTGGTCGAGGGTTCGAATCCCTCTGGGCCCAAATCAATCTTGTCCCTTTATTTAGGCCCGTCAATATAATCTTAGCAAGGAAAAGTTGCAAGAATCAGCACTATCAATAGAACAAGACAATAGAGGGGGTAGGAATCACGTGACGAGGTTCACGTCCTACATACGCTGGTGCATGAACTAACGCACTATCGTTTCGCATACTTGCGGCATGGCAAAAAATACGAACAAAGGATCACGGAAATACTTAGGGGTCGGACATTCGAATCCAGACATGTACATCTATTCTCACATATGCCCAAGTCGTATAGAGCGAACATAGACTGCATTGGCAATAGTAACCCTATAGTGGAATAACAAACAAGAGAAGGAAGCCATCGCAGAAAGACAACTTCCTTGTCCTCGGAAGACAAGGATACATGCACATTTTTTTAACATATAAGTTTTAAGAAGCAGTATTGGACTAGCAAGCCACTAGTCATGATGACTTGTTTGATGCTTTCAGGATGTCTATGCAGTTCTAGCATTAATCACGAAGACTTTAAATCTGTGACTCATGAGCTGAAGGGGAGAGATTAAAATGACCTTTTACTCGTGTAAAAAATGCAGAGCGGAGATAGCAGACACTTCAACATCTCCCACTGTTCTGAGCCAAGAGATATGGAATCACTTCTGGAGTTTCCATAACGAAGATATAGACGCCACACAAGTTTTCTCTGATTATCTCTCGACGGAGGAATAATTGTACTACTGCACATTATGACTTATTCGATTCCTTCAGGATGTCCCTTCAGTTTTAGGAGTAGCTGCATTTTTAGCATCCTCAGCATTTTGATGTTCAATAAAATCGTTGATTCCGGCTCCAAATCCCTGTTGAATCAAGTTGCAGGCAGATGCTGGATGCGTTTCCATCTTTTTCGGAATGCTATGCCAACCTATCCAATGACAGAGGATCAAGGTCATAGCCAACAGGCGAGTAGGAGGGAACCACTCCGGGCCATAACCAATGCCAGAGCCTTCTGGTTTTTCATAACCCAGTCCAATCTCGGTACGGAGTTCTTGAGCAAAGAGCAACGATAACTGATTTAGCCTGTCGACTACCTTGTGCCAAGTATCTTCATTAATCATATCGGCGGATCTCGTTTCCCCAATGATTTCTTGCAAACTATAGAAGTATTTCTTGTAGTTGGGCATTAAGTCAGTCTAGTATTCGCAGAACAAAAGTTGAATGACAACAGGAATTAATCCTAGAGCTGCTGTCTCAGAGATTGAGAACACACCGCAGATGATAGGAAGCCCCCCAAACCCTGCTACAAATGCCTAAATATTTAAAAAGGATACTCGATCTTGCAATGTCGAGCCAAGCGGATGAAAGAGAAAATAGACTCAAACAACTGAGTCAAACCCTTCATGAGATAAACAGAAGAGACATGGATGGTACATTGAGCCAGCTATCACGAGAGTTCTATAGACATGTACGGTTAGCAGAAGATTGCATCGGGGGTAATGAAATAGGAGGCGCAGAAGGCCACAGGCTTATTGCAGAGTCAGTACATGATACCTTAAAGACATTAGAAGTGAAACAACGAAAGGAGTAATATATGGCCACAGTCCCAAATAATTATTCCATCCTATTAGATAAGGACTGTTCAAGCTGCTATTCGAAATGCCATACTAAGGTACTGATATCAACCGGGACTCGCCGTCATTTCGCTTTAATTGTAGACTACTTTAAAAGGACCTGGCATTAGTCTAGGTCTTTGATACTTCGATAAGGATGTCTCCAACCGTGTCCTCAACAGCAAGCAGCCTGATCTTGCCTAATGCTAGGATCGCATCCATTTCATCCATTTCGATACGGCGTGACGGACTGCCTTCTCTTCTGGATACTGTTACCATATAGCCATGAGGCATATTCATAACGGATACTCCTCTATCCTTCAACAATGCCTTGGCTTCTTCAGCATTCATTTTTCAGATATACCTGGCCGATCTCGCTTAAAAATACTACGGACTTGAAAAATCACGCTATTCGTCTAACTAGATTCTGCAGATCTTTGAATGTCAACTCATTCCTCATTGCATAAGGAAAAATGACAATTTGAAAAGTCCAATACAAAACAGAGAATGTGGTCAGCGGTCCGAGAATTTTTAATTCTTAAGCTCCTGAAAGCAAAATAGATAAGAAAAGAATATACCTTCTTTTAAGGATCATCATTTACTTTGTAGCAGGAATGCTAGGAAAAATTAGCCGGTCAATTTGGCTGCTATCTGGTAATCGGGCTCAGACGAGAATATACATATCTAAAACATATGTTGCGCTCCATTGCGGTTTAGAGAAGCAATTGCAAATTACATTGGAATGAAAAAAGGGAATATAAGTAAGGCAGCGGAAGAAGCATTTGAGTTATGGATTACTGAGATTAGGTCAAGGGCCTCGGGAAAAGTAGAAATCACA
>WHTU01000087.1:9861-10461 GCA_009377575.1 Nitrososphaeraceae archaeon | reverse complement strand
TGCCATATGAACTAAAAGGACTGTATGCTTTTCTGATGACTAACTATCTTACTATCGTAAGTAGAGCAACACCACTTCCATATCCAAGACTAACGGTTTGATTGGACTCATTAAGCAAGAATAACGCTTCGATATTGTCCACGATTACTTGCTCCCCTGTAAAGGGATTAGTACCTTGAAATGCCTCCCCTAGAACGGTTTTATAGGAGTTTTCGAGAACGGGCATCTTTACTGATGGAAGCGTAACGTATTGGTGGGAATTACCATCAAGTGCTATTAGCTGAAGTTTACTAGGTGGCGTGACAGAGGAAGATGCAAGAGGCAGGGAAGGAGAAGAAATATTGCTAGTTGGAAGGTAAACTATCGCGCTTCCACCGATAAGACGGAAAGGATCAAATGTAGAAAGAAGCCTTGAATCATTCGCTCTGATCATGCCTTGAATTGGGACCGTTTCCTCACCCACGAGCAGAGTATTCTGTGCTAATTGCTGTAGAACGTTGGTATTATAGGTTGTACTAGAAAATGCCTGAGCTATGGCATTGTTAATAGTAATGATAGTCGCATTACCAGGATTCGTGGTGTTATTTACATCGGGGAGTG
>WHTU01000087.1:0-9763 GCA_009377575.1 Nitrososphaeraceae archaeon | reverse complement strand
TGGTTCCGGTTCTGGTTGTGGTTCCGGTTCTGGTTGTGGTTCCGGTTCTGGTTGTGGTTCCGGTTCTGGTTGTGAAGAGATGCACTCACTTGGAATATCCCCCTCTATTGGACAGGGCTCGCACAACGGATCCTCGTTAATATACATCCCAGGAGGGCATTCTTCAGGCATTACTGCACAATATCCAGACTCTCCTCTTGTCTCTCCCTCAGGACAAGGTCCCAAAATCGAATCGCATTCTCCTGTCGTTGGGTCAAGTGCAAAATTTGGAGGACATTCATCAGAAGCGGACGCCGCAAGATCCTCTGATTGGCCCCCTTCTGAAACACTGGGTGTGTCAGGGCCAGTGTCGTCTCCAACCTGCTGGTCATCAGCTTCTTCCTGGTCGCCGGGTTGGGACGAGCTGTCTCCATCTTGTTGGGCGAGAGCTTGGCCCATTGACAAGGAATTGTAGGGTAAAAGAGAATCTTGAAAATGACTTGCTGAATATGACATAAATGAAGTCAGAATACTGGCGACAAGAACAATGAATAGTACTAAATTTACCAATATTAAGAAGTTAGATCGGACTTATAAAAACTTTCAGCGAGTGTGTTCCTTTTAATTGAGGGACATTAAACATTAGACATCTGTAGAGGCCTACTCTTAATAGTTCAAATAATTCATCAGTGATGATACTGAGAAAAGGAAGATCTAATTATACAGTAAAAAGGATGTCAAGTTCATACGATATTGTATCACGAGCATGACAACTGGCGGTAAAGGTATTGCGTCTATTGCCACCCACAGGACGAATGATCCGTGAACCTGAAAGACCGGCGAATTGTAAAGGCATGTCACAAGTCACGACAACAGATTAGAAGCTAGGATAATTGCATGATTGTATGAATACGTTCAGAAAAGAATTTGTCAGTTTCCATAAATCAGTGCACTTCATCGTACTTCAATCTATAAATTCTACTTTGATGTAACACAATCAGGATGCTGGATTGGGACCGTCTCATATGATAATAATAGTTCCAATTGATCGACCATCTGTTACCCTGATCTCTCAATTGTCTTCTACGAGGTGTGGAATAGAAACTAAAACGCAAACATTAATTTTTTGCTCTTCTCCTTGACTGTACTCGAGGCAGATGAATGATATTATATGAAAACTAAAATTCTTAGATGGTACGATCAGTCAACCAGAAGACTTGTTAGTGGCATCGCTGTCGCAGTGCTCTTTTTTATTGCGTTTGTGTTCTCTTACGCTCTGCCAGCTTCCGCACCATCAGTACCATGGCATTTTTATACTATTGCAGGGATTTTTGCATTAGTCGGGATGATCTTTGGCATCCTGGTATTCGATAAAGAGTTATACGGTGAAAATGACGACCACATGTTGGGATAGTGCATATAAACCTCAACTCTCTATCACAATTCTATCTGCGGGAACGGTTAGCAGTATTGTGACTTCTCCGTTATAATTAAGGTTGGAGATGGGGAAAGTTTCATGAGTAGGTTAAACTATTGCCTTTATGTACAAGATTTTAAGGAACACAGGTAGGAGAAGCCTGTTGGAACAGAATGAGTGCATGAAAAATACTGTGAACGTCGAGAACCTGTCCGAGTAGAACGCACAGAAACTGCAGTTTTCTGCGAGCTGCAGTACTGAAAAATTCATACTTCACTCCTAACCTATTCTTTTGTACTGGCTAGATAAGTTCCACCACTCAGAAGGTTCTTTCAAAGAAATTATAGGAATGCTCTAACTCATGCAAAGTACCTTTTTGATACGCAATGGCAGTTTACCTATTCTTGACGCATTCTGAGCAAATTTGTGATAGGTTTCTGGTGAAACACATATTTCAAATTCCCCCTTAAGTAAATGATCGTAATGTCTTATTCTATTAGTAGACTAGCTGTAATGGTTATTAATCATTGGATGCAAGTATAGAATGTGATTTCTTCATATGATGCAAATAGCAGAATTCTATCCCAATCTTTCACGAATAATCAACCAAGTCAAAAGGAGGTAATCATCAGAATTAATGGAGTGTTACCTGATAAGAGGCGTTTAGGTGACCAAGAGAAATCTGAAAGGTATGCCTAAATAGTACAATCTAAGATGGAAACAAATACCTCTTGTTCTATTATTATAAGGGACACTAAACAGAAGACACAATATGCAGAATTCCATATCCTCTTTGATCTCGGCGAGGGAGTAATCCGAAGTGTAGAAAAGGGACTTTCAGATCTTGGAATTGAAAAATACCAGGCAGAAAGAACCGATGATAATTCTGCGCCTGTACTCGGTCCGCCATTGCTACTCTCTCCTTTAAACCCTAAAACACAGAATTCAGCTCTGCAAGAAAAAAGAGCTAATCTCTTTGATGCCGTACTTATTTCCCATGCTCACGAAGATCATATAAGGGAGCTTCCAAACCTTATTCTACGGCAATCACCATCTGCGGAGCATGCCGGAAAGACCAAACTTAAAGTTTACTGTACTCGAGCATGCAAAGAACACATAATGAAGAATTTGTTATCTCACACTTCCTTGATAAAGAGTACAATTGAAGAGTCTATAGATTTTCAGATTGTAACTCCAAATGAATTTTTTAATGTCGGACCGTTCTCAATAATAGCCTTCAATGCATTTCACGGAAATGAATCTCCTGATGGTTCTGTTATCTACGTTGTGAATGTTCTGAATTTGAAGATAATAATGGGGTGGGATTTTTTGTCACTCCCAGAAGCCAATGAAAGTATACTTTGGAATCCTGATCTGCTCATACTTGGGGCTGAAACCTACAATGAGCATCCCGAAACAAGGATGATCTCAGTTACTGAAGCATATGATCTCATAAGAAGGTGGAACGCCAAAGAATGTTATCTCGTACATTACAGTGGCTTAGAGGATTTTAACGAGAGTACCAACCAGTGGTTCAGAGGGCCTGTGAAACCAATTTCGTCCACAGAACTTCAGAACATAATTGACTCTCATCTCAAGCTTTCCGGAGCACAAGGGAAATTTAGGTAATTGTAGCAAGCGAAGGGATGACATGGACGAAGAAGGAGGAAAGAGGGTCCGATCATTCTGAATATGAAAAAGGGAGCTCACCGATTGGTAATGGCATAGAATTAGAGGGTTTGGAGAAGTACGTTCTGAGAATGGAAAATGATAACAAAAGTGGCAAATTGATACTGGTTATTGAAGATAGTGTCAACAGATATAACCTCGTTTTTGAGAACCCTAGAAAAAAGTATAGAGAATCAATATGCGTTGTATGCTCTTGGTGAGAAAGGGATGCTTGCTAAGGGACCTGACCTGGTTGCAGAATTGCAAAGGAATACAAATAAACTTAAGATATTTGAATTTAAGGGAAGAAAGACAATCTTCCATGAAGACGTTTTGCTAGAAAAGGATGAAATAATAAGGTTCGAGCAATATTTGCTAGCCAATTTCGGATAAGATTGAAAAGTCCATTACTCTAATAATGCTGCAGTTTATTGTTTCCCTGTAGCCTCCGTTGTTTTCAATTATCATATGTCCTCCTTTATACCGTCCAAAAAAAAGATATCAAAAATCTAACAATATCGTTGGTAAGTTCTTGAAGTTGTAGGTGGAATGGGGCTTTACCTTAGTCTCATAGTATAGTATCTAAAGAACATCTAACAATATCGTTGGTAAGTTCTTGAAGTTGTAGGTGGAATGGGGCTTTACCTTAGTCTCATAGTATAGTATCTAAAGAACACATCATTAGAAGGGTTTAATCAATAGAGCTACATTAATGGGGACAGATGACACTCATTTTAGGTTCAAGGTGTAGCGACGGTGTTGTTCTGGTTGCAGATAAGATCGTAACTAATCAAACTGATGGGTTAAGTTTTTATTTTGCCGAGAAATTATTTTCTGTCCTGCATAATGTCGTGATTGGTTCTTCGGGGTCCTCAGGAAACTTCGAGTTATTTCGAAACCATATTACCGCATACGTCAACAGAAATCAGACAAAGGCCAATGTTGATGAAATCTTGCTTACACTCTCTAGCCAGACATATGCTCTAAATGAACGATACAGAACGCGTCATAGCAGCGCGATTTTTGATATATTGGTAGGAATTGGGCATAAAGACAAGCCTGCGACTCTCACGTATCTTAATTCTTTTGGGCTTTTGAACCCGGAAGGAAAATACCGTCTGATCGGAAGCGGTTCAAGATACGCCAAGACATTTTTGGAACGGATCTGGAATAGGGATATGACTATGGCGAAGGTCGCCGAGATTGGGTATTTTGTGATCAGATACATAGAAGAATTAAAGTTAGACCATACCGTAGGGCTGGACACTAGGGGACCACAAATTTGGTTTATACCAGATCACTATGCCAAAAATATTGCCCAAAATGAAAGGAAAAAAGATATTGTTAGGCAAGCCGACAACCAGGAAATGAATGATTTTGCAGAACGCGTAAAGAAAAGATTGGACAATTACAATAAATTTATTGATGGGCTCTTTGTTGATTCATGAGTTACTCACGGAGGTGTAAGCGATTAGGGTTTGTAAGACTACACTTTGGGGACCAAATTATTGCGTCACTAGTACCCAAATATGCTTTCCAAGATACCCAATAATACTAAAGCGTTGGCACTGTAAACTAATCTTGTGTCTATGAAAAGCTAAACGAAATAATGTAACAAATCTTAGGTTGTTGCATTTTAGAAGAGTCTCCTGTGCTCTGCCATCATGCACCTATTAAAAACGACATCAAGGCCATTTTCGACTGCTTTCTTCTCTGCTTCCTCATTGTAGATTCCTTCCTGCATCCATATTACCTTAATATGATCCTTTTTGTTGATTGCATCATTAACAATGGGAGGCACATCCTCTGATTTTCTGAAAATGTTAACAACGTCTACTCTATCTGGAATATCCGATACTGTAGAATACGATCTTCTCCCCAAAACTTCTGAGACGGTCGGATTCACCGGTATCACATTAAACCCATGCTGAATGAGATATTTTGGAACAAAATGACCAGCTTTTTCTTCGTTCGTTGACATACCCACTACGGCAATGTTCTTCAGTTCGTATATTTTTTTAAGTTGTGAATCTGTATGAGAATCTTGTTTAGCCATGATATACATATGGTGACTATATAATAAAATTATTGCTATGGCTGCTAAGATAAACCGAATGTTTACGCCTTGAGTGGGCGGTGATCCGTATGCAGCTACAAAGTTGAGTCGTTCAGGCAGAGCACGACAGGCCCCTAAACCATGATATTGATGATAAGGAAATTTATTGGGAAAGTACCAACATGGTTGTTCCCACATTTCTTGTAAGTTAACAATAAAAAAAAGGATAGAAATTTCTAGAAATAAAATAGTTTGAATGATTTTGTCGTTACTATAGAAAAGTAACTGTTTAAGAGGTGTTTCAAGTTAGGCAACATTTTTTGGCCAACATGATGACTCATTGCTTTGTCATGGATCTTCTCGTTTGGGACGTACATGATGATAATTGCGATGTATTTCACACTTAGCCATTTACCCTGTTAGGTTCTCTCTACCCTTAGGGATATTGGGTATCTACTACTCATACTTCAAATCTTGTATGTTATACGATGGGAAATTTAATGGGAGATATAGAGGAATACTATAGTTTATTTCGTATATGCTACATTTCCAACTTTAGAATACGAGGGTGAAAAAGGCCACGAATAGATAAATGAGAGGATACGTAATCAATGCGAGGTAACATTTTCTCCCACCGCGCTAGAATTTCTTTTTTCTTAAATGTATCACATTTAAGCTCAATAAATGACTGGAGAAACCCTAGTCGAATTGATAAATGGGATTCGATGGTTGACATGGATTAGCCCTAGCAATTTCATATTGTCATTCAAAATATTGATTCAACCTTCCATCTTTGAGAAAAATCAACAAATAATATACTTACTCATAGGAGGGCCGACAGTATCTTTTGCATTCACCAATTTCCATTGATTCGCCTGAAGTACACCATTGATTTCACATTCTGATACATTCCCCGTTCTGTCTTCTATAACAATATCTGCCATCAGTCGTTCCTCATCATGAGCATGTCCAAGACCTAAAGCATGTCCCATTTCATGTTTCGCTATCTGTTCAATAATATCATCATCAAATCCTAAGTCTAATACATTGTCGGATATGGTTATTTTGACTCCATCTATAAGACCTTGATTCGTAAACTTAAATTGAGTCCAACCAGCAGTCGGTATAATTGTTAGGTGATCGTCTATATTGTTTTTGAAATTGTAGTCTCGCTCTCCGTTTCCAATACCGCTAAGACTGTCAAATGTTATTTGGATATCAGACGCCGATGGGTATTGTTGTACTTCTTCTAGTTCCAATTCTTCAATCTTGGAATCCCACTCTTCTATTGCATCTTCAACTGCGTGCTTAGCTGACTGATCTATTCCATCTACGTCTACGAAAGCATATGTCAAGACTGCATCGGATAACTCATTTGACCAAGAACAACATATTTCCAACAGATCTAAACCTTTAGTGGCATCATCGTTTTCGTTGGTACTAATGTAATGGTACTCACCGGCGGCGAGGTTGTTGTCGTAACCAAAGGAAATTTTGACAGGATTGAGAGAGAAAGTGAGAATTGCGCAGAGTAACATCGCCAAGGAAAAAGATATGGTAAGTAGATCTCCCGAGCTCACATTAAGTCATTGAACTAAATGAGAATAAAGAGCTTGCGGCACATAACCGGAATATATGGTTGATTCATAATTGGTATTATTGACTATGCCTGAAATGGTTTATTTATCTATTCATTTATTTTTGAGATGGTGGACTGGTTCTACTACGTCTTATGTGGAAGCGATCACTCTATTCAGTATATCAAATTTGGTTAGTATTTCGCATCGCTTACATTTGATACTGAGCAAATCTGTTATATTATCACAAAACTCATATAAGGCCATACTAATATCGGCCTAACTTCTCTCCCTCGTACAGGATTAGACAATCGACGGAGAGATTTGCGATGTACTAATAATACCGTAATTAAAAGAAGAGATCATTTACTTTAGGTTGGCAAATATCCTCTATCAAAAGGACATCTCTGCATAATACTACTTTACCACTAATACTGGAGAATGAGAGTATGTCACAATTCCTGATGCTACGCTCCCAAGCACTATTTTACTAAGTCCAGACCTTCCTCTAGTCCCAATGACGATTAGATCTATACCTTCCTTTTCGGCATATTCTAATATTACATAATCTACGGGCCGTTGACTATTCACAAGCTCTGTTTTTAAATCAATCTTATTCTGTCTTGCACTTTGAGTAAATGATTCGAACCATGTCTTTGCTTTGTCCATTTCAGAAAGTCCGGCCCCCACTTCAATCGCTTCTTGTTGAGACATACGGGATTTTGCTGGCATGTAAATGACTGTCACCGCAATCAATTTAGCCACATACTTCTTTGAAATTTCCAATGCATATTGAGCAGCCCTGAATGAATGATCTGAACCATCTATACCAACGAGAACTTTTGAGACCGCTAGTTTCATTACAGTCCTTCTGATAACCGTATTTATTTAATGTTGACTCATCAAAATCATGAGTAGAGTCTTCAAGATTCAACGTGATTGGTCGGTGTTAAGTGCATGCACAAATTATCCTTTCTTATGAAGTTCTCCTCTAAGACAATTGATGCACCAGAATTGTATACGTTGTTTTTCGCCCTCATTGTCCTTCGGACTTGGTACAGTGGGTTCAAGGCTGGTTCGGACACACTTATCGCATTTGTCCTGATAGTTAGTAACATCTACTCCAAGTACTAAAAGGAGTTAATAATTTCTTACAAACCTTACGGAATAATCTCATCGTTGTTACCGAAAGAATCTTGCAGGAATATGCGCCAATGTCCAGAAGCTTCCCTTTTTCATCAAAGTCGCTTGGTGCACTTTCCATTAAAAACAGCAAAACAACAACAAAAAATTTTTTTGTTTTACCGTACCAGAGTATCCTTTTCTTGGCGATCATATGTCGAAGTACCTTAATTACAAGTTCTGTAGCCTAGGTTTCTAAAATAAATCCGGTATCCGGAGTACGCATAGAATAATGTGAATGCTAAGATCATGAATCGAAATTAATATCCGGTCTACTGCGATGTATCCTATCGATAAGCATCATCTATATTTATATCTAAATCCAGAGACGTCCCAGAAAAAATATTAAGTATTTGTAAATTCCAACTCACCAAATACTCGTTCATTAGATTAGTTTATTCATTATCCCCATTGATTAATCGTCTAACGACAACATCCTTGCGAACCTTGAATTTTACTTTGAAGAATTCAATAATACGTTGGAATGATCTCAAGTTGAAATATAGCTTGCAGAATCACTTTGGGCTGCTGCTTAGCAAATTAATTATACTAGATCATCGGATATGGGATCATGAAAACTTTAGCATGTAGAGAGGCAGGATTTGATTGTGGCTACATCGTTACTGGCGAAACAGAAGAAGAAATATTCCAGAAGGGAGGAGAACACGCAACGAAGGATCATGGAATGAAAGAAGAGGATATAACTCCTGAATTCAAAGAAAAGCTCAGAGGACTAATTCGCACAGCTGGATAAATAGGCATGCCACGTAGTGCACACATTGGACTATTCTGTGCATTGGTAACTTGATACATTCAGAACTGAAGATGACTGACAAGATCAAATGCTCGCATATACTCGTCAAGAAGCATAATGAAGCACTTCAGGTCCTTGAAAGGATAAAAAAAGGAGAAAGTTTTGCAGATTTAGCTAGGGAAGTATCTATCGATAGGGGGAGTGGAAAACGTGGCGGTGATTTAGGACTTTTTGGCAGGGGACAAATGGTAAAACCGTTTGAAGAGGCAGCGTTCAAATTAAAGAAGGGAGAATTATCCCTTGAACCCGTTCGAACACAATTCGGATATCACATTATAAAAAGAGCTGGCAATTAGGATACAATAAGTCAGTTAATCCTCTAAGATAGACCGAAGAATGGTATCTAAATTAGTATTTGGTCACCCTTTCAACGTGGATGGTAGGTCGTGTACTGGTTTTCTTACGTTAATATGCAACAAACCAGGTGACAGTTATTTTCCCCAGAAAAATGGAGATAACAAAAGAACGTGATTGTGATAACGCTATAATCAATTTCAAGATAGAGAACCAAAGAAGACTTCCCAAGTATCTCTCAAGAAAAGTCTGGTCCTTGTCTTGATAATAAGGGGCTGTAGGATAGTTCAACTCCAGGTAACGTAGAAGGACATGGGTGAGGGTCAAATTATTTCTGGATCTATCAATGGCCTTTACTTTGGTTTGATCGATAAGATAGCATTTGAGAATCTCTAAGCTCGACCAGATTTTCTATGGCATTCAATGCTAGCAAGGTTTGAATCGATTCGGTGCTGTTCAATGAATTCAAGTATTCGATTTGTCCTGTCGAATTTTCCTGTGTCAACTCATTCAACACCGGATATTCGGTCAACAGCTCGTCCACCGTCAGATCAATTGTTCGGTTAGTAGTTCCAGGGGCTTGTGCTTGAATTTCTAATCCTTCTGAAATACCCATTGGATCGGATAGGATACCGACAGCAGCAATTGTTAAGCAGAACATTAACCTCTGAACTAATCCGAATCTTTTATTCACATTCATAAGCCATCATTATCGTCATGGAATTCGACATCCATCTCCGTACCACCCAGCTTTGTATCCGTCTCTCCAATTCTTA
>WHTU01000086.1 GCA_009377575.1 Nitrososphaeraceae archaeon | reverse complement strand
CAGGTTGACCTGCTGCTCCTGCTGGCCCTGCTGGTCCAATAGCTCCAGGTGCTCCAGGTTGACCTGCTGCTCCTGCTGGCCCTGCTGGTCCAATAGCTCCAGGTGCTCCCGGTTGACCTGCTGCTCCTGCTGGTCCCATAGCTCCAGGTGCTCCCGGTTGACCTGCTGCTCCTGCTGGTCCAGGTGGCCCGGCCGGACCTGGTGGGCCAGGGGTAGTACAATTGATACAAATATTCGGAAAATGTGGAACAGAACTCGATACAGGGTCGCCAGTAGGTAAAGCACGCATGCTAAGACGATCATACCTAATTGCCTGTATTTCAGTCGAAAATAATGATGGTATTGATGTTGCTATTGCTAGCGTTATAATCAGGAACGATACACCAATCTTGGAATCCATATGTGAAACAGTTGCTGCTTTTTTGATTTAATTGAATTCGGTGCAATAGGATGAATAGTTTAATCAGATTTATTTACGAGAAGTCAGCGAACACAGAACTATTAGTCATATAGCGGTTATTATACTAGTAGAAAATAATCAGTACAGAACATGTTGTACTACTATGAATCTGAACTCACTTTAAGGTAATAATCATATCATGAGAAGGTGTTAATGGAAACTAGAGTAAGCAGCGGAACACCTCTCTATCGATAATTACATAATCATATTCTGCTATAATCGACGGGAATAAACTTATATAACAAAGAGTACATTATATACAATGTCACAATTAATTACATGAAAACGAGAAAGATAATAGCAATTTCTGTTGAAAACTATGACAAATTAAAGACATTCGGATATGCAGGAGAATCTCTGAATCACGCAGTCGGCAAGTTGTTAAAAATGGCTACGGGGGGAAGTCGTATTGAGTAGTACCGCCACAACAGTCTTTGAATCTACTCCCTCTCCGATTACTGCACATTGTCGTCTAGTGATAGACTATCTTGACGTCTTGAAAAATAGTAAGATGGTCGAATCATTGGTAAATGAACTTAAGGCTTCGATTCATTCATTGGTCAATGTTGTAAATTCCAGTATACTAATAGGCTTTCAGATTGAGATCGTTGACAACTCGATTGATGATATTGAATTTGAAATTGGAGGCTCTTACCTTCCCGAGCTAAAATTTTCTGAAATGAAGAGCTTTACTATCGATGCCATTGAACAGGCAGAGAGACTTTCAGACGAATCTCTATGTTTAGACGCAATACGGGTATTGATAAACTATGGAAATATAGTAGTTTTCTCACGGACTAATCATTTTCTGGTAATCAGACAAAAAAAATTAGACGAGTTGCAATCGTCTAACGAACTGGTCGAAACATCGACTCACTTGGTAAATGGTGATGATTCATGTATAACTTAGAACAAGACGCCAATAAATCTTGCGAACATAGAGTTCCGTTTGGAGATTTACAAAATCTCGACCAGTTAGGATTCAAATTAATACCACTTAGAGAAGATTCCGTGACACCAAACGTTCCATCAACTAATGATATCTACAATAATTCAGAATATTGGACAGAAAAAAAGCTTCAGAAAGATCATCAATTTTTTTATAATGTCGCTACTACTCTAGGAAAGAGTCACGTTAAAGACGAGTCAGGTAAAAACTTATTCCTAAATGTAATGGATATTGATAGCGATGCGGTATTCACTAGATTAGCCAAAATTTCTCATAATGGTAAAGATGTCTTTCTAATTGATGAATTGTGCAAGTCAACCTTCGTAGTCAAAACCAGAAAGAGATTTGGCTATCATATATACTAGCTCAGTCATATTCAAAATAAGCCCATACGAACCAGAGACTGTAAGCGGGGCTGCGAATTTGAGATAAAGACTGATAACAGCACGGGTCTTTCAACTCTCCCGCCAAGTCGGCATAGAGATGATGTAGATTTCAGGTATCAGAATGTTGGACAAAATGCAATTGCTGTTAGAGACAAATTATACGAGGGCTTAGCTGATCTCTTGTCTGATTTTATAAAAGAGAAACCGTCATCTATTATAGATGGTATTAATCCATCATTAAACGAATCGATTAACGAATTAACTTCTAATGAGAGCTCTCAGATAGTGTCGATACTCACTAGTGCATATTGTAATGGCAATAGAAACGACATAATATTTGCCCTGTCTGGTTTTCTACGTCATGGAGGATTTTCCCTGGATGCTACTGAAACTATCGTTAAACAACTTTGTCAGATGACAGGCGACGAAGAGATAGAAAATCGGTTAGTTGTGGTGCGTAAGACGTATGAAAAGGCTAACAACGGGAAACCTATAACCGGGCGCAATGAATTATTCGAAATACTAGAACGGGCAGTGGGCTTAAACTGCGAGTCAAATCATAAAAGGTATTTCACAATTGTTAGACAAAAAACGAGATCCAGTGGTATCTCAGTTAGACAGCAATGTTCGAAATGAACTCTTTGGTCACATTTACGAAACAGTTTGTTATGACCCTCCAACTCTAGTTGTGGCACATGCAATCAAAAAAACAGATAATAAAATGCAAGATAGTCAGATATTCGCACGATGATGCAGCAGAAATGCAACAGAGTCTCCGGTTTGGTGAAGTCATACTAAATGCGATTCCGGAGGAAATAATCCGATACGAAAGTCCATTAAACAAAGATCAAATTAAATACAAGATTAGATTCACCACTCCATTTGGCGAGTCATTCACAACTCAGCCAAAATCATTGGATAAAATAGTATCTGACCCGAAAATTAGGAGTTTGACTTACAAGCCACGAACTGCAGAAGAGTCATTAAATGCAATTCTAAACGGTGCACAACGAGCTCAAAGAGTTTCAGTTGTACGACAAATAGAGACACCTGGCTTCTATTACATCGATGGCAAAATAGTTGCGTCCAATATTACCATGCATCAATCGTCGTCTGGAGAGATAAAAAGATGTGCAGAGTTTCTCAATGAGCTGGTTGCTAGGTCGAAACACCCCGAAATACTGGTGACATTAATTAAATGGGGAATTTTAGGCCCATTTAGCTTCGTATTTAAACAGCTTAGTGAGGAAGGCAGCGAGAGATGGTTGCCATGGCTTTATCTTAATGGGCATACAAAAACGAGCAAGACTACAGACGGCACATTAGTGTTATCTATCTATACAAAACAGAAAAACAAACTTAGTTTAGCCATCGCTGACAACGTGGCCCGGCTCGGTGCAGCGATTAGTCATGAAACATTCCCAAAGTTGATCGATGAAGCTAGACTAGATCCCAAAATGCAGAGCGGTTTAATTGAAGCCATTAAGCATGCGGTGCAAGGCCAAACAGCTAGAACAAAGCTTTCAATTACATCAGAACCAATTGATATCCCAGCATTATGCGCGTGTATATTCACTAGTAATTACCAGCTCCCCTCTGATCCAGCTTTACGCAGACGATTTTTGAACTATTATTATCCAAAAGATGACAAACCCACTGAAGACGAAATTAGAGAATTCCAATCATTTTTAAAGTCTGGTAGAGACTCATTGGGTACGTTAGGCGACTTCGCCATCAATCATATTTTATCAAATCAGGAACTAATTACCAATGACAGAATCGTTTGGCAGACTATTGGACAAGCCATACTCTAAGAGCTCTATAAAGCCGCAAATCTAAGCTTGCCCAATTGGATTGAAATGATCTCGGCTGGAAACCAGATTGAAGATTTAGAAGCTGAAGAGGAGCAGATCATACGAGGTTTTATTGTGAAAAAGATTAACGACGCATTTTCAAAAAATTATAGATCGATAGAACCTTGGAAAGATCAACAAATCGACTCAGTAACTAACAAAAATGGGCCTCTAGAAATGAGACTTAATTTCTGTCTCGATAACCGACTGATTTCATTTATGCTACGAAAGAGTACTAACCCTAATGAAATTCTCATCACAAACGATATTCTAAAAGAGTTTCGAGACGCTGGCATCGACTTCGTACAGACATTTATGGATCTTGGCAGAATGTTGAGAGCCGGGATCAAGCCAACTAAGGTGGACCGAAAATCTGCTCGACCTATAATTACGTCAGTTGCAACATTGATGAGGTTTTTAGATCCAGAACCGTCCTAGAGACATTTTAAAATTAAGGCTGCTGGCCCGGCGTTACAATTTTTCAACTTTCGGATCTCATTAGGGCTGTTCTAAATTAGGTTGATAGGATAAACCGGGAATTAAATCGGTTGGTAGTTATCCATAGGGAAGATCGATTTCAGTCTCTATAATCTAAAGACTCAGAATACTGAATATTCATTGTACTGATGATTAATAATGCGGTTACATCGGTTACATAGTTACATCGATATCTATATTATGTCATTTTCTAATTTACTAGATCAACGATTATTATGACTACTAATATTGGAATTCACAAAGAATGTATGTGCTACATGTGCGCTCAACGCTACTGATCGAAGCTGCAGCTTTATGGTAGGGTTAAATATTTAACCTATGAGAGCCACTTTACTAATAGTAAAGAAAGACATGCCCCTGTATCAGATTCGTACTACAGAATATGAATGTAATCGCTGTGGGTACAAATGGATAGAAAGAAGAAATGGCAGGGAAAGAAAGAGCCTTCCTCGGTTCTGTCGTAAGTGTAAATCTTATCTATGGAATACGGAACGCACTAAAAATACAGTTTTAACAGCGAGAAAGTGGTATGATAGATAGGCCTACGAGACAGGACCTTCATCCAATTTATTATATCCTGAAAATAGCAAGTTTGATACATCAATTAAAACTGATTGAATCAAATGCTATTAATTCATCGAATCGATAATAGAATCTCTTTAGCATATAGAATATCCACAGAATAATCAGTTCCAACTGGTATTACAAAGAACAATTGAAAAAGAAATTTGAGTAGAGCTATTATTATAATAATAACGACAATGATAATAATTATGTACACTAGAGTTCCTAGAACCATTTTCATTTAGAGCTATTCAAAATGGTATTTAACGGTTGTAAATACATCACCTATAAGCTTACACAGTGAGTATAAGACGGTACAAAATAACAGCTAAAATCAATCTGTAACGGTAGGTAACAACCGATAACAGAGACAGAAAAAGCTATTTGCAATGATTACCAATAAAACATATTGCAAGTGGTATTAAACAGACGAGATAAAGAGCAGCTTGTAATTAAGCTGCGTGAGGAAGGTAAGACTATACGTGAGATTGCGTCGGTCGCGCACCTCTCATTTTCTGATATCGGAGCGGTCATACGCAAAATAGACGGGAAAGATGATGGCATTGAAATGAAAGACTTGAAAAATAAATCAAAAGGCACACAAGCCTTATTCCTATTTTCAAATGGAAAAAAACCGATTGAGGTTGCAATAGAATTAGATTTACCTTCTATAGAGGTAGAAAATATGCAACAAGAGTTTTGGGTACTAAGCCAATTAGACGAATTAGCACTAATATATCATGAAATCAAGAGTCATCTTACTCTATTTCTCAGATTATTTCATATAATGAAGAGAAACAGATTGATTAACGAAAAAGATATTCAAAACGCGTTGAGGCACGCTGCTGACGATTTACCCTCTTTAGAAGATAGGATCTATAAACTCACAAACTATGTTATGGATTTGGAATCAAAAAAAAGAGTTTTAAAAGATACTATAACCCTGTGGAACGCACAATTATCTGATCTCGGGAGAGCTATCGATATCAAAAACCAGCAACTAAAGCGAATGGGTAAATAGATATCCTAACGGAATAACGAACAGATCAAGCTATGATCAGAGAATACCGCTTATATCCAATGAGCTATTTCAAAATCTCATGAAACAATATCTTGCAGTATGCGGCATTGCTATAATTGCAGTAGCTATGATTGGAACAACAATGATGACATATCTAGCATCATATGCCGTAGAAAAACCATCAAAACCGTCACAAGCTGAGCCAGCTGTCATAGCTGCATCTGATGAAAATGTGTACGTCGTATGGGGCAATAATGACACAGCTAATAACAACTCAGAAGTTATGTTTAGAGCCTCGGTAGATGGTGGACAAACTTACGGAGACAAAGTTAATCTGAGCAACTCAAGTGGCTCTAATTCAACCGACTTTGATGTACAAGCTACCATTGATAACGTAATCGTGAGTTGGTGGGAAACAAACCAGACAAGCACTGAACCGGTGATTGTATTTAGTGGTGATAGAGGTGCAACATTTGGACCAATAATGAGACTGGCATCTAATGGTACCATCGGCGGCTCATTGCGGTAAATGGGACAGATCTTAACACTCTGTTATATTAGTTCATATTACCATAATGCCTACCCAACTATGACTTTTAATGAGTTACCAAGGTTCATCAAAACCTGTAGAAACAGGCAAAGAGTATACAGTAGACATTACCGACACGGGTAAAAGTGGAGACGGTATTGCGAAAATAGGCGGCCTAGTAATTTTTGTAAAAAGCGCAAAGGCAGGAGACAAAAACATAAAAATTAAGATTAATTCAGTGGGTGATAGATCTGCTACCGCAGATGTAGTTTCTAAATAGCTTGTTGCGTATAATATTGGTACGATGAGTCAGCAGCAACAACTATTAAAACAGGAACTGACTGTTTCTCAAATCCTACGTACATATGGAAAAGCGTTTAGACAAGTCCATATGCGATATTCAGATGGACATGATGGAAGATGTGCCGTCGGTGTGTTCATGTCGTATTATGGTTGGAAAGGCAAAGACGATTCTCACGCTGGAGAAAAATTATTGGGAGCATCGATTGCATTGAGGCATCCGGGAGTTAGCAAAGATTTGATCATTCGGCTTAATGATTCTGGTAAGACATTCGACGAAATAGCAGATTACCTAGACAACTAATGAGACTATTGGTACATTAGAATAGTTCGAATAACAAATGGATTAGTTTTGGTTTACTAAAAAAAGATAGGATGTCTCTTCAGATGATTAAAATGGACGTTCCCTAGTTATTACCTTCGCCCTCCTCGTTCTCTCCCTCATTATCTTCGTCTTCTCCATCATCGTCTCCGCTTCCACCATCGCCATCGTCAGTTGCAGAGGGCATAGTCATATTTCCTCCAGTCATATTTCCTCCAGTCATATTTGACTGGGCATAAATAGAGGATATAAGTCCAGTCACCAATACCGACGCAACGATTGCGACGCCTACGGCTACAAATATTTGACTTTTCATCGAACTGTCATTCATCTTATTCTATATAGTAATTCTAGTACGTATCGACTAGAAGATAGTCTCTATGAGCTCACTTTCTGTCTTATCATGTTGTCAGGTTGTAAGCTTCTTGATCATATTAAAGAATTCAAGCTCATCCATATTTTTCTTACCTGCAGCCCAGGATTCTACATCTTTACCTGCCAGATATCGAAGACGAGGGTTTGGGTTCGAAGCAGCATCCAAAATAACATTTGCAACTAGTTCTGCATCAGATGCATTCTTTGCTAGTTCACTCGCACTAGCCATTATTTTTTGCATCAGCTCAGAGTATGGTGATGCCGGGTCTTGCGCTTTTTTGGCTACGACCATTGCATTTGCAAAGTTAGTCCTAATAAAACCAGGTTCTATCAAGATCACTTTTATTCCAAATGGTTCTAATTCATAAGCAATAGATTCACTCAGACCCTCAACGGCAAACTTAGTACTAACATAGGCTGACCCTCCTGGATAACCAAAGATCCCAGCTCCAGAACTCAGATTTAGAATTCTGCCAGATCTTTGTTTTCTCATTGTAGGTAGAACTGCCTGGGTGACTCTTATCAGTCCAAATAGGTTAGTTTCATACTGAGACTTGATCTCTTCCATTGAAAGATCTTCTAACGCGCCACCGAGTGCATAACCAGCATTGTTTACTAGGACATCAATTCTGCCGGCTTCGGATATTATATGATCTACCGCATTCTTCACCGAACTATCGTCAGTAACATCTAGCTGAACAACCCTAATAGGAAGACCCTCTTTCTGTACCGCTGCTTTTATCGGTGTATCTTTTTCTGGTGCTCTCATCGTAGCGTATGTAATGTAACCATTCCGTGCTAGTAAGAGTGCAGATTCTAACCCAATTCCACTTGAACTGCCTGTAACAATAGCAACTTTTTGATCATTCATGTTCCCTTATTAATCTGGCATTATTTATCGTTGGTGGGACCAATACTCCTAATGATGGACAGTCGTGCGATCGCGAGCCAAATCATTACATATCTCATACGCTGTTTTATCTATTCTTTCTACCCATTCATGATCTTCGGTGATCAATCTTAATCTTACTCCTGTGAACACTCACATGCATAACTTTGTTTTATTAATATGATGAATAACTATTTCCACTCAAAATCCGCTTTTATCTCGCGTTCCCAATACATATCTTGATTTTCTAAACGGTAATATTTGATATCCGCAGGTCCGGGATAACCAGGTAAGTTAGGGTGCCTAGTCACGACATGACGCTCATATCCGTCAACTGAGCCGAAGTCTTTACTATTGCAGTAATAACACCGGGGTGGAAAACTACTACTCATATTTACTATCTTCCTAGTTCTACCATATGCACCTATCTAATTGATTGCCTACATGATAAGTCAGACCAACGGCCTATATATTACCTCATATTAGCATTAATTGAACGGGGCGATGACTGCGGCCACAGAAAACATTGGTTATTCTGTCATTTTATTATTATAGCCGCTGACATGACATTAAAATGCCCTAATGTGTAAGGTTTAGGTAACTAAATAACCAAACTATTTCTGTTAGTTAATGTGCATTAACGATCTAAGGAACTTACTTTGGTTGTTAATTGTATCCATCCGCTGTTGATTGGCGGATAATATAGAACCACATTATCTTCCAGCTCTGAGGTGGTTGAGCGGCCCCTCATCTAGACCTTTGCGGAACGAAATATATGTCTCTTACCTGAAGTAAACAGTGACGATTGTTATCACAACTATTATTACTACTACTACTACTACTACAATATTCATCGCCTATTTTGTGATTGATCTTTATACTTAATGGTGGGAATGATGACGATGACTTTCCTCCGAAGCTTGTGACTTGAATATATTTATCAAATGTTGGAAGAAGTATCTTATTGTATGAAGAAGACTGGTAGTGATAATTCCAAGACACTGCGCATCGAGTTTGACTTGACGGCGTTGCTATTTTCCCTATCGCAGAAATAATTTCTTTTATTAGATACTTCGCTTCTTTAGGATCAATGTTGGGGTCATGAGTAAACATGTGCAATAAATCTGGAACAATTATTAGACACGTCTCAAGTTGCCTGATGATATTAGGTAATTCATTAATAATTAGATTAGTTAGTTGATGGACTGTAAAAGCTCTACTTACAACTATTCTTTGTAAAGTCTCTTTTATTCCTAAACCATATTGCCTTATAAATTCTACAAATTGATAAAAATCTAAACTATTTCCAGCATCTACAATTACTACATATGGCGATGAGGGCGGTGATGATGGTGATGATGATAAACCACAGCCATCTTGTCGTCGTATAGATAAAGAGTAAATACATAGTCTGGTCAAGAGAATATTTGTGAATTTTCTATTATTTTTGCTGTGATTACTATCGCCAATTATAGCTAATGTATTACCCTCAGTATTAAGGTTTTGAAGAGAAGAATCTAAAGCCTCGATATCGAATGTTAGTCTGCTAATAAATTCATCATACGCCGTCTGGAATTTTGATGAGATTACTGGTGATTGTGATGCTAGCGATCGTCTCTTGCTCTTTTTGTCATACAGTTGTTGTGGTTGTGGTGAGTGTTTCCCTTCTTTTTTCAGAGTCTTTAGGATAGACCCACACTTTGGGCATTCTTCTTCTTTTACAGTGGTTGTAAAAAGATCCTGATATGACCTCCCTATTGTCTTCCTTAGTAACATCCCGCACTCTGAACAGGAGTCTTCTAAAAGTTGGTAATTCATTTTGGATGGAGTTACCATTCTATAAGACCTTATAATGAGTAAGGTGTGTTGCCATGGGGGAGGGATGATTAGATTTGTTTTGAGATAAAATATTTGTTCATTGGTCTGAATCGATAATGTTCTAGAGGACTTTCTTGTACAGATATTTAGAATGAAATAATGGCTAAAATGGTATATATTTGGCAATTACAGCTACGCTTGCCTGTCATCTTGAAGGTAGGTTCAAGACAAACTGACTATTATACCAGTTATTAGCATTCTCTTTAGCTCCGTTACAATTTCATTTTAAAGCCGTTAATATCATTGATGTCCCAGGGGCTTTGACATGAGCAGCTTTCCACCTGAATAGACAACATACAGGTTTTATCATAGAAGAGAATGACTGGAGAGTTTAGCTGTGCGGGCTAGCTATTGAAAGACACCTTGATGCTAATCCATCTAAACTAAAGCCAACGCTTCAGGAAATTCTCGAGGATACTAAAACTAGGAAATATCATAAAGATCAGCTCTAGATAGATCTTTTTTATAATTTGTTGTGTACACATTAATGACAGTATCTAACTACTGTCGCTGGTAACAAACCCAACCAAACTTCAAACGTTCCGTAGTGACGGCAAACAGATTAGATAGGAATAGTCGCCAGGTTGTTATGTAACGCCTGGTTATATTTCCTATCTTTAAGTTTGGATGAAAATAACCGAGTTCCGGTCTTAATACAGTCCTATACAAGTTTTGTAAATGAAAAATAAGAGAACAGAAAGATGCCAGAAAGGTGTCTTGCAGAAGCGGATTGACCAAGTTAGTTTGACATTTGAATAGATACTGAAAAAATTAGTGGCCGCAGCCACAACCGCTGCCTCCATGTTCCTGATGGCTATGACTTTGCTCTGAGCATGACGGACATGTAGTAGCAGTTTCTGTTTCAGATATAAACATCGTGCCACAAGATGCACATTTTAACTTTTGAAGACCTTGCATTTCAAGCTGCGATCTACAACATCCCTATTAAAACTTTGACAAAGGTATCG
>WHTU01000085.1 GCA_009377575.1 Nitrososphaeraceae archaeon | reverse complement strand
ATTTACTACTCCGCTTACCACTTGTCCACATGCTGCGTTTGATGATGCTGCTTGTGCTGCCATTGGTGTAGTGAGCTGTTGTGCTGCCATGTCGGATCCAGAACTCCCGCTATCGCCAAAACTGCCGATGCCCATATCACCACCAGTAGTGCTGCTTCCAGGATTAGTGACTACATTCTGTGATCCAGTGGGACGATTGTCATTGTTGCCGTTGTCATCGTTGTTGTCCCTATGTTTTGGTTTTGTAGCATCGGCTGTTGGTACCATATGTCCTACAACCAAACTACTTACCGAAAACACTATTCCTGCCATAACAATTGCTAGCATTATCGATCTTGTTATACTTGATTGATTCATTCTTAGTGACCTCCAATGTTGACGAATCTGTTCTCTGCTGTCATTGTAAGCGGTGGAGCTAATTCATGCATCTTTTCGTAGATGTCCAAAAGACGCATTCCTTTCTCGGTAGTTCTGTAAGTCTGCATTCCACCTTCATATTCAATAAGTCCATTGTCCTGTAGTGTTGTAAGGTACTCTCTCAGTTGAGCGAACGATAAGAATGCTTTGTACATTATTCTTGTTTTTGTAGCTCTTCCTCCATTTGCTGCCTCTAGGATTAAGCCAACAATTTCTGTTCTACTTCTGTATTTCATAATAGAATCAAACAGAACATCAAAACTAGATATTTATGTGAACCTTCTGTTATTACTAATAGTTACGTTGGTATGTATCTAATTAAGGTATTTAGGTATGGCAACAACGGTAAATTTCTGATCTTAGAAGTGTCCATTCTACAAGAAAAACTTTACTAACTATTATTATCGTTCCTCATCTTACGGGCAGATTCAATTATCGAAATAACGTACACGTCCACGGTGCTGTAAGAATGAGAAGTCATCGGACATAAGCATTTTTAAGTGCAAAAATTGACTCAAGTAGACACAAACGATAGTTGAGAGATTAAACTCAAAAACAATTAACTGGAAAAGCGTTGAGCTACGAACAAAGGACATATCGTCATAGTGTACACCACGAATGAACCAACGAAGGTACTTTTTTGGAAATTGTGCGACTGAAAAGACTTTGTTCAACGCGCCATCATATACTTGAGTGAGCAGTCATTGTATCGCAGATACTCTTTGCATCATCTAATGTTAGATCAGTAAGCCTATTGAGTCCCAAAGGTATACTAAAGGGCTTCATAATGAGAGATGATGCCTCCCTTCTTCTTCTTTCTCCCAAACAGATAGGAGGATTGGCGATGCAACTTAACGAGTTGGTGAGATCGTTATTCAAATATTCAAAGAAAAATGGATTCCTTCATTATCTTTACTTGGACTTTGATGACGTCTATGCGTTGGTATTTCAGTTAGCGGATAGAAACTTGCTATTAATCACCGTCGAAAAAATGGAAAATGATGTGCCACGGCAACGCCAAATATGTGTCAAGATTGCTCGAAAAGAATGAAATGACTTACGACAGATACCTAGAATCAGACGAGTTGGTTAAAGTTCTAAGAGTTACTGCCTTGGTTGAAACTGTAGCAATAGAAATGCAATACGTCAAATAAACATTGGTCTACAATTTGCGACGATTCTTAAATAATCGATAGAACGGACTTATGAAAAATGAATGAACACCTGCTAACGATAGGAAAATGCTGGAAACGTTTGTTAGGTTTGGAATTGGTTAATCTAGTTTACTTCTCTAGTTCAATAGGTATCATTAGAAGCAACAGCACTGGTATCCACTATCATGTAGGGCCTGCGTCCTCCCATCGCTTGTAGTTGAATGTCTCCAGCTCAGCTCAAAACTGAAGTTGGTTTAATCAACCTTTAACCGTGTCGATCAAGGTCTTTCTGATAGACTTGTCTGGTATGAGGGATTCAATGATTTGCTGACGTTCTACGTCAGGAACTCGATCGCCTATTGCATCTATGACCTGCAGCTTCCAATGGAGATCATGGGCTAGCTTGACTGTCTGGATCAGATCATATATTACTGACCCAAACGCTGTAACCTCATAAGACTTACCCTTTCGTTTGATAATAAGAGCATTCTTTAATTTCGAGAGGCGTGTATAGTATCGCTTAGGGCTTTCAAAGTCATTGATCTTGGGATCGCGATGATCGACTATCATTTGAATTATCTTTAAAGAGTCATCATCGGAAAGGACAGAGAAGATATCTGAAAGTGACATCATTTTTCTTTGGACACCACATTAATACTGCCTTGCTTAGACACCATTATTATATTACATTATTATAATCATATCCCATTTATATTATTATTCCCCAAAATGATTCCTATTGCGGTGGTTAGAACCCTTTTTGAGGTAAGATGCCTAGCTCTTTCTTTCCAGTTTTTTGTGTGATTGGTATTTCTTTTCTCTGCTAGCAGAAGAAACGGTTTATCCACCTGTCACTTCTGAGCGATAACACTGTGGGCCCAATACCTAAAAGGGAGATGGGAGAAGCCTGCGGACTAACAAAGAATTATAGTTGAGGATAATTGACGCAAGATAGAGAAAAAGATTATTCTATCTCACCAATATTGATAATGTAGTATTCCAATGCTTCATACGAAGATACAAACAGAGGCTGTTTGTAAGAATGATAACCATTCGATTAAGTGTTCAGCGGCATCACAACGTTTTCCAACCTGAAAGACGACTATTAATCTGCCAGAGAAAGGAGATTGGAGGAACTCTTCTACTCCACAAAACGAAGTGATCGTTAGGGCAGCTTTGTCGAATCTATCAACATCGAATCCCCATTAAATTCATTGAAAACAACAAACACATGTAAAAGGTTAAAGTCGTCATTGAGGAGAAGACCGAATTTCACAATCTTACCGTTGCACCAGGACAAGATCTTATTTGTTGAATATATGGAACATTCCGTTTGGAGTAAGACGGCCATCAGCAGGCTACTGGGAGCCTAGGGCTGTTAACAGCAAACCGAATTGCACCTAACCATCTGGTCTTATCTCGTCATCAGTTACCGATACAGCGCCACTATTTGCGCTAATTTTGCTATGCATAATCCTTTTGCCGCTAGGAGATATAATATAATTTTGGGTTACCATCAATACATAATCCTTAATAGAAAACATGCCACTGACCATAATAGTAGTCTTATCCAAAACTCTTGATTGAATGACATTTTCTCCTTCCTTATTGTCTACCAGAAGATGGCTACGTTCATTCTTTTTTAAGATTAGATTTTGAGAGCAGAAAGTACAGGTGTTCCTGTCAATGCTTAATATTAAATGCTTTCCAGAGAAATCAGTCAGCCTTGCAGTTAAATGGGGTCCCACGGTATCCTCGTCCAGACTAAAGAGAGTCGTGTTATTACAATTGACAGATTTGGGGTTATCTGAAATAAAGTTATTACCAAATAAGAGCGTATATGTCATTTTCTAGCTAATGATGAGTTGTTCCCTAGATATAATGCAAACTGTGCCTTCATTCTTTCACAATTTTTTTTGAAATTAGTAGGCTAAATCCTGAACCAGGATACATCCGGCTTTTGGAATAATTTCAACAGCCTCTAATCACAATACCAATCTCGTGTTACGTCCTTTTGAAGATGGAAATTGTATGTGGGGTTACTGACTATTCATTTTTGTACCACAATGATAAGGAATAGATAAGATTAATGAAAATGAAGACCTTCAAAAACCAATTCTTAACGGAGTCCAAACTTTCGATAATTTAATTTAGAAGCTATGCAACAACCACCCTATGGCATTTCTAAATGAGGCCCAATAATTCAGTTTAATCATTCACATTTAATTTGCCCAATTAATTCATATATACCAAAGTGACTATTGTGAGACGTGAAAAAAGCAACAGATAGAAACCCAGTTTACGTTATGAGCACTGTAGCAACCATCTTTGCTTCGGCAGTTTTTTTACTCTGTTGTATTGAAATCTCCCCTCTCGGTGTGGTATTTAGCTCTAGTAACACATCTATGTTGCCAACATCCGACACTTCTAACACTACGAGCACACCTACTGGAGACGTACTTAATACTAAATATTTGGAAATTACCAATCACACATTTTCTGAAGATTTACTCTTTACAATTGTAAATGGCACTCTCATAAATAACTTGAACAATACCATCAATTCTGCGGAAGTAACAGTACAATTTTATGATGCCAATGGTACATTGATCACATCTTCTACAGAAAATGCGAAATTCATCATATTAGCACCAGGAGAAAATTCATCATATAGCGTGAGGTCGGATCTAGGTGACGAAATCACAAGCAAGTATAAAGTTATCCCAGGAGGAGATATCGAAGTTGGATAGGCAATTAAGGTGCTATCCGTGTATGCAAGATGAGTGTAGTAGTTATCGATCTACTTCACACTTGTTGCATCTCAATCTTGACTGACGACACACTGCAGATCTATGATCAAATTTTGGGCTAAAAAGTCACATCAATTTGATAGTATCGCATTTGAAATCTGAGTAAAAGCCTGGGAAAGGAAAGATATGCATCGATGTACTCGATGCAAAACATTAGCTGGTTGCTTGCTCAGCAAGCATGCACGAAAAAGATGACTTCGTTCAATGGCACATATTTATGTGAAGAACTTTTGGATATGTGTTTGAATTATTATCGTTAACGAAGCAAGAATTCACAGTCTACACTAGAGTCATTAGAGTCACTTCTAACCAGACTGGTGTTCTCTTATATCTAGAATTTTTGCCCTCTAGTAGCACAACTATCATGCTCTATACTGATAATCAGCTGAAGGCTTTATCTGAATGTCAGCGCCTGACGATTGCCATTTACCTGTAAAGTGAAATTGCTAATTGCGCTGATGCCGCCCTTTACAGAAGTATTGAAAATATTAATCTCAAATGGAGCCTGTGAACCTGGTTGAATGCCTGAAGGTGAAGTATGTGCTGACCCTTCTCCAATAGTTTGACCATTGCTATCAATTAACGTAGCCGATACCCGAACACTGCCAAATCGAACAGTATCGTTGTTAAAGACCTCTCCAGTTATACGGTAAATGTCTCCTCCGCTAGGTATGGTGTAAATGTCTTCATCTCTTCCCGCTGGAGCAGTTGCATTTACTCCTTGTAACAATAAGGCATTATTTTGGAGTGTCTCAGGTTGATCAGTCGATTGAACCTGTGCAACTGCTTTCATAATCGGAAATGTCTTTACCAAAGCGATTGGCGTTAGCATTAGTATTATCACAATAATTGCAGTCAATGCTTGGGTCCGAATACAAAACATAGGTGCAGCGGTCACTGTCAAGTCCTTAGATCCTAGTCGCAAGCAGCAATTTAATTCCTCATATCCCGCTGTTTGGTTCGGCACAAAGATCTAACATTTCGCTTTAGTGGCAGTGTCCTATTTCCAAGATATTATATTCGATTCTATAAAGTCAGGTCAGATTGAGCATTAGAGAATTGGGAAAGAATGATAATTCACTATACTATTAGCCGGGATATCCCTTACGAAATACCCTTCGTTAGTCTTATTTCTTAGGACTAACACTTTACTGTTGTCACTTTCGGTCTTATTCATCTTTCCAGCATTATTCTACAAACGTGTATATAAAAATATCTACACAGATACTGTGGAAAATTATTAGCTAGTTTTGTCTGGTTAATCAGATACCATGTACCAAGAAGCAAAGATTTATCCCTATCCCTTGTGAAATGTATGACAACCTAGGTTTTACTTCGTAGGGATATAATAAAAATTATAAAGGTATCAGATTTTAGGGCCTCAATAATATGATGGCAAAAGGACAAATCCATCGGATGTTATCATGTGTTGAGAAAAGGGATTAGTCGAGTTTGTTACCCTTCTTTCATAAACCAAAAACTCGCACCAAATTAAAAATTAGCAGCCATTTCTCTTGGCCCAATCAGAGTTCCCGAACTCAGAAACAGCACAAAAGCTCTCGTATATGCTGGCAAGGTCATTATCCAAAATATCTGCGTTCACATTTGTACCATTACAGTAAAGGACTGCCACTATTCTCCCGTAACTTCTGTCCTGCTTATCGTCAGGATCGACCTGAGCGTTTTTACCTAGACAAATCTCCGTTACGAAATTTTTTGCCTCAAAGTAACCTGGCTGAAGATATTCAGGCGCATCGACCAAGACCAGTCTTATTCGCTCAGTTCCGCCGTCATCACCAGTAGTTGAAATGTCCACAGTGTCGCCATCAATAACTTTTGCAATAGTACCGGTGAAATTAGTATATTGAGAGGCCGAAACTTCAAGTACTAAAAAATTGTCAGCTCGCGTTGGGCCTACAATTGCGGATTGGGTTAATGATAAAAAGGTGATACTCATGACCAATATCATGATACAGAGACATGATTTGGCGATTTGGCCAATTTGGTATGACGTCAATTTCGATACATGCGGGCTAAGGGATACCATTAGTGGTTCAATGGCTACTCAATTGGATTTTATTTATTACAGCATTAACCAATACTTTTCTGAGGCCGTAGGTATTATCGGAAAGCACAGAAGAAGCTCGATATCTAAGGTAGGCACCTTCTATAACTCCAGCTTCACCTTGAAATTCACTACACCCGTCTGTTCCCTCTAGTGGATTCAGTCCGACAGTAACCTTTCTATTAATTCTGAGGTCCATATTTATACTGCAAACAAGCCTCCCTATGAATTCAGGCAATTGGAGACTCGTAACCCGGCATAAGTGTAGGAGATCTAGGAGCATCGGTCAGGCCATTTTTTTGAATATACCTATCAACCCTCGGATCTGAGCAAAACGAAAGGTCATTTTTGGCTTCCCATTGTGCTTCAGTTTCATTCTGCCTCAATAAAGTTGAATTTTGCTCACATTGCCCCTTATAATACAGCATCGAGTAATCACATGAGTATGCCATATCTGTGGAAAGGATTTCACGAAATGTAACACAACTTCTTATAAGATCGCTGTGTGTCCTTTGAGTGGAGGCGTTGCCACTGCCGACGCCGTCAGTTCTGAGCTCGGTAGAAGATGATTTTGAGCTGGTGTTTGAGGTATCACTACTACTAATGTTGGTGCCCGTTACGTTATTTACTGCAAAAGTCGTGAGTAAGATGGTTCCTACTAAATGAACTATCAATAAGCCGCTTACTTTAAGGGATATTCTCAAATTCATTACAATATGTCTTGCAGATCTTATATACGCTTCCTACATATTCCTCTGTAGAAATTCTATCTTCTTTTTGAATTATCTAAGGTGATTTGCGAACTCAAAAAAACTCAACACTCGATAAATGAATCGTGTATATAATAAATGGACGTCTACCCTGACGACATTTGGCATACAATATTAAGTTCTTCGAAACTAAAAGTCCTTGGTATATTAGGGAAAGATAGAAACAACCAGAGAACTACTCTGGACATACGACCTAGTTGACTACCCCTGTGAGTACGACTAATTATAATGATTTTACCAGAAAAGTAGGTTGACTAGGTGACCAGTTAATCTAGTAAGGAACTGTCTACTTCTCGATGTTTTCCATGAAGGCACCTTGCTTGGTTGATCTATTGCAGTACTTTAGAAATACTGCTGCAGAGCCTTACCCCATAGTATAAAAAATCAAGTCATAACGCTTTTAATCCCACTCTAATTTCTTGCTCTCCTTTTTGTTGTCTGAGGTATTTTTTATGATCTTCCATGGAGGTTAATGCTCTTGTGACCATACTTTTTATCTCGTAGTCATCTATCAAAGTGTCAACTACTTTAGAAAACTCTTCTTCGGGCAGACTAATACCCTCAGGAGCAGACATCTGAATCGATTCTATTGCCTTGAGTTTCCAGTGGTAGCTAAGTGCTTTACATGCTGTCACATGGATCTCAAATATTATTTTTCCTAATAGGGTTAAAAAGTACTTACCATTTTTTCTTGTTACCAAACCAGTTCTTGTCAGCCTTGATAGTTTGGAGTAGTATTGCCTAGTTGTAAGCCCAATCTTTCGAATTTGAATCGGACTTCCCTCTGCAAGAGCAATGGTATTAAATAAGACTAATGCCGTGTTGTCAGATATCGCTGTTAAAACATCTTCTATGGATACATTTTCTTTCTTCATTTTTTGCACGTACGTATTTAACACCAACCTGCTTATCTTCCTTAATGATCGTGTGCACTTGATAAGGATAATCAACCATTTAATACTGGATAAATTTCTCTTAATAAAGATGGAGAAGATATGAAATTCTTATAATGCGTTCACCATATAGTTTAGTATTCTCAAAAATAGGTTCAAAATCTTTCATTCATAATATCATTTGGTATTATAAAATAAGGCACCATACCTAACGGTTCAATTTGTTTCCTATCTTGTTTCTTACGACCGCGGTCGTCGTCTGGACTAGTTCGGCTAAGTATTATTCATTTCTTGCTCTGTATCATTCCCTAATCTTTCTATTTTATCATATAACCTTAAAAATTCATTACCTTCTGTTGTGGTTTGGAATGCTCTAATTACTTCATCATATGAGAGTAGTCCTTTGCCTAGTAATTCGGTAAGGTATTCTCGAACTTGTTGTGAACTTATCATTATTATATGCATCAATTTCGTCTTTCCTTTTGGTTCTAAAGCGGCGGTTAGTATTTGTGCAATTATGTCGAGCTTACTTCTATGATGTTTGCTATTTGCAAACTTATCAAAAATCAACATGTTTGTACCATGCCTTGTACACTGACTTTAGGAAAATTTCAATTGTAATAGGTAATACCAAAATAAAGCGAACAGTATTGTCACAGGTTCGATCGGTAAACAAGTATTCCTCCCGTTTGTTTTGTAGTACCACTATTGATTACTAAATCTATTACTGGTAAGTCTTCTTCCGCACTAAGGACAAGATATGACTTTATTAGGTGAAAATTATCCTTTAGTATCAGGTCCTGCGCTCTCTAATAGGTGCGGCTAAATGTTATTAACTGTAACCACGTATTTCATTTCTAGTTGTTCACTGTCCTCCTATTGCTAGTAGCCGGTTTAACTTGGAGTCTATTTCTTTTAGTAATGAAAATATTGTTGGATAAAAAATTAGTAATTCATGAACTACACTACAATTTATGAGCCTCCTAGACATGAACCTACCTTGTATTCAGAGTATCATCACCTGACTGTCTGATCATCTGCACTCAATGTAATCAGTCGTGGGTTGTCTAATATACAGTGGTTGGCTCCCCGAGAGTTTTCCAAACCACCAATCATTTGCAGTGTATACAGCATCGACTTCACAGCCAGATACAGAGCCGGATCCGCGATTGACTTGAGCTGCCATTAAATTCCCATCAAAATTTGCATGCCCCAACCCGAGAACATGTCCGATCTCATGTTTTGCTATTTGTTCTAATTGGTTGCCGCTAAATGCAAATCCAAATGCGCCCTTTGAAATCTGAACGTAGGATTTTGTTACGAATCCATAGTAATCATAATAGTTGTTTGTAATTCCAGCTTTTTCATTCTGGCCTACTCGAAAATATATTTCTACATCAGCACCTCGCCGTGTTGGTGTTTCAGTGAATCTCAACCCTTCTAGCTTCGAATCCCATTCTTCAATCGCCTTAGTAACCGCTTCAATTGAAGTTCTATCAATCACATCTCTATTATCGTTAGCATCTTCGTCGATCAAATGTTCTCCCATGAAGTATGTCAATTCTCCATCGGCAAGTTCTTCTCCCCATGAACAACATACCAGAATAATGTCTCTCCCAGAATACCCCTCAAATTCTGCTCTATTCTGGGCATTTTCATAGAATGGTAGTTGATCTGTTATCCTATCCAATCCATTAAATAATGGGAAGGATCCAGACAGCATCGTGGCCAAGTGCGCTATCGTCAGAACTGCGAATATTGTAAACGCGATTCCAACATAAATGTAATTTCTTCCATTCCGACCATCACTGATATTACGTAGATTCTCATCTTTATCGTAGCCGTTATTTCTGCCACCAGCTAATTCCATAGAATGTCATATTCCTTAGGTCTACCTAATGACTCTGCACCTGAAAACGTTATCCTGAGTAATCTCGTATTACAATACTCAATCGACATTTATCATATGATAATTAGCAATAATCGCCTATAATCGCTTTGAATACTTTGTATTACATTTTCCAAGGAGGAATACGATGAGTGATCACATCCATTTTTATCTGAATCAGACACCCCTGTAGTGCGAGCTGGGACTCCTCTAGTCCAAGCCGCCAACTCACTAGCTCAATCCATAATCAAATAAGTGGGGAAATCTGAAAAAAAGATTGCCACACTTTGAAACGATTTCACAGCCACAGAACGAAGACAGAATATATCGCGGAAATACTCATAGCGGCTCTGGAAGGTGAGCAAAAGACTAGGATCATGTATCGAGTCTACACATCGTACAAGCAGCTAAAACAAATCCTTGAAGAACTGCAGCAGGTAGAATTGTTGATGTATAATCCATACAGCAAAACATACCATACTTCAAATAAAGGGAAGCGTTTTTTGGAATTGTACCGTGAGCTTTCAAAAAGTGGGATCTATGATAAATAACTAAGCGAGATTCTATTTCTGATGGTCCACACTATATTGTCAATGTCAAATACGTGATCAGTTTTCTCCTAATCGCTGGCTCAGCTTCGTGGTGGTCGTGGATTATAGCGGGTAATGAACATAATTACCTTCAATTTGCTTGTACTTAAAACATACAGTGATAGGAGACAAATAGCAATAATAGAATTCGCTGGTATCTTATAACCTACCAATAACAATAAGCATTGCTTCCTTGATGGTCCCAAATGAATTATCTCGTAGAAAGAATAGCGATAGGCATAATAACACTATCCTGTCTATAAAGTATCAGATGACAAAGTGTCAAAGGGATTGACAACCGTTCGTTGTCGCTGACTCCAAAATACTGGGTTTTGGAGACCAGAAGGAAATCGCTATAGAAGAGAATACGATGATATTGAATCTTTTGGGCCAAGGATGACAACACTCCTCGTGAACGGTATGGGCTAAAGCAGTGAACTTGAGCATGCTATGGTGGCATGTTTTGTTACACTCAAATCACTAGTGACTTAGCTTTTTGCAGTGAGAAAAGTAAGTTAAATTAAAGTAAAATACTGAAAAGAGATACTACTGTGGAGTACGGTGGCAGTAATTCAGAAACATGAGAGGAATCGTCATAGG
>WHTU01000084.1 GCA_009377575.1 Nitrososphaeraceae archaeon | reverse complement strand
ATGTTCAGCTGCGCAGATGTGCGCTGCGCAGCTGAAGGCATACAGCTGCTTTTGGCCTTCTATTTAGGAAATAGAAAAATTGGTGCTAGTCTTTAGGCGCGACCAGTATGGACGTACTTGAAAGTACATTATGCTTGACCTAAGGAGCTTAACCATGGGTTTATCGGAGGGGCACCTATCTAGATCAAACTATGGGGCGATTGTGCAAGGACCTAGGCTCGGTTGGTTGAACATTCAATTTTACGTCTGTTCTGATTGGTCAAGCTCATTCGTATTAATTCGAATTGATTTGGGCCTAGCCCGATCTAGGTAGTCCAGAAAAAGGCATTACTTCCCTTTACTTGCTCGCAGATCCTTTGTTGTCCTGGTCCTGTGATAGAACCGCTATTTACTTCGATAATATAAATGCCTTTTATCAAAAATTTATTAGGACTGTCTAGACCTTGTAACCAATTCTACGCAGAAACTGTTTCCTCTCCTGAACATCATCATCTTTTTCTATCCCCTTCGGTTTGAAACCATCTACTACCCCCAAAACGGCTCTTCCCTGTTCAGTCTCCATAATGAGGACTTGAAGGGGATTGGCGGTTGCGCAATAAATACTAGCAATCTCAGGCACATCCTTTAGCCGCGGTAAAATATTGATCGGGTATGCATTATTCATAACTACAACCAAGAGATGTCCGCAACCTATTTCATTAGCATACTTTGTGGCTAGCGACTCCATCTCTATATTGTTGCCAGAGTGTCTTACTAGACAAGGTCCGCTAGCCTCGCAAAAGCCTATTCCAAATTGAATGTTAGGAACACAATTCACTAGGCATTCATGTACGTCTTCGACAGTCTTGATAAAGTGACTTTGTGCCAAAATGATCTGAGCTTCAGCAGGCAGATCTATCTTGAATATTTTTGCCTCCATAAAAAGAGTGATTGCAGCCTTGACTATAAATTTGGTCCCATCTTCACTGCTTTATCTTCTTAGTTTAGGACTGGACACAAGGCGGCGTTCGGTAGGAATGTCACAAATCAACTGGGTTTGCAATCAAGAGCTGGAGTATCAATGAAATATCGTAGCAACGGCACGCTAATGCATAACTATGCTCCCGGTAAAGAGAATAGAGGAATCAACGAATTTAGGATAAGTACGTCGCGTCATTATCACTCCCTTAAGATAGACTTATTTTAATCCCCGTGGATTGTCGGGTGTGGTGATCAATTCATTGACTCGTTTAATACTTGCCTTTAGACTCACAACACTATTCACGTAAAAAGCAGCGCTGGCAACAACGCCGACTGCAATTAGAGGACCCAGCAAATACTCGTAGCCAAAGTTGAATAATGGGGTAAGCAGGGTTTGTTCTATTCCAGCTGGGGTAGAGGTTGCTTCAGTCGTAATCCCTCCTGGACCTTGGGGCCCAAAAGAAGAGGACGACGAGGGAGGTGAAGATAATCCCTGTGAGGATGTGCTCTTTAACGGATTTACACTTGGCGTGATAAATCCAATAGCATTTCCACGCTGTGCCGCAAACCAGACTCTCCCTTCATTGTCTGTTGTCAAATATTGCACAAATGGAGATGACGAGGGTATTGTCACTTCCTTCTGCTTACTAGTTGAGGGATCGATTACAGTTAACCTGTTTGTTACATGTTCTGCCACCCATAGGTTCCGATCTTTATCTAAAGTCATACCAAACGGTAGCGCATCCTCAGCAATAGGAGGAAAGTCACTAAATGTCTTGAATACTGGATTAAATACGGAGACTACGTGTCCATCATGTTCAGAGATGTAAATACTTCCCGTATATGGATCTATGAGAAGGGCGGTAGGGCTGATTAAAGTGTCATTCTCTGTCCCTCCTCCTCCTACGCTACCTACTCCGCCGCTGCTTTCAGCCGCTGGGGCATATTCACTTATAGTGAGGTTGGAAGCAGGGTCGATGTTGGCTATTTTTCCGATACCCTCTGCGATCCAGATTTGGGCGTTAGATGAGTCTATTGTGATCCCCAGCGGACTGGAATTAGGGGTCGGTAAGGAAAGTGAATTTGTAAAGTTTTCCAACTGAAGATCAAATATTAAAACTTCGCCAGTAGATGGAGATGTAATCCACAGCGTGGAAGAATTACCGCCTAATTGGTCTACAGTTTTACTATCTCTTGCCAGGGTACCATTGGTAGATCCATTCAGATCTGATGTATCTCCCATGGTAATAGCACTCGTACTACTATGATTAATTGGAAATTCAGCACTCCGTACTGCAATCGAAGATGGAACTATACGATCATTGGGGAAGCTATACAATTGACTACTATTTGCCTCAGGATCATATAGCCCCAGAACCTTGGAAATTGGATCTATAAACCATATCTGGTCATTTGACTCGTCCAAGGCCATGGCTGTAATTATATTCGTACCATTGATTTTGTGCTCTCGGTATTCATTCTTAGTAATATCATATTCAAATATTCTTCCAGACCCCAGCGAGGTGTCCCCTACCCAGATCGAGTTACTAGAAGAATCGTAAATTGGATAGAGCGGCTGGCTTCTATTATCAGGCATGGCGATCTGTGTCACACTGTATTCTATTTGATCCAGATCTGGCTTTACAAAGAGATTAAACGTAGCGACAAGATTTATAGCATTGGCTTCATTCTTAATGCCTTCTACAAATAGATCCCATTGGCCTGGAAGGCCAAACGATGCATTAGCGGTAAAGAGTCCTTCAGAAATCTTGTTTGTTTGAATCTCGATAGGACCTATGTTTTCCTCAGTTTGGGTCAACTTTATCTCGACTGTTCGCATATCAACAGGATTACCCGACAAGTCCAGAAATTCGATCTCAAAATTGTTGTTTCCTACGCCGAAGGGTTCTATGTTGAGCTTAATTCTCGCTGTGGCGTTGTCAAGGTATTGTGTGACCGAATATCCACCAATGCTGCCTTGATCTCCAATTCCGCTATTGGTGCTAGACGTTGTGATAAGGAGGCTCTGAATATCTGTTTGCTGGTTCTCTTCGTCATTCTGCTGGAGCTGGCCTTGAAACTCGCTTGCTGGCAAACCGGTATTCGTAAGTACTGCAACCGCGCCAAGTAACAGGATTCCAAGTATTGCTTCGATCTTGATACTCCTATTGAAACGAGAAATCATTCTCGACCAAGCCACAGGTGGATTTCTTTTTGACCGATTGTCCGAATGATGATTGGATGCCTTTAAGCCTTTACCCTGTTTACCGTAAGTATCACCATAGCTTTCATTGCTATGCTGCTTGATATCCTTGCTATCGTTATCATCAAAATCACGCTCGATTTGATTCTTTTTGCTACTAATCAGCGTGATTTTGTCTCGTACGTTCCATAGTAATAGAGCGAGCATATTCTGTGGTCTGGCATATTCTTTATCATTTGGACGCAAATCTGAGGAGGGGGAGGAGGAAGAATGCGATCTTTTAGAATCAGTTGATCTCGAAAATACCACCTGTTGTTGTTGCTGTTGAGTTGCACCTAGTGCATCAAGGGCGTTCCTATGGATTACTCTCTGATTATATCCGCCTATTGCGAGCATGGTCGCAGCTATAATTAATTTGGCAAGCAATGCCTTTCCGTAAAGGGAAGCAAGCGTCAAGCTTAGATCATCTTCTAATATGTAAAGCAAGAATGGACCTGTTATCATGATAATGCCCAAGATTACTACAGGCAAAGTTGAGAAGCGAGGAATTATGATGCACAAAATACTGCATTTGAATCGTTGATCCAAACTAACATTATTCCTTAATTTAGGAACTACAGTCAAAGCTAGGTAAATCACACCTCCGATCCAGACGGAGGCTGCTAAATTATGCACAAAATCGATGGTAATTGGTATCTGGGCTCCCGTATTGACGGCTGCCCCATGACCCATCAGAGACGTGGTCAGAAGGGTAACAATACCTGCGATCATGATAGCTACGAGCTCTCGTTTCAAGAGAAGTCCACCAATTGCTAATGGATTTGTACTTGCTCGATCCGCGGCATCGCTTTTTCTTAGTCTGGCCCTCTTTCCTACTTTCAGGTAAACAAACAAAACCAAAACAAATAGCAAAATCGATATACCGGTTCTCACAAACCAAATATTTCCAAATTTGGTACCCATTGCATCTACCATCCCTACGTTAAGGGAGTATGCTAATGCGTAAATCATCCCAAAGTCTGCTACTAGTACTATGACAGCACCAATCAACATCACCTTTACCAAACGCTGATCAATGCGTTTCCTGAATTGACCAAGATCATCTGACGTTGCCTGCGTTAGGGTTCTTTTTTGCTTTCTGTCTCCATATTCCTGTTTGCCCTTGCTAAATGAATCGCCAAACCAGCTTACCTTAGCAAAAGGTTTCCACAGCCAGAGCGACGCAAAGGCCGCTCCTACAACTATTACCTGACCAACTAGAGCCGGGTATCTGGCAATAGCATCAGGCACAGACAATTGGTCAAAAGCCGATGCAGCTGCTGAGCCTTGTTCTGACTGACCTGGCCCAGTTGCTGATGACAAAGATGCAGTCTCTCCTATGCCGAATACGAATGCGTCGTCTGTGACATGGCCATCTATTTGAGATAGCATCTTCGTAGACACAGTATAGACGCCATCTTCAAGACCTTCATTAGGTAAGGTTACAACAAGAGTGCTCTGGTCCCCATTGAAATGCTGTGTATCTTGATTGTCAAGTTGGTTTCCATCTGGTCCTATGACCTTTACTTCACTGTATCTATCGTCGACAGGTTCGCTAAGAAAAACTTCAACTCTCACAGGGGGTTTTTCGAGGCTTTCAGAGGAGGCAGGACTGCTATCCAGTACAAAAGCATGACCTAACACATCACCTGCCGACGGGAATAGAACCAGTAAAGCCATTATTGGCCCTAATATTAGAAATGATAACGGAAAAATGGCAAATGAAGGCCAAGATCTGTGACCTTGCTGAAGACTAGTAACTGATCTAAACTCGATCATATCAATTTAGGTAATTTTAGGACAAAATGGAATTTATAGTATTGTACGGCGAACTTGGAATCTCCATAACCTTACAGAGCTGCTGTAAATATCTTATCTAGCGAAAGGTTTATCAGAGTCCGTTATAATGCTTTTTCGCCAGTGTTTATTCATCGGATGAACGAGTTTAGTGTGACTTCATTACAAATTATGGCCGGTCACGCTGCTACAAAGCTCTGAGATATACAACAACCCTTTCTTTGGGTTAAAAGTGTGAGAATGTAATAAGGAATAAGCCTTAACATTTACAAATTCTTCTGGCCAAGGCACAACTCCAAAGAGCCGTTGGTGTTAGTGTTGTGGTGAGCATACTACTAATATGTTCCTTCCTTCCATAGTATCTTCAATAGTAACAACATTGTATTTCTTGCAGGAAGCTCTGATCGATCCTGACGCCTTACTCCCATTAAATGTATTACTTGAAACTTACGGAATTGTCGTTAATTTCATCTGTTATTTGAGTTGCATGTCGATAGCGCGTACCCTGATGTGCCCAGACACTAAAGAAAGCTTATTTCAGTCCTTTAGGGCATGATCAAGTCGGTCGAACAAAATACGAATTGTTGTCGGCTATCAATTTGTACCTCTCCATGACACTACTTTCATGAGCTAGATTAGATTTATAATTAATTAAAATGAGGATCTGATGCAAATAACAAGATGACGATTCTTCCTGAATGTGAAGGAGTCATTTATTGTGACTTAATTTTCCGGATTCAAATGTTAACCATATTTGGTCCATAGTTGAATACCACATATTGGTGCAAATGGCCTAAATTATGATTCAATATTTTTGGCGCAGAATTTCAATAGTAAGATGAGGACGAGATCTCTGCAGAACATAAGTCAGTAGATTTAGGTTACTGTTCATAACAAACTAATATAGTTCATATCAAACTGGTGGGCGAAGCAAAAGGTGTCATTCAGTCGATGGTCTCCTCTCTCTAGCCTTTTTCTTTTTCCAATGTAGCTCATAAATCAAGACAGCGATAATAATTGCAGCACACACAGGGGTGACAAAATATAGCATTATGGTCTTGAAATATTCTGCCGTCTGGTCTCCAACGATTAGCTCAAACGTTGCGGTCAATGGCTGTGCTTGATATTCGGGATCACCAATAATTCTCGTTTCCAGAGTGACCAAGTACTCAGAATTGTTACTGAATTTGTAAGGAATTGTTATGTCACTGTACATGTACTGCTTGTATGGAATTTGAGCTATAGTCTCATTAGATTCCTTATCTGTAATTACTAGAGCTGAAAAGATATTGTGTATGTTCAGATTCTCTTCATCAAGAATACTAAAGTTTAAGGTTGTATTGTCTCCGGCCATTGGAGCAAAAGGAAATGGCTGAAATACGACTTGATATCCATCACGGGTTATGTTCTCTCCAAAAAAATGTCCGTAAGCGAGAAACGGATCATCTCTTTGCAAGAGATATGAAGAACAAATAGAAGACATAGCCAAAGCAATCCCAATTGTAGTAAACGACACAATTGAGATTGGCTTTACAAATCTATGCATCAGATTTTGTCAGATACTTCCTGATTATCATAGACATATAACTTTTCGTGGACAGGAGTATCTTACAAGATTTTAATTTTTAAACCCAACATGAATCGAATCTTTCTGGCCCACTCTCATTTACATTGGAGATGGAGATATATGAAACAGTGTAAAGGATTGATTTATTTGAATACGTTTAAGGAAGTGGTCAAGTTATCCGAATTTGAATTCGGGCATTAGTCACGCTGGTATCAAAGCTGAAATTGAATGGGTAGACCCTTAAATCTCGGACGGGATAGTCCTGTTGACAGTCAGGGGAGGAAATTGTCTTGCGTCTTGCGATATTTTGTATCTGGCACACACATAACCTAATAATCTTGGATTTAAGAATTGTAATATTAGAGGTCATCTAGACACATATATATACTAAAGATCTCTATATACCAGCCCTATAGTAGACTAATTATCACATCATACTAGAAAAAAGATAGATTTATTTGCAAAATAGCTAGGATCGGATTTAAAAGTCATGAGTACGTATATCATGTGCTTGAGTAACCAGTTACTTGAACAAGAGGAGGAAGAGGAGATGAAGGAAGAGTCGTTTTCGAACATTCCCATTTGTGGCGCGAATCTTTCAACACCAGTTGTCGACAAGGCATATTACATAAACGAAATTCAGTACAGAATTGGTGATAGGCTTTACATAGAGAACGCTGATTAAACCGCAGTCATTTTGTAATCCTTCTGATCCCCAAGAATCTTATTTTTTAATCTGAATTCTTCGCAACAGACGCGAACCAGCAATAGAATTGATGGTTAAAGGAAAAAAGATCTTTAGATTTAAGAGTGCATTGTAGGAAAAAAATACATGAGAATTCTGAAATCCTCAACACAAGTTTGATGATGAATGCAAACAAACAACGATCATTTAAGATACCGGACGATGAAGTATTCTTGAAAGCACCCACAATGACGTTGTATTACTATTTTAGTACAACCTAACAACTAACCTAATCTATTATTGAATTTTTTAGAGGTTAGCGCTATGATGTCTAACAATATCGGGAAAGCTATCTTTCTCTTCCACTAATTGGCCTTCGCTTTCGGTCAATGATGGTGGTTTGACAGAATCCGTTTCCCTAGTCGTAACCTGAGACATTTCTAATGAAAATTTCTCAAGAAATCCAACTGCTTCGAGGTCTAGGTTTAGCTTGTACATGTTAACCTTTCCTATTCTTCTGGTATTGAAAATAAGCTGTCTATGTTCGAGGTCAGGGATTTCTCGAAAAATAGTTCTGAACGACAACCCTGTTTTTTTTGCAATCTCATTGGCTGAATAATCGAACTCTTTATGATCAAGAAAGAAATCTAAAATTTGAGCGACAGCTCTTGAACTGAATATTTTAGACAGAACTCCATATTCGTCGTTCGTGGTCTGGGCTATAATTTCTTCCATGATCATATCATATTTCTATCATGTTGTCATATTTGTCTGTTTCGTCGCCTGCATTTGGAGAAAACCATGCCAAGGATTTCAAAACCAATGGCAACTGTGTCAATAGATATATATTTCTATAGCCACTAAAAATAGTCGACGCATGAAACCTGAAGAGATAGCAGTCCTACGAGTATTATACAAACGCAAAACCCCTCTCAAATTCTCAGCTTTAGTAGAAGGTTTTCCAGACGATTCTATGTCTTGCATTGTTGATGCAGTAGCGGCACTGCAACGACTTTCAGTTGTATGCTTGACCGAATGTCCCTCTATATTGTACGTCTCTATCAACAGGCAAATGAGAAGAGTGGTATTGGACTTACTTGAAGATGACTCTGAACGATCTGAAGTAAGGAAGTTAACGGATAATGAAATTCGGCTAAACCCATTAACTGTACAACGTACCTGCCTTGGGATTGAGTCCTCTTCCAAATCGAATTTGAGAAGCCTTGAAAATAAGGAACTTTTGCTTAGAATACCCAAACGAGCGGTCAAGCTGAGTGCGTCAATTCTCATTTGTTCATTTCTGATTCTGGGGTCGATCACTGCTCTAAATTCGCAGAGTACCACTAGCAGCGTTACATCTGCTTCGGGTGACGATTATATGCCAATCATGTTTACAGATAGCTCCTCTCTCGTCACAATGTTGCAGAATGGAAAAACTATTCCGATAGTGCACGATTCCAATTCTGAGCAGAATCTAGTATATTTAGGCAAATCTGCTACCGATGAAGGAATCATTACGAAGACAGCATCTGGAATTACCTATGATGATCCGTCATTGTATTACTATTATGTCATCTCTGAGGAACCAAATATTTTGATTCTGGGGCCAATTGATGCTATGGTAAATGAACGAGGCAGTTTAAACTCGTCCCAATCGACTGTGTCAGACTCTCACGCCAAAGAATTTTCTTTGACGTAGTTGTTGGGTTCATTCTATATTTGTATTCTGACATTAATTTAATTAGAAGATGACCCAAATGTCAAAATATAAATAATCGTGTGTCATTATTATTAATTATGTATCTGTTTATGTGGTTTATCGTCTCATTTCTTGTAGTGGGTGCTTACTTTGCAGGCACAATGAACTTACTGCCTTCTCTTCCCTTTTTTACGAGCAGTACAATAGCCAGCCCCTCAGCAACTGCGCCTTCACAATCACCACAATCTGAATCACATCCAGCTCCTCTATCATCATCAACAACACAGCCCTCATCGTTGCTAAATCCATCAATTGTTCAAGCTCAGCAACAAGAGGTTAATCCTGACGAAGGAAATAACGTTAGTACTACCGGTAGCCTTGCATCAACTTCACCAAAAATATCGCTACCTGAAATATTCAAGAAAACAGAGAACTCGGTAGTACAAATAACAAGCACAAGACCCGGATCGGATCAGATAGTAACATTAAATGGAAGAGAGATTCCTCAAAATAATATCGCACTGGGTTCTGGATTTGTTTATGATCAAGATGGCCGAATTATAACGAATCATCATGTTGTTTCGGAGGTTGACGAAGTAGATGTTAAATTCGTAGATGGAGATACTTATACAGCAAAGGTAGTCGGAAAAGATCCTTATTCAGATATCGGTGTCCTCCAAATTACAGATAGAGAATTTTTTGACAAGAGAGTGGCACCACTTAAGATTGCAAATTCATCAGAGATAGAAGTAGGAGAGCAGATTATAGCTATTGGAAATCCATTTGGACTGAGTGGTACTTTGACAACGGGTGTGGTAAGTCAGATTGGTCGTTTGTTACCAAATGATGTAACAGGGTATTCAATTGCAAATACAATACAGACTGATGCTGCAATTAATCCAGGTAACTCAGGGGGACCGTTGCTTGATATGAAAGGTGAAGTCGTAGGGATGAATACCGCTATTTTCTCAAATACTGGGGTTTATTCCGGAGTAGGTTTTGCAGTACCGTCAAATATGCTGTTAAAGGAAATTCCTGTCCTAATTGAGAAAGGGAGTTATGTTCACCCGTGGCTTGGTTTTACAGCCAGAGACGTATCTCCGGATATTGCAGAGAGCCTCAAGTTACCAAGAAATTTCAAGGGAGCGGCAGTAGTATCGGTTGTAGAGAACAGTCCTGCGGATAAGGCTGACATAAGAGGTCAGGCAACGGGTGTAGATTTTGTTGGTAATGAACAGGTAAGGAGTGGAGATATTGTTACCAAAATAGATAGTCAACCAGTAAAGTCAATGGATGACGTAATATCTTACCTTGATGAAAGTAAGAAAGTAGGCGACAAGGTTACATTAACTGTGAACAGAGAAGGTCAGGACGCCGAAGTACCCATTACTCTTGAGGAAAGACCATCAAGTTCTCCACGATTGTTAGCTGCGTCATCATCACAGCAGCAACAACAACAAGAAGAGAGAGAAGAAGAGGAATCTGATCCCAATCCTCCTTTATTCAGATTCCCTGAAATTCCAGGATTTCCTGAACTACCAAAACTTTTTCCATAATTCATCTGGGGAATGAGGGTAGCACTTCCTACAGTATCTACCTACAGTGACAACAATAACGGTGGAAGGGGTCACAACAATGATAGGGTCTGCTACAGTAGCGAACCGTGAATCGCCAGGAGTTGATGAGCTTCCTCTTCCAGGCAGAATAAATATTGAAGATTCCTATGATAGCCAGAATACTCGTAGTAACCCGATCCGGGGGGTTCGATGGGATAGTAATTCCTGATTTCAGAAGGTCCGAAAAGGTCACTTGTGTGGGTCTACATGGTGAGGTACCAAATTATTTTCATATTCTTGAGGTCAATTATATCAGAAGATCGGATTCAGATATACAGATAGGACATGACTACACTACGTGGAGGGACGTGACCACGATGATGACCGACTTGATGACCGGTGTGACCAAAACTATATTAATCAATAGAAAGCAGCGAAACCATGGGCACAGGTTTGTCCCCGTACACAAAGAGCCAGATTATAAGGGATTGGCTTTCCGGAAAACGACGAAGTGAAATATCTACAAAATACGGAATTTCAACAGGGGCTATAAGTAATCTAGTTGAAGAATGGAGATCAAGCTTAGGTAGATCAGAGTTTGACTCCCTCAGGGAGTTCGTCTTGGAATGGCGGAGGAGTGGCATTACCGCTGCAGAATGCGCACTCGGCATGAGGATCATAAACCTTCTTAGAAGCTTGGGGATAAAGGAAGATCAGATATACCTATTCACAAATCAGATATATGAAAAATGTCACTATTTCGACATTTCACCTGATACAATAGTCAATACGGCGAGACAGGTTGTAGGTTTAGTCAACGAAGTACCTATCCCCGAAATTCCGAAGTACATTCAACAAAAAGTACTAGAAAAAGCTAAGCTTGAGAATG
>WHTU01000083.1 GCA_009377575.1 Nitrososphaeraceae archaeon | reverse complement strand
ACCTGCTGATCCCCAAAATGATTTTCTGTGTCTCTATCATCTGGATCGATGTTGAATATTTTATCTTTAGAAATAGATATCGAAATATCAGCCTGATCCCATATGATCACACCATTTATCTTTATATCTGCTGTTTCATGTATAACAACACTATTATCTTCTGACAGCCTGATGGGCGTATCGTTATCATAAGGCTTAAAATTGCTTATCTGATGAACATGAGTTCCCCTGCCATCCATAGGAGATGCAAGAAAGTTTACATCAAAGTTTGTCACGGATCCGTTTCTGACACTAAGGTTCCATTCCCCAGTCAAAATCACTTTAAATGCATTTGTTATATTAAAGTCTGAATCTGGAACAGTAATAACCAAAGAGCTGATCTGGCCTATTGCGGAAAAGCTATCACGACCCTCAATATTTCCAGGTCCCGAGAAAACATTTCTAGTATTCCTTTGATCTGACTGTGCAAGCAAAATATCAGATGACCTTTGATCATAGTTGTTAAAGACTGTCATTAAACATAATATCGTCAAAATACAACTTAGAAAAGAGATTAGGGAGACTAGCAAATATTGGTTTTGTTTTCTTGACCGCTTTTATAAGTTTTCATAGAGTGCGTATATACATCAGATAGAACGTCGAAGCAAAATTATAGCTAATATGACGCATTCCATTTTAAGCACAATCCATTTGACCAAGTGCAATAGTGTTCTTACTTAAGCCGCATATCCCCCTTTAGTTTGCAACCAAGTTTCAGGATCACCCACACGTTCGGCTCTATCAGCCAAATTATTCTCTACTTTTTCGCAAAGCAGACATTTAGTATGTTTACCCTGTTGGAGATACTCTCTCGTAAATGGTTACGAACGCAGCTCCTGTGCAACAGGGAAGCCTGATTCAGAAGATGTATAGCCTGATGAAAGTCGCTCTACTGAAATGGAACCAAAATCGATCTTGAGGATGAGTTTAGCGAAAGATAAAATAACTACCAAAGAATAGTTGTGCTTGCTCAGTGTATTATCAATCTAATGAATTGGCTATCCATGGCCAAAGCTTCTTTGATTTGTTTATTGGCCAGAATTCCTGACAGGTTTTATTCTTAATATATTCCAAGCAATTGTCAAAAAACTAAAAGAATTAGTTTTTCTCACAACTGCGGCTATGGTGAGTAATTAGTAGGGCCAGATTAGGTGTGCCGTTTCATGTATCTCGGAAGATTTGAAGGTAACCGACAGAACATTTCTATACTCATTTCATCCCAGGCAGTGTTCTACCTAGAAGTCTTGTACACATTTTCCTAGTCATTCATGGGAGTGACATTTATACACTTCTCGATATCGGACACGGCTATGACACCATCACCAGCTTCCCCAGTTTTAGCATTTTCCTTAATTGTTATGACAACCAGATCCAACTTATCGTCTGGGACAAATAATTCAAACTTGGCTGTTGGTATAAGGTCATAGGATACAGGTAGTCCTCTATATCTCAAATGGAACTTGCTTTCTTTGCTCCATCCATCTGCATGCAGAATAATGCCGCCTACTCCCAACTCCTTCAATCGTTCCCTCACCTTGTGTACCCGCTCAACTCGTATGATGGCTTCTACCCTTTTCACTTTTTACACTCCCCAATCCTCGCCATATGCCGTTTCCCCCTGTTCAGTAATGTCAAGTCCTACTTCTTCTTCTACTTCTCTCACTCTCAGGGCCATAACTGCGTTAATTACTTTCATGATGATTACCGTTCCTCCAAATCCAAGTACCGCTGCCACAGCAACGCCCAAGGCTTGAATTCCTAGTTGAGCTGCGTTTCCATACAGTAGTCCATTTGGACCAGACGGGTTGATTAAACTACTTGCAACCAAACCTATTGCTAAAGAACCTATGATCCCCGTAATCCCATGTACTGAACCCACATCTAGTGCGTCATCTAACTTAAGGCGCTGCTTGAGAAGCAAGACCATGTAATAGGATGCCAAACCCAACACAATCCCGAGAAAAAATGCAGCCTGCGCACTGATAAATCCTGAGGCTGGAGTCACTCCTGCCAATCCTGCTATTGCACCTGTAATAGCCGCAGTGATATTTGGTTTCTCGGTTTTGCTTCTCCACGATAATATGATCCAGACCATAGCTGACGTGGCAGATGCAACTTGTGATACTAACAAAGTGTTGCCGGCGAGTGACCCTGCGGAGAGGGCACTGCCCGCATTGAATCCAAACCACCCGAACCATAACATGGCTGCGCCAATGACCGCAAGTGGAATGTTGTGGGACACCATTATGGACCGCCCGAAATTTTTCCTTCTACCTAATACGAGTGCTGCTGCAAGAGCGCCCATACCTGCGCTCGTATGAATCACGATCCCGCCTGCAAAATCGACAACGCCTAGATCAGCTAGCCAACCTTTTCCCCAAACCCAATGAGCCAATGGATAGTAAATGAAAATACTCCACGCGATAATAAACACAAAAAAGGCATTCCATGTCAATCTTTCAGCGAAGGCACCAGTGATAAGCAGGGGGGTAATGACTGCAAACATCATCTGGTATGTCGCAAAGGAGACCCCAGGAATGGTAGGCGCATAATCAAGTGGCTCCTCAAAAGGTACGCCATTGAAGAATATCCATTCAAGCCCACCAATAAATCCACCATAGGAAGGCGCGTACACCAGAGTAAACCCAATGACGAACCAAAGTACTGTAAGTATTGCGAGACCAGAAAAGGTCTGCATTAGTATAGAAAGTGAATTCTTGCTTCTAATTAACCCAGCTCCGAAGAAACCTAGGGCAGGAATCATTAACATTACTAGAGCCGTAGAAATAAGAACCCAAGAAGTGTCACCGGCGTTTATAGCCAATATTCACCAGAAATGCTTTATGCATTATATTGGATTTGGAATAATCGATGGTAGTACATGATCGAAGAAATGATAATTCACAGTATCCTTGAACTTTGATTAGAGATATAATTCTGATTAAATCAGAGCGTCAGATAGGGACGAGTTAATCTATTGTGAACACCACGCTGAGAATAAATATTTTCTAAATAAATGCGACAGAGGTTTTGGCTAAAGCCCACATTAGCAGCGTTCAATTCTTGCATGGCCTAATTGTTCAATTTTGATAATTGGCTCAAACTCCAATTTATAACAATACTTGCATCTATACCTTATTTTTTTAGCCCTTGAGCGATTATAGTTGGAGATAACGGGCTCCCCAATTTCGGTACTATTCGAGAGATAAGCCAGACTACATTTTACAACATTGAGAAGCTTGGTAACAGTATCCGCATTACTGATTCCGTCGTGAGAATTCTAAAGTCTTCACAATTGTCAGAATTTAAACCCACAATGCCATAATTTCTTTCTGAGATAAATGATATACTTTTGGATCAATATTCATGAAATCCTTTAAGAGGGATTTCTTGGTCCCTTATTACTGTGGTCCTGCTAGCATTACCAATATGTAGAGTCTCCATTTAGGATCGTTACGGATTCTTCTTGTTCCAAGATTATAATCACCGATATATTAAATGGAAGACTTATTACTTTCATGTCGGTCATATGAAATGGCCTTGGAAAGAAAGAGAGGTGACATTCTAATTGGTTTTGCTAGCCTTGTGGATATAACCGTGCTTATTTCTATGTCCGCGTCGTTATCGACCGGTGCCTGGAATTATCTTGTTTATGCATTTGATGCTCTGGTTGTTGCTTTCATTATATTCAGTTATTGCAGAAGACTAAAGGAATCACAGCAATGGAGAAAGTATGTGATCCGTAGTTGGTATGAAATACTTGGAATGATACCGATCGTCTTCTTTGCCTTTGCAGGGCAGCTGTCAAATGATTATGTTGGATATATTACGTTAGGAATAATGCTGCGACTATTGGCAATATTATACGTTATCAGGCTTTCGCGTTCTATCGAGAATAGATCTAGAATTTTTGGAAATCAAACGGTACTGCAGATATTCATTATCTTCTTTCTGACCCTAACTGTCGCCTCATTCCTTTTCTATAGAGCCGAACGTTCAGACGTAAATTCACAGATAACCAGTATGGGGGATGCATTATGGTGGACATTGCAGACTACTACGACTTCAACATTTGGACCTAATGCAGCAACTACCGAAGGGAGAATTATTGGGGGCGTAATAATGCTTGTGGGTATCGGAATTACTGGTGCATTCATTTCAACCCTTGCTTCAGGGTTAACAAGATCGAGAACGTCATCGACTTCAGAAAAGGAGGTAAAAACAATATTAAAGCTGAGATTGGCAAAGGGTGAGATTACCAAGGAAACATATTTAGATCTGCTAAGGCTATTGTCTGACTAAAACTGATTAGATGATACTAAGTCATCACTGTGCGCGTGCGTGGAGAAGTTTGAGGAACCTCTCTTGAATTAGAGCTCTCTTATTTATCTGGATATGCACACGGTACTTTCAATAAGTCAAGCTGCCTGCTCAGGGGCTACTACTCTAAAATCTCTAAAGTCCAGAAGTCCGAACTCTGTTATGAAATTGTCTATAATCTGCTTGTACTCCTTTAAGTCGAGGCCCTTCTTATGTCTTGCAGTGTTGAGGTTAGTAATCATTTTCGTGAATCTATCAATATTCATCGCCAATCCATAGTAATCTCGTACTCTTGCCAGTGTTGTTTCATAATGGTTTTTCATGCCTGAAGCAGTAGCATCGGAAATTAAGACGATGTCATAACCGAGATTAAATGCATCTCTAATGGAAGTTTCTACACATATTGAAGTGTCAACACCACAAAAGATCAGGACATTAATGCCGGTACTCTGTAACCATACTCTGAGCTCTGTATCTTGAAATGCTGAATCTCTCCTTTTTATAATTACATGATCGCCTTCTTCTTCTTTGGGCTTTAACTCATCAATCGTCTGAGCATCCCAAGTTCCTCGCACGCAAATCGGTATCTTCAATCTTTCTTCCCTAGACTTAGGTAAAAGTGTGTGAATTTTGGTCAACAGATCTATTCCGCTTGCTTCCCTAACTGATTCGGTGTAGAATACCGGTATGCCCAAGGACTTACACAAATCAATAAGCTGCCTGACTTTAGGAATGATTTCTCTATATAATGGTGTGTTCATTCCCAATTTATCGTATGACCCATCTTTAGCTACGAATCCATTCTGCATATCGACTACTACGAGACCAAAATTAATCTTTGCAGCACCGCCGAATTGAACCTCAAACATATTACGGTATACTACTAGTGATGTAAATAAACATGTCTGTTCTCTGAACTTATAATACTCGTGCGATGAATCATTATTAAAATTGAGAGAACATGAATCTATTAGTACCTTAGACTTCAAGGAGAGGTACACATACATGATAAAATTATGAGGAAATGCTTGCTCATTCGGGGGGGGCAAAAACGGCAACCACCGCGAGGTGACATCATTTTCTTCGGAGCGCAAGTATCTTAGAATAATATACCATGTCGTATAACTTGTGGAGACAATCAATCAAAAGAATCCCTATGTTGATTTGTAGTCTGATAGACCATAAAATTGCGATAGAGTTGAGGCTTCCTTAACAGGGTGTCTTCAATATTGATGCCAATTTCGGATAATCTCATTAGTTTTCTCTTAAAAACCGTGCTAATGATATCTTTCAAGGTACTTTTTCAAAAATCATACTCTTCTGATGTGAATATAAAGTGATAACATTAGAAATAGCTCAGCTAATGATTCAGGGAATGTTACTAGACCTAATTCTGGATTTCATTGACGTTGTTCTCTTTTCCCTTTAAAGCATAAATTTGTCTGTTACTAATGAATTATTGCATATTACTCGCTTGACTATGCATAGATACAAAATTGAAGACCGCAGGAGAAGAACTCAACTTTTTAAGTCACTTGATTTCTTGTATGTTCCTGCATCCGATGTAGAAGATTCAGGCTACTATTATACTAAGGTCCTTGTTAGTAACCTTCTGTGGAAAATACATGCTTTTGTTCCTTAATCACTTCAATATTTTGTTTAATCTTGATCTTCAGTAAGAGAACCCTTTTGAATACTTTATCTTATTTTATTTTATCTTTTCTTTTGGTATTTTCTTTTTTCCAACAACATTTGCAAGAGCTTTAGGGATATATAAAGGCGATTTTCTAAAGTGTCGTATCGAAGATAACAAGATGGTAGTGAAGAAGGCTACTATTTAGAGGAATAAAATGACTCCTGAAGCTCTGGCCAATTCAGCTACTAAGATAATAGAAGAATGTGAATTTACCAACTTGCTACAGACAATCGTTGATTATGGTAATTCGAATGTTCTAAGCAATTTCAAGTACAGGCTACATGTAATGTTCCCAGAACATGGCTAAACCGTACTGTAACCGATCCAGGAAATGAGAGAAAAGCCATTGAAGTCTGTCTAATATGATGAAGTCTATTCATAGATAGCAGTCGTCTTCCAATTTGCTCCTCCTCAGATTTGCAGCACTGGTGCGGTTTCCCCGTTCTTATCGTGATTCTCCTCAATAGCAAGCATGTGGAAGATTGGAGAGTTGAAATAGTGAGTACGGCAAGGATACAAATGATATTGCATTGCTTTTTCACTGATGGTTGGATTAATGCAGCCTAGGCCGCCGGTCTCACCTGTGCTATCATTCTGAATGTAAATATCAGTTGATATCACAGGCGGCAATTCAAGTTGCATTTGAGTAAGGGAACATGAACTGCCGATTGAGGTGTTTTAGCTTCTTCCACATTCAATTGCCCGCATCAATTCAACCGTCCTCCTCCTCTTCCCCCGCACCGTCTTCTGGCTGTGAGGCTGGGATATCCTCTAATAAAGGAGGTAGAGTGGTAGGCAGTATAGTCCTTAAATCTAGATCAGCTCTGACGTCGTTAGTGTATTTTTCAGACTTGTCAGCATTGGTAAGTGTAACTATTGCTGATATATTTTGTATGACATTGTCTGTAAGAGTAGTTGCCAGCTGTGTTGTTCCCTTTGTATTATTTAAAATAAATCCGTTTGGGAATGATGATAGCTTTATTAGGGAACCGGTTTGACGATCATAAATACCCATAATAGCATTAACTCGCTGCCCCAGGAGTGACTCATCTTCTAATTCGTAATTCACTACAACCCTTACCTGATTGCCTTCAGCAGTAGTAAGAGGAAGGGCCGCAGCACGATCTACAGAAATAGTACCACGCTGTTGAGCAAGTAACTCTCCTCCTGATAATGCCAGGAGAAAGCTAATAATTGTCAAACTGACTGCGACCACGAGTTTAGTAGAAGCCATATTAAAAATGACCTTGTTCATATCTTATGATATATAGTAATCAATAGATGATACTATATAAAACATTTTTAACTAACGATCCAATTCTACCATTTATCACTTTTTGACAAGGCATTTGTTTGATCCTTCAGTTAATGACTAGTTCTAGTGTCATATCTTCTTGATCAAACCAAGACTAAGGAAATGATATCAATCACTATTTGCCGTAGTGCCGGAGTCGGTAAATGCAATGCGGAAACGCAAAACCATTAACCGTAAAATGACATCTGTTTACTCTAACACAGCAGCCGCCTTTGCTCGACAAAGGTCATATTTTGCCAGCTGTGAACTTGCTATCCGCCTTCCTCCTTAATGGATGCCGCAGTTAGATCCATAAAAGACTCTCCTTCCAACACTTTAGAACACCACAGGCATTCCCATTTACCCACGTTTCATTCTAATACCTTAAAGACAACATACCCTACTTAACAAAATAAAGATTGCATGGTGTCTGCAGAAGCTATACAACCTGGAGGGTGGGATCAGCCTGTCACAGCTGCTACTCAGAATTCTTTATCGCCACATTCTAAATGGGAACACTTTTTCATAAAGATGGAAATTGTTTTGCACAGCCGCTTGAACCAATCAACGTTTGTTCATAAGTATGACAGTAGTGACGACTTTATCTGCTATTTAGTCTTCGATCTCAGCACCAGCAATTACTGCTGACTGATTTCTTGAAGTATTGACATTATCAGGCGATTCTTCTGTCACTTCAATTAAGTTATATAAACTTGAATTTGTTATCTGCTGAGTGACGGCCAATTCGTCATCAACGAGCTGTCCAACGCCTATGTCATTGCCCGTAGAATTGTCTACTAGCCAAGCCACGTATAGAGTGCCATTAGTTGGCGAGTCATCCATATTTACCTGGATTCTCAACCCATAACGATCTTGCCCAATACTGTATGTACCTGCATTATCTCCCCCGAAAGGCATATTATCATCAGGCCCAGTGAGATCTCCACTTTTTTCCGTTTCTTCCTGAGCTAATATGGAGGTAATCTGTAACGGAGTCCCATTCATAGTTGATGTCAATACCGTCAATGCAACAGTCGTTATAGCAATCACTATAAGCATTAACATAGAATATTTCGCCAAAAGTTTTCTAACCTCCATAAATACTCTGGCAGAATATTAATTTTCCGTCTTAGAGCAAATTTTTAGGCGAATCTTTATTCAGGACCTACTGTTCTCCTCAAATATTAACTAGCAAAGTGGTCGGTAAAGGGGCTTAAGCAATTCTACAAATTGTCAATTGAGAAAAGGCCTAGATCCAAATCATTCAGGTGTACTTTAACACCCCCTCCAATTTCCGACATTAACATCTGGTCATCATTTAAGTGAATTCCTTCAGATTGCTTTTGCCATGAGTCCAATGATTACTTTTGCTATTGATAGGTTGGGTTTTTGCAAAAAGCAAACAAACTGCGGACCCTGAAAGTCTAACGAAAACGAGTATTCCACGTATGAAGGATGATCAAGCCGCAAGCATGACTAGGTGAAAGGTAAGACTCTCTTGTTTTGCATAAGGTGGCCTTACTCATTCAAAACCTTTCCACACAAAATATGGAAGTGGAGACAACCGGTCGTCATTTCCGAGTTTGCTTTTAATATCCGGATTAGTAATAGCCACATTAGCTAGCTTTGAAAATACTTGAATACATGGCATTAGCAACGACTCCAAATATCATGTTGTCGAAAGATAAAGAAGACAACAAACGAGGGAACATCTAGTCTGCTATGGCAAATGAACCAGACGCAGGCTTAAAGACCAGCTTTTGCCTGTTGATGGCCTATGCAGCGTTGTTCGGCGTTTTATCCTCTTTGCTTGCAGTGGGATTTATCACACTTTACAATCAGGGTATAGAGTTCTTTGGGCAGGTAAGTCTCGTCGTACTCCATATCAACATATGGCCATTGGTCCTGCTGACTGGTGCAGCATATTCATTGGCCTTGTAATCAGGTTCTTTGGTCAGAATGCAGGATTGGGAGTTGCTCAACGCCAATACGCCCAGAACGGCCGTCTCAACGCCAAAGACCTGCCCGGTATAATGCTTCAAGCGTTGATAGGGTTGTGGAGTGGTGCCGCAGTTGGTCCAGAAGGCCCACTTGTTTTTCTGACCGGCGGCGTTGGAAGCGCTATTGCTGATCGACTCAGGATTCGGAAAGACGATGTTCAGGTACTTGTGTATAGTTCGATTGCTGGCGCATTTGGTGGTTTCTTTGGTTCACCAATCATTGGAGCTGTGGGAGCCTTTGAGTACATGTACATCAAGGAGCTGGATTTTTTATCGCCACCTGATCCCAGGACTTGTTGCCGCTGCTGTTGGCTATGGGGTGTATTTCGCGATATTGCAGACCTCCTATTTAGGAATCTACAGTTTCCCAGACTTTGCTTCTCCTCGTCTCGTTGACCTATGGTGGGCTCTCTTGGGAGTTATTTCACGCTTTACTCTGGTCAGGATCAGTTACTACAAATAATCCATAACCCGGCCGCTTTTGGTATCGGCCTACTTCTGCTGATGATGATGGTCAAGGCGTTATTAACAAGCACCTCGTTTGCCACAGGCTTTGAAGGCGGCCCGGTCTTCCCCTTACTTTTCATTGGTGGCACACTAGGGCTTGCGATCTCCAAGATCCTTACATTCATTCCACAGGGCGTTGGGGTGACTGCTGGAATGGCAGGTGTTGCATGCGCTGCATTTCCACTCCCTCTAACTGTGGCTCTCATACTCGGATTGCTCGGAGGACAACCAGACCTTTTGCCGGGCATTGTTATTGGTGCTGTCGTGGGTTTTCTGGTATCAAAGGCACTCACACCTCTACTCCCTAAACCTCGGTCACAGTCGACTGGTAATGAAGAAGGAAATCGGCAAGTGTCATGATAATTTTGTATCGGCTGGCATCGAAATAGAGTAGTCATATCTTAAAGAGGAGGATTTGAGAAACAGAGTACATTTATCCTTATTTGTTGGCATTCAATTCTTTCCCTATAAATAATAACAACATTGACAGGCTAGTCTGTTTCTGTCGTTACATCCCACTCAAAACTAATAGTACCATTGATGTTTTGATCCACTATCTCAGTAGTCTTCAAACATATCACTGCAACTGAGTGGAGGATATCGTTAGGCAGGTTATGAACTTGCTAAGTGTGGGTCAAACCATTGTATCGAAAGAGGGCTTCAATCATATTTTCGCCCTGCGCCATTCAGTAGACACAATTCACAATTCACAATTCTTCACGTCTTTGTTGACCTTCAAAATTTAATCGTCTCCACTTAGTATGGATTTACGATAACCTTTCCGATCATGTGTGGATGGATGGTGCAATAGTAATCGACAGATCCGCTTTCATCAAAAAAGTGCTCGAATGTGCCGCCGACCTGAATGGGCCCTGAGTTAAACCCTGCAGGATTTCCACCTCCCGACGGCTTGCCTTGGGTTACCGTATGGATGATATTGTCGTTATTGGTCCATTTGATACTGTTGCCAGCAGCTACCTGGACTTCTGGAGGGGCATAGAATTGAGTATTATTAGTATCTGAAGATCCCTTTGAAATCTTGACTTCGACAACCTCATCTGTATAGATCAGTTGAGCGTGAACAGATCCGTTGTAAAATGGCTGTGCCAATAAAATTGCAAGAGCTAATGTAACACTAACATTAAGAGAGTATACCTTTAAGTTTTTGAACATATTCAATCCAAATGTTGATTAACTTAGATTTTTATAAGTCTTATTGTTCCATGAGATTTTTTTGTACTCTGTATATTTTCCGTTTAAAGTCTCGTTTTACATTTTAGCTTCCATAGTATGAAATAAGGGAGGCAACAGACAGGCGGTAATGGAAGTAGATTTGTATCCTGTACACTAGATTAGTTCAAGTTTCTTATCGAAGTAGCCAGCATGTGCAAATATCTTTCACATTTCTGCAATATGATCTGTTTTTGGTAGAACTTTGTAAGAAAAGATTTTTAAGAAATTGGATGAAAGTATAGGATGTCAAACCCTTCTAAAAATTGACGAAGTATAGGTAGTCACCGCTTCTCATTTCACAACGCGAAAAGAGGTATTTTGAGAAGGCGTTGAAAATACTGAATAAATAGATCTAGATTATTATCGTATGCACTAGTTTGATT
>WHTU01000082.1:11096-11487 GCA_009377575.1 Nitrososphaeraceae archaeon | reverse complement strand
TAGCAAGAAGAAAGCACCTTCTCGAAGCAAGCATGAAGGTCCAAAATATTCATTAGACAAAGCCAGTATACTGGAATGAAAGCATGTAGCACAAGTACCTAATCAACTTGTTAAATTAAATTTATTGATGCAGATATGCGACCTGGAGCTATTTTATACCGATGTTGGAATGCCGCTAACAGACGGAACTTTGACTGATTCTACTTAGGATAGATGCTATTAAAAAAGGTATTTCGAAACGACATATACAGCAATTGTGGTCTATGTAGCGTTATTTACCCCTTTGAGTCATTCATCAATTAACAGATCAGAAATGGTCAGAACGTCTTCTGCCTGCTATTCTTGCTTCCCATAGTGAGATAGGCCTACCCATCTCCCTTTCAAGCCATTC
>WHTU01000082.1:0-11086 GCA_009377575.1 Nitrososphaeraceae archaeon | reverse complement strand
CCATTCGTCATCGGTCATTGTGTCATCTTTTAGATTATCATTAACTTCAATTTCATCTTCGTCACTGGTATAAACATTGTAAAACCTTGTCTTGTTAATGCCAAGCTCACCCTGCAGTCTATGAATAATATTGGCATACTTTTCTAATGCTTGAAGATCATTGTATCTATTTGATAATGTAAGTCCCATCCAGGCCCTACAGAGTCCAATCCATGTCTGGTTTACACTATAACCACTATCAAGAATTCTGCTGTCATATCCAGGATGAGTTGAAGAATAATGGTCATGGCAGAATCTCACTGTTCCCCTCATATGCATTGGCTTAACTCTATGTGTTTTAGGATCCCTTCTATAGCATTCAGGAACATTTAATTTGTTATAATATCTAGTTCTTCTAACTAAACGACCGTTCTTCCAAGTTACATATTTGTATTTACCCGGCATCTAAGTCTAAGCTCTTTACAGTCATCACAGTTGAATACAGGTTCATTACACACACAATTAAGATCATTCGCATGCGTTCAGCCTGTTTGTATTGCTTGATAATATTATTGCCTGCAAACTCCCTTTTTGTATTAGAAATCATTGTATCCATTCTGCCTGATGCAGTACAATCGGCTGCCCTCCAAATTGAAGCAGGCTTGTTCCCTTCTTTTTCCTGTTTGTATCTTATTAGAATAGAGTCGATATCATACTCATCTATGGTCTCCTGGTTGCCTGGTTTTTCCAGTGAGATAGACATCACGTAATCCAAGTCTATGATGTTGCCGTTCATAACATCCCTGTTTGAGCAATTCACAAAACCGCAGATCTGACAGACCATTTCAATGTCTTCATAGGCAAATTTGCTATCGTTGTGTTCACAAATTCCCAAATTATTTACTTATAAGGTATTCAATTTAGAACCGTATATAAGACTTTAATAAATTTTGCCAAAAAAGTTTATAGATAAATTAAAAAAAGACTAGCCTTTTTTTAAAAGACCATAAAGATAAAATACTACGCCTTTCCTTATAATTTTCATTAAAGAAAGGTGAGGTCATCAGGAGTGGCACAACAACGGGAGAAAAAGGAAGATGAAGAAGATTTAATTGTTGAATTACTCCAGGAACGCCTTCTACGTTTAGAACTTAAAGATAAATTAAGACATTTAGAAAAGCTGGCACCTTTAGAAAACAAATTTCCACTACTTGAAAGGCGTTTTAATGAATTAAAAGAAAGGCATATTGAAGCTCATGATACTTTAGAAAAGACAACCGAATATTACAAAAATCAGCTTGAAGCCGCAGCAAGACTTCAATCATCCAATAGGGGCATTATAACCCTTGATATTTTTGCAAATAAACCTGTTTTTGATATGTTAGTTGAAAAAATCTTTGAACCTGGTAAGAAATACATTCATTTTAAATATGTTAATAATAAGGTAAGTAAGGTGGAATAAAAATAAATAGGTTGTCATCAGGTACAAGAACTATACAGAATACTAAAGAGACATGGTCTTAACATCCTCACGCTTCCAGTGAAGATAAGAAAGCCTTACAAACGGTTTGCCATAAAACTTCCCAATGATATGATATATATGGACATCCTAGGCCCTTTCTATCTCAGTAACTCCAGTGAAAGGAATTACAACATTATCTGCTTGGATGATTGCTCAAGAAAGGTAGATGCTCTGAAAGAGGTTTGTAGACGCACTCAATGTGCTAGAGGATTGGGTAATATGCAATTGCAAGCCCAAGACTGTGTTGTTACTTTTAGACTCTATTGGATATAGCAGTTACATGGCTAACAATTTGTACTTTATTGATAAATTCTATTTCAGTCTATATTACCGTGTACTATGCTGATATTGTGCTATTTATGGAAAAAACATTATACTATATTCGGGTACTTCGTCAAGACGGAAAAATAGATATTTTTGATGCTCCTTGTAAGGCTCCATTAAGTATTCTATGCGTAGAAACATCTGTTTGGGCTTACAATGATTAAATAGTTTGTTCAGCAATTATTTCTATGAGTAGCGAAGCAAAAAAGGATTCTAAGGGTAAAGACCCCATGTCTCCCGAAAAAATAACTTCACATGAGCCAACTGCAGTGAAAAGGGACCCTGAAGATATTAGGGAGGGTGTCGCAGAGTCAGAAGAAGAATCGAAGGAAAGACTCAGAAGACGTGGCATTTAGATATTGGGGTTCGTTGCTTATCAAAAGACTTTGCACTACCTTATCTTCCTCCATCTTTTCTATTGTTAATGCTATCTGTTTGTCAGATACACTAAAACTCACTGATGGAATACTATTAAGATGTTTAATCTGAATACCACAGTCAAGATACAGCTCGACAAGCTTTACATTCTCACTATCTATATTTATAATGTATCTTAGACCTGTATGTTCCCCTCGCTTCTGTCTATCTAATAGTTTTTTTTTGATGTCAAAGAAATGCTTGTGGCTATAATTTATGCCTCATGAGGTTAGACAGGTATCAAGTTGATTTGAGTTAGCAGTAAGGTGTGATATCTCTTTTATAATCTCGTCTGAGTTATCTATTATCTTTGTTCCATGGTGTGACACTTCTTCTTGAACTCCTCTATTCCTTATGTATATAGATAGATTCCAGTCTATTTACAAGTATTCATATAAGTATAGGCAAATTATTATCACATCTCATTTTGAAATATGTTTAAGTCAAAAAGAAAATATTGGTTAGGAATGACGACTAGGTAATAATTTATTCGCCAGGTCGGTCTCTACTTCTAGTAAGGTTATGTTTTCCCACACATGGGGCTGTACATTGTTAGTGGGTGTCATGACCAAGTCCATAAAAGATTCACCTTCTATGACTTTAGAACACCATAGGCATTTCCACTTACCAGGTCTCTTTCCAAGTAGTAAATGTCCTATTTCTTATAAACGTGATAGATTGCAGACGTTTGCAATACTAACTCCTACAAGTTCTTTGGGCTATGCATGACAAGAAATTGAGTTAGTGAACCATTATACTATATAGCAAATGTCGTCAAGGTAGACAATCATTTATTTCATCGTGCTACACTAGTGACCATCTTCATTCCTCTATGAAAATGAGGTCTATTCAAGGGGAATGTTAGATCTTGCAACTATCTAGCAAATGCATAGCCTTTAGCATCCGATATATCATTTGTAAAATATACATGGCCTTCATTGTTAGGTGAAATATAACCCTCTTTTTCTATTAACTTCCATCTTAGCTTTGTGGTACCATGATACAGAATATCTGGCATATTTCTATTAGTAATCTTCATTATGCCTTCTTAGTCTGATATTTCATTAACCTTTCTCTAAAGATAGCCTTTCTTGCTGCAGATTCATTTTAGCTAAAGTAGTCCAATATCTAGGGAGACTTTGTCAGGCTTTAATTAGTAATAAATAACCGTAGAACGGCTATGTAAAGATAGACCATTGAAAGCGTATTTTTACTCATGCCTATTCGTAGACAGGCGAATGATTTTGCTTGGATACTCCTTGCTTTGATTTATTTTGAAGTTCACTTTTCGAAAACTTATTTGAGGAATGCCTAGCTTTCTTTACCATTTTTTCATTACTAACATAATTATTAGTCATACTGTTATTTTCCTGATGATTTGAATATCGCAACATAAGCTCTTTCAATGGATCTGATACAAATGTCGGATCCTGATCTTGCGGATTCTTAATTACATTTATTTCTGTATTCTTTTTTCCCATTTTTTGTCAGCTGTTTTGTGGGTACCTTTAAGCAGTCTCAACCGCTTTGTGTTAACTGGCCGTCGACAGAAACGGAGCACATCAATAAAATATGTCATTCAAAACGAGGAAACAATTTAGTTAATAATGTGTACTACGTTTCTTATCTCCAGAAAAACACTCATGGTTTAACCGCGAATGTAGTAGCCACAAATAAGATAAAGAAAGGAAAAGTATATAATCATTACTGTGAATTGTTTTAACCTAATAAAGGATATGCATTTTCTGTGGTTTACTCTAGGAAATTAAAGATAGGACGACCCATGGAGGACGAATGGTAATTGAAGACGCCCTTTGTTGGCCGTCCGTCTATACACGCATTATCTAATTACCGTGCCTCTATGTGTTTTTGGGTTTCTTTGATATTTGATGTAGGATGTTATTAATGGTCTGCAATATTCAAATATGAGCATAGCTGCCGTATGCTCTCTTGGTTAAAGCTCTTTCGATTGCTTATGATCCATTGACCTCACTTGAAACACTAGAGTTTTATGGTTCAGTCCAATCGGCTATCACAATTAATTTGTTGCTATGAATGCTTATCGCCGAACGAGCTTTCAGAGGGGTAACAATTCCACTTACTAAAGCATAGCCCCCCAAATAACAAAATTCAACGCATCGCATGCAACCATCCCATCTTGTGCATCAATTTCGTGGACCACTAACTAATTTATTCTGTCGACAGTTACTTGCACATGAACAACCTAAGAAAACCAGTAACTAATAATACTATAAGTAGAATCGCAATAGGGGGGAAAGTAGGAGATCCAATCACCCCTTTCTGATTCCGCTGAATTCCGCATTTAGTATGGCCTTTCTAGTGATTCGAACCACATCAAATATCGCAGCTCTCAATGCGCTTACTCCATCTCCTAACAATCTCACGATCATCCCCGAATTGTACGGCATGATGGAAGCACCAGCCATAACATCGTTATTGAGTGAAAGAGTCGAATTTATCTCCTCTTTAATTGATTTTACCGCTGATGTAGGGCAGATTAGGTATACACTCCCTACAACCGTACGATCACTAAGTATTCCCAATTGACTTAGGTTTCTTTCTCGTGGTTCTAGAATTGCAATGTCGGTAAATCTCAATTGGTCAACTTGATTCAAACCAACAGCCTTCATATAACATATATCGTATTCAAAAGACTCACCGCTAGCCACCCTACCAGGCACAACCATCTCTGAATAGATCATCGTAGCACTGTCATGCACTCGCATTTTGAGAGTCTGGTAAAATCTTGAATTTCTGTATGGAATGATCTGATCCGGTATGAATTCAAAGTAGGAATCTGCTTCCAAATCAACGTTAATGATCTGGGTGGCATAGTTCCGCTCCATTCGATAAATTCTAGTCGCGCCTTGAGTAGTGATATGCGCGCATGCACCCTTGGACAAGGCTATGTCCATTCGATATCTATCACCCTGCAATATCCCCCCTGATGTTGACATAATGTACATGTATGCCATTGAAGGTAAGGATTCCTCCAAATAAAGGGCGCGCTGTGCATGTAGAGGTCCATTTGTATAGAGATCCCTGACGATGGTTTTTCTTCGATCGTCGTCATATTCTAATTTTAAAGTGAGGGCGCCTATCTTTCCTGCTCTTCCTACTCCCAACTGTTGAAGTTCTGATCCATACGCTAGAACTTCTGGTGGAGTATCCGATGGAATATAAAAATCTGGCGAGCTAGTATCATCTGAGCCATTATTGGAGATATCAGCTACAATTGTTTCTTTTGAGCTGCCAATCGACCCGTCAGAGCCATTGATATCGTTACTTGCCACAGAACAAATTCACCAGGTCTCTTTAAGACGAATAATGTAATACAATCAAACGCTATTTCAAAGGCATTTACTGATTTGCCCTTGGAGTAATAGCCCTTGGTGGCTGATCAAATAGGACGTATTTGGTAATGTGGTTGGCAACCTCCTCAACTCCTTGTCCTTTCTTTGAATTGACAAAAACATAAGGTTTGTCACCTCTAACGATCTTTGCATCCCTTTCCATTATGCTCAGATCTGCCCCAACAATCGAAGCAATATCGATCTTGTTGATCACCAGCATGTCGCATGTCTCGATTCCAAGACCTCTCTTTCTTGGATACTTGTCACCTCCTGTTACATCAATTATATAAATAAAGTAGTCTGCGAGAGCGGGACTAAAGGTAGTTGTGATATTGTCTCCCCCACTCTCAATAATTATCAGGTCCAAATCCCCATATTTTGTTTCCATCTCTTCAACTACTGACAAGTTCATAGATGGATCTTCTCTGACGGCTGTATGGGGACATCCTCCTGTAGCCAAACCGATAACGAGATCTTCGGGCATTAACCCTCTCTCAGTTGCCAAATTTTTTCTCATCCTTTCTGCGTCTTCCTTTGATACTACATCGTTTGATATTATACCAATATTGTAACCTTTAGCAGCTAAAAGAGGCACAACCTGCTCTATGAGCATCGTTTTACCTGAACCTACTGGGCCGCCGACTCCTACACGAGGGATCCTTTTAGAACTCATAAAAATTGTACTAGTGATTTAGGTTATAAACATTTTTGAAAGCATTTTCTCATGTGAAATCTGTATGAGATCTATACCCGGAGCAAATTGCCAAATGCCTGTTAGTGGCCTGTCTATATTGGACTTGATTGTGCTTACAAGCGTGTTTCTTAATTGATGTATGATCATCTGACCGTCAAAGTGTTGCAAAACCCCCAACCTCAGAGCAGCTCCCACCATACTCACCGTGAACCCGTACAGCATGATCAGCGCAGCTTTATTTCTGGGGATCCCAAGGCTATGAGCTGACACTGCTAAGGCAACTGGAAACACTCCTGTTGCTTTCTTTGCAGAAATGGCTTTCAGATATCCATTCATTATCAAATGATCCGTGACAAATGATCCAACGCATCGTAGCAACTGGGTTCCTGATCTAGAAGATGCGTTTCTTATTTCTTCAACCAGCTTCATTGAAAAAATGATGTTATCTACTTCAATTAGTTTAGGTAGATTGTTTTTGACAATCTGTTCATAAGCAGCTCCCAGCGCAGTGCAATCAGCAGGCCCAATCTGATTCTCTATATATACTTTTAAGAGATTGAGCAGATCCATTGGGTTAGCTATTGACTTCTTGTTCCCATAAAATATAGCTTCTAATCCATTTGACATCGTATACATACCTGTAGGAAAGAATGAATCTGATAGTTGTAACAGTCCTATATCCTCTGGTCGCAGTTCAAAATCATAATTCTTCATTTCAGAGTTCGTGGTATTGATCTTATTTTTTCTGCTCATAAGGCAATCACGATCCACTTGATCTCCTAGTGCTCATGTACATGCATGTTCTCATCAGGTTCAAACACAATCTTTTTGCTTTGGATCTCTATATGATGATGAAAAGGGTGAAACAGTTTTCGAAACATTTCAATTTCAGATTCAGACTGAATTGGAAAGTATATTCTGGATCCATCAAGCTTAATTGGTCTGTGGAGATTTCCAATCGTATGACCTATTTGGACAGGTATTTGAATTACACTATCAGCATCGCCTGTGAGTGTTTCTTTGCTTATCTCTACTTGTAGTACATTTTCTGGTTCAATTTCAACAACTACGATCTGATTATCATTTAAGAGAAGTACGTCTCCATGTCTCAGATGATGACTCCCAGAATCGAGGCTCAAAGCGATGTCCGTTCCTTTATTGGAGACCTTTCTCATCCTCTGCCTCTGCGATTCCGTTCGGGTAATTAAAAAGGTTTCATTTTGCTGTTTTGAAACCAACTCCTTGAAAGAAGTGTTTAACTGCTCATCGTTGTATATATTACCCAGAATTCGGTTGACCGTTAACATACTAAATTTTCTCTACCTCTACCTCTATTTCATGCTTTTGTGTCTGAACTAGCGCTATTGGAATTTGAGGTAGAGGTGGAAGTTTGGACTGACGCCGTGGGAGATACCTTTGCATTTTCCTTTACCTTATCTATCATATCTGTCAATCGCTGAGTATAATCAACACTGCCGTAATGACCATATGATGACGGACCAACTAGCGCAAAAACCAACCCACTATCTTCTATCTTGACGGGAGATCCTGTTTCAAATTTTTCTGCGATAACACATTTTGTTACTCTATGCAGAGAATAGTCAACATTGAGGTGTGAAGCTGGATCGATGAATCCGGACATCGAATGGATCTTGCCACCAGAAACTATAACATGTTTTATTTGAGTTGGATCTGTCACCAGATAATTTTCGTCTATATTACTTTCCTCGACACAGTGACGTATTATCAAAGATATATCTTTAGCCTCCCTCTCTTTATTACCTCTTCGAATCAGAAACTGATTGAGGACTTAGATCTTCAGCTGCCAAATTTCTGTCGATTCGGAGAACCGATTTCGATATCTCGGCAGCAGCTTCTAGAGCCATTGTCTTTACCTTTAAAGGATCCAATATCCCCCTCTTCCACATATCAACTGGTTCCCCCGAATCTATATCAATCCCGAAGCCAGACGGTGAGGCTTTTGCTGCCATTACTTTTTCCAATCCATTATAACCTGCATTTGTTAGAATTTGTCGCATGATGCTTTCAAGAGCCGATACAACAACCTCAAGTCCTACCTGCTCCAGCCCTTTAAGCCTCAGTTTCTTTACTTTATCGATAACATGCAGCTCAGCTGACCCTCCACCTGCAACTACGCCTTCATTAAGAGCCGCTTCTGCTGCATTCACTCCATCGATCGCAGCTCTCCATCTTTCAAGCGATGTTTCCTTGGTCGTTCCTGAAACTATCATAGTAACGATATTTTTACCTGCGCCATTTTCTATGTAAACCACCTCATTCTCTTCATCTTCCCTTACAACATCTGCATATCCTAATAATTGATCCTTACTTTCCCCTAATTTTCCTGCGCTGCTCAGCTCCTCGACCATTCTGATTGGTTTTGCTTTTGTGTACCTTGATACATATTCAATCTCCTCCGTTGAGATTCTTACTGCAAATATTTTTCTTGCAACTAGTAGATCTTCAATCACTTGATCGACTTCTGTAGAAGCTATTAGAATTGTATTTGCTCCCGTAGACACTAATTTATCCACTATCTCTTTTGATTTTGATACCCTATCCTTTTCCATATTCAGGATTTCATCGTACTTACTTCCCTCTTTTAGCCACGATTCCTTGACCGGTTTTAGATCCATCTTAACGATTATGATTTTTGCTCCCTTCACTTCGGTCGGCATTTCAGGATCGACCTTCTTCCGCTCTAAGACTATACCATTAACAACTGCATCGTCCATGTTTGTACGTCTTATTACCATTATTGACTTGTCAAAATCATAGAGGCCATTATATCTCGCGTTATCACCTACCGTTCTCAATGCAGATATCACAAGTTTTGAAAGTTTAAGCCCGTCAAGTTTTGAAGACAAGGATGTCCTGACTACTTGTTCAAGTCCTATATCAGAAATGCCAATAACCCTTGTCTCTTCTCGTAGCAATATGCAAGCGTGTTTAACTCCGCTATCTATTCCCTCAACCACTTTTGTAGGATGAACGCCTAGCTCCTTCACTAATCTTTTTCCTTCTTTAATCATCTCAGCAGCCATCACCACTGCGGTTGTAGTGCCGTCACCAACTAGTTGTTCTTGCCTTTCTGCTATTTCGACGATCATACGAGCTACTGGATGGATTGCACGCAGAGAAAGAAGTATGGTCACTCCGTCGTTAGATATATGGCGGTTCATTGCCTGATCTATCAAGAGCTTATCAAGCCCTTTTGGTCCTAGAGTCGTCCTTACAGTGTCTGCAACGGCGGTAACCGCATTAGCATTTGATTCTAAGGCGTTGAATTCGATACTCTCGGCCATGGGTCTCCATACGCCATAATTGGGACTAGACATCAACTTGTATTTTCAAAGGAAAGAAATAAAGGTTGAGGAAAAAGCGGAAGGAAAGATAGGAGAAAGATGTCGAAGGAACAACCCCCCTCAGAGGCTGCTCCAATCTTGACGTCCTAATAAGCCTGCTGTTATGCCATGAAGTACCTTTGTGCAGACGATAATTCTTTCGCAGGCTCTACCGTAGCGACTTTGCCGTCCAGCTTTACTTCATAAGTTTCCGGATCTATTGTGATATCAGGAGTCTTGTCGTTCCACATCATGTTTTTCTTACTGATACTTCTGCAGTTTCTAACAGGTAGTACTATCTTTTCTAAGCCCAGCTTTTCCTTGACACCTAATTTGTCTGCCGCCTTTGACGTGAAAGTAAAGCATGTATTCTTTACTGCTCTTCCAAGGGCTCCGAACATAGGCCGGTAGTACACAGGTTCTGGAGTGGGTAACGAAGCATTCGGATCTCCCATTATGGACCACGCGATAAATCCTCCTTTGAAGACCATTTTTGGTTTTGCAGGGAAGAACGCGGTATTGTACATGGCAATGTCAGCATACTTTCCAGTTTCAAGCGAGCCTAGATAATCAGCTACGCCATGTGTTATTGCAGGATTAATTGTCGTTTTGGCGATATATCTTTTAGCTCTCAGGTTGTCGTTGTCGCCTTCTTCGTCTTTCAGCGCTCCTTTCATTTTCTTCATCTTGTCAGCAGTCTGCCACGCTCTAATGACAACTTCACCGATTCGTCCCATTGCCTGGCTATCTGATGAATACATACTCAGTACACCTTCATCATGAAGTACGTCTTCTGCAGCAATGGTCTCGGCTCTAATTCTGGATTCTGCAAAGGCTACATCTTCTGGTACAGCTGGGTTAAGGTGATGGCAAAACATGAGCATGTCCAAATGTTCGTCTATTGTGTTGACGGTATATGGTCGTGTTGGATTCGTGGATGATGGTAAGGCAAAGTGTTCTCCAGCGATTTTCATTATATCTGGTGCATGTCCACCACCTGCGCCTTCAGTGTGATATGTGTGCAGTGTTCTTCCGTCGATAGCATCAATGGTATCCTCAACGTAGGCACACTCATTTATGGAGTCTGTATGGATTGCCAACTGGGTGTCAGTTGCATCGCACGCCCGAAGAGAAGCGTCTAGAACAGCTGCAGTAGTTCCCCAATCTTCGTGATCTTTTAACCCGCAGGCTCCAGCCTCTATCTGCTCAAGCTGTGTTGCAAGTGAGGGATGAGAGTCATTTCCTTTACCCAAAAATCCCCAATTCATTGGTGTGTCTTCTACTGCTTCCATCATTCTACTAATATTAAACACACCTGGTGTACATGTTGTAGCATTCGTGCCATCCGCAGGCCCGGTTCCTCCACCAATCATGTTGCAGATACCGTTGCTGATTCCATCGATATACTGCT
>WHTU01000081.1 GCA_009377575.1 Nitrososphaeraceae archaeon | reverse complement strand
GCCAAAGTATGGTGGAGAGGTGCAGATCAAGATAGATAAGATGGGTGCCAACCATCGTCCTGCTGAATGAAATTTAATACTGACTGCTTACTTTACTACTAGTACGGGGCAAAGCGCGTACATCACGGTATCTGAGGCAACACTGCCCAAGAGAAGCCTCTTAAATCCAGACCTCCCACGGGTACCTATTACGATGAGGTCGACATTAGTATCTTCAGAAAAGTTGACGATAACTCCTGAAACCTTCATTGAGCTCAGTATTATCTTTGTCCGAAAATTAATCAAACTTTCATTGCCTATTGCGCTTTTAATTCTTTTAAACCATGGTTCAGATTCTATTCTTGCTTCATTCATGATTTTCTTAATTTGATCTGGCATTTTTTCATCAGGCATATCTGAATCAAAATCACTGTGGACCCGAACAGATACCACATACAAAGCTGTCAATTGAGAATTGTATAATTCAGCAAGGCTAAGAGCATAATCAGTTGCATCAAATGATGGTTCCGAACCATCAATTGCGACTACTATGTTCGTAAAATTTGGCTCGCTCAATCGAAGAACTTAATTGTTAACAAGGACGTTTAAACCTTTATCTACTGTCTGTTAGAAGACTTGTGGGAGAAAAGGTTAGGAGTAATGAACTGTCAACCGTCAGTTTGCATAAACAGGTTTATGGAGATCCTCTAAGGCGAGGCATCTAGGGAATGATTTTCTGCCTGTCTAACTCTAGCCTTATGACAATTATAGTAATATCAACTGCGGCAGCATCGCTGGTCATGGGAATTAACTATGAAAAGAATGCGTTTGCCACGACCTCACCAAGTGAAATTGTGAGAAGTGGAAGCAACGGAAGCCAACAGATCAAAAACAATGAATCGGCTTCAACTCTAGATTTGATGAAGGCTATAATAGGAGAATCACAAGGAACTGGAGTATTAGATCGGATGGCTAAATGCGGGGCCACAATGCATAATATGACCGAAGAACAACATCAATGCGTTGATGATCTAGCAATGGGTTTGGAAGGACTGAAATGAATACACTCAACTTCATCAACAAGAATAAGTTGAGCCTGACTTTCTAGAGATCCTAGGAATCTATTTAGTTGTTCCTCTAGCGTCTTACAGAATTGATTGATTATCTACATGAAAAAAATGAGGATTTGAATGATGCTAACGACGCTAGTATACCCAAAGAAGAAAAGCAATATAGAGAATTATTAAGACTTACGATTGGAGAACTTAAAACAAGCAGCAGCAAAGATCAAGGCGTCACAGACAACATGTATTGGTCTACGGATGACAATCTAAGGAAACTCTTAAGGTATAGACCTTCAGTCGAAGATATGAAGTTGATTCTTAGGCCGATGAGTTACTTGTCTGAGCCTAAAGGACTTTCGAATTACGAAGTTGACGAGGATGGAATTACCTTAGAGCGTCGTAAATACTTCGTTACTCTCCAACAGCAACTTATAAAATACTTCCTTGACAAGTATAGTTCTATGAATAGCAGAACTAAAAGTAAAAATCAGACTAACTGATGCATTAGGTAGGAACAGCACAGTGCCCTCAGGTCAAGGTGATCTTTATCCATATTCGCTCGTACAGATAATAAACGATAGTAGCCAGAACAGAAAATACGACGGTTATCCCAGGGGTTTGAACAAGGCTCCATGTAAAAGCATAGATTATTGCAGCCAAAACGATCGTCAGAATAGCACGATAACTTAAGGTTTTTTAGTATTGACCTCTTCTTGCTTTCGATCATATCGACTAATGACTGAGGTCAGCCACTTCGATAATATTTAATAATCCGTGGGAGCATTCAGGAGAACTTTGCAGTTTTGGCACTGATGATCATGATGAATTCACTTACTACCAACCCTAAATCTGGTATGACAGCAGCGACATATTCTGTCGTTGGTCTTTACTCTGATTTGGCATGCTTTACACATAAACCCATACTTATAATTTGAATGAGGAGATTTTATGTCTGCTGGGTTGTATAGTCTATTGCACATCCCTTTACAGAAGGTCATTATGATTAGGTGTACCTAACAGAGATTTAATCATATTGCGCCTTCTATACTTCAGACAATCAATGCAGTTTTGACCTTGACTAAGAACTATTATTAAAATGGGTGTGTGTGCCAGAGGTCCCACACACACTGTCCAGCGTAGGTCCACGAAGAAGCCTCTTATGGAGGAAGGTGACATGCTGAAGATGACATGCCTATTTGAATGAGCGTTAGCCTACCTTCCGATTCTCCTGGAAGATGCTGTCTTCTGCGAAGACTTATGTATGCAGGGTTTAAATCTATAATGCCGATTTTCTGTTCATAGAATTAGATAAACGTGCGTGCCACATGACTTGTCAGATGCATTTCGAATGTCGTTGCAGTTCTGGCATAAGTCGTACAGACATCGCTAAAAGCAATTTTAGGAATCGGTATACATCTTACTCTAATGACAATAACCTGTGCCGACTGTGGGTGCAATCCGTATGAATGTAATCAGAGCAAATCATCAACAGAATGTCCGAATTGTCTCCGAGCAGAATGCTGTTGCTGGTGTGTCATTCACAAGAATAGAAATCATTGCTGACAAAATCTGAAGCGTTCAGGTCGTCTTTGCAGTTCTGGCACCAGCAACGTCTGCGTCGTCTGAATGAGCAATTGCCTTTAGCACATTATTGCTTTTGCCTTTGTGATATGCATCCTGTATTCGGCTCCAGTCAGAGACCAGGTGAAGGCTCTTTGGAATGCTCAGCCATCCCAGCCAATAACTAAGAATCAAATTCATAGCCAATAGACGATGAGGGGGGAAGAGCAATATATCACGGGCTTGTCCATCCTTTACGTATCGAACTCCTGTCCCCGCCTGGATTTCCCGGGCGTATTCTATTGCTAACTGATCGAACCGCTCCAGCACCTCATTCCAGCGTTCGTTGATGATATCTGCAGACCTCGTTTCACCGAGGATCTTTTGTAACTCGATGAAATATTTCTCTTCATTAACCATTGACTATCAAATGGACTTCATCGGTTCACTCAGGCCGAAGTCCTAAAGGTGCCCCTCTAGCGGATGGGAACGTCTCTTCAGTCTTGGAATAAGTTATCTTCAAAAGTTGAAATATTAGATGTGTTTAACCCGGTCTTACCATATATGGTCTTGAGTTTAGAAGAGAGACAAAAAAGATTAGATGAGTTTCATAAAAACTATGACGAGAATGTCCTCGATGAGAACCTTAGAAAAGAGAAGACTCGAATAATTACGACTTTATCTCAATATTTCGATCGAGAGATGATCTTAGCAGACGAATGTCTTCTAAGGGGAGATGAGTCGGGAGCGGCAGTATATTCTCACATTGCTAATGTGATTCATACAGCAATGAAAGAACTTGAAGAACTGGAAGAATGAGAGGATAAATTTGCATAGAATTTAAAAGGCGCCTTCATCGCAACAGAATATTGCATTGCGCTAGAAGAGGGTGGCATTCATCTCGTCCATGTTATACTCACACTTGCTATCCTATTGTTTGCTGCAAAACTATTTGCAGAGTTGTTTCACAAGTTGAAATTGCCAACGGTGCTGGGCGAATTGTTGGCTGGAATATTAGTTGGCCCCTTTGCCATCGGCGGATTAGTTCTCTTTGAGGGCGAACCGCTAGTTGTGCTTGATGAAACCATACGTGATATTGGGGGGATAGCAGCCATTGTCATCTTATTTGTAGCAGGACTCGAGATTACACCACGGGAATTCTTGAGAGGTGGAGCAGCCTCTTTCACAGTGGGAACATTTGGAGTTATACTTCCATTCTTTGTAGGGTTCGCTGTACTAACAATATTGGGGTTGAATGCATTAGAAACTATGTTAGTGGCTACAGCACTTACTGCAACAAGTATAGCAATCTCTGTTCAGGTCTTAACAGAACTAGGAAAGATGCAGACAAAGGAAGCCAGATTGATACTGGGCGCAGCGATAGTTGATGATATTCTTGCCATTGCGGTGCTATCGGTTGTAACTACAATGGTGCAGACAGGTGACACCTCTCCACAAGTAACAGACGTCATCTTCCTCATACTTCAGGTATTGGGGCTATTTGCAGCGTTACTCATTGGATCCGTATTCTTAATTCCAAGGTTACTCCATGTTGAGAGACTATGGAAATCAAAAGGCAGTATCGAAGGGATTGTGACTGCTTCATTCTTTGGGGCTGCTGGTATAGCCGCGTTTGTGGGGCTATCACCAATCGTGGGAGCGTTTTCTGTGGGAATGGCAGTAGCGAGTACGCGTCTCATCAAACAAGTCGATGAATATGCCGAAAAACTGTTAATCATTTTCGGTCCACTCTTTTTTGCCATAATCGGAGCACAGGTGGACTTGCGCGGAGTAAATCTAAACGTATTGTATCTCTCTGGGATAGTAATAGCCATTGCTGTTGTGACAAAAGTTGCCGGATGTGGACTTCCCTCATTCATATTTTTGAAAGACAAGACGAAAGCGTTCAGGGTCGGAGTTGGAATGATCTCACGAGGCGAAGTGGGACTCATCGTGGCAGGGGTAGGTGTATCAACCGGAGCACTATCTTCTGATATCTATACTACGGTCATAATCATGGTTGCTCTTACTACTATTATTACTCCGATCTGGCTCAAAAGATCGTATAGGAAGGACATGAAGATGACGCCCTAGCCCGGATCTAGCGTGAAAGAACCTGCGACTTTGTAAGTTTTTTTAAAGGGAGTTTAAATCAGTTTAAACCTTTATTTTGATTCCTGCTTTCGACGAATAATCGACGCGTTATAAAGAATGATATTCATATCAAAGCGTTAGTACAGCTCAATTTAATGGATGATTAAATAGACAATAGAAAATAGTCTGTAACAAAGGCACCTCGGTATTCATCGATGTTTTTCTCATAGAACCAGTCTACATATTTCTTATAAACAAATAATATAAGTTCATCAATATGAGCCTCACAAGAAAATCCACGCTACTGGCAATAGTGTCAGTTGCGTTCGTATGTACGGTAGTCATGAGCACCATAGCGCCTGCGTTAGCCCTGACTAAATACTTCAATTGTACCACGAGGTCTGCAAACAAGCATGCCGATCTTACTTTGGAAGACGTAAATGAGTGCTATTATAAGATATTTGTAGGTGCCAGAGAATATTACCTGAATGAAACGTCAGTGTTGCATACGCAGACTAAGTAATGTATCTGCATTGCTCAAAAACTCGAGGCAACTTACAACTGGGCATGTTCTTCGATCACCTACACTTTTTCAAGGAAAAGCATTCATGTTCGCTGCACGGTGCTAGTACCTGATAGCTCGTTCTCTTTCAATTTCATTTGCCTCAATATAACTTGAGGATGGGTTCTCGATTTTGTTTTTACCGAAGTTAAATTTAATACCAAGTAACTGACTAACATAGTTAGATAAACGTGGCGCCTGACGGGCGAACTGACCTAGAAGAGGGATGAAGATTATCGCCACGTAATTGAAGAGAAGTTTGTGGATATAGAAGTTTATTTTATCTCATTAAATAGAGGCCGTAAAATAGTTGAATTTTAATTAGCCTGTAATTAATAAGGCAAGTAATATTATATCAGAGTTATGGGTATTCTGGATCATCCACCATGTCAGAGAGCATAATATTCAAAGATAGATCTAAGCTATCGCCTAGGTATATTCCAACAGAGCTCCCTCATAGAGAAGGAGAGATAAACAGGATAAGGAATGTCTTTAAAGAGTCATACACAAACCCGGAAAAATTCCCTCTGTCTATAATACAACTGATTGGTCCTGCGGGACTTGGAAAAACATCTAGCGTTCTCAAGGCTTCCAAAATTATAGCCGAAGAATTTGCTAACCACGGCCACTCACTCAATGTTGCCTACGTAAATTTGAAGCTCCAGGGTGGCAATAAGTATGGTATTTACAGATTTCTATTAGAAAAATTCGCACCTGATTTACCTTCGCAGGGCCTTAGCGCGGAGGAAATGCTTAGATATCTTTTACAACATCTTCATCTGAAGAAGAAGTATGGTCTAATCGTATTAGATGAAATTGACTATTTAATCAAGACTACGAAAGACACTGGAATAATCTATGATTTGACAAGACTCAATGAATTTGAACCTGACAGTTCATGTGATGTGAAGGGAGTAATATTCATTGCCAGAAGCAAAGAATTCCACGGTAAACTGGACCAAGCTGAAATTAGCACACTTGGTCGATTTCCAATGGAATTTTTTCCATACACACTCGAACAGGTTACCGATATATTGGTCAAGAGATGCTCTGAAGCATTTAATGACATGGCTATCGGATCGGACATGATCGATGAAATAGCAAAGATGACGACAATGCCTCACAACAATAGTGACATACGGTTTGCATTAGATCTACTTCTCTATTCGGGAAATCTTGCCGAGGCACAAGCTATGGAAAGAATAACACTGGACCAAATAAGGGAAGTATATGGCAGAATAAGGACTTCTATGACTCCTGAGGACTTTAACGATCTATCAATGAATCAGACATATACGCTCCTGGCCCTCGTTAGAACTTTGCGAATGAAAAAAAGACATTATGCAGAACTTAAGGAGATACGACTTTCTTCATTGGAACTAATGCAAGAATACAAATTGAAAAAGTTAGACATAGAAGACCACTTACATGATCTTCATACTAGAAAAATTATTGAAGTGAACTCATTGAGGGATATAGGAATACCATCTCAATCACTGGAAGAGCTTGAATCGATGATTCAAAGGAAAGTAAAGTTAACACGACGACATTGATTAACGAACACATATGAACCCCGTGGAGACTGTAGAAGTTGGGTTAGGGAGTATAGGAAAGGTGAAAATTTTGAAAGCCTTAACAGAGGAACCTAGGATGCTCACAATCTACGCATTGCAAAAGAAGACTCATCTTAAGAGAGAAGATATCAAGAGGAATCTCCGGGACCTCAAATCTATAGGTTGGGTAAATGAAAGCAGGCTTGCTAACTCAGTCTACAGTCTAAACAGAGATAACGAGTATATTCAACATTTAGCTACATTTTTTCTAAACGTAGGGTATATAGAGGAGCACGTTTATTGATCCTGAACCTTAACGCTATTTTACAGTGATGTGCACAAACTAACGAGTAGATAAATCTCGTCAAAAAAAGGAATAATAATAAGATTTGTAAAACTTGAATGTGCAGTCTAAAAAGGATAATACAGATTGTAAATTTATATTCATCACTGGCGGCGTTATGTCTGGTTTAGGTAAGGGAGTAATCACGGCTTCGGTAGCCAAGCTCCTGCAGCTATGTGGCTATAACGTTTCCTGCGTAAAAATAGATCCATACATTAACTATGACGCTGGAACGATGAATCCAACTGCTCATGGAGAAGTATTCGTCACGGAGGACGGAGGAGAATGCGATATGGACCTAGGAACCTATGAGCGTTTTCTTGATATCTCAATTTCGAAAGAACAGAACATAACAACAGGAAGGATATATTCTGACGTCATTCAAGCAGAGAGGGGTGGAAAATATCTTGGCCAATGTGTGCAGATAATTCCTCACATCACAGATAATATAAAAGAAAGGCTGAGGCAGATATCAAGAGAAAATAACCTAGACATACTCGTGGTTGAGTGCGGTGGCACTGTCGGGGACATTGAAAGCTTACCATTTCTAGAAGCGTTGAGGCAGTTGGAATTGGAAGTGGGAGATTCTAATACGCTTGTAATTCATGTTACACTTGCACCTGTTCTGGATGTAGTCGGAGAACAAAAAACCAAGCCTACACAGCACAGCGTACAAGAGCTGAGGAGAATAGGAATACAACCAGACATACTAGCGGTCAGGTGTACCTCACCACTAACCTCTGAAGTTAGACACAAGATTTCACTCTTTGCAAGCGTACCAGAACAAAATGTGATTTCTTGTCATGATGCTCCTTCGATCTACAACGTTCCGGAGATGCTTCAAGAACAGCACATAGTTAATGCCATAGGTAACAAGATATTGCTTAATCGGAGTTTGCCTCTCTGGGGTGATTGGAAGTCCGTAACCAGAGGTTTTTACAACCACGAGGGGACCGTTGCAATCGCTATCGTAGGCAAATATGTTTCTCTTCCAGATAGCTATGTTAGCGTCTATCATGCGCTATTACACTCAGCGGCACAGATTAGAAAGAAACTGCAGGTAGAATGGATAGAGTCTGAAAAATTTGAGCAGACTGACAAACCTTACAGCATCGAATATTTAAACAAGTTTGACGGAATCGTGGTTCCCGGAGGTTTCGGCAAGAGAGGAAGTGAAGGAATTATCAGGACTGCGGATTACGCAAGGATTAGTAACATACCTTACTTGGGAATCTGTTTTGGATTTCAGCTTGCATTGGTTGCATTTGCAAGGCATGCCTGCGGAATTAGCGATGCCGGCTCGGCGGAGGTAGACCCAAAAGCCAGACATCCAGTCGTGGAATTTATGCCTGAGCAGAGGGAAACTGTCAAACTAGGAGGCTCGATGAGATTGGGAAGTCATGAAATCAACATCAGAGAGAGTACAATGGCTGAGAGTATTTATCGTACAGACACTATTTATGGAAGACATCGGCATCGATATGAACTCAACCGAAGATACCTAGACATTTTGGAAAAAGGGGGCCTGGTATTATCTGGATTTTCAGACGGGGGCAAACGAACTGAAATATTGGAGATACCCAAGCACAAATTTTATTTCGCAACACAATACCATTCCGAATTTGGTAGCAGGTTAGGAAAACCTGAGAGGAGTTTTTTGGCTTTTGTAGAGTCAGCCTCAGCTAGAGCTTGAGCTCATAAATTCGTTGTCTAGCGTCACGAAGAGAAGTCTTTTTTTTCACATATCCGCGCGTGAGAAGATGTCTTAATGCCAACCTCACTGTTCGTTCTGGCAGCATAGTCCGAGTTGATAGATCCTTTTGACTCAGAGCACCTTCATACTCTAAGGTCTTGAGAAGTAACTTTGCACTCGGCGGCATGCTCAACAAATCTTCAGCAAGTCTTACTTTTTTAGCAATAAGGGAGACTATAGATGGGTTTCCTGAAAGCCTTACCAGCTTAGCTGGAACCAAATGTTTGGAGCATTGAAGCGATTTCTTGATTCCCATCCTTGTGCCGCCATCAAGAACAATCTCACAATGATATCTACTAACTATATCGGCAACCTCTACTGTGGTATCATTTGGGATTATCAAAGGTCGTCTTGTGTTGTCCAATGAATTAACAGATACCACAACGAAGACCTGAGATTTCTGTAAGACCATGGGACCACCTGCAGACATTGAATAAGCCGTAGACCCAGTGGGGGTAGACAAAATCAGTCCATCACTATTATCGCGCCAGACAGTTTTATCATCTATTTTCAGAACATGTTCCATTAGCGTTGCACTTTTGCTTGGGAATACCGCCACATCATTGAGTACTGGTTCTACTTCCCTGCCATCTACCTTTACCGCAATTCTAAACACATGGTCTATCTCGAAGTTTCCTTTGTCTATTCGATTTAGAGATGCTTCTAGATCGCGAACATCGAGTTGGGCAAGGAATCCTGTCGAATCAGATTCGTATATTCCCAGGACAGGGGCAGAATCTGTAACCACTTTATGAAAGTAATCCAGAATTCCTCGATCTCCTCCTGCCGAGATTATCAGATCAACATCTCTAGCGACACTATAGTCGCCATCTCTCATCAGCTGAACACTGAAACCACCATAATCTAAGACTTTCTTGATCTGGTGAAGTAGTGTTGAATCTCTCGCTTTATTCACAGAAATAGCGACCTTCATAAGGATTAATATCTGAGATAAACAAGTCCAATTTAAATATGAAGAATCTCATATGAAATGAAAACAACCAAGCGAATTTAGAATAGAATGCAATGAGTAATTCTGAGTAGTTTGTAAATAAGTATCATGCTAAGACCGCAACTCATCCTAATTTCTTAAAAAGAATACTCAGACCGATTGCTTTAGACACCTAAACATAAGATTTCATTCATTGAATTTTCGGTGAACTACAGGGGTGTGTTTTCCAAAGTATCGGGAGGTAAGATTACAACTCCCTCAAAACCTGTATCATATGATCGTTGCATGAGGTGATTTCGAAAAATCTGCTTTTTCAGAGGGCATACAACCCAATTAAACGATTCCCTCGGATCGTACAGTTCAATCATTTTTGAATTTTGGGATGAAAACAGGATAAGATTTAAAGGATAGCTCATTTGTAGCAACTATTGGATGCCAAAGAAAAGGGCAAGTAGAGGCAGAACAAAGGGAGGAAAGGGAAGTTCAGGTACAGTGCATTGTAGTCAGTGCGGAGCGATGGTTCCTAGAGATAAGGCAAAAAAGGTGACTGGTCGAGTAACATTAGTAGAACCTACTCTAGCAAAGGAGTTAAAAGCCCAAGGTGCTTATATCGCCCCTTCGTCAGATGTTAAATTCTATTGCGTCTCTTGCGCAGTTCATCGAGGGATAGTAAAAGTCAGATCTGAAAGTGAAAGAAGGAGTACCGGTAGATTAAGATAATAACTTTAGCTCGTCGTTGATAGCTGTTTGTCCACCTCCAATACTCTCTGAACTAGTGTAAAGCCGGCTACTATTGATACGATTATGACTGCCCACTGCGAAGATCCTTGGAGAGGTAGCATTCCAATTAAGGCAAGTATCAGGAGCCTTTCTGCTCTCTCACCAATACCAATTCCTTGTAGTTGAATTCCAAGCGACTCTGAACGAGCCCGAACATAGCTTACTAGGAGCGAGAGTGAGATTGCAATCATGCAAGTTATTGGATTTGCCAGTGTTCCTACTGCAATTCCAATGAATACAATCGATTCTGATATCTTATCATATATTGAGTCAAGGAAAGCTCCCCTTTTAGAGGTCTTTTTGGTTATGCGTGCAACACATCCATCTACCAGATCAAAGAATCCCGAGATGATCAGGAAAATCCCGCCCCCTATTGCAAAATAATAAGAATATTGATGGTCTAGCACAGATGCACTTCCATAAATTACTGCTGCTATGACTGAAGTAGTCAAACTTAATCCCGTCCAAAAGTTTGGAGAAGGATTTATTTTCGAAAACTCCTTCCCTATACTGATTAAAAGAGGTTGGATCCCTTCCCTCAATCGGTTGAGCAAGCTGCAGAAGTTCCTAGAGTCACCGACAGTATAAATCTTCTTGAAATTCTGTCTTTTTAGCTAATTTAGCGATGTTTCTGCTCTCTAGCCTACTTCAAATATATGAATAAAAGGTAAGTTTTGACACTGATTAAATTAACTTCTAATGTTTCTTAATTCTTTAATAATCATAGTCAGTTGAGTAGTCTGATTATGTTGGTCGCAGAAGATGACCTGAGAGTAAATACTCATACTTTAGCCGACAAAGTTCTTATAATAGGTTTAGGCCAGCTTGGCCTTCCAGTAGCAAAATAT
>WHTU01000080.1:545-11766 GCA_009377575.1 Nitrososphaeraceae archaeon | reverse complement strand
AATAACACGCTCAACAGTAAGTGATAATGCATTTCTAATATGTCCAATACTATAGGGGATGGATCCTCTCGCATCTATAATAATTAAATTAGGATCATCGAGATGGGACAAAAGCCATTTACTGTCGACAGTTACTATCATAAATGATCCAGCTAATATATCGTAAGGTAGTAATTTAAACCATATTACCTAATTGCAGTTTCTCATATTACAGACTAACAAGTATACTTTTAAATTTTTAAATAAATGGTATTCCGATTAGCATTTGAAGGCATGTGGTTTTCCCTCAAGACTACTTTGATAGGTTATGTTGTAGCCCTGTGCTTTGCCCATACCATCCTATACCAATACTCTCCATCCTTTTTAAGGGGATAGATAACCTACTACATAGGATAGCATACATCATTTCTGAAGCACATACAAGCCTTTGCTCGTATGTGTGGCCAATTTGATGTATCAGCCTACTTTTTCGGCTAATCGGTTATCTGAGTTTTATACACAACACGAATAAATAAGTTTATGCATTAAAGTGTCAAAATATCTATTCAATATTTTCTAGATCTGGTTCTTGATGTCTGTATTCGGCAATTTCTTTTCGATTATCTGCCAGTCGAAGTATTTATATTCAAAGGTTTTATAGAATTGTTTTCATATACTTTATCTATATCTAATCTATATTTGAAAGATAAAATAAATCTTTAAGAGGGTAACATAGAACCATTGAAGGTTATATTTCATAAGTAGACTTTCGTGCAGTGATCTCTATAAGGTTATGTTGATCATAATTATTTATTATTGCTGAATAGTACAATAATGGAAATAGGAAAGAATCACAATGAGAATCAGATTGCATACATAACCGGAATCGTTAAGATGTATATGTTATTGCGTCAATTGGTCCTTGAAGTTGAAGTCGAAGTCTAGGCCACTCTAGGAATCTTTCATATGCTCCACATTTTGATACCAGATCACTTCCATGAATAAAACACATGGTGAAGACAATGTTGCAAATATAAGATCCATTCAAAATCGGCGGAGTATTATGGTTCTAATAGAAACAAGCGCACTTAACATTATCCTTATCTAAATGCTCATCCCAATGCCAAACTTTATGTATTAAGTGAATAGATTGAAACCATTCATTTAAACTCTTTTTATTTTAATCTACTTGTGCCATTTAATTGGATCTGATTCGTCTTGAAGAATGAGTTAGAATCATCAAACATCAGTCTCCAGCTTATATCTATCCTTATATAGCTTGAGAACAAATTGCGGTAATTATTAGAAAGATAAAAAATCAGAACCAACAGGCCCAACAAGACTAGATATTAATGCAACGTAAGTTTAGCATAAATATATTCTGAAAAAGATATTGAGCAATCCATCCCAAAGTATTATCAATAATAAAGACAAGTAATATACATTATGTCCACAAATGAAAGTGCAAAAATAATAGAAACTGAAGAATCAGAAAAATCTGACTCTCATAACGGTACCATTACTACGAATATCGACGGAAGAACCTCAATTAGATATACACATAAATTCAATAGGAATGACGGAATGAAATTAGATAACGCAGTACTTATTGCTGGATTTTCTGGACCGGGGTTAATAGGATCGATAGGTGCGAACTATATTATTGAGAAGCTCAACATGCACCAAATAGCCTGTATTGACTCCGAGTTCATCGTTCCTGGTGTTATCTATATTGGTGGAAAGTTAAGACATCCATTCCGCCTCTACATGAATGAACAAGGAGATATCTATGTTCTTGAATGCGAAGCTCCTATAATGATTCAGGGAATACATTCAGTCTTGTCCACTGCAACAAAATGGTGTGTTAACAATGACATAAAGAAGGTAATTGTACTAGAAGGATATCCTGTTAGAGGTATTCCTTCTTCTGGTAGGCAACCGATTATACTGTCCTCGGATGATAAAGAACAGGGTGAAATGCCAGAAAAGGCCAGACTCCGTGAAATAGAAAGCACTAATAATAGTAACAACCAAAAAAGAAGAATACGAAAGAGACAGTTTGAAAACGCATTCATAGGTGGCATTTCAGGAGGATTACTTTCTGCATGTTTATCAAACGAAATACCGTGTACTGCTCTTCTTATTCCTACTACAACAGGAATGCCTGATCCTGAAGGAGCCGCATCTTTAATTGAAATAATAGGCAAAATTACTGCGAATGAGAAGTTAGATTTAGATGCAGAGCAGCTCAGAAAAGAAGGAGCAGGACTAAGAAAACAAATGGAAGAGATAATCAGATCATTACGGGACCAACAGCAAATGCAGCAGGAAGGAGGAGGCATAACAGAGCAGAGACAAGTAATGTATGGCTAATGAGCCTCTGCCAAACCATACTTGCTGTAGCTTCAATACAAACAAATGATAACGATTGAATCAGATATTACTCAATCGGAAACTGTACAAGTCCAATTTGGTTAGGAGGAATATTAAATGGGATGGACAAAGGTGTGTGATGCTAATTCACTTAAGGATGGCGATCTTATTGGTTTTAACTAGGATGATGGCAACAAAAAGTTGATAATAGCCAAGATAAATGGGAAGTTATGTGCTACAGATGGAATATGTACTCATGCTTATGCAGAATTATCTAACGGATTTTTGAACGAGGAGGAGAAAACCGTTACATGTCCGCTTCATTTATCTGCTTTTAATCTAGAAAGTGGAGTTCCTAGAAATCCGCCTGCTGAGGCACCCTTGAAGACCTATCAAGTCAAGGAAGAAGCAGATGGAGTTCATGTATTATTAGAATAATATCATGGCAATAGAAAGGAGTAAGATGAAATGCCAGAATTAAAGGTAACACAAAAGGAAAATGATTAGTTATGTACCTATTTTTAAAAACAGTACGATAGAATGAAGGCGTTTTTATGGTTAAGGTTAAGATTAGTCAGAAGCACGGTCTACAAATAACCAACAATTTTGATGATTCAAATCAAGTTTAACTTGAGAACGACTATCTGCTAAGTTACGAATACTCTTTGAAAGGCAAAGGAGATCTATAATTGTTTATGAAAGAAATAAAGATTTCAGTATCAGACGAACTATACGAGGAGATTCGCGTAGACTGCAAACTGTGTCCGAGATGGCAAGAGTCATACTAACAGAATTTTTTAGAGACAAGATCAATCGATGTCCTTGGTTGTAAACAACTCCAAATCACTTTTTTGTATCAGTCTGAAGTATGCTGATAGTCAGGCCCTGAGTACTAGATTTTGACCGAATAAATTAATCTCTTCTTTTAGTACCCTTTGCTGGCGATGGCTTTTGTAAACTTGCCTTTAGAGCTGCTATCAAATCCTGTGTTTGCCTTGGTTCCTTCGCTGCCTGTTTTACCACCTGCACTTTACCTTTTGCTTTTATCTTTATTAGTTCTTCCAATTCTTGTATGTATTAATCACGATAACGTGAAATATCAAAGTCTTTGCTTGTTAGGTTTTCAACCAATAATTTGCCAAGTGATATTTCACTTTTATCTATTTCAGGAACCTTTGTTTCGGAAATCTCTTTAATATTTTCCACAGGTTTTATTTCATCTAGATAATGTAATGTGTGCATAATAAATCCCCTTTGATATGCTCTTATAGCGATTAAATGTTCTTTCTCACCACCTTTTAGTACTAACTTCCCAATTGCAACTTTCTTTGTATCATGTAATACCTTTACTAGCAGAGAATATGCTTTATCTTGAATAGTTCTGGTCGATGATGATGAAGAAGAATCCTTCCCTTTCTTCCTCTTCTTATCTATCGAGTCAGGAGCAATATAATAGCTCTTCTCCACGAATAATGGATCAAGCTCCTGCTCATCGATAAACTCTTTAATATTTATAGTCCTTGTACTTTCTACCGCTATTCTCTCTAAATCTTGCTTTTCTATTACTACATATTGATCTTTGGCTACTTCATAGCCTTTCTTTATATCAGGATATGGTACTTCCCTTTCTTCTACCGGACACCATTTTTTGTATTGTATCCTGTGTCCTTTGCTATCTAGCTGGTTAAATGAAAAATCCTTTGAGGTATCAATTGCAGTATAAAGTTTGACAGGGATGTTTACTAGTCCAAATGAGATGCTACCTTTCCACATACTGGAGGCCATTGAAATCAATATAAGTTAGGCTATAAATCTAATAAACAGATCTGCCTATTAGATAATATTATCAATTATAGGAGGAGCTCGCTTTTTAACTACAATGAATTTTCGGGCGCGATCTCAATTTCCGATATTAAGTCCCATATAGAATGCTGTCTGTTTTTAGGTTCAAGTTCAATCATTTTTGCAATGCTTTGCCTCAATTGTGGAGATATCCACGAAGGTATATCGACAGGGAGCCTAGCTAAATTAGGGTTATTGGGATCATATGGGGTCGGTCTCCTTCTTGTTAGCATTTCGTAGAATATGATTCCAAGAGAAAAGATATCGGTTCGTCCGTCAACCGATTCACTAGTCTTTTGAGCTGAGGCAAACCATTGTTCTGGAGAGCAATAATCAGGTGTACCTCCTATACTTCCTTCACCCACTACAGCAGTCAGCTCTAATGACTTTCTGTCTACATCAACAGCAGAAGAAGAAGATACATAATCTCCACTCTTCTCTCTACTTTTAGTGGAATCTATGATTTTAACAAGCCCCCAGTCTGTGATCTTAATCGACGATCTCGTTGAATCAGTAAACATGATATTGCTGGGTTTTAAGTCTCTATGAAAAATATTCGAGCTATGAGACTGTGCTAATGCATTACAAGCAGGGAGTATAATCCGATTTAGTGTCCATCTTACATCAAAATAATATTGGCTGTTGCTCGAAAACCTTTCATCCATTAGATTTCTAAGGGATCCTCCGCTAAGATATTCCATTACGTAATTAGGAAGAAAATTTGGGGATCACCACCTATATTCCATTGTATGATTTTAACAATATTTGGATGATCTAACTTTGAAAGTGCTATTATTTCCCTCTCGAAGCGCTGTTTAGTGAGTGTATCAATATTCGTTAGCTCTTTCAATGCATATATTCGTCCATCATCTTCACTTTGTACCTCGAATATAGTTCCAAATGAACCTGAACTTATTTGTCTTTTCACCACATATTTCAAACTGAATTATACATGTAATATTGTGCACAGAAGACAATTTAAAAATTCATAACCGATGGAGATGAAAGGAAAAATAAGGTCTACCTATTATTGAATGTATAACTGATTGTGTCCAGAACGGCCCCTCAAGCCCTTTATAGTGAGTAGATATCCCTTAAAAATTCTATTAAATGATGTCAAGTAGGGTTAATTCCTTCACCACATAATATCAAATATCCCTCAAATTCTGTCCTCATACTTTCTTGCATTAAGTGTAGGTTTTTCTTGATAGATTTTCTAATACATTCAAGCGATTTAGCACTCTGCCGTCCCACAAGAACAACATCTGAATCTTCATTAGAATCGATATTAAATTTAATTTTTGTGTCTTCTGAACCGTACTTTGTATGATATATTTCTGTAGCATCCTCCTCAATTCTATGTAGTAGTTGTTTCAATTCTGGTTTTGGAATATACCTATTCTCGTTGTGTAGCATAGCTGCTAGTAATTCATTTAAACCCCCCTTGCTATTTACCATCAATCTGCATAAATTCACTAAATAGTAATAGGTTAAAAGTATTGCAGATGAGATAGTATTATCTTAGAGAGGGCCAAAACTTCTAAAGTGGTAAAGACTTTGAAGATTTGCAATTGGAAATGATATTAGATATTCAACTATAGTAAGATCCAATACTAGCTAGCATAATAGATAATGTATATCTATTGATGTTGTTGTCTTAATCTAAAGGTGATTTATTTTCACTTATTCGCTTGTATTCGATCGTAGACTAATTTTAAAATGGTTAAAATTTGGTTATCTATTTGAATTATACGTTAATACTGTGAAATATATTGATATATTTTCATATATTTAGTCTACAAAGAAAGCAAGAGTATAAATATTTTTAATACATATATTGAATATACAAAATGTCTCCCGATAATGGGAAAACACAAAAGAAACATGACAGATACTCAAAGGAGATTGTAGGATCAAATTCCAAATTAGATCTCTCCTCGACGTTAACGAATTCATTGTACAAATTCTACGAATTAATCATGAATTGAAATGGATTTAATGATTTCAACGAAATTAGTAATTCAATAGATAATCTAAAAGGGAACTATTGTGTATATTACAAGGATTCTTCAAACTGTAGTGATTAGCTGTGGTTTGGAATCTAGGAACTACACGTACAATCTATCAAAGATTTAAGTTGTATAGCGTGCAGTTTTCGGTATGCAAAGTCTGTTTTTACATCAAGAAATGTCTGGATAAATATCAGAGGTATATTCTACCTTCTATGAATTTTTTTGTGGAGTAATGGCGTCGAAGTTGAGATTGAACTTGAAGATTTAACTTGTTTGACCTGTTGTCTGGAATATGAAAATGGAGGAAGGGGTTTCATTAAATCTGCTGTTTTCGAATTTGATTTTAACCACTGTATTATCATTTTTGGTCCAATTCTTCTAAAGAAGTAACCCATTCCACCTTGTCTGCGTTCATAAGATGATAATGATGACATATTTGTAGTAGTATAGAATCCAAATAATGCATCAGTAACCATTGCAACATCTTTTTTTGGTACATTACGTAGATAGATTTCATTAGTATCAGGGTCAACTAATGGCCATCCTTGATTTCTTCCATCCTCAGTCCCACCAAGTTTTAACATATACATATTAAATCCAGTACCTATCCATCCGATAGTCTTTGTAGCTGGTCTGAAGCACTGTCTTTCACATCCTGTCACTCCGATTGATTCGGACATGTGACCCCATCTAGGCTCTAGGATATCTATCAGGTGTGGCTCAAACTTTTCAGAATCAGTATATGCTAGTCTGCATGTATCTTTTCCAACACACGAACCTGATCGCAATGGTGAATATTTTCTTTTTTTATTATTTACTTCAGAATATCCATTATCGTTCATACAGGAGGTTCTAAATCCATATCCAAACAGTTTGATCATATCGGTATTTCTTTTCTGATTCAGAGATATTCCCAAATAAAAGATCCTGATTTGGAGTAATAAAGATCTCAGGGTTATAATTATCCACAAGATATCTAACCATCTTTTTTAACTTTCCATTCTGACTATCATCTATGATTCTTCCATTTTCTATGAAAGCACCGTAACAGAATCTCATGTGATCAGAATCTATTCTATTAGGCAGATTACCTCTTCCTTCCTCTTTATGTGGAAGCCTAATCCACCCATGATGTAGGTTTCTTGAACCATAATCAAGATTAGGATCCGGTTTTTCTAGATCAATGTCATCACAGATATCGTGGACCTTATTTCTAAACCATTCAATTCCCATCTTTTGCAATATGTATTTCATTCTAGCCCAGTGCCTGTTTTGTCGATCCCCCCATTCTTGCTGAATACTAACGATGGCATCAAGTACTCTCAATAGATCTTCCTTGGCGACTTTTCCCAATGGAGAACCTAGTGTTGAAAAAGTGGAAAAACCCATTCGTTCTCCTTGACTCCCTCCTATGTATATCTGAAATTTATCAATTAGATCGGAATTAGCAGAAATCTTATTGTTATCTTGATCACCGTTCCAAGCATAGTTTCTAATGACAGGTGCTACACCTATATCATTTGTGCGTAATTCCACACAATTATCAGGAACCACTTTTTTACCCTCATCAAAATGTATTGCGGAAAAAGCTATTTTGAATTTTCTATTAAGCAGATTTGGAGCATATTGGAATTTATTTTCAGTTATTTGTGTATTAGCATCATTACATTCATCTTCCTTTCTTATATAATCTGGATCTATCTCAAAGATTTCAATGTATGCTGATGTAGGAAGTTGAAAGTACTTTCCAACCTTCTGAGCCCATTCATTTGCATTAAAAATATTTGAATAGTGGGATAGAGGACATCCCATGACATTTCTCACATTATCCCCACAACCATTAATGGAATAGAATCCCGATTTAGCTATTCCAGACACAGCATTTACTAAGTCTTTCTTTTTAATCCAATGAAACTGTACATTTTGACGGGTAGTCAATCTTAAAGATGGGTATGATCTTCCTGTATAGGAATCAGAGCTAGTATATTCTGTAGAAAGATCGTCCAATATATCCCATTGTTTCTTACTAATAGGACCTCCACCAGGAATAGCTATGCGTATCATATACATCCAATCTTTTTTATTTTTCTTTGCGTCATTTATTCTAGGTTGGGCACGATTGAATTCTAGATATATACCATACGATTTTGCTAAAGTTTCTGCGACCTCACCAAGTTCTTCAAAATCTGTATCTCTTAATTGAGTATACAGGTTGGATTGACTATTTCTATCTTTAATAGCTATAGTTAGGCCATTAGTGCTAAGTTTGGCTCTTTCAACGGACGAAAAGTCCTCTGGTAGGGTTTTTAGATTAACATTTACCAAAACCTAATTACCTCACACAAATTATAGTAGATCTAGCCTGCGCTGAATCTTCTGATCCAGATGAATCGTGTGCATTTATTGTAATTAGCTTAGTGAAAGAGTCCATCATTAAGTTATTAATCGAAGTTTTAATTATGCTTGATTCTGTTCTTAACCTACCGATCCGTCCATTTCAAGCTTGACAAGTCTATTCAATTCAACTGCATATTCCATAGGTAATTCCTTAACAAAAGGTTCCATGAATCCTCCAACTATAAGTGATAGTGCATCTGACTCGGAGAACCCTCTGCTCATCAGATAGAATATTTGATCCTCTCCTATTCTTCCAACTGTGGCTTCATGAGATATTGTAGCATCTTCTTCGTTTACCTCTACATAAGGATAAGTATCAGTCCTAGATGTTTCATCAAGAAGAAGTGCATCACATCTTACATTAGACTTTACAGATTTGGCGCCTTTTGCTACATGTAACAGACCTCTATATGTGGTTCTACCTGAGTCTTTGCTTATGGATTTACTTGTAATTCTAGAGGTTGTATTTGGAGCTATGTGTACTGCCTTTGCACCGGCATCTTGATGTTGTCCTTTACCTGCGAATGCTACGGAGATTATCTCAGCATGTGCGTTACGTCCCAGCATATATACACCAGGATATTTCATGGTTAACCTGCTACCAAGGTTTCCGTCTACCCATTCTACAGTTGCATTTTCATAAGCATAAGCTCGTTTTGTTACCAAATTATATACATCTCTACTCCAGTTTTGTATTGTAGTATATCTTATCTTTGCACCCTTCTTTGCAATTAGTTCTACTACAGCAGAATGCAAAGATTCTGTCGAATAGTTCGGAGCTGTGCAGCCCTCTATATAGTGCACCTCAGCACCTTCATCAGCTATGATTAAAGTTCTTTCAAATTGTCCTATATTTTCTGCATTTATTCTGAAATAAGCTTGTAATGGAAGATCAATCTTAACGTTAGGAGGTACATATATGAAAGAGCCCCCAGACCAAACAGCACTATTTAATGCAGCGAATTTGTTATCTTCTGTGGGTATCACTTTACCAAAGAATTTTTTCATCAAATCTGGTTGCTCCTTCACAGCAGTATCTGTATCAATGAATATGACACCTTGCTTTGTTAAATCCTCACGCAAATTATGGTATACTACTTCTGATTCATATTGAGCACCCACTCCAGCAAGAAATTTTCTTTCTGCTTCTGGAATTCCTAACTTCTCGAAGGTATTTCTCACAGACTCTGGAACGTCGTCCCAGCTCTTTTGTTGTTTCTCGGCAGCTTTTGCATAGTAATAGATATTCTGAAAATCAATCTTTGATAGATTTCCACCCCAATTCGGAACAGGCTTACTCATAAAGATATCATATGAACGCAACCTAAATTGCCTCATCCATTCAGGTTCGTCTTTCAGTCTGCTAATCTCTTCGACTGTTTCTCTTGCAAGCCCTTTCTTGCTCAAATAGACATACTGATCAATTGAATCTTTAAAGTCATACTTACCATAATCCATATTTAAATCAGATTTGAGAGTCATATAAGTACAGACACATTATACTTATTTAAACACGATTAAGCACCTATTTTTACTGCTATTAGAAATAGTTCGGCTTGTGACATACTTACATAAACCTTTGTTTTAGTATGAGCAGTTATAACATTATCATTTCATATTTGAATGAAGTTTGCGTCAGGAATTATAACATTATATAAAGCATGATAAGTGTGCGACCAGAGCAAGCATTATTATTTAAAAGGTTTATATTATATGATTAAAAAATCTGGATCATTAGAAAGGATTTGTCGCAAACGTAAATAAATCATACCGTGAAATAGGCGCAATATTCACAAAGTAATAAATACCTTTTTTGAGCAACTTATTGTAGACGTTCATTATGATCACTCTTTATAAATCTTCTATTTCTGAAGACGATAAGTATTCTCATTTGTCATCAGATTTAACAGATATAAAATGCACTAACTGTGCTATGACAGAAGTACAAAAAGGTAAAAGAAGGTATGTAAAACCGCAATCTTATCAAACAAGAACAATCACGGATTATGAATCAGGAGAGATTATTTGTAGTAGTTGTGGAATGGTAATTTCCGACAAAATCCAGTCCAATGGTCCTGAATGGCGTAATTTTGAGCAAGGTGGAACAATAATTGGGAGTAGTGCTGAGTCTAACGCTCCTAGACAGCGTCCTGGTTCGACTTTTTCTCTTGCTCGTCACGATAAGGGCTTATTCACAGTTATAGGAGAAAGAGACAAAGATGTCTACGGAAGACAACTCGATCCATTAGTTCGTCATTCTATGCACAAAATAAGAATGTACGATGTGAGGACTCAATTAGCTTTCAGGGATAGGAATCGTATAAGAGCATTTAGTGAATTAGATAAACTGAAAGACAAGATAGGTCTTTCTGACAGTATAGTTGAAAAAACTGCCTACATATATAGAAAGGCAGAAAAAAGAGGGATAATTAGAGGCAGAACCATTCACTCTATCTTGGCCGCTTCGCTTTACATAGCATGTAGAGAAATGTTAGCCCCAAAGACTCTAAAGGAGATAGCAAAAGCAGGTAATATTAGATTAAAAACTTTATCTAAGGATTATCGACTATTATTTGGAACCTTCAGATTGAGTTCTGTTAACAATAGTCGATAATCCT
>WHTU01000080.1:0-535 GCA_009377575.1 Nitrososphaeraceae archaeon | reverse complement strand
ATTTTTAACAAAGAGATTACTCAGAAATATCAATTCATACCTTCTCGTGTCAAGAGAACTACTCAAGGACATAATAATAAACGATGTACTTATGCTTAAAAGTATGCTTAAATATCCAATTTAATGTATATACAAAGATCTCATATAGTCAATAGAGAAATTTATATCTGCTTTTCTATTTAAATATCAGCATATTTTGCTGAATATTATTCGATACAGTATGCAGACCTTCATTGGCACTTATCAAGTTTGTTATAGTCACTTCTTATTATGAACTCGATCTGGTCCTGTCCTCGTGCCCATACATGAGTAATTCATTCCTTCCTTCCTCATCTATAATGTGATAAATTTATTTTCTCTTCTGGTTTCATTTCTCTTTGTCCTCTTACCTTTTTAATGGCATCTTCGAAATATCTCATGGATACGAATGCTTCTGATGTGTGCCTCAATGCTTCCTCAGGTGACTGATATTTCTGGATATAATCATGCAAAACTAAGGATACGGCAGTATTTGCAACTGAGGATACATCTGCTC
>WHTU01000007.1:16374-93670 GCA_009377575.1 Nitrososphaeraceae archaeon | reverse complement strand
CAACAGACGAGATAAGACTAGGATGATGAGTCAGTTATCACAAGAGTTCGATAGGCATATGCAGATAGCAGAGAAGTTTACCAAGGACAATGATTTCGGAGGAGCAGAAGCGCATAGGCTGATAGCGGAGTCTATACACGGAACGCTGTCAACGTTCGAAGTGATAAAGGAATGAGTGATGAAATGGGTAACCCGCCTTGTCCGTAGCATAGGAGGAATGAGTGAATAAGTCTTACTGTTGGCTAGTCATACTTGTTCTACTGATTTAGTTACACTTTGCCGATCATAGGCTTCCTCATGGCTACTAGCTGTTTTTACGAGCTCATCTAAATCACTAGTGACTCAGCTTTCTGTAGTGAAAAAAGTAAGCTAGATTCAAGTAATATCTTCAAAAACACACTGCTGTGAAGTAAAGTGGAAGTTGTTGAGAAGCAGGAGAAGAGGAAACGTCATAGAGAACAGCATAGAGGTAACTACGAGATCGTCAACGATATCTTGCGATTCGTTGCATCGAAGTATAACTGCAATATAGCAGAAGTCACTTTCGGTGCCAGTCTAACCTACTATCAACAGAAGCGGTATCTAAGTCAGAGTCAAATTACTGCAAAGGCTATGAAATCAGTATTTTATGTAGAAGATATCTGCAGGTATTCGCAGAAATAGAAGACGATTTAGGGTATGACACCTTTGAAGAAGTGGGTTATTAACAGGAAAAACGGACAATAAACCATCGATAATCCATTGAAAAGATATGCTGATTGTGTGATGTATCGCTAAGGGACACTTCTCAAAATATAGTGGAATAATATTACTCTTGTTTATTATTCTTTAATCCCCATTACGTTGTTCTTCTATCCACTTCTCTTTTTTCGACCTAGTCTGCTATCCAAAGAGGTTTGGGACAGGAAGCCCTATTGTATTTCTATGCAATTCAAAAGATTACGACAATTTGCGTGTTTTCAAATAAGAAGTCCGGAGGATGACCTCTTTCAAAATAGTTTTTGGAAACATTCGGAAGCAATGATAATACCATATTGGAAACTCCGTAAGCTAATCCCAGCGGTGCCACGCCATACAAAGGGCCTTTGGTCAACTTATACAAGTCTGATGGCATTCCCTCCTTGTATATGGTAGTCATTGTTGAAATAACCTGTTGCGCCATACCTATTACTTCCCCATTGTTCGGATCTATAATAGGAGAACCGCTAGAACCCCCAACGGCAACGATATCAGTTTGAATTCCCCATGGCGCTGAACTCTCATCATAGGGCATTAACCCAACAATATGTCCGAATTGAATAATTGGGTTCATACGCATTCCAACTCCATCTCCGTTTCTGTATAGAATCAACGACAATCTTCCACTCGGATAACCACACATTGCAATGTCATGATAAAGTTCTAACTGGCCGGGTTCCTTAATACGTAAGTAACTATCCGAAGTACGATCCAGTTTTCCTAGCCCTATATCTAGATCTATTGAGCCAGTAAACCCCGCAACTTCCTTGACAGGAGGTAATCTGATTGCCTCATTTATGCGATACGTGTCAAGATCTAACTGTTGTCCTCTTTTAGTAATGCTGAATGCTGAATACATCCCTTCGAGACCGTTGTTCTTTTCCTTGTACTGGGAGTTATAATTTAGGCATTGACTAAAAACGTGTGCCGAACTGACAATATACTGACCACCTATGAAAAAACCTGTGCCAAAAGTGCTTATAACATCTTTTGTATCCTTGTTCACGAGACCTATCGCAATTGTTGAAGCTTTGACCAGTTTCAACAAATCAGCTTTGACCATCAGCATAATATTGTTAGACAATTTAATAATCTTATGACATCGAATGGTCGAAAATTCTTTTAGCTTAAAGATAGTTTATACTCTGTGAGTAGTTTCTCATCGGTGGAGGCGAGACAAAAATTTTATTATATAGTTAGGGGCTTGGAGAAATTACCTGATCTCTACTATGATTTAATTGATTGAATGATGCTCGAACTGATATTCCTTTGTCTATTCTTGTTGAAACCTGATGAGTTCCGTCAGGGTTGAGATTTTCGTTGCTGATTAAGTTGATTACACTAAATTCTAGTTTAATCTAGAAGTGAATTCATGTTCGTCATAATTGCACATTTACTTTTATAGGATCCTTATGCCACTATAGATTACATGGGTAACTGCAAACATTGGGGTTGTATCGTTAAGAATAATACCTGTACAGGTTGTGGCGCAGTTATCTGTAAATTGTGTTTGCAAGAGCCGCTAGATTGTAAGTGTGATAATAAGGACTGTTGTTGCAATGACGACGATTCTCCTTGACAATATCGGTAACGGTTCAACTCACGCATGTTATGGTCTACAATTACGACAAAACTTAAACCAAATCTCTATTCCAATCGGAGTACAGCTTCAAAATCATGATATACTCCAAAGCATATCATGTAATGATTAGTTTGAGGTCCAATACTCCGTAGTGCTAGCTAAATCGAAGCTTCAAATTAGGTGGGTCCTGGCTAATTTGCAATAATTCACAAAAGACCAAGAGTCATCTTTGATCTGGAGGTAAGTTTTAGTGAATTCGTTACATCCTAAAAGCATAATATACTCTTGGTGATAACGTTATTGCTTCTTCAGCTTTGAGGCCTAATGCAATAGCTACATCTACAGGGGCCTTTTGTTGGGAGTAAAGTTCGAATGCTCTAGATAACCGAGAAGTAGATTCATCAAGACCTGCTCTACTTAGTATTGCCTTGGTGGTGTTCGGCGACATCTTTAACTCCTGTGTTATCTCATGATATGTTTTTCCCTTTTCATGTAAGGCTATGACTAACTCTTCTCTTTACTTGCTAGCTCATACTACCATATTGATTGTACCCGGAATAGATATAACAATTTTGAATTCATATTGCTCTTGCTATTGTGTGATATTTTCTTCCTATGGTATAGTATTTTCATTTTTTTCAGTGAAATTATGTGTATATGCGTCTTCTTCCGATACAATATTTTTCTATTTCATCAGTCAGGCAAGCAACCTCGGTTTGATCGACCCGATAGGATAATAATAACTGTCAGCAACCAATTCTTTAAGATAATATTTTCTTTCACATTTCTCTTCAGTCAATGATGCGTCAGTTGTCGAATCTATTTAATCATCAATCTGAATGCCATTCTTCGTCAGATTTCCCTATGGTCGTTAGCTAGCACCGTGGTATCACCGCAACTAATTTCATGGAATATAAGGCAAGACGATTAAATTGTACAAACTACTTCAAGATCCTAAGAATACAAGAGACTCCTTACAACATCAGCTGCGAATCCGTAGAGATTCTGCCTAAGCGTACGATTGTCAGCTTCTTTGCGTAATTCAAGCATTAAGTTATTAAATGTCATTTTCAGCTCCCCGTCGCCACTTGCTAACGCAAAGATTTCCGTCTTGAAGCCTTTGCTTAACCAAGCATCGATCTCGTTCATAATGAATAACATAACTTTCCATTCCCCGAGGTTGTCAAAGGTCCATTGATCGTTGGCTCGTAGATAAAGATAGCCACTCTTTTTAACCATAAAACCTCTGAAGACACCCCCTTGATACCAATTATCTCCCACTCTACAAATCAAGGAATTCTTGCGTAAGTGTGGTACGGGATAACCATTCGGTGTTTTATTATCCTCGCCATCAGCGTCCCTTATGGCAGGTGTGAAAGGCGCAAACGTTACCTTACCAATGGCCACAGTTATCACAAAATCATTGATATTAACATGCAAACCAGTTGCGACAAGCTCTCCTTTGACGGGGAAAGGATCTTCAATTTTTTGATACGACGTTTTATCAAGGAATTGGAAAACTTGGTCTAAAAGCAATTTATGGAGTTCAACTCAGTAAGATTTAAGTTTTGTGTCTTATGGCACTTATCTTACCGGGACACTTCAATCCGCGAATAGACTGCTAATTGTCGGGATATGTTTCATTGTAAATTTTCTTGGGATATGGGTTTTTTGTTTTCTATTTGACGGCAGATAAAATTTCTTCGACTTTATCTGTATCCGGTAAGTGAATATCATTCTATGTAGCATATCGTACTATCCAGCGTGTAGCCTTTAATCTGCGGATGGAATCACAAATTCTTCAGAAAATTTTTTCTTATTGTTAGATAGATTCCTTCATATTACATTTCTTGTCTATATTTGATGATTAAAGACAAAATAATAGAAATCGTCACAAAGCACGAATGACATTGAAGTAATCTTATCGTAGAGCTGAACTCGAAACCGTACATATGAAGTGATTATTATAATATACGTAATTATTATTATGTTTGAAAGTCATAGTGATTTTCCAGACAATGAAAAAATTCCTGCCTTTTAGAGGGTAAACTGTCATAGGAATGAGCAAAATACTTTCTTTGGTCATGCACATTAGAACTAGGCTCAAAGCTTGAATGCAATAGGTTTATATGCCAATCAGTATACAATACTTATGAGAAATAAGAATGCCGATGCTTATGTTAAAATGTAAAACCTGTGGCGAGGTTTTTCCAGGGATATATGTTCCAGAAGGAAGTACGGTTGATTTTACGGCGAATGCTACAACTTCTGATACTTCACATACATGTTCTAGAAAACACTCGAATGAATATGTCACCGTAGATTATATGGATTGGTCTTGAACGCAATTTGAATTCCGCCAAAGTTATACTTGTAACATATCCAGATAACTTTAGTCTTCAAGAAGCACAAAGTTTAGTAGAATCATCCTCGCCTTCAATGTCACCACATCCTCAAGTTGTAAAGGTTTTTACACAAAAGTATCTGAATCACTCCCGTTATGGTCTTGGTTCTGGTAAAGCTGAAGAAATCAAAGAATTTGTGAAACAATCTAAAGCAGATCAGATAGTTGTTGATGAGCATTTATCTCCAAAACAGATTCACAACTTGGAGAAGCTAACAGAGGCACAGGTAATTGACAGAGAGAGGCTAATACTTAACATATTCCATTCAAGAGCTACCACTATAGAGGCAAAATTGCAGATTGAACTAGCTGAGGTCAAATATGAAATGCCACGTGTAAGAGAAAATGCGAAACTAACATCAGGGAGTACTGAAAGAGCTGGAAAAGGAGGTATGGGAGAATACACAGTCGATGTGAAATTCCGAGACCTAAAAAGACGCATGACTTTTATCAAAAAGAAGCTTGCTGATGCCCACACAAAACGTGAGCTTTATCGTCAACAAAGATTGAAAACTAAAATGCCGATTGTCTCATTAATAGGTTATACTAGCTCAGGAAAAACCACACTCTTCAACTTGCTCACATCTGAAAACAAGGAAATATCTAGTAGCCTATTTACAACGCTTTCCACAACTACAAGATCATTTAGAATCGATAATAATGAAAAACAGGAGAAGGAATCGTCTTTACTTCTTATTGATACAGTAGGTTTTATTAGCAGACTTCCTCATTACATGATAGATGCATTTAAATCGACTTTGCAAGAATCACTGGCAGCTGATTTAATTCTACTTTTGATAGACGCTTCTGAAAAGTTTGAAGACATCAAGATAAAATTCAAAAGCTGTTGGAATGTTCTGGATGAACTAAAAGTAGACAAATCTAAAGTTTTTGTTATCTTGACCAAGTGTGATGGCGTCATAGGCTTATCAGAACGTATTGACAATATAGCAAACGATTTGAGTGTATCTAACCCCATAACCATATCGTCTAAGACTGGGTATGGGATTCACAAGCTAAAGACTATGATTGCACACAATCTGTATTCTCAATCCCTTTCTGGAGAGGAATACTCAACAAAAGTGAAAACAGTACCAGAAGAAGGTGCATATATAGTCGCGGCAGCAGACCCTCATACCTAAGTGATATGTCAAAACAGAATCGAAAAATAGACTCTATGATATTCGAATATACCGTAAGAAAATGCGGTACTTCATCACATATTATTCTCCCAGCTTCAATGGTTGGACAAAGGGTTAGGATTAGTGTTGAAACAATTGACTAGGAGACAGAGAATGGATTGTTGACAATATAACTTTGAATTCACTCTGTTGGCTGAAAGGTATGAAGAATTACAAACGGAACTTTTGAACTTCAGTGACTAAAGCAAGATGATCACATTCTACTTCTATCGTTATGTATAAAGATGGTCGGTACCTAGTGAAAGAGCAGGTCATTTTACCTTTCATATTCTGCTAGTACGTACTTGCCGCTTCTCGAAAAATTTTCTCCTAATGAATAACTCTCCGAACTGTAATCAAATCTGAAAAACTAGAATTATCACAACAATTGTTCACACAGATAATATAATTTAAGATATAAAATTTAAGTTGTTATGACTATTTAGATTTTGCAACAATCTCTAAGACTGGTAGGGCAAAACTAAACGTAGCACCTATTGAGGATATGGCAGTCGTTTCATCCGCTGCCGTTGCTGCATCATTATTCCTTGCCCATATCCTTCCTCCATGAGCTTCAATTATATTTTTAGATATATAGAGACCTAACCCAGTACCTGAATCAGAACCAGAAACAAACTTTGTGAAAAGATTTTGAGCTACATCGGGAGGTATTCCTTGACCATTATCTGTTATACTTACTATAATCTCATCATCACTATTAAAACTGCTATTACGACCATGGATTTTATCGGCCATTTCAAATTTGTTCTTCCTATCCATTTTCTGTGTCCTACTAACGGAAATGATTATTCTGCCTTCTCCTTCTCCAGCCTTTAACCTGATAGAAGATAGAGCATTGCTCAATAGATTAGACAAAACCTGAGAAATCTTTGTCTTGTCTGCTTCTATCAAAAATGGTTCGAGAACAGCATTGGCATTGCAATTAGCACTGTTGTTGGCATTCGCATTGTTTGGTATCTTATAATCACCTCTTCTAGGAGTAGTGATAGTGGGGGATTTAGCATTAACAGCTGGCGCGAAGGCTGTAGCTGTACCAATATCAACAATATCTTCTATTACTTTATTACTCACCTTTAATAGAATCTTAATCTCTGCGTTTGTAATTATTGTATCGCTTATCGTAATATTCTGTTCCTCTGCCGTCTCTTCAACTAATTGTTCAATATTGAATCGCTCTTTATTGAGTTTAAATGAATGACTTTCAATCTTTGTTACATCAAGTATATTATCTGTGAGTTGTTTTAGCCGCTTAGCATTCCTGATGATCACATCAAGTAGTAGAAGCACTCCCTCTGATCTTTTAGTAGCATTATCACCGTCTCTAAAAATCCTGCCATTTGAACCATCTGGTGATAATATTCTTGATCTCACGATATCAGTCAATCCCAATATCGGTTGTATGGGAGTTCTGAGTTCATGCGCCGCTGTGTTGATAAATTCGTCCTTAATTTTTTCTGATTCCTTCAACCGATCGTACTGGACACGGATCACTTCTTCTCTTTCCTTTAGTCTAACGTTACTTTCAATTAGACTCTGATTGCTCTCTCTTAACCGTACATTATATTGAATACTCGAAAGTGCTAGCGCAATAATATTTACAAAATATCCTGCATCCTTTAGTATATGAGCTACATTGTGAGGTGTATCAAACGAAACGGCCGAATAAGACATTATGATCTGCGCATAGATATCAATGATAAGGTAAGCTAGTATCCCTTTATAGAATACATCGCTCTTCTTGTATAATTGATTCTTGTAGAATAGAATTAATGCGATTATGAACAAGACAAGCGATGGAATTTCATAAGGTCTGTGCAGAAGAATATCGTCGATTACTGAATAAGGTAGTACAAGATATAGTGAACTAATCGCCACACTTCCGGCCAATACCGCAAGAATTATTAAGTAGATTCCAAAGGTCCTATCAGATTTATTAACACCGTCTGCCGTAAAGGAATTGCTAAATTCTTGATTACTCTTACCTACTTTGCCTTGCTCATTTCTGTGCTCAATTTCTTGATTTATTTTTGTACTCCCTTTTGTCCTTGCCTCAGGTCGGTTATCACTTCTCTTCACTTCACCTGAGAAGGTCGGGTATTTTGCGATTGCTATAACCAGCATTGCACTAAGGAAGATTCTACCAGCAAACCATGTCTGTGGTATAAAATATTTCAAAAAAACTACATTGTCCATAAAGACATAAGAAATTATGACGTGAAGCAAATCGATGACAGCGGCAACAAGAAATCCAAATCCTACAAAACGGCTGAAGTTATCATTCAAAGTATGAGCCCGGGCAAGATAGTAGAATGCAAGTATTGATCCAAGTATCACGGCGAAAAGTTCTATATAGAAATGGTGAAGTTCGTAAAGATTCCAGGCATCTAGATCAAATGATAATATAGTAATGATGGAAAGGAGTATCGCAGGTATGAGAGTATAATAGATAAAAGTACGGTTACGCAGGATGGAAATCAAAGAGGAAAAGTGGGAACTGGTACCCTCGGTAGCAGAAAAGGTTTTGGAGGCTCGATAAGATGATGAGGACGGCGCAGATGATTCCTTACCTTTGCTCTTCAACTATTCAATTATCTATATGTCGCCACTTACTATTATCTTCACCTGTTTCTGAAACCTAGTTATTATCAATGATACTAGGGCAATACTTGCCAATTAGTTAATTTTTTTATGTAAACTTTTTATGATTATATATTCAGAATCTTGAATTATACATTGATCTGCATACGTAAAATCCTTAATCTGTGATCCATAACATGGAGGTATAGTTATTTCTTATACCTGCTTATTTTATTCTGAACCGATAAAACCTTGAGATAATTTGCTAAAGTGAAATTAACCAATGCGAATTATTGTCTCGACCAAAGCAACTACTCTCAAAAAGGTATAGAGCAAGATCTGACGATAGCTTATAAAAATACGCGTATGGTATCAAATTTCCCGTTTTCACTCTCCCAGATGATTGCTTCATCAATGCTAATTTCTAAGCAATCAAGAAGAAGGTGAATTTAACCAGTCTTGTTATCAGGACAATCATTAATTTTCAAGTTCCTATCTCTAAATCAGCTTCCAATGTCATAAGCAGCCATACTGATGTCCATTACAAAATGATCATAGGCATTATGAAAATAAAACAGATATGAAGCTATCCAAATTCAAAATGACATACCTTTTCATCTGTTTCATCTGTTTCATTGAAAATGCTTGTTATTGTTATTAACGCGGCGAGGATACCGTTCACTTGAATACTCTAAAATAATTATCTAGGGTCATGGGCTCTCTTTGATTTTGTTTCGTGCCGAACGTGGTTGTTTTTCTTTTACCTCTTTTAGAATATGATGTCTCTCTCGTTTTCTCGTTGTCGGCATCATCATAACTATCTTGAGCCATTCCCGTTGCACGTTTGACAGTTCTTAAAGTTTGATGATCTGTTGTTCCTGTAAGATATACTGCGTAAATGAATGCAGCTTCCTTCCCATCAGATTTTCTAATCACTCTTCCAATTCTTTGAATGGTCTGATTTATGTTTGAAGTATTTGCCAAAATTATTGCAACTCCTACCTCTGGGACATCATAGCCTATTTCTAAGGTGTGAACTGAAAGAAGTGGATAAAATTCAACTCCCCACTTGGATAATATTTCTTGTCTTTCATTAGCCTTGAGCTTGCTTTCAATGACGTATGATTTTATTCTCCTCTTGTGTTGCAGTTCTTCTCTAAGTTTATGAACTGACTCCAACGTCTCACTAAATACCATTATTCGCTGTTTCGGATGTTTTTTTGATATAATATCTGCGGCAGCTAATATCTTGTTATCAGCGCAATTTAAAAGAGCTCTCCGCTTTCTCACATTTGCAAACCAAGTTTTTGCCATAAATGCTGCAGGGCCTCCTTTTCGTAATAACAAAGAGATTGATTGGGCATCAAACCGATTAAGCCTGCTGGCAATAGCGGTTATTCTTGAAGAACAATCATAATAGATCCTTCTTTCTGCCTCCGTTAAATTGACTTTGATAGGTAGTATAACTGGTCTTGCTAACCTGCCGTCTCTTACTGCCTCTTTAACTTGGTATTTTCTCACAGGAGGAAGGACACTTAGAATAGTATTGAAATTGGGATCATTTTCATCTATTGTGGCTGTTAACCCCAAAATTGCCTTTCTGCGATCCTCTACGACAACATCAAAAATCTGACTAAATGACTTTGCACTTTCGCCAATCAAATGAACTTCATCAAATATGATCATTTGAGAATTGCGAAGAATATCTAAATTGTTATTGATACTTTGATACGTACTTACTGTTATCTCGCGTACCTCTTTCTTTTCTCCGAAATATACACCTATCTGTTTCTTAAGTATGCCATACTTTATTAATCTCTTTACATTCTGTTCAATAAGAACGATTCGTGGAACTAAAAGCAGGATCCTAAATTGCGAAATAGATTTGTTGAATGATGTTTCATCTGAATCATTTTGGATTGTAGAGCTGAAATTATTGGTAGTGGGGGTAGCGTTGTCAGTGTCAACTGGTTGATTTTCGTCAGAATCATAGTTGTTAATATTATGCTTAAAGTCAGTATTGATAGCAATATCTGATACAATTCCCGCTTTTGCTTTCGCCGCCCGTCTTGCACACTCAAATGCAATTTCAGTCTTACCAGTACCAGTACTGTATACTATTGAGCCTCTAAAATCATTCCTTATCCATGCTTCTACAGCATCCTCCTGATCCTTTTTTAGATTAAATGGAAATTTCAAATGTCCAATTGCTGGTGAGCCCCTGTCAGTTCTTTCATCCTCAGAGGCTTTGACTTTTGCATAGACATCTGTTCTAGTCATTCGCATAACCATCTGTCCTCTTTTGGATAGTTCCAATTCAACAATATAGAAATTTCTCCTTATATTTTTCAGCTATTTTTCCTTGAAACCTAGAAGGGAAGGAAACATCACGTTTATGATGACTCTCCTGTAAAACATACAAGCTATTTTTATACACGATATATTTCAATATATATTATCTCTTATCTAAATGATATACCCTACTTACGATGTCAAGAAATGATGAAATCGAGACTATTTAACAACTTTTGCTTTTAGCATACCCTCATAGGGCCTGTAAAGTCATTCCAAATACCGATTCGGTCTCCGACGACCCAATCGTTGGGCCCAGGTCGAATTATGGCCATATCGAAGAGACCAAACTCAGTTCCAGCCACCATCATCCACAAATTCTAACGACGGTTTTATTCCAACTAAGAATATGCTTAAATGAAGAATTTAAGTGCTAGATTTGAAATTAAGATTACAGTAATCTTCAAGTCAATCCACCGAGTAGATATTACTACCGAGATATCGGATGAGCAAAATCTGGCTCTTTCAATCAAACTCAACGGAGTGATTGTGGTACCTGCGGTAAAGCATACTGTGAAGGATTCATATTATGCAGCGTATCATCCCTGGGGGGAGACATTTTGCTGTTTGCACTATTGCCGTAATGGTTTTAGCAACGATTGGAACAACAACAATTATTGGAGCAATAGAAGACCAAAGTGGCATAAAAAAACCGTCTCAAGGTCTGCCAGCAGTTATAGTTACATAAGGTGAAAATGTGCATGTGGTGTGGGGCAACTAATGACACTACTGATAATAACTCGGTGGTAATGTTTAGCGTGTCAGAAGCCGGTGGACAAAGGTATGCGGATAAAATAGACATGAGCAATTCTAGTAGCTCTAATTCAACTGGCTTTGAAATAGCAGCTACTAATAATAATGTGATCATAAATTGGTGGGAAACCATTTTCATTAGCGCTGAGCAAGTAGCAATATTATAATAGTTACAGCAATAATGATTAGTATCATACATAGTAACGTTAAGAGCATGTGTTGCGATGAGTTAACTTTCCATTTGTTATAACGGAAAAGATATCGGATTTAAGTACGAGTCCGATGTCAAACTAGATGAGTATTTACAGCTTCCACAGCAGCTGCTTCGAATCCGACAGATGATATTACACCATAAGTTTCATTCACGAGCCTCTATCACTAAACGTCGACGGCAAACTAAAGAGCCCGAGCATATTAAACAATATTAATCCTATTACCTCCGATTCATCATCATCGCCAATACAAATGCCTTCTTTATTCCTACTTATATCAGATTAGTGTAATACTCCCATTATTTTTCGTTATAAGTTGAATTCTATATAGGGATAAGTAGTATAAGATGGTGTTATAGATTTAGATCACGATAGTTTACTTTATGTGATTATTTCAATAATGTTGACAAAAATGCCAGAAACAGTATCGGTTTCTATTAACTTCTTCAAATTATGATTCATAAAGTATTATATATGCTACTACCAAAGGATGTAGCAAGTAATACTGACTTGGATGACAAGACAGAGCATATTCGAGCTACTGTGGGCAAAGAGAAGTACAAGAATGCTGAATACGACGACAATATTATTGAATACTTGATGAAATATCTTGGATTAGAAAGTTATGAACAGTTACAAGACTTCCTGAAACATAGCCATATTCCGATATTCAATTAGATTTATTTAGACAATGTACTAAACCGTTTTTATCATGAAATTGAATCTTTTTTGTAAAGTGGGATGAAACGTTATTTGCGAAGGGAACGTCAAGATGTTCATAAAGACTTAATAGAGTATATTAGAAGGCAAGCAGACATACATCGGGAATACTATTAAAAGTCCAGTTATATAGCTCCCGCCTGGCACCCACTGCTAATTTTCGATTTGTTGATGATGGGTTTTGTTTTACCGTCAACAGAGCATATGTGTTGCATTTTATTCAGTACATTATCCTTTCGCAAAGCGAATATTATATTCGACTCTATTTCATACTAGCATTCATACGCAAATTTCTATTGATTTAACTCTCGTAACATATTCCGTAGCTGCTGATACTTGAATTACGTTATATTAGATTACTTTCCTATAGAATCGAGATATAAAAATTTATCCGATTAAAATTACATCGTAAATTTTGCCTTAATTATCTGACCAATCCATTATGAAGATGTTTTATAGACCATGAAATGGTAGACTAATGCGGAGAGGAAGGAATTACTTACGAAAGTTATGTGCGGTTGCACTCTGTGCGAATCCGAGCATAAAATTTGTAGCAGTGTTAGATGAGAACGGAAAACTAATTGTCGCAGAATGCAAGCCTAATACCGACAACTTTGGTAAGCATGTTGCAAATATGAATTATCTCTTCCATCTACACTATATAATCCCTAGTTTGCAAGAAAGAAATAACAAGAGCCTAAAAGTTACGCTAGATGAAAATGGCACCGAGATTGAATTCAAAACTGTTCATGTTACTTGGAACACAGAGCTTGCAATAACTCCATTGGCAGAAATAAAAGGGATGTATTTATGTGTGTACTTTAGTTGTTTATCGAGGAACGATCGAGAAATAGAATAAGCCACAACTTGGTAGTTATATCCAAGCTTATGTCATTCATGCAATTAGCTGAAGGTTATTATGGATCACATGGATGATCTATTGACTTAGTTTTTTGGCTTCGCATAATAGGAAATAAAATTGGTTCTACATCTAGGGGATTTCAAGGCTGTTGGAAGGAGTTCTCGCTGCTTTGAAGATCGCTGCTTTGAAGAGTAATTCTATGTCTCATATTGATGACATTTTTAAGTACTTTTGTTACAATATTCAACATATCTTTTTAGTAACAAAATGCATTCGTCAGGGGCGATTTATTTATTAGTGAAACTTGCAATAAATAAATGAATTAACACATTGGTCAGGTATTCCCCAATTGAGAGATCCATCCGAGAACTTGCATCCTAAGCATTAACACATTTTATTAATCATATTAACAAATAGTTTACTTCCAGAAATCTTTTTTGCGCTTAGTTTTTCATCCATTGGTCATCTACTACACCTCATGTCTGGGACCAGTCAAGATCATTTGTGAGCTTGGATTATCCAAGAACGAGTGGTCTATTTCATCTAAAATACGGTTTTCACATTTTGATTATCTCTATAGCCATTGTTACTAATGATGAAATGGAGTACCACATATATATAATACAGTCCAGACAGGTAATGATTGTATTCAACGCGTTTCTGCTCCAAATGTCTTCACTCGTACTCGTACCACACTGAAATTATATCAACTAGATCTGGTGACTCCAAAGTACTGCGCTGTACTGTAGCTACTTGCTCATGTATAATTTCTTCCACTAATTCTATAACTGATGGATAACACATCTTTAAGAGTAACTAGATACCCAGCTTAGCTACGGCCTTTTTTTGACTTGAGACCATCTCCACACGGCGATGGATTTCGCTTATGGAACGCACCGAGCTAATCACACGTTCATATGTCTAAATATTATGGTATGCAGTGCATTTTACCCTAATATCAAAATTGAATTTCAATCAATTCGATCCATTATTCAGTCTGTACAACAGTTAAATATTCTGTTTATGGATTACCTCATGTATCTTATCACAATATGGCAGGTTCTAGATTATATGGGGATGCGGATCGACACTTGAAATATATCACGATACAAAAGGAACAAGATATTATTATTATTAGAATTCATAGACCAGAGGTACTAAATGCATTGAATAGAGATACTATGAATGAATTGGAGAATGCCTTTTCTATTGCTGCAGCAGATGATGATATAAAAATTGTTATTGTTACGGGTTCTGGTGAAAGATCATTTTGTGCAGGTGCTGATGTTAACTATGTTGTCAATATCACTCCAATCGAGGCTCAAAATTATGCAACACGAGTGCATTCATTGCTTAGCAGAATTGAACACCTTGAGAAACCAGTCATAGCGGCTGTCAACGGATTTGCTTTGGGGGGAGGATGTGAACTAGCTATGGCCTGTGATTTAATCGTAGCCTCTAGTAATGCAAAGCTTGGTCAGACGGAAGTACGAATAGGTATTCCGCCAGGTTGGGGTGGTACGCAACGTCTAGTAAGATTAGTGGGACCAGCAAAAGCTAAAGAACTAATCTTTACTGGAAAGATGATTTCTGCACAAGAGGCATATGAAATTGGCCTAGTTAACAAAGTAGTAAGCTTAGGTAATGAAGACCAATTGCCTCCAGAGATAGATGATAAATCAGATCCCAAGAAAGAAAAGGAACGTGCAGCTGAAATTGCAAGGATTCTCAATAGAAAGCTGATAAATGAGTGTATAGCCCTTGCCAAGGAAATTACAAAGAACGGGTTTACAGCTGTCAAGATAAGCAAGACGTTAATTAACAAGGCACTGGATACAGATTTAGACACAGAATTACGCCTAGAGATCTATGGATGGGCATTGTGTTTTGCTCATGAGGATAGACAGAAGATGATGTCTGCGTTTTTGAAGAAATAAATATCAAAAACTTCCCTCAACTATTGAGTTGATTGTGAAAGTGCTCGAGACTTTAAAAAACGTAGTTAGACACACTATTCTTAGTTAAAAAATTGAGTCGAATCAAGACCCTATTTATTGTGATCGTTTCAGCGTATTTCACGCTATTGGCATATTATGCAAGACTGGCATATCTCCAGAAACAGCACTAAAAAACCAACGAAGTTTAGACCAAGACTTGATGCATCCCCCGCAAGCGACAATCATGAAGAAAAATGCAATAAATGAAAAACTGAAGATGAGAAATAAGCAAAGATCAGCTAGAGGAAGTGCTAACACTATAATCTATATCAAGTCACGAGACACAGGCAGAATATTATCTGGAGGCAGCTAGGGAAACTTTTCACCAAAACGAATAGGACTCTGCGTGGTATCTGCCAGGCATTCCCGCAGTATGGTCATCAAATTCCGAATCTGAGATCTTAGCATACAACGTCTTTGCCCTCTCCTTTATCTCTTTGAAATTATTGCCAGAAATCGTAAATTCGTACGAACGCACCCTACCATGTGAGCTAGCGTCACATTCATCTGAAAATAACTACTTCCATGTCTCAATATATTCGTCAATCTCACACTTTAAGGAGAGACGACAAAAGAATTTCTCACCAAATGTCAGCAAATGATCTGATACTATTGGAGCCCCATTTGAAGCTGGGTTTAAGGAAGTTGGCTTAATAGATTGGTTTGTCAAGACATCAATATTTCATATCCATTAAAGATCATTGCAGATCCATTTCATTGATGTGTTCCTGCAACATAGCATGAAGTTGCTACACAGGCAAGGTCAAGGTGGATTAGTAGCGCCACGTATCCCAACATCATCATCGTACACCCAATCTATCATATCGTAGTAGGATCCTTCACCATATCTTTGTCCATTAATTGTAAACCATGCATCCTCTAGGTTATTTCCATTTGCTTCCAATATTGCTTGACGATCAAAATCAATCGTTGCATCTATTTTGAATGTCCCTGCTTCAGGCGAAGGTATGTTTTCTGTACTATTAGTACACGCGTCATATCCATCGTAGTACCCTTGCATAAATTCATCTGTATGGAATGACGGACCTTTTTCTGGCTGGTTTATGTATCTTTCAGATGGATCTAATATTGCTGCATCATTACAACCATGGTCATATCCTGAATCGAACGGACCGCTTGAAGCATCTGTACTTGGAGCAGATATACCCATCAAACCAAGAAGCAAGGAAACAGATAGTATAATAAAAAAACGTACGCTATAAAAATTCCCGCATATTGCATTAAGATGAGAATCATACATTATGAGTGTTACATTCGATAACGTACTAATTAATATTTTATAACATCGCTTGTATAATATGGTTACAGAAATATCTATGGAAATGGAGACTCAAATCCTCCATGTGTGATTTTTAATTATTGATATTGCTTCAAAGCTCTGGCTCGTGTGGTTATCGATGGCCAAATTTTGAAAGAGCTAATCATTAGGGCCTAATTTGGAGCCTAGGTAGCGGCGAGTAGTGATGAGAATGGTACTAAACGTTACTTTGATGAAGTGTTGAAAGTTGAAAAGCACAAAGAGCAACCGCAATCATGAGCTCTAACTCATTAGGCTTGAAGCGAATTGAATATAGTGGTATCTAGTTCATATATATTCTTGTAAAAGTTGCTATTGTTATCTTTTGCTTTATCCAATTTTTTCCAAAGATCCAGTTCAATTTCAAACTTGGTATTATCATCTAGTTGGCTATAATCGAAATCCTTGATTATATCTTTGAAAACTTCTGGATCGTAGCTTCCAGCCTCATCAATCAGATTTAATAAGGAATCCTTATCTTTCCTGAAAATTGTCCAAAACAAACCAGAATAATTTTTATCCTTAGATTGGCTGAGGCTTTCTTTTAGCCTATTCATGTACAGTTCAGTGTATTTCTTGAAGATTTCAGGTGGAACTTTAAGCTGTAGTATTCGAAAGGATTCCACAAATTCATTATCTGGCAGTTCGCTAACTAATTCGAAAATCTCATCTAGCTGTAATTTTGTAGCTGAATCTGATTCAAGTGTTTCTAGCTTTATGTTGCTTAGTGAATAGCAGAACCTGTCATGGTAAAAACTCTTCTTTACACTAGGATTGCTAAGTTCGGAATAAATTTTAAACAATGAAATAACTCTATTAAGTGAGAATTCATCTTGGTTAACTGAAATTCTGAACATTTCAAATAGATTTGGGGGGACCATATAAGGATTTTTTGTGAATTTAGATTCATGTTGTTGTTTCACTTTTTGAAGATACTCAACTGGGTATTTTTTCTGATTCTTATCAATATCAGTATGGCAATTCGGACACAATATAATGAGGTTATGGTAGTCATTTCTTTCCTCTTCAGTCTGTGCTTGACTATATCGTGGACCACCCTTGCTAGCGGCTTCGATGTGACATATTATTCCCTTGACCATATTAGTGTCTTCATACACCAACTGGACATTACAAGTAGGAATTGCGCATTTATTTCCGCTTAGAGCAAAAAGCTTTTTTACTATGGGGTCAGGTAGTTTTTTTCTATTTACTCTGGAAATTGACGCCATTTTGGTCGTGTACCTCCACTGCCAGATAGCTGTTCAAGCGAGAAGCGTTGGTATTCCGGTATTATAGTGATCAGGGTCGGCATTCGTTTAATTCTCTCACTATGATTTGGGAGGGATGTATCTACCCAATTTCATCAATACGGTATCACGTTGTTCTGGGTCTCTGATATAACACCTTCGTAACTTAGCTATAGTTTTATCCTTACCCCATTTTCCCTTAAGTTTCTCGTGAGCCACAAAATAAGCCACATTCTCTGGGTTCTTGCGTAAGTCTGGTTTGTATTCATTTATTCGTCCCATCTCGCCACATCTTGGGCACTTTATCCTGATGGGTTTTCTGGGCTTACGCTTTCCCACATCCCAGAATGATTTGTATTCTGCCCAGCGATGGATTGTCCTATTTGCGTCCGAATGTATCGCCTCCATTACAATCCCATTATTGGACAGCTTCTCAACTGGCATCACTATAGCACTAAGGTTACAGACATGACACATATTCTTCGCTACCTCGCTGACTATTTGTTGGGTTTCGGTTTGTAGGTACTTCTTATCTATCTCCCTTTTTACTATTCTAATACTTGTCATTTTGTAAAGCGCCCTCTTGTTTGTGAATGTACTTGCAGATTTTCCCACATCTGACTATACTCTTCGATGCTTATTCTATTCGACTTTGCAATGTAGTCTATGACGGCTTTACATAGATATGGTGTTACTGTGGCCCTTTGTTTAGCTCCCACAGACGATATTATAATGTCACTAAGAGGACTGATCGTGTTTATTACTATTCTAAGGCCTTTCTTTTTTTGTTTGTTTTCATATTGTTCCATTATCACTACCGGATCATTTCTACCTCTTGGTAATAACTCTGTAGGTGGCATTGGTCTGATTAATCCATTAGTAGATTCCAGTTTCTCACCTTTTCGTTTCAGTACTGTATGTGTCCCACCATTCCCATACCCGTGATATTGGGGATCCATGCCTGATTTAGCTATTACAGGATGCTGCAATTCTTTTCTAGGCCCACATCTGTTTCTTGTGAGAGTTTCGTCTTTTAGTTTACTGTCAGCTAATACTATCTTCTGATTTATTTTGTGTATTTCCCACTCTCTTTTCGACCGCTTTTCATCTACTATCCTACCTTCTATGCCATTGACATCTGGCTGTCCAGATATAGGAATGGATAAATAGGGGTACAGATCTGAGAGGCTAGCAAATATGTCTGAAAGTACATCTTCCAAGCCTTTTTCATTTTTTATTTTTGGCTTTTGCTGAATAGTTGGTTTTTGAAATCCGTTGTCTGCCATCCACAGCTCGAGTGACTTCTTTAATTCTGGATATAATGTATCTTCATCTACTATCATTCCACTCCTGTCAGCCTTAAATTCTAGTTTTAGACTATTACATGTTATAATGCCTCTTCCCATATGCTCAGGAATTATTTCAGAATTTTCGACTTTCTTTATGCATAAGCTTAATTTACTGTCCATCATGTCGTCTACATTATGTAAATCACCCTTTACCTCTGTTCCATCACTGAGATAAAAGAGAACATTCATGTGTTTGGTACAGAAATCTGTTGACGGGAAAATTCTGGTATATCCCTGATCTGTCTTTGCATCCTTTATGAATACAGGGTAATCTTTTAATTTTAGTATGAACTTTCTTGATACATATTGCCTAATCTTCTCGATTGGAATGTCTCTAGCATTTTTGACGACTACCCTTAAACCAACATGATCCAACACGTACTGACTATCAGGTCGTTCAGGAGGATCGATGAAGAATATGTCCTCATTATTCATCATTAGGGTTGCAATTAGTCCGTTTTTGCGATTTTCCTTATCTAGAGATACACTGTAAAATTTGACAGTATTATCCTTGGAGAGCCAAAGGAGACTGTTTATTCCAATGCCAATCTGACTAATGAATTCGGGATCCTTAATTCTCGCATTATGAACCTCATCGTTTGGGTCATGACCTATGTTTTTAAATTTCTCATAGTCAGTTATCCCTGGACCGAAGTCTTCTATCCAGAGATCGTTAGTGTTTCCAACGTTTATTGTAATGTAAATTTTTTTTTGCACAATAGGGGTATGAGCGACATGCATCCAACTCATGGAGTTACTTATGCCTTCTCGAATAGCGTCATTAAGGTCTGAGTATAGTCCCTTTGCAAATAATGTTTTTGCCTTCCCTATTACGGGTCTTGAAACATATCTTACTTCTGATGATAACATTAATAATTACACCCCCAGTCCCAATTCCAAATTGTGTCTTTTATATGCCTTGATCTGATCCTTAATAATCTGTATACATCTATTGATTTCAGTATTAATTTCCTTTTCCCAGAAATGGACAACGGTGTAACCCTGTGACTCTAAGTAATTATTGTGGATTCTATCTTTGTTCCATACGTCAGCAGCAGTCACAATGTTCCGTCCTTTTCCCGAGGCCCCGATTTTAAAAAACAAAGGATCATCTGGTTCGTATAGCCTCGGATCTGCATGCCAAACTGCTCCGTCTACAAACAACGCTATATTTCCTTCTGGAAGATAAAAATCCATTATGCCTATGCCATACCTATGCTGTGAGATATATCTAATCTCATTTTTCTGAAGTACCTTTTCCATCATAATTTCAAGACCTGTGGAGACGTTGTACAGTCCAAATTTTCTTGCTTTCAGGGCACTTCTCTCCTTCCTTAAGCCACTCTAGTGCCTACAAAGCACTTTGGACAGATTACCATACCATCATATTCTTGCCATGAGATAATGGAGAGATATTCCAATGTCTCATATCTCAGAGAATAGGGGCGGCCACACCTGGAGCATTGTTTTCTAGCTATCTCGTGTCTGGTATCAAATTGTGTTTTTGTTGTCATAATTCTATCTACTCCACTCAAAAATTAGGCCGCTGCCGCAGCGCTCTCCATTCTCTTGCATTCTATGGAATACGGGCAGTCTTTACACATCCATTGCAAATCGAGATCTTGTCTTACTGACCTCGCTAGTGATGGATCTCCTGCTTCCATAGCTCTTTTCAGGGAATTTATTTCCATTACCAATCTTTCACGCTGATTAATTCTTTCTTGTGCATTCATAGTTATTCTGAAGGATTTGAATGGTGTCTGTCCGAAATGCATTAGCAGTTGATATAGTATGTATCCTTCTGGAGCAGCTAGCATAGCCATGTAGTACTTTAGTTGCTCGACATGAAAACTCTTGGGTTCTTTAATGTCAGACGCTCTGCTAGTTTTAAATTCTAGAGGAATGTTACGTCGTCTGTCGTAAATATCTACGCTTCCTTGAATGTCATCATATTCGACGTATTTCTCTCGTTCGAATGTCCTTTTGTCACTGAGGAATAGTAATTGGATTGCTTCATGCATTGCTTTTCCTGCTGAGTAGATACTAACTGTCTTTACATCGATTGGGAGTTGATCTATCTTACGGAACACTTTTTGCCTTGGGCATAAGCAAACATCAGAGACATGGAATCCTTCTCTGGGCTTTGAAAACCATTCTTCCATTGCCTCTTGCATAAGGGCTATGTAGTTAGGGGTGTTTTTTTGCCCCTGAATTTCGTTGTGGACTTCGTGCCCTATGTAACCGCAGGTTGGACACCTAGACCCAGCAGCAATTTCTGCAGCTGTTGTCCATGCATCTTTTGAATTCGTTTGTTCTTCAATGCTTTTCCAATGTATTTTTTCGTTTTCTTTTTGGTTATTGACCATACTTCTCCCAGGGTTTGCTTGTTATTCAATTCAGTGTGTGCAGATTAGCTGCATTCTCGCTGCAAGAATTCTTCATTTAGGAAAATCATTTAACAGCTCCTTGATAACTCCTTAGGCTGGTTCGAAAAACATGAAAAATGCGTTATCAGATTCCTGAGCTTAGTAAGTTAGTTAAATCCAATCTGTTTTCTTACAGTATGGGCAGTCCTTTAATCTGCACATTTCAAATTTTCCTTGTAATTCTAGTGCTGAAGCAAGTGCGCAAGTCCTAGGGAAGGTTTGAAACTTAGAACTGAATACTTGAATCATGCATTTTTCGCTTGACATTAAGCGGTCTTTCTGAGTAGTAGTAAGCACACGATTCTGTAATATGGACAGTCCTCTTTCATTTGTTAGTCCTATCATTGCACTATTAATGTGGAGATCTAATCGAGCATCAAGGGTTTGGTCAAGTACATCCTCGACCATACCCATAAGCAATTTGTCGTACTTCATCCTTACAGGGCAAATTAGAAGTCGTATATTACTCTTGTCTAGAGTTGTTTTACTCATAATAGAAAGAAATACGTGTACATGTGTCGAAAACTCGTTTATTATTTTTTCATCGTGTTGTTCGATAGTAGGTAATATGTTATCACTTACTACAAATAAATAAAATCCGTGTTCTGTTCTATAGACTTTATAATCAGTGAGGCTTGAACAAAATTCGACGATCCTGTGTTCATTCGCTTTCTCCGCGAGTTGATCAGATTTTGGTATTAGCGTCTCTACAAGTTTATCCTGATTAGTTGTGGTTTTAACAATGTTTAAATTCTTGATTTAATAGCTTTCCCTTGAAAGCATGATTTGCAGATGCTAACGCAATTCCAATGTAGACTTCGGTCGCAGCATTTTGATGCTTAGCATATAAATCTCTACGGTCTCTAATATCATTGATAACATAATCAAACATCTTATATTCTGAAAATATCCTGATTGAATTGACCAAGGCTGTAATTAATATTTCTGCAATTTTTTCACTTTTATGCCGTTCGTACAAGTATCGTAATTTTTTAATGTACCCATATAGGAGTTTTGGTCTTGGAGTGCTATCATTATCTGCATGACATTTATGAGTTAAATTTAACAAATTTCCATAGCTGAAGTCCAGTTCTGAGGGGTACTTTGTATAAAGCAGCTTTAATTTATCCAAATACTTTTCCATCACCTTAGGATTCGGATGCCGTACTCCTCCCATAATATACCCTCCACAGATTTCATAGTAGTGGCTCCGATATTTCTTATATAGAATATCAAAATACTGTAATGAGCTGTCTAGTAGTTCAAAGTTCTTCACTTTTCTATAATGAAAGCCCAGATTAAGAAGAGCGATTGTTAAATAGCCTGAGAGCTGTTCTGAATGACTGGTATCATAAAACTCATAGAAGCACTCTAGCCAATTTTCAATATTTGGTTTCCTGGAATTAAGTAACACAGGACCCACATGATAGCTAATATTTCCCGTGAAGTATGCGATAGCTTTGATAAATTCAGGACTACATCCCTTCTTCTCATTTAGCAAACTCCAAACCTTAAAGAGAAGTTCGTTTCTTAAAGTACTCAAATCATCGGCATCTGTTGTTATCCTGATATTGTATGCAATTCTCATGGGTATATAGGGTATAAGATTCCACAAGGCGTTTTGCAATCTGGAATTCTCCAATGCATTGAGCCTGAAGAAGTCTCCCAGTGGTTCAGGCTTTATCAAAAAGGTGGAATTGTTTTCTGTTAAAATTACGCTGTCTTCGTACATATTTCGAGCTCCGAAAAGGATTTTTTCCATAGTATCAAAAACATTAGGAAATTCCCTCTTGAAATAATACTTATCTATGTCCCAGGTTACAGGAACGATCATAGCTAGTAATTCGATTACATATTTCACATCAGCGACATCGCTTTTAGTTCTCACGGCAATATCTTTAATATAACGCTCTGTTTTCCATGAAAGTACATCTCTTAGATCTAACAGCTTTCCTCCATTGATATAATATTCTGCAAATGCTGCAGCATAGTCAAAACTGCTTCTACATTCATGCTCTATCTTATCACAAGTATATTCGTCGATCGAGCAAAAATTTTGCTTCAAAAATTTAATAATATCGCCTCTTTCCAAATATAGAGTATCTGATCCTGTGTTTTTTTCTTTAATCTCATTCTCAATGTATGCCTTGAAAATAGATCTTTCGATAAGTAATAACTTGGATCTATTTGATTTATCGTAATATGATACTAAACCTATGATGTGGTTGAGGTGCGTAGATTTTCTTTCTGCATCGTCTAAAATTATAAGAGAGTTGGCAGGTAAAGAGTGTGGATATGTCTCTTTATAGGGATCTATAAAATAAATGTGGTATTTGCTTTCATAGTCTCTGGAATCTTGTAAACGCTTAACGAATTCGAGGACTAACCTGGTTTTTCCAGTACCTCCTTCTCCAGTTACCAACATAACAGATTTGGTGGGATCTTCCAAAAAACTATCTAGTTTTTCTATCTCTATTTCTCTTCCAATAAATATCGGGTACTTGTTCAAGATAGTCTGAATCTCTCGTCGCTCGATGAATTGGTCAACAGAAAGTAAATCGTTCAATGCGGTCATTTGATCTGTAGCTCGATTCCTCGTTGAAATTAGCATAGGATCTCCTTGCTGGTATTTTTCACTGTACATATGCTCAACAAGATCTCGACAATGTCTCTTTCCCTTTTCGATGAGAGCAAATGATGTACGATTTCCAAGTCCCTTTCTTATTTTTACATAACCATCTTTTTGACAAGCCTCATAAGGTGTTGTAGCTCTTGGACCAGTAAAATCGATTGGGTAGGCCGTTCCCTTTTTCTTACTTACTTTGTTTAGTTCTCCGATCGTAAAATAACGAAGATTATCAATCCCATCTATTTCTCCCAGATATCCATACTTAGGGTCCATATTGGCTACATAGAGAATGAGTAAGCATCTCAAAATCTGTGCATTCTTAATTCCTAGAGCAGAATTATCATTCAAAGTTGGGATTATTGATCTAACCTTCTGTAGAATCTCTTGTATAGTGCCTGCATCCGGGACAGCCATGAAGTAAATATAAGTATCTAGAGATGAAATTAAACATTTCACATTTTATGGATTATTCTAGGTATATATTGGAAATATATAAACACAAATTTTATGAGAAAACTATCCTCTCAAATCATGAATTCGAATTTTTTTATCGAAATATTGTAATGTGGGCGTTGAACAATGGCCCGTTCTCTGTGTATCAGATTTACAGTAATTTGAGCAATCGAGGTCAAAATATGGCCTATAAGAACGTTCATCCGAAATTACAGAAGCTTTATTCCTTAGGATTGCTGGAAGGAGCGGAGTACCATGGTCGGTCTATTCATGGCGCTAAGTATTATAAAGTCTCTTCTAAAGGCTGGTTCAATCTTATAGCTAATGCATCGTTAATCAATTTCAGGTCTGTCGCTTCTTCAGTTATGAAAGCCACGAAAAAGTATTATAGTAACAACATCATCTTTAGTACGCTTGTTTATCCTTATTTTAATTCAAAATCAATCACATTAATTTTAGAAGAAGAAATGTTACTAGACTATTTAATCAATTGTTGTCAATCAACAGTTGATGTCATTCTAACACGTGAACCTGATGGTAGATGGATTTCTGTTAATAATTTTATGGGCTTAATTCGTTCAGATAGCGAAGCTCCAGCAGATTCTACTCCTGGTCTAGAAGAAAGAATAGCACAGGCCATAGATGGACATATTAGATCTTTTGTAATTAAACTAATCCTATCCTTATCTAAGCACCCTGCCGGCAAATATAGTTACCTCTCCGCAATATCCTCACAACTAGCCTCAGATGATAAGTTCATGAATATCTTTCATAAAGTCGAAAAAGAGTTTTCTACGAATATTAAACATATCAAACTTGGCTTAAAAAGGAGATCTGTAACTAAAGGATGCTTCTAAGGTCAGATAGAATCTGTAATATATCTAACTATGAGAATATATTACTTGCAATTAAATACAATACTAATGGGAGAATTGAGTGAATTGGGGGCTCCAACCACACGGATATCCGAAAAAACAATGGTTTCCTTTGACCGTTCTTCATTTTAGGACGAAAGTTAAACTCGTGTAAATCGTATTTCAGGTGTTTAATGCGTTACCAATTTCTAGATTTGCGAGCTTCTTTTTGAACGGTGTATCCCTTATCCTTGTACTAATCAAGATGAATTCCTGCTCTGTCGGAGAAGAAGCGATCGTAAAGGACCGCACAGGTCCCTCTACATCCTCCTTAGTTCCAAGATCCGTAGCGGCATACTGTCAGGCTTTGTAATCCAAGTAATGATTCTCCTGCTCGACTTCTCCGCGACCAAGTTTGAAAGACATCATATCAGTGCCTGGATGTGACGTTACCTCTAACAATTTCAATTGAAACTTAGACGGTCTAATAGACACGATTAAATCATCTAATATTGTCGTTATGTGGACTTACTAATTTTGTCATAGGCCATATCAGTTCTGCATTTACCTCAAATCTACAATAGTTCTCATTTGTTTGTTCGTTAATGAAATCATAATGGTAATGCTAAACTTCTACATAGACAGAGTCATTTTCTACCATAACCTTGTATGATCCTAGCGGCTCTAGTTTCTGCGGAAACCAATTCAAATTGCCTGTTGTAACATCCCACTTCGAGCTGTGCCATGGGCATGTTAGCTCGCTACTATCAAGCTCACCCTCATGAAGCTCTGCTCCTTGATGAGGGCAGGTATTGTTTGTAGCATAATACTTTCCTTGGACATTTGCCACCAAAATATCTTTCTCGCCAACTACAACATGTGTCATTTTTCCCTCAGGGATTTCAGAAACATTTCCTACGTTAATTTTTGCCATACCTTTGGTCTACTTTGTACCATTTGTACATATAACTTTCTTACTATTTCATTAGCAAGCATTATGTATTGCCGCCAGAAGTAGATGTATTTATGTGATACATGGTGCGTCGGATCAAATAAGCGGGCATGATCACTAGTAAAAGTATGACAAAGGATATGATCATGTAAATACCTGCATTATGATGGCTGCTTATAGAATATACTTGATAGATCTGACTATCCGAAATAACAAGGATTAATCCACTAAAGCCCATCATCCCGATTAATGAAAATATTAGAACCAAGTTAAATGATTCTCCGAGTAGCCTTATTGTTATAAACACGCCTGCTCCAGCCATAATGAATGAAAGGTGTTGCATAACATGGACATTCTCATGAGTCGAAGCATAGTCAAAAATTTGAGGTATATGCCATATAAAAATGAGAAGACCGACGATAACTATCCAGCTCCACGGATGCGTGTTTAATCTGAAGATTCTTCGCAGAATTGCTTTCCAATACTGGATTGCAGTCATAGTTGCTCTGGAAGGAGGGTGCAAGACTCCCGATTTAGTCCTGCTCAAAGATTTCCTTTCGATGCTTATCATGAATCTCAAAATGCGCTCGGCCACAAATACTGACAGCGCACCAATAGAAAAGAATAGCATATGTTCTATAACCATGTGATTGCCCAGATCTATTTCCAGTTGTCCGAGTACTATTTCATTGAGTGATAATGCAACAAGTAGTATGAAAACAGTCAAAATTATGAAATCGTAAAAATGGAACACCTCCATTTATCTAGTCTGAATGTAATTTATCGCCTTTTTAATATATAGTACGTCATATTCCACCGAGCAGCGCATGCCTGTTCTTCAGAAGTAGGGTATTTTGCTTCCGGGCAAAGTGTATAGTTTACAAAGACAATTGCTGTGTGAACACCCACTTAGCAAGCTCTTTTACCAATCTATCGTGAGTATCTATGCCCGAGTACCCAATCATGATACATCACTTGGCGTTCCTTTTGTTCCATTTTAGGATTAATTGAGCAGTTCTTCTGGATATGAAACAAGCAATACATGGCAAGGGTTGATTGAAATAGTTCATATCCACTATTTTGCTATTGAATTGATAAATTAGCTACATCGTCTCTTGAAAGTTCAAATCCTCTAATTCTATATCACTACATTGGGACTCAAATCATACTAATACTAATATTATTTGCATAATAAAGTTTAAGTATGAACATTTCTTATGAGGTACCCATAAACCAGAATACCATGATACAAACATCCGAGACGCCGAACGGAGTCTGTAAGAAGAACTAGAAATAGGGATATAGTAAGTGAGATATTATCGACACAACAGAGATAGGTCTTTTATTGCAAATTTCTATAAGCATAGGAAATCATTCAAAAAATTAATGTATATGATAGATACGAACAGGACAAGGTTACTAGACTCGGGATATTTTGAAAGTCAGACATGGGGTGCATTGCACAAGGCTTGGAAGGGATACGTTATCGCCAAAAACAAATGTGAGTTTGAGAGGGTGGAATATTACGCAAATGCCATTCAAAAATTGCAGAAGGAACTAGGCTTAACTGTTTCTTCCTTTCCTGATTTAGGGCTAGAACCTCAAGTATATACTTCTGATGATTCGTAGAATATGCAATGATGGAATAAGAGAATTCAACATGGGACCAACGGTATATGCATAACCAATGTTACTTAGAGTGTGGCTCATAAAATCAGTTGAAAAAGGATCAGCTACATCTCTTTATCCAGAGCCTAATTCACTCAGACTAAAATGACAATATCTACATTTCACTATTGTTGTCATCTTCACGCTCAATAGATACCCTAATTTTTTGGAGATTATTTGGAACTTGTTCAACTATAAAGTAATATGGTTTGTATTGATATTTTTTCAAGTAGTCACCAAGTTTACGACTAAGCCAAACGCACATGTTAGACGTTAGTTTTATAACAATCCTTTCTTGTCGAGCTGCTTTTGCTTTAGTCATGTTATCTCGTCGAAGTTCTAAATTTTTTATCTGGAGATTTGCTGCATTTAGCTTAACTTTAGTTTCATTGAGTTCATTTACTAATCTGTTGAATTCTTCAGGTAATTCATCACTGGTCCAATTTCTGTCTTCGATTGTTATGACTGGTTCCCGTTCTCCTCCATCCATACTTTGTTGTTCTAACTTACTCTCTGCTATTCGTTCCAGTCTCGTAGACCCACCAGTTGCGGTAAGGATCGGAAAATCTGAACAATTATTAGAAGATAATTCTATAGTATTAGTGTTCTGAACATTAGAAAATTCTCCATGAGAATTTTCCATCATATGGTAACGTTCTAACTTTCTCTTAAATCTTTTTTCTAATACTTTATAAACATAGCCTTTTGATACAGAATTTTTGAGTAATGTACATGTAATACAAGCTATTTGATCTACCTTATAGCGTTCTTCTAATTTTTCAACTAGTATGAGGATAATCTCTCGTTTGTTCTGATCTAATTTAGATTTGTCTTCCTCAATTTTTTTCAGCTTTTTACGACATTCTGCTGCAAGGGCTTGTACTTCTTCTTCCCACTTTATGTTATATGATGAAATCATTGTGTCGATACCAGAACGAGTTCAGTAAGCTTATCAGAGAGGGCGTCAGTCATTGTTATTACTCTATTGCCTATAGTGAACTTATTTTTGCGTGCTCGCCACAATAGAAATAAAGTGATGGTCCGTTCAGTTATTGCTCTTCCTGCAACTTTTGTAGCTCTTCCAAAACGTTCTATAATCTCACAAATTAAATCATTACTAGTCATAGATAATGGATTATTCGGTTCATGGAGATTTACTCCTACAGCCATTCGCTTGCAAGGTTTCAAATATGCTGATTTCTTGTCCTCCATTTCCTAAACGATTTATGCAATATGAACAAAAATATATTCCTGTCATACTACAGTACACTGAATGTACACGACATTATGACTGAGGAAGCAAAAGTAATCAATGCAAAAGAATTAGAAAAAGTACAAAAAAGTATAGAAAACATTTTAAAAAAATCGAAATCACTCCCATTATATAGGGAAATGTTGATTAGCGATATCGAAACGGATCTCGATGAGAGGGACAAAGAGCTCTTTAATTACATAAGGAAGAATCCTGAGATAATCAAACAGGATGTAATCGACGCCTTTCATGGAATACCTGGTTACTCAAGAAAACCTGTCTTAAAAAGGATAAACAGATTAAGAGAACTTGGAATGATTATAGTCAGACCCGATAAAGCAAATAGCCAAACCCATCATCTGTCAGCCAATTATGAAAACGAACTGGCGCGTCTGACTGTAGATCTTGACTCATTTAAACATCGTTATTTCAATTTGATTGTCAAGGTAGACGTCATAGCTTCTTCTTAACTAAAGCGATAATAGTACTAACAATATCCGCCATCTCGTCCTTTTTGATCAAACCAGTAGCAAAATGAGACTTTCCCCCACCTCTGCCGGCTATTTCCTTAACTATTTTATTACAATCAATGGCTTTTAATGATTCGTTTGCCGCAACGACAATTGTTGCGGTAGGTTCGGATACAGGATTATTATTACCGTCATCATTGAGCGCGTTAGCGATAATTACGATAGCATTACTATTAGCTATCCTCTTATCTGCAAATGCTAGGATTTCTGAATCAATCAAGTCATTGAAGATACCGTAGAATAAGGTTGCTTTATTGCTATCGACGGTGTATGGTTGTAAACTATCGAGACTCTTTCTACTATAATTCTTTAAATCTCCCAATAACTTGTCATTCTGGTTCTTAATCTTTTTTACAGTATTCTCAACACTGTTAATATTGGCACCTGTTGCGTTACAGATGTTTAGTAACTTCTGTAATGCGCGCGTGGCAACTTCCCTAGCTTGGAGTCCTACGGAAAAGTCTATTTCAGTTATGTTACCGCTATTTGATACTCCGGTCACTAAAAAGAAGTCACACTCAGTAAGATTAGTTACATGATCTCTAGCACAGGCCGCAAGATCATGGTTTTCTATCTCAATTACTGTCACTTGCTGAGGTCCAATTATGCGTTCTTCGTTTGCTCGTAGTGACGGGAACTGCTTTTTTGCTTCATCTAGTGATGAAAAAGTATACGACATGACACTTCTTCCTGTTTTTATAAGTTGATTTACATTTTCTTGAGCTTGCAAAATTAATTCAAGATCCATTTTAAGAACTGTTTTGATAAATGCAGTATTGTTCTTCTCACGGTGTTCTACTTTCACTACGCTCAATGTTTGGCCTGCTAAATTCTGAAGCGCTCCCACAAACGCATGTTCTGCTGTGTGTGCACGCGCAAAAGGAAATTCGAGAGATTCTTGCATGTATGTTTTAATCCTGACTTTATGAGGTGTTTGCACATATATAGAATTATCAGCAAGTTATACTAGTCTCGTTGCTAGCATCCCTCTACCCCATTATTACCTAATTCAGTTCATTTAAGATTAAAAAGATTATGATTCTGTTCTGAAACTCATTGTTACTGTCATTATATATTGTCATTTTGTATTGCATTCGTTGTCTTGGCCAATTACACTTAGTTTAGGTTACTTAGCCAGCCAGCTGGGATAAGCGTATGGTTATCCATAGGAATTACATACCTAGATATATGAATGCGAGATGTGAGAAGAGGTTTAAAACGTGAGATTCTTGAGGATACGATATCATAAAAATAGCATCTTTCATAATGTTAGCACGACCTTGCCTCTTGGATGTACGTCCTTTTGATAATCAAGTGCTTTGGCCGTTTCATCTAACTGAAATGTCTTTTTCTATGAATACTCTAACATTATTTTCGTCTACCAATTGAGCCAACTTCGTTAACCAATCTCTATTGACTTGTGTAAATCGAAAAAGGGCTTTGACACTGTATTGTTCCATTAGTTCTGAGTTCGTCCGCTACGTGTGCCAACTGGGATCGATGTGCATTGGAACGTCAATGAGTAATACAGCGGTATCAACTCACCAACATATTTTTTAGGCTTGAACAACTTTGGTCCGTCACCAGATGAGCATCATTAATTAGAGCCACTTTAGTTTAAAAAATCAGCATCATGAACGTTTGAATTGCTATTCTGTTTATCGCTTAGATGAAATTAAAGTGAGCGACCCATTACGTCATAAATACGGAGAGAATAAGTAACATAACAAATCCCATTTCTCATGCCATGAAAGGGTTCTTCAAATAGGAAATACATAAAAGGAGAGATCGTAGAAGACGGGTAGCTTAAATGCTTGCACAATCAATGACGGAAACAGAAATAGCTCAACAGCTGAAAGTAGACCAATCTACTATTAGCAGAGATATGAAAGTATTAAAGAAGCTGTCGCAGCTATTTGGATAGGTTATAGCTAAGTTCATCAATCAAATGAATGAGTCTGAGCTGGCTGCATCTGCGAAAGAAGGCGAGGGCTTTTTTGACGTGTCATACTATGCCCCAGCTGACCGGACTTGCACCTCCAATATTAACAGTAGAATTTGCCTTCATGAATATTTCATGAACTAATCCAGATCTCATCACCCTGTACAAACCTCCCTTTCCCGAAAGCTGTGTATCGATTATCAATCGAGATTCAAAATCCTAGTCGTGATCAATTTAGTTACAGAAGACGGGTATTCATATATATATTTGTGAAATGAGTGTATGTATTAGTTTCCTTAATTCTATTAATGGTGCTTTTTGTGCTGGTACCAATATGGAATAAGAAGCAAGCTTGTACGTTGAGCATATCATTCAAATAGAATAGTGTGTATAAAGATCGAGAAAAGAACTTGAGTACTCTTAGTTTGTGGATAGTAGCATCGATTTTTTCGTATGCACTATTGACTCAATTTTATTCCACCATCCCAGCCTTTGCCCAAGAGACAAACGCATCAATGATTTCTAATAATAACACAGTCGTATCTAATGCCACCGTGAACTCGTCATCTAACTCTATGTCTCCATGGGGAGATAGCGACCAGGCATTGGAAAACCAAACAGTCAACTATTATGGCAATGCATCAGGATATCTTGTCTATCCTACGACTAGCAACACTTCAAACACAAACCAGTCATCTACACCGTCGTCGTCAATCTCATCAGCTTTGCAGCCAAACACCACCAAGTTGCCAGCAGTGGTGATGATTCACGAGAATAGAGGTCTGAATGAACATATAAAACTGATGGCAGATACTCTAGCAAAGGAAGGATACGTTGTTCTTGCTGTGGACTTGTTTAATGGTCAAGTCGCATCAAATCAGGAAGAGGCGGGTCCATTATCTGGAGCTGTAAGGGATAATCCGGCTGAGGCCATCGCAAATCTCCGTGCTGCTGTTAGATATCTTGCCTCTTTAAAGAATGTTAATGCATCTATGATTTCTTCACTTGGATGGTGTTTTGGTGGTCAACAATCATTGCAATTAGCATTAAATACCGAGCCAAATTATCCACTAGCTTCAACGGTGATTTACTACGGAAGATTAGTGACTGATCCTCAGGAACTCTCCAAGATAAAGTGGCCTGTTCTGGGAATCTTTGGTGATCAAGATGATTCAATCCCTGTTGAGAATGTAACAAGTTTTAAAGCAGCACTAGACTCCATTGGAATTCCTAATGAAATCTATATTTACGAAGGAGTTGGACATGCCTTTGCTAACCCATCAGGGGATAACTATGCTCCCGAACAAACTGCAGATGCATGGCAAAAGACGCTAGCATTTCTAAAGAACAGTACAGGAGCATCATCTTCATCACCTTCGCTTCCTTAAACACCTATAAATTTATTTTTTCTTCTACCACTCCAATGCAATCTGAGCTTGGTTTTGGTAACAGTCAAAACAGACACAATCATATGAAACTAGTTGGAAACCAATGAATAATACTTAGAAACCATATGGTAGCAAATGATAACAATGTTTGCAGTTCCAGTAACGGAATGGACACTGATTATATCGCTGGTATACAGTCAAACATTTAAACTGTCATGAACGGATAATGCACTTGAAGGGATACTTTTCTAGTCCCTGGGTATGGTTATCAACCATTAAATGTGTTATCAAATTGTTATCAGCGATTTCGTACTCGGATACGGCTATTTTTACGATTTATACCTTGATAGTCCCGTCTATATTAAAAAGATCTCTCCAAGATAGATAAATCCTGTTATTGCCGTCATAGATACTTGATACGGTATCACAATAACTTGGTATATCATCCAATATCAAGTAGTCAAATGTGGCAAATGTGGCTCCTTGGACGCGTGGAATACTACATTATATAACGCCTTTTCATAATGCTTTAGTTGAAGCGTTCACAGAAACGAATCAAATATGAATCTGAGAATATGATGATAATAATCCTAGTAATGACCATAATAAACTTATGAGCCTTTATGGGCCTTTATTTAACAAAAGATAGGAGTTAGCAATCGAAGGACTAGAGTCTTACTATTCATAACATCTAAAAATATCTAAACAAAAAGTACTCTCATCATAGCAAAATATATCTCGTCCATGAAAATAGAGACGAATGTATCAGACAACCATCGACACACAACAATCATCTCGTTAGAGATATTATCCCAAATTCGTTTGAAACTATAACTCATGAAGATATGTACGACAAGAAAAATAGTTCAGAGACCTATTATTCTGTGATTGTCTATTAGTGAAAAGGATTTTCCAAATAAGAATGTCAGGTTATCTTTAGACATAAAGTCGTGAGGAAATCCTAACTGAATCTTAGTTTTGTCGTCTAACCTTTTCAACTGACCTGGTGTTAATTCAAAATCTAGACAACCTAGATTGTCACTTATTTGAGCTTCAGTTTTAGCTCCTATAATAGGTATTATAACTCCTTTATTTTGTTTATTTTGCTGCCTTACCCAGTTCAATGCGACTTGTGATGCAGTCCTATCTATTTCTCGTGCTATTTCCTGGACTTCCTTTGCTATAGAAAAGTTTCTTTCATTTAAAAAAATAGCCGTCATTGGATTTCCAACAACATCTAATCTATTTTGTAGTTTGCCTTTATCATCATTACTAACAGATTGTTTGTTATACTTTCCTGAAAGAACTCCTGCGCCCAAAGGAGACCATGCCGTTACACCGATATCCAAGGCATGTGCCATAGGCAATAATTCTCTTTCAGGAGTCCTTTCAATAAGACTATACATTATCTGAATCCCTATGAATGGCGACCAACTTCGTAGATCTGCTATACTATTTGCTTGTGAAACAATCCAAGCAGGAGTATCAGATATACCTACATAAAGGATTTTTCCAGATCTTATCAAATCGTCTAATGCTCTCATAACTTCCTCAATAGGAGTCATAAGATCCCATACATGGATCCACAATAGATCGATGTATGATGTGTTTAACCGTTTAAGACTTGCATCAACAGATTGAACTAGATTCTTACGGTGGCTTCCAGATGCATTGGGATCATCAGGATCTGTTGACATAGTGTACTTTGTAGCTAGAACAAATTTCTTCCGATCAGTTGCAATAAATTCACCAACATATTTTTCACTAGTTCCATTTTGATATATATTTGCAGTATCAATAAAATTGCCTCCTGTATTCACAAAAGAGTCAAATATTTTCTTGGCACTTTCTTTGGGAGCTCCAGCTAACATAGAACCCCAATCTTGTCCAAATGTCATTGCTCCTAAACACAGCTCAGAGACTCGTAATCCACTTTTCCCGAAGAGTTTGTATCTCATAACTATTTAGTAACCTCCTCATTCTTATTTTCTTTCTTTTACTAAAGCCATCTAGTACATGATCACTACACACGGAGGCTTCTCCTCTCGACGACTGGAAGTAAAAGGCCTTGACGATTATACTAAAGCTGGCTATATTAAATGAAACTTGTGCTAGGCATCAAAATCTGTAGTCATCTTCACTTGAGTTATCCAATTACACTGTAATCCAAGCTTAGAGTGATGTTTCTCTATAACATCTCTATCAGGTGCCTCAAGCAAGCAAAACATCATTCCAGATTCCATATGATAAAAATATTTAGGACTTTAACTCCATACTCATCTCTAGATTCCTGTTGAGACCTCTTTAAATCAGCTTCGCTGTATCGACCTAATGAATGAATGTGCTTATTCATTTCTGTCATTTCTTCTGCTCTTTATTTTGCTGAATCACTTCGGTTAGTAATTCCGTAATTCTGTCAAATTTCTGATGAAGTAGCTTGAGCTGTAGTAAAACATCTGGCTGTTGTTGTTGTGTTCCTTGATGTACTACTTCCTCTGCGCTTGAGCTACGCGCTTGATGATAATGCTTTTGTTCCATCCTCATTCAAGTATTTGGTACGACCGTGTTCATCTCATCCATCGAGGAAGACATGCACGATGTGACCATTCTTCTCACATGCAAAGCATTTGTATGTTGTCTTTGATGCCATTACGCCGATATCTCCGATTCCGTAACGATCACTGCTTCTACCTTTTCGCCCATTTTTTCTAACTCCTTATGAAGCACAAGGTTCTAAATTTAGAGCTAATCGAACAATACCAAAGGATATTATTTGCAGAAAACACACGCACACATCATTTCATCTCATTAAAGGACAGATTTTTAACAAATGGTAAACATACCATATCAGCACCCCATGATATTGCACCAAACTAGGAGAAAAAAGTTAAAGTTAAGTATTCATGCTATATATGTGGTCAGGCGGAGAATATTCCGTTTAAATATAATTAATGCCAGCAATCATTCTGCAATATTCATAGAAATCCTATTAATCAATCATGTCCATTCTTAGATGCATTTAATGAGAAAGGGAGGAATATGTTAGTTGGTAATAATTCTCAAAATTATGGCCTAAAAGGATCTTCCTCTTTCTTCAAAACTTTCGCAAGAGTATTGACAATAAAATCTTCTCGAACAGAATTAATTCATCTCTCAATAGCGACCATATTGGGTACTGGAGTGGGTCTTTCATTAAGTGGTTATCGTTTCATTTCTTTGCAGTTTCTAGCTATATTTGGTAGCGCTTTTCTAGTGCATGAATTAGCCCATAAATTTCTAGCTCAATATTATGGTAGTTGGGCAGAATCCAGGGCTCCTCGCAGAAAGGCACTAATACGCTCGAACGCCCGTCGGTCCTGGATTAAGAAGAGATGGCCGCCTTCAAACAGCTCAAGCTGAGCGCTCGGAATCTGCCGCTGCATCGCGTGTTGATTATCCACCAGCGCGATGCCGTCGTAGCGCCCGCCACAGATGAAGACCGGCATCCGCAAGGAGGGAAGTCGCTCGTATGTGTCGTGCGCCTGGCGCGCTTCGAGCTGCCGCCGCGCCCCGACTGAGATACCGGGTTCGTTGGCACCAACCTTCAGGCCCGCCAGCGTCTCATCCGCCAAGACCTGGAATTCTTGTGGATGCGCGGCCTGCCAGGCGGCATCCCGCCGCAAGTCACCGAGTTCCACCACCCGGCGTGTCCACTCTGTCGGCGACAAGCCGGTGAGTTCATGCAGCGGGTAGGACGCTCCGCCCACACCGCCACTACTGGTACAGGCCAGCACCAGTCGTTCCTCTCGCTGCGGATAGCGCAGAGCGAACTCCTGAGCGACCATGCCACCAAACGATACCCACATGACCATACACCGATCCCAGCCAACGGCGCTCAGGAGGCCATCGGCATCGGCGGCGTAGTCAGCCGTGGTGTAGGGAATGTCGGGCTTGTCGCTTTGGCCAAGCCCACGCTGATCGTAGGACAGCACGGTGAAGTGCTGGGGGAGCGGTGAGTCAAAGGCATTGGGAGAGCGGCGCAAGTCTTCCCCTGTGCCGCTGATGAAGAGCAAGCGAGGACCGCTGCCACGGACTTCATAGTACATGCGAAGGTCACGAACAGAGACAAAGGGCATGGTTTAGTTCCTCTTCTACTAGGTCGCTAAAAAACCATCCATCCACCCTTCGATAGGCTCAGGGCGAAACGCTTGTAGCTCCTAATATTAGTCAGAAGAACATCAACATGGAAAGAAGACCATTATTTAATCTGTAATTTTGGGAGTACTATCAGCTATCAATACCTGTTTCTCAAGATCCTTTAAGGATTAAATTTAGACAATATATGTTACTAAATAGACGCCATAAACGATAAAATTTATTTCCATTATGACCGAACTCTATTAGAAGTAGAATGGATCAAGGACGAAATTTATTAGTAATAATTACCTATTGATATGATATGCAGGAAATAGTTATCGGGGATAAAATTTCAACAGGAAATATAAGGATAGTAAATTTTCTCTCTATAGGTTGTGAAATAAATAGATTTGAACTACCAAAAGTGTATTAAATGCAAAACATGACAAGTGCTTCACTACAACGACAACAGCAGCATCAAAGTCAGGACACATCTCATGCCAAAACAATTCTTAATGATAATTCACTCACCATTGCTGAAAAGCTGATAAGCATAAAGAATGTCGAAACAAAATCAGTGTCCATGCCCGGTGATATCGTAATTGTGAGTGTAGATCTCGCTATGGCACAAGATAGTACGGGCCCTTTGGCTATACGTTCCTTTACAGAAATGGGTATCAACAAGCTCTACGATCCTTCAAAAGTTTTGTTAGTTATAGATCATACATTTCCAGCAGCAGATGAGAAAGTGGCCAATTTACATGCTATGATGAGAGATTTTGTCTCTAAACACAACTGCCTTTTAGTTGAGGGCTCAATCTCGCATCAATACATTCTCGAATATCTTGCTGTTCCTGGTATGATGATATTGGGAGCGGATTCACATACCTGTCAAGCCGGATGTCTGTCTGCATTTGCTACTGGAATTGGAAGTACAGAAACAGCTGCTGTCTGGGCAACAGGTCAATTATGGTTGAAAGTACCAGATACTATAAAGATTAATTTATCAGGGATTTTTGGGAAAGGAGTGTTTGCACGAGACCTAATTTTAGATTATATTGGAAAGGTAGGCGAAGATGGTGCAAACTATAAGGCGCTAGAATGGAAATTTTCAAATGAAAATATCCGGAAAGAATTTACTATGGATTCTAGAGCATGTATTAGCAATGCTTCAATGGAATGCGGTGCTAAAATATCTGTATTTCCCAATGATGAGGTCACAACTAAATATCTAGAAGAGAATGCAAGAACAAATAATGATCTGAAAAGTATCAAAATACAAGCAGGTGCTTCTGCCAAGTACGAAGATGAATTTGAGATTGAATGTAACAAGATTGAACCGAAAGTTTCAGGTCCGGATAATATTGACAATGTACATTCAGTTGAAGAGTTATCAAATATGGAAATTGATCAAGCGTTTATAGGTTCCTCTACAAACGGCAGAATAGAAGATCTTGAGATTGCAGCACGCATATTAAAGGGCAGAAAAGTTCACAAAAATACACGATGCATAGTTACTCCTGCATCTGTCAAAGTATACGAAGATGCTATTAAGCGCGGCTATGTAGAGACTTATCTACAGTCAGGAGCTGTGTTTACCAATGCTACATGTGGCGCATGTGTTGGTACTCATCTTGGTGCGTTAGGAGAAAATGAGATCTGTTTATCTTCATCCTCAAGGAATTTTGTTGGCAGAATGGGTGCACTGTCATCTAAAGTATATCTTGCATCACCTGCAACAGTAACAGCATCTGCAATTGAAGGAAAAATAGCCGATCCAAGGAAGTATTTTTGATTATGAATAAATATATCATCATCAATATTATGAACATCCGACGACCATGACCAATATCAATATTATAAAGGGAAAGGCATGGGTATTTGGAGATAATATCAATACAGACATAATAATACCCTTCAGATTCAAAAGCAGGACCAATGATCCATATGAATTGGCTAAATATGCCATGTATGGATACGATCCTGATTTTCACAAAAAAATCTCCAAGAATGACATAATAATAGCAGGTCGAAACTTTGGAGGAGGCTCTAGCAGGGAGCAGGCTCCAGTAGCATTAAAATATGCAGGCATTTCTGCGATCATAGCTGAGAGTTTTGCACGTATATTCTATAGGAATGCCTTTACAATAGGATTGCCCGCATTTGAAATACCAGAAATAAAAGGGAAGGTAGATCAGAAGGAGGAGCTTAAGATCGACGTAACTACGTATACTGTCGAAAATACTAGAACCAAAGAGACTTTTCTTGCAAGAAAAGTTCCGGAATTCATGCAGAAGATGTTGTTGGAAGGAGGATTAGTTGAATACTACAATAAGTATAAAAAATTTCCATGGATCCAAAGATAGAACTTTAGAATATGTCTAATCCAACAGCTACTAAGACAAGAACCGCGGCTACCGAAGCTTCTGTTGAATGAAATATAAAAAGGACAAAAAACCTATAAAAGTAACGATAGTTCCTATTGTAGTAGATCTGAAATTTCCAAATTTAGATACTACAAAACCGGAAGCCACAGAGAATATTAAGGAAACTATCATATAAGGTAGTTGAACATTTGCTATACTTGATGCATCTCATCCAAACCCTACAGGCGGTGGACTTTGTATCAATAGGAAGGCGCTGATTTATCGCCCTTAGCGCGGTGAGTCCCGCAGTCATGTTAATTATGTTTGCAGAAAGTATAGTCTTATTTTTCAGCAACTTAAAATCGTAACACCTTTCAAATCACTCACTTTATTGCAGCATTTATTTGCGATTTTATTTTACTATCTATGATTTGTTCTCCTTCTCGATCACGGCATCAATCTTCCTATCCAAATTAAGTATTTCCCTAAGAAGTCTTTCCTGATGTTTCTGAATATGTTGCATTGATTTCAAGACTTTATAGTGACTCTCCTCAAGCTCGTCTATCCGTCGGAGAGTCTCATCCTGTTTCATTGTAGTTTTTTTCTGTATCTTATAAATCCACCAAGCTATTACTACGCCAAGCAGCGCTCCCAAAACAATACTTAGATACGTACTCGAGGTGTTTGTCATATCTATGCAACCCTTAGTTATTTCAGGTATGCATCCCCAAGGCGCAAGAATTTGAAATACCATACTTATGATGATGTTAGTTCCTGATGTTATAGTTTGCCTCATTGTCGGAGATAAGAAATACTGATTCCTTTTGATTTTGCAGTTCCCGGCAGTAAACCTTGATAGTATATTTTTTCAGGTACCGCTAATCCTATGTGCCTAAAGGCATCGGCTACTTGAAGGTATTCGCAGAAATAGAGGACAAATTATGTCCCGAAAATAAAGCAGATAATACTACTTTACATTTATAACCATGATAATATGATTACAAATAGAATTATCAACTACATAGTCACGAGTTATCTAACACTTGTTCGTTATTGAATGTGGCAAGCAGTTTCGAATTACTCTTTTAGCTTCAAAAGCCTTACATACTCTCTTAATGCACTAGCTTCCTCCCTGTATGCTCTAATAGTATGCGGAGCACCTTCTGGACAAATAACTGTGACAGTTACTATGTTCACTTCTGCGTCAGAAGCGAGCATCGCAGGATGCACACTTTCTATTTTGCAATTCATCGACAGCAATTTCTGAAGTTCCATGATAGGTTGGATCGTACCATTCAAGGCATGAATTAGTATACTATTTGCTGACGATATATAAAAATATCATAAATTCAAATATGGATACACTTGTTATTCTTTGTATTTACTAGTGAGAATAAACCATGTAATCTATTTTGAAGTCGTCCAATTTATGATAGGGATAAGGTAATGGTTTTATCTGTGGTTTAGAATGGATGATAATAGGAGCAGCATGTATACTTACTATTGCAATATATCAAAAGTCTATCCATCCGTTACAGCTTGGTGATAATAAAACAAGGACGAATAGTTCCTGAAGAGTTTATCAATAAGTCATTTGAATTATCGAGGGCTAGATCGTAGGTAAATAGTAGCCGTCTCCTCTTTTAGTCAGTTTGACTAGAATATGAAAGAAGGTAGATTCTGTTTAGCTTTGCCTTTCCGAACCTATCTGCCTACAACGTCTATGAACAATTCTATTGCTTTAGTATCAAGTGGATCTTGGAACGCCAGTAAGAACTGCTCCACACCTGCGTCTGTATACTGTTTAAGCCTTTCCCTTATTTTTTCAGGGGTTCCGACTAGTCCATGTTTAAGCATCTGATTAGCCACAGCAGGCCCTCTCTCCATCGCGAATATTTTTTTCTTGTATTCTAAATCTGAATCAGAACCTGAAATAATAACATCTAGTTCAATTGATTTTGTGATTTCTCTATCTCCATTCTGATTAGTCTTTTTATATATATTTTCAAACTTTTCGTTTAGAGTAGTAAATTGTTCTGGAGTTAGATAAGAGCACTCCCAGACGTGAGCATACTTAGCAGCTATTCTCATAGTTCTATCTTTTTTTGCTGCTATCGTTATTGGAATAGCATCATGTTGTATCTGTTTTTTCAATAGAGCTGCATCTTTTACTTTAAAATATCTTCCTTCAAACGTCGTGGAAATATTATTCCACAACAATAATAGTAGTTCTAAACATTCCTCAAGTAATGATACTCTTTCAGAATTATTTGGATAATCTATGCCATAAGGATGCCACCATTGAGATGCCCATTGAAGAGTTGCACCCGCACCTGTCCTAAATTCAAGTCTTTTATTAGAAATATCTTGGATTGTCAAGGCTTGCTTTGCTAGAAGTGATATGTTTCTGTATTGAGGAAACAAATATGTTATAACGGGCCCTAGTTTAATCTTATGAGTTATTGCAGATAAGTTAGAAATTATGGTCCAGCAATCCAAATCTATATCTGCTAAAGATTCACCATAATAAAATCCATAATATCCCAATTTTTCAGCCAATAAACATATTTCTTTTATCTTACTATATTCGGTTCCCCATACTTCAAGACAAAAACGAGCGTTTATCAATATTTAATCACTGTCAAAAGGAGTATTATAAAAATAAAGCAACCAGATTTGGGGAAATTTCATATGATTTCCTATAATAATTCCTACGCTCATGAAAACAAGGAACAAGGCCGTAATCTTAGGAAGATATTTTAATGAAGTTCGAAATAACGTCGTTGAAGCTATCATCAGCCTTACCGAAGTTCTTCAGAATCTGGTAGTTGTTTTCTGATATCGATATTGTTTTCAACTTCATTATCAATCCAATATTATCCGGCTAAATTATATGCATTGCAAGATTTACAATAGTAGTGAACTGTTTGTATGATATCTATATATACAGAGCTGGATTCATATGAATATATGAATAAGATGCCCTAATTATTTTCATTAACCTAATCGAGGCCAAATTATCAGTCAGGACCTCTCAATTTACTGGTAATCCTAGTTGGAAAACTAGATACCTAATCGACCTAAAGTGAATATAGAAAAGATAAGGAAAAGAGTTCTATAATTTTAGCATAGTATTCGGATGCGCCACAAGAGCGCATAACGTAATTGGTAGGTTATTTTTCTGTGCTAGAGCCAGAGAAAGTCCGTTTCAATCAAGCAAAAATAGACCGCCATACCTATGATAGGTAAGGTCCTAATGAATGTATACCATAGTATGAGATGGCTAGCACGGTAACATCAAAGATCTGAGTCCTACATGAATAGGTCGATTGAGCAATGGAATAAGATTGCCCTTGAAGTTGCCGGTGAACAGAGAAGAACTTTTTCTAAGCGTATGATTTAGATTCTTCTGTATCAATCTACTAGATTGTATTACTCTTCTTAATCGCATATTCCAACCTGAAGGCAAAATGACAATATATATAATTTACATAGTTAATATAAAAAATACGATCCAGATCGTTCGACCAGACGGATCGAGTTATACTGATTTTAATTGGCCATCTGATATCTTTTAGACGTATGCTCTGGGAGGCAACTTATATCCTAATCACCCATAATCTATGATATGCATAATACTAAATCAATTCATCGTTGGCTTTTAGATGACTTCGAATAAGACCAATTGATATTATTGAAGTGAAACTAATTTCGGTTCGGTAGACGGCTAAAACGTCACGTTGTAACTAGACATACAAGCTTACCTGGTTATTCAGGTCCTGCGGAAATCAAGTTTTATCGTCCAGAGCAACAAGAAATGCATTGGGAACGTGAAGTGATTACCGATATAGGATGGAAATAAAGAAAAAAAGGACAAAGAGTGTCTAATTGTTAGACCTCATTCACACTTACGAAGTAACCACTTGAAGTACTATGTGTTAATACTCTTTCATGGTTGTATGCATGCGTGATTGCTTCGTCTTCTTCGGAAAATCGCTCTCGTATCCCACAAGGGAGACAAGTTACTTCATACATATGTGCTCTTAAAATACACCTTTTCAATATTATATACAAATTCCATGTATTTAAGTTCTATGTCCAGTCTAGGACCCCCGAGAAATTCACTCTCTTGTAGAAGAGTATTGCCCGAGGTTCACTATTTAGTGCTATTAACCACTCTACTCAAATCCCAAGAATTAATCCTACTTAGTACGTCTTTAACTCCATTAGATCCAGACGTAGTACTTAGGACATTCTCAAAGTCTGCTAGCCGTGCCAGTCTCAGAGGCAACCCATCCTTTATTGGTATATCGCTCTGATATTGGTAAGGCGATAAGGATTCATTCTCCTGCTCCAATAATATGAAATCTCTATCTTGTGAAGTTTCTGCTTCGAGCATGGATAGTATGGGCCCTACCAATTGAATTTCTGCTGTCATAAGGTTGTTATTAAGTCCTGATTGAGTATCTATAAAAAAATTCTTTGTCCCAATTCAGAACTGGGATAAATTTGACCGAACAGAGTGGAGTCGTGATTAGCAATAGCAAATACTAGTACAAGCAGCACAGAATATATGTTTCTAAATGTGTCCCATACACCTGCCGGATCCAAAATACTTTCTAGAAAGTACGCATCAAACAGATTGGACACGGAATATCTAAGTATATATCCATACATGCACTATACACAAATGAAAACTAAATGAATATGGTAACGCGTAAAGAGAAAGAGTACATATTCTACATCGGTTAACAGATGTGTTCTCCCATCAAGAAACACTTTTGCAACTCCCTATGGCCAGAGAAAAAATCAACTAGGTATCAGGTGGACACCTTAATTTTAATTAAATCTCCATCTACTTTGGTCTCATATGCCTGTTGATCGTAAGTCCTAATATGAGACATTAATTGTCCTACATATTCCATATAATTCTGTTCACATGAACGTATCCATAACTTTTGCAATTTCTGACTAATTAGTCAACGTAAAACTTGTTTAAAACAGAGTGTAAATTTGTTAATTAGAAATAGATAAGATACGGAGAGGCGAAACGACTACCATGCCTTTCGTTTAGGGATTGGAATTGCGTTAGTCCTTGGGAAACAAATTATAAAAATGTTTTATTTGAAAAGGTAGTGGGACCACTAGAAATATGGGAGATATGTTGTCGCTGCTGATATTATACTAGATCTAGGAATTTCTATTATTATTTATACCAAAGGAAGAATAACGAGTCTAAGGAGTTAATGGAAGTGACTAAAGATGTATTTATGGAGAACTAAGGAATGAAAACACGAAGCAAAATCGGTATCTTTGTAGTTATTATAGTAGCTATGAGTATGATAGCATTATTCGCGTATACTTGGCAGATTGAATCTGATAGAGCTAGAGCTATTCAGGAGGATATGACTGATTGTATAGATGCCTATGGCAGTGGTACTCCATGTGCTGAAATATGCGAGGGTACGTTAGATGACAGTAGATACCCAGCAATCAGGGAGTTAGATATCGAAGACTGTAAACCTTTCGTAAATGAAGTAATAGAAAGATTTAATCTGTGATATCAATGCAGATTGCAAAGCATTAATGGAGGTGGTGATGGCAGAGATGGACATAGCGGTTGACCCCAACTAACGGCCAAATGAGAAATAGTGGGAATTAAAGAAGGGAGCCCATTCTAATTCTTTGATACTTATAATAATCGAATCAAAATATTATTAACGACTTCGACTTTTATACATCTTGCTATCAAAATAGATAGTAACACAGAAATGAACATTATTATATCTGCCTTCTCTTTTAATTCCCTTAAATTAAATGCAGCACTCTGATGATACCAGATTAAATAAATGATGTCGACAGTAGGCACTCAAATAGAAAAAGTTACGTTAGAACAAAAGTTTCCATTATATGTCTTTGTATATTCTTGTATATTTGAATACGCTCGCATCCTATTAGATGTTCACGACTGTAGCTTTATCAATAAGGTAACGGAACTACTCATTTGACTGGATGTAGCTTCACTCCCTCTTATCTGTCTGCATCCCAATTAGAGTCTTGTTTACCAGATAGAATATTTTTCCGGATGGAAGATCAGAAAACTTTCTGGTTTCACTCATCTAGATTTCCATTTATCGGAAGGCCGTTATACTCCGAAGACTTCGCAGTCACTCTGTTGACCAAATGTAAGAGTATGAATTGCATTCAGGGCAGTCATTCATCGTCATTGGTATCGTCGTTCTCATCCTGATCATCCTGTTCTTCACTATCAACCTCATTCTCATCACCAACATCTGGGGGAGAAACAGTGGTAGAAGGAAGAGAGGGAACTGCATCACCAGCAGCAGCACCTCCTTCAATTGCAGGCAATACCCTGTAAAGACTTCCTTGACCTTCTGCTTCTCGATCAAATGTAAGAATATATAAATTACCATCAGGACCAGTCTCTATATCACTGATTCCTGTAAAACCTGTCCCAAGGGTGACAGCAGATATTTCTTCATCATTATTTGCAACCAGATCACTTAATAAAGGATCGTCCTCCAGATTTATACCAGTTCTATCAGCATTCGGTTCAAAGTAAAAGAGTGTACCAGTGGTTATGTCTCCTACAAAAATGCCGTTTTCATAGCCGGGTCCGAAAGCTGTTGAATCAAAAAACTCAATGTCGGTTACCCCGCGTGATTCAGCCCAACTGAAGACAGGATCGGCATATTGGGAACCTGGTATATTCACCAAGTCTGATTCGGATATGCCTGCGTTAGCAGCTATCGGTCCCATAACTAACTTCCATCCGCTATTAAATCCTGGATTAACTAAATTAATTTCATCAAAAACATCTTCACCATTTTCAGCATCCCACAATTTTCCAGTTATAGGGTCAAAATCAATCCCAAAACTATTGCGAATACCGTATGCGTAGTACTTACTAAGAGGATTAGTTGCATCACTTGACAATGGGTTGTTAGAAGCAGGTGATCCCTCTGCCGGATTAATCCTAAATATAACTCCTGTGTCATCAGGAGCCGGACCACTCTGGAAATTTTGTAGCTGTCCCTCTCTTTGCATTTCCCCTACTATTACATAAAGCTGATTATCTGGACCAATCTTTAACTTTCCACCTTGATGATTAGTTCCAGGCCCTGCGGGGAGATCTAATAGCAGCCGCGGATTGGTGAGAGTAGTACCATCCCATCTGTAAATGTAAACTCTATTTCTGACTTCTCCTTCTGTAGACATTCCATCTACTTGTGCTCCACTCTCCGTGACGTAGAGAAAGACAGTATTATTATCTCCCGTACCTGCTATAGTAGTATTACTATCACCACCTTTCATAACTTCGATTCCTAGAAGTCCTCGTTCGTTGTTACTTTGAACACCTTCTAATTGGAGCACAGGATCTGGTTGCATCTGACCATTAGAAATAAGTCGTATATTCCCTTCTTTTTCCAATAGTAAGCTGTTGTTGCTATCCAAAAATACAATACCAGTAGGAGATGACAATCCATCGGCAACTAATTGGGCTGTCAAACTCGGATCATTAATCGATGGTTGTGCGACAGCTGGCGAGGTAAAGTGATACAATAGAGCAAAAGATACACCTATTAATAACGAGGACATCGTCAAGACTGTTATACCTGAACTCATATGATTTGTCATAATGCTATTCTATGCAACAGCATAGCTAGGTTTTATAATAATAATCTTTTGATGGAAAGAAATATGTTCAGCCGAGTATTATGAAACTTTGAGCTTAGTATTTAATAGGAGACCTGAAGTTGATGGATCCTGATAGTAACAGACCTCCACGTAGCCTCTACTGCTAATATGTATGCTCCTCTGACTGTCATTCCCAATTATCTCTACCATAACGCTTATAGAGACGTGTGGACAAAAGGATTAAAAACTAGATTTCTGTTCTAATTTGTTGATGTCTGGAGTCACAAAATTATATCTGGTGACCTCTGAAAAATGTGATGTACAAATATGACTGGGTTGGAAAATCCCTCACTAATCCTGAGCTTCTAGTAGATCTACCTGCAGAACCTGGGCCATATCATAATGGAGGAAAATTGAAAATTGGCCATAAAATGATCGCGTCAACAGGAATTGGCCATAAAATGATATATGATCATATTAGCATATTGAGTTTAATTCGTCTCAATCTCATAACTCCTAATAACTCCTAATCATTTTGGTCAACAAATATTGGCAACATCCTTAAAGATCATTTGTATGAGATCCACGCTAGTCTGATTACCACACATATACTGCCTCTAGTGGTAGGCGGCAGTGGTACAGGATCAGACGGTCAATCAGTGACTCCATTCATAGAAATACCGACAAGTCGAAATGAAATAGATTTGGCAAATGGCGGAGGCGGTAATGGTGCTAATACTGGAAACGCCACATCGTCTCCATCCGGGCCCTCAGGGGGTAGCGCTGGCTTACAGAGTGTATTGAATAATACCGTGTTAAACAATGTAACTGGATAAACAAACTGATCACTATTATCATTCCTTAAATGTATGAGAATGACGTTATACCAGCCTCCTTACATCGCTAAATCAGTTCTCCATTCTCTAGAACCTCTATACTTCAATTAAGTTGAATCATCCATTGACCGAATACATAGAATTATGTAGATAGGAATTTCTTGATGACTCTGAGATAAAAAATAAATGTAGTACCAACAGGATCATCCTGATGCCCTGGTAGCTTAGTTTGGAAGAGTTTTGTCTTGGTAAGGCAAAGGTCACTGGTTCGAATCCAGTCCAGGGCTATTCCAAGGACAGCAAACCTGATTCAGAAAACGTATTGGACGCACTAATGAGGGCAATAATGATCTTGAACACCCATTGTAAATCTTCCGTAGGATAAACCCGCAGATCACACACTCTAGTGACCATAACGCAGGAACAAGATAGAAACTAGATGTCACTAATCAGAAACATTTTTGCATGAATTTGGACATAATCTAAATCTTCGAGACTCACCAAGCTGTAAACCAAGCTATTTGAGCGTGATGAGCTATTCATTTCAATTTCCTAACCTGGTCTCTAACTGGCCTCTAGACTTTTCACCTTCGACTCTTGCACCACTAAACGAGGCGGAAATAAGTGACACATAACGATTCTATTGCTGATTCACTGGTGTAAATACCTGAATACGAGCATTCCCTGAATCAGCTACATACACCATACCATTAAAGTCTACTTCAACACTACTTGGACGTATGAATAGTCCGTCAGCATTACCACGACTTCCCCACTTTGTAATGAGGTTACCATTAGTGTCAAATTTTTGTATTCGGTCATTACCGGTATCTGCAACATACACATTGCCCTGTGAGTCTACTGCTATACCTTCAGGACTGGAGGTAGCTTAGCTTTAGTTTTTAGTTTGTCGTTACCTAATATTTCATCAAACTCAATTTCGACTTCTATTGGACCTACTATCCGCTTCTCAGGATGATCCCACTCGGTTTCTACATCAAAGTATCTCTTTAGAATCAATGCTTCTTGGGGAATGGCTAAACTCTCATTCCTAGAGAGTACAGGACATAAGAGATTTGTATTATTGTACTAAATTGCAGCCATCCATCTAGGTCAATATTCATGTATGTTTGCTCAGTGTTGAAGAATATTAAGGAACCGGAATATGTTTTGATACAACATGGCTACTTGCCCTCCATTCTCCTTGGCTTCACGTGTTACCAATTCTCACCTGTCAGTGCATGCATATACATTACACTCCCCCTTAAATATTGTTGGCAATAGATAATCAGTTCTAATGGCTGGTTGAGGTTTTAACATATTTGGTACAGAAATACTATCAACCTTATCTGCTTTGATATAGCCAACTTTAATATCTACTCTTGGAGAATCTCGATTTTGAATCTAATGCCTTTTGCCCTGACCTTTCGATACTAGCCAATTGTCTGCAGCTATTCCAAGGCATACCGCTCCAATAACCCAAACGGGCACGCTTACCATTATGACCAAAGACAACAGACTCTGTTCTTCGAATCCCAAACTAGCCTGGCTTCCATGTGCAGCGAATGCTATGACAAAAAGGATACCTCCAATCAGGACATGTTTAGTACCAATACCAACCTGTTGTCTAATCTCATGTCGTTCAAATGACATTTCTTATCAATTCCTTTGACTTTGATTTATGATAGTTCAAATGCTTAACCTCATTAGTTGTTACCTTTGCACAGTTGTCCAATGCATATTATTTAACATTTTTGAGCGATGCTTTAGGTCGTAATCGGATAACTTCGACCTTGACTCTATCTTCAGACATTAATCTAGCTTTCACACCTGAGATTATAGGACTTGTTTTTATATTTGAACTTTTAATAATTACAAATGTTGTAGTTACAGAATATGGGTACAACAAGCCCAGTTTGTGAGGAATAATCGCAAAACCCATTCAAAAGATAACAGGGGTGTCGGGGCATTCCATGAAAGATCAGAAGACCAAAAAAAATAACTGCTTGCAAATTAAAATATTGTAATAGAGGCATACTGTGATGCCATGGTTGAAAAAACTCATCCCTCAATTAGAGATAATGATACCATCATTTTATTACTGAACATTACCTTGGCAGTACCGGTATCTGTTGAAATTGACGTTACTATTGCGAAGTTTGGATCGCTTTAAACGCTTCTATTTCATATTTCAGTGAGTCAGATAGAAGATCCGTTGATGTTTCATTTAATTGAGGATTTCCGGTCTTGATAAAGTCACCGAACTGCTTATAACTGTCCCGTTCTGCTTCCAAGCTTTTTGTATACAGTGAAATACCATCCTTAAATATTTCTGGTATTTGCAGATTATTTGTTTCGTCAATCAGATTATTTATTTGTGCAACAGTACCGTTCGTTATCATCATGATTGTGGTATTGCTATATTGATTATTTTCCCATTTTCCAATTTCTTGATGATATGAATTTGTTAAGGCGCCGGACTTATTTGTCAATCCTATAAAGTCATTTAGAAACTCTTCATTAGTGGTAACTCCATATTGAGCCGTAACATCTTCAACATCTGATAGGATTATGTACAAAAGTGAAATTGCAATGGACGCAACCACTGTCCAATGTCTTATTTGATTTCCATAGGTAATAGCAGACTTATCCTCAGATATTTGATACGTCATCGTTGTGAGAAAAATAGTAATCAGTCTATATTTAAATTTGTTGTACATGCTTAGGGGTCTTGAAGATAGATACTCTCAAGTTTCTTATGGGTAGTCATGGAGATCAAGATAATCATTAGAGCTTGTTAAGTGGCAAACGCACTGTGTTATTATTGTCTCGTTGCAGTAAATCTGGTTGCTTCATGGGGTTTAGGTTTATCCCAGAATGATCCTAGCAGGATACCCAAAATTTCCCAAAACATATCCATAGGTATTACGGTGATGACTCTGAAGTTTTGAGTAACTCAGGTGGTATATTGATATCGGTCAGAATTAAGAGGCCATATCACAAACGTTAACGCCATAATGATTTCTTGTTTTGTACTCCTATTTAACATATTAAATCATACTGTTGATTCATATAGTACACTATTAGGGGAAATAATTATATAACTCAAATACAGAGTTGGTATATGCCTTCTCACAGATACTACAGTATCTCGAAACAACAAAACAGACAAGCAGATGATCTGGGAAAGGCATTCAGACAAAGATACATCTTATATAAACGTTAAAGCATTAATAATATTAGAATGACCTATCCTAAAGGCACAGCAAGACCGAGTAATGTAGCTGGCGCAAGTGACACGGCTAGCACTACAGATAAGAGCGATCAAGCAGCAGAAGCAGATGCAGAAGTAGAGGCATCCGAAGAGGCATCAGAAGCAGCATCGGAAACAACTACAACAACAGCTACAACAACAACTGTGGATCCGAATATTCAACAAAAAATAGAATCGATAAAGAATGTCGCAAGTACAATAAGGGATATATCGGCAAGCATAAGAGATACCGTACGAGCTTTACGAGAGAGCGGAGCGATTGACGAGTTGATTGCAGCTGTCCATGAAGCGACTATTACAATGAGGGATACCACAATGGAGATAAGCAAAATATCTAGAGATCTCAAGGAAAGGGGAATGATCAAGGATACTGCCAAGACGTTAGACCAAACCGTTGTAGCAGCAAATGAAGCAGCCGAATCGTTCCGACAGACGGTGGAAGATATGAAAGAGGCAGCTCCTCAGACGGCTGAAGTCATAAAGAAAGCTAGAGAACGTGTAAAAACTAAAAAGGCCAACAGATAAAATCAGTTAAGCTAGATCCGCAATAGCAAAATTCTAGCGGAGAAATTTTTTTTATTGATCTTTACGCCTGTGTTAGTGACATACATGTAATCCTAGTAGGTTCATGTCTGTGAATTGTACTAACATTGTACCTTCAAGGAGAGAATCAAATGTAGATTATTCTCGAATCGGATGCTGGATCCTAGAAATCTGTTGATTTCCTCCTTTTCGATGAAGGTGCATTTAGCGTGAGAGTTTTCATGCTTTGCGTTAACCTCCACTCATCACAAGATTTTTTACCTTAACTCCCGTCTAATCTTATCGGTAGACTAATCACATGAATAAGAAGATGGATATACCAGAGAAGGAAAGGGCGATAGTACTTCAAGGTGGGGGATCTCTTGGTGCCTATGAGGCTGGAGCGTACAGGGCGCTTTACGAAACTCTCTCTGAAAAAGATCTTAAGGAAGGAAGGAAAGGAAGATCTACATTTGATATAGTTGCAGGCACTTCAATCGGGGCTATCAACGCTGCTGTTCTAGTAAGTTATGTTGTGGAGAATCAGACTTACGAGGGGGCAGCTGAGAGGCTTGTTGATTTCTGGAACTACCTCTCCAAAGATTCAATGGTGGAAACTAACCCCTTTTTTAAACCTTGGTGAGATTATTGGCATGCAATTAATGGAGAGATTGCGACAGGCGAAGCAGCAAGAAGGTACTTTTCAGCTAAAGAGTTTGCGATATTTGGAGTACCGAATGTCTTTTATCCCCATAGACCTACACATGACAGTAAATTTTACGATTCGGACAATACTTGGTATCGTTATAGTAACGAACCTCTAAGACGTAGTCTAGAGCGTTTTGCAAAATTTCCAATAGCTACTACTAAAGAAGACGATCAGCCAAGACTCTTACTGGTAGCAGTCGACGTCGCAGATGGTGTCCCAGTTACATTCGATAGCTATCAGAAGGAGGACGGGTCACGAAAAACAGAATACGGGAGATTCATCAGTCACAACGATAAGGAAATCGGATTTGAACATGTAGTCCATTATGACGAGGGGATCACATCAGATCAAGTTATGGCGAGCGGATCATTTCCAGTCAATTTTGATTTTTCTAAAATAGAAGTTGAAAGCTATTACTTTGAATCAACTAGCAGTAGACAGATTGACTTGAAGACACCTAGTATTATGAATGACAGTGGTTACAAGAAAGGCATGCGCCATTTTTGGGATGGAGGACTTATGACAAACACTCCGCTACTACAACTTGTTTTGATGCATAGGCACTATTGGTGGAAGGTAAGAGGATTAAAAGATACTATTCCTCGATTAGGTATCTGCGTAATTAATTTACATCCTAAAAAACAAACAGAGATTCCTTCTGATAGGGACGGCGTTATCAACAGAAATAATGACATAACTTTTTCAGATAGGACACATCAAGAGGAGACCATGCTCTTGTTAATATCTGATTATGTTGATCTGGTAAAGGAGCTAATAAAGGCTGCAGAGGAACGTGGAGTGGAAAGTAACTTTATCATCAACCTCTTGAATCGGAAAACACATTTCCATGGTGAGTTCTTGAAACCAAGACGATTCCAAGACATACTTGAAGGAAGGTTTCAGATTGATGAAATAATACGCGTAAACAGGGAGAATGATGTTGACACTATTTCTAACAAGACATTTGATTTTTCTTCCGAAACAATAAGGCTATTGCTTGAACGAGGATATAATGATGCTCTCGATGGGTTTGAGGAGTATATCCGAAATCAACCTAGCAAAATTGCTGACAATAAGTAAGTAGTATTCTAATATTAATGCCTTTGAGACCTCTGAGATCCAAATTTGATTACGGATTTGATATGTTACCTATATGATAAGATAGGAAGCAGTTAAGAAACTCTCCAAATTATCCCAGTAGCAAATTCGGATGTGAAAGCTAGCCGGCTAATAAACAAAGATGATACCAAACTTGACGAAGAGGAATACTTGGTTACTAGAGGTATTACCTTGAAAATCGAAAATCCCTTGTTTAGGGGGGGTAAGCATTACCAATCAAGTGACCCTGTAAGCGAAAAAGAATTCGCCATCCTCTGAAGCACTGACAAAATATACTCAAAATTGGTTTGTAGTCATAGGTCCATATCCAATCCAATATCGAACTTGTTGATGTCTCGAACCAAACTGAAAAAATATTTCTTGAAGAACTATTCAATGAGCTCTTTCACTCGTACTCGATCCCTCCCTAGCGCCCATCTCTATCTCTTTTGAGAGGGACCAACTTAGTAATATTCTCAAAACTACTATCAATGCGAATACTGCAGTTTCTTCCAGTGTTGGATCTAATATAGTCTGCAGTAGATCAGCAGCGATCAAGAAATCTAGTGCGATGAGAAGACCCCTTAACATTCTGGCGACTATTTCACGGACATATATCTGTCGCTGCTCTTTTCGTATTTTAGAGAGAAGCAACCTGACCAAATTACCTAATGTAATAATTACTATCGCGGCTACAAGAATTCCAACAATTACTTCTATGATGAGGACTATGTATTCAACGATCACATGATAGATTTCAGGGCTTCCCACCAAGCTGTAAGTCTTCTTTATAATATGCAAACATATATTTGTGTTAAATTCGGTCCTTGATATCAGAAATAGAAGAGTAGATCACCAGATTTTGCATTTATGGCTTAATTCGATTAAATTGCTAGCCTCACTAGCTAGGATGGGATGTCTATGGATTCGGTCTTCTTCTTGTTCGAGTCTGTAATTGATTTAGAATTAAGGCACAAGCCATAAGTAATCCGATGACGTTATCTTGAAGTAAAGGTGAGTATATGTGTATGTCTTGGATTGATATGTACAACCAGTATGTGAAAAGCTACGAAAACATGAATGAGTTCTATAATGATTATGTCAGCAAGATGAAAAAGCTTAATGAGTTATTCGAGGAAGCGTCACGAAACATTAGCAGAATGAATGACCTGTATCGAGATTTGGTTAAAGTTAATGAAAACATGTACAATCTATACACACAGTACATCAATCATTTCCAGAAATTGAATCAGCAATGGATAGAGTCACTATGGGGTCCTTTTTTAGCAAAAGTACAAATGCAAGAGAAGGAAGAGATAAAGGCTACAACGGAAGAGAAGAAAGAATAAGATTACGAGGAGAAGGACAAAAACTGGAACGAGACTCAAGGAAAACAAGAAAAGCTAAACAACAAAGGAGGAACACCGGGAAGCGAACCGAGGAAAAAAAGGCTTGAGACTAGCAGCCATGAAAGACAACCTTAGCAAGGTTATGATAATGATTTGCAGATCGGATTAAGGTGCCCTAGGTTCGCTCAAGTATTGCATTTACAAAGAATTTGCATACTGAATACACCGGTAAACCAGATTTTTCACTTGTCTTAAGTATTCGCCAATCAACGTAGGCGCAGTGATTGTCTATTTTCTTAAATCTTCAGGTGCAGGCTGAGGACCCATGATGTACATGAGAATATTGGGACCTTCGAGATATGGTTTGATGCAGGAATTAGATAGCAACACATGCTGCTGATGGTAGATAATTGGATGTAACCCAGATGTATTATAGATAGCATAGCAGCCAAGTAGCATACACCAGCATCTTTAATCTGAAAAAGGATTACATACTTAATCTACCTAATTAACCTCTAATTGCCCCCAATGTTAACCCCCTAACCATATTTTTCTGAAAACTTAGCATTAAGACAAGCACTGGGATTATAGCAATCGTTATTCCCGCACTTAGATATCCCCAATCTATCCTATATAATGAAATAAATTGGTACAATGCAACCTGAAATACCGTTGAATCAGGATGATTTGCCAGTACCACAGCTAAAATGAATTCGTTCCACGCAAATCTAAATGAGAGCACGGCTGCGATAGCAAATCCAGGCATCGATAGAGGAATAGTAATTCTACGCAGTACACCTAACCTCGAGCATCCGTCTAGGAGTGCGCTCTCCTCAAGATCTTGGGGTATAGTTTCAAAATAGCTCTTTAGCAGCAGTATATTCAGAGGAATAATGAGTATCTGAAAGGTTAACATCAATGCGAATAAGGAATTTAACAGGCCTAAATCTGCCAACATTATATAAAGAGGTACTATGTTAATAACAACAGGAATCATAAAAAGCCCTAGAATAATACTTATGATCATGTTTTTGCCCTTGAATTCAAATCGTGCAAACGCGTAACCTCCTAATGCGCTGACTGTCACGCTTAAGAGTGTACTTCCTATGCTTACGATAAAGCTATTTAATAAACTCTGAACAAGAGTGGGATCAGTCAGAACGAAAATAAAATTCTCGAGGGTAGGGTCTTCTGGAATTAACTTAGGGGGAAAACTCATTGCTTCTTGATTCTGCTTCAAGGACGTTGAAAATATCCAAACTATTGGAGAAAAGGTAATAAAAAGAAAAATAGCTATTAGGCCATAAAGTATCAATCTCTCACCAAGACCTGAACTGGTTCTTTGGTGGTTAGTTTTGTCCCCTGACTTGAAAATGCGAGTAAACTTGTGATTCTCGTTTTTGCTTCTGTCTTGTTTCATTTCTGGGATTCTCAGTATTATCTCCTTAGAAATTTTACATAAATGACAGCTACTGTCAAATTGATTAAGATCAAGATTATCCCTGCGGCAGCGCCCTTAGATAGCAATCCAAATTCAAACGCCTGTCTGTACATATATAGCGAAGCGGTGGTACTTGAAAATAGAGGTCCTCCACCAGTCATTATCAATTGTATGTCAAAGAGGTTTACTGACCACATAGTGATAAGAATAAGATTAATTATCATAAACGGCTTCAATAATGGTAGTGTAATATGAAAAAGAGAGCGCATTTTAGATGCTCCATCTATTCGAGCTGCCTCATATAAGGAAGGATTTATGGATAGTAATCCAGCAGTTAAAAACAACAAAGTAAATGGCGTACCATACCACATATTTGCCATCACTAGAGACCATATTACTATATTGGGATCAGAAAGCCATCCAACTGATTCAACACCCAATTGGTTTAGAATAAAATTCAGAATACCGAAATTATCGTCAAGAATGAATTTGAAAGAGAACGCAGCTATTACCGCGGATATTGTCCATGGTATAATTAGGATAGCTCTATATACACCCGAACCACGAATCTGCTGATTCAAGACAATCGCCATCAATATCCCCATACCAAATTGCAAAGCCACAGACCCTCCAACAAACATTAAAGTTACTTTCAGTGATGTATAGAAATTTGGATCATCAAAAAGGGTAACAAAGTTTTCAAGCCCTACGTATTCCCATTCCTTGAGAAGTGTAATAAGACTTACATCATGTAGCGCGATGTATATATTCCATGATAATGGAAAAATAAGGAATACAAGAAGTATCGCAAACGATGGCGCGAGAAAAAGATATGGCTGTAACTTGGAGATTTGAGCCATATTTGACACTCGAAGAGATATAGGTTTTTTGGCGCTACTCCATTATCAGTGCCCTTTACTTGGGATAGTCAAGATCTAGTGATGTAATAGGCAGCTTGAAAGGGTATGCCTATTACCAGCCGAGGACTTCTGCTGTTTTGACGGCGCTTTCCTGTAATGCCTGACCTGGATCCTTTCCGCCAAAGTAAACCCCATCTATTGCTTCGCGTATGTTATCAGATATCTGTGGATATTCTGGTATGTTTGGTCTGCTATGGCCTACTGGGATCATGGAAATCATATCTGAGTAGTATGGTATTGTAGCATTAAGGCTTTGAGAATAGGATCCTTCGGCAATAGGCTTCTGAGTAGGCAAGTAACCTTCTTTCTCGAGCATAGTAGTAAGAATTTCCGGATCCACCAATAGTGTGAGCAACTCCCAAGAGAGATCCTTATTCTCGGACGTCTCAGGAATACTTAAAACCCATCCTCCCATCATGGTGGCAGATTTGTTTCCTTCATTTGGAACTGGAAACATCGGTATCATACCAACACTTTGGTTGAGACCAGCCCATTGCTCACGAGGGAAAGTGCCAAGTAACCATGAACCTTCTAACATCATAGCAAATTTCTTATCGGCAAATTCCTGGCCCCAAAAATGATTGACCTGTGGTTTGATTCCTGCATCTACCTGTCTCTTAATAAACTCCAATGACTGTACTCCCTCAGTACTGTTGTAGGCTGGGAACCAGTAGGTTCCCTTAGTCGGGTGTCCACTTCTTTCCTCGAGTATATCTCCTCCTAACATCCACAGGTAGGGATACCACATGTCTGGCGAGTGACTTGCACCAACTAAATGCGAACCTTGAATTCCCTGTTGACCTAGGGCATCATTAAGTTTCTGGGCAGCTGACAGATATCCGTTCCATGTTTCAAGAGTTCTTGGATCCACACCAGCATCCCTCAAAAGATCTTTCCAGTACCATAAAGCTCGTACGTCAGTCCATGCCCATATTCCATAGATCTTGTCCTCATACTTACCTCCTTCCCAGTTGACAGGGTACCAGTCACCCTCTCTTCCCCAAGAAGTAGCATTCTGTGTCAGATCGGTCAAAAAACCTCCTTCAGCAAATTCCCCTAACCATATTTGGTCTACAGAAATTAGGTCAATTGGTGTTCTTCCAGCCATCGAGGTGAGGATTTGAGTGCGTGTTGCATCGTAAGGAAGCACCCTATAATCTATCTGGATATCCATATCGGGATGATTTTCATTAAGTTTCTTTGAGGCATTATCAAATAAAACGTCCCACCTCTCCTTTGGCTCAGCCACTATAGCCGTAAGAGTGACCTGTTCCTTCTGAGCATACAAGGAATTAACTAATCCTGTAAAAATTACGCTAATTAAGAAGGCCGAACTAAGTATAAACACCATTTTCTTATTTATATATAAAATATTCACTAGAAACAGAAAAGACGTGGCATCTTTTTAAATGTTGTTATCAAATAAAGATTGGGGCAGATGATAATTCGTCCTGAATAAAAACGCACTAATGACTTATTTGTTCTAAACTTCGCAAATTCAAAGATTATTACGTGATTTCTTAACTACACGAATAGGACTTTGCTATTATTGAATATGAAAATAATGTTTCCCCAGTGACCTGTAGCACTTAGACACATAGATTGGCATGGACGCGCTGCCATTTTACTCACAATAATTGAAGAGCTCAAAGCCATGTTATTGAGCCCATACATACAATCCTCTATACCTACGAAAAGCTCCTTTGATTGAGGGTCTGGAATTTCAATTGGTCTCCAATTATCAAATACTAATAAGTGTGATACAATCTGTACCGTCCTGGAAAGGCGAACACGTATATCCATGTCCACACGCATAAGGATTGAAAATTTAACCAAGAATTACGGAAGGGTTAGTGCTCTTGATAACTTTTCGTTAGAAGTTGATCCGGGTGAATTTATGGTTCTACTTGGGCCTTCTGGGTGTGGAAAGACCACTGCAGTTAGATGTATAGCTGGCCTCAGCGATCCAAGCAGCGGAGCCATTTACATAGGAGATCAGTTAGTCAACGGTTTACCTCCACGAGACAGAGACATTGCTATGGTGTTTCAAAACTATGCCCTCTATCCTCATATGTCTGTATATGACAACATCGCATTTCCCTTGAAGATGAGAAAAGAATCTAAAGGAAATATACGGGACAAAGTAGAAAAGATTTCCAAACTATTAGAAATCTCACAATTGATCGACCGTAAGCCGAAGGAGCTTAGTGGAGGACAGATGCAGAGAGTTGCATTGGGAAGAGCATTAGTTCGGGAACCCAAGGTTTTCCTAATGGACGAACCTCTCAGCAACCTTGATGCAAAGATGCGTGCATACATGAGAACAGAAATAAAAAAATTACAGAAGAAAGTAGGGATCACTACTATTTACATCACACACGATCAGATCGAGGCAATGAGTATGGCCGATAGAATTGCGATCATGGATCGTGGGTTAATTCAGCAAGTAGGCACACCCCAAGAGGTGTACTCCAAACCGTCAAATACTTTTGTGGCAGGATTTATTGGAAGCCCCCCAATGAATTTTCTGGAATGTGAAGTCAGTCATAGCAATTCTCATTTGCATATAGAAATTTCAGGCAGTTTGGTTAAATCAGCATCAGATGCCTTAAGAAAAGTTTTCGATCGATTGTACAGAAAAGAAGAGTTACCTGCGAAAGTGACTATTGGGATCAGACCACGCGATATCATTATCGGAGGTGATCGACTACATTCAGATCTAATCATGGAGTGTGTCTTGTCTTTTATCGAAATGTTAGGTGATGATACAGTTTTGGAAGTGAATATAGGTAAGAATAGTATGAAGGTTCTTACCAGCAGTATGCCCACTGTTATACAGCAAGATACACCAGTTGACCAACACGTGTTAATAGGAATATCACACGAGAAATTACATTTCTTCACCTCTCCAACGGGTATTAGGAGGGAGTATGTAGCTGATGAAATCCCATAAAGTGACCTTTACTAAGGTTAATATCAAATCATATTGTCTTAAGTGTTGATTCCATTTAACACCTCATCCAAACTCATCAACAACTATCGTCTCGCAGGGCCCAAAACGCAAAAATTCACAATCTATTTTTCAATCATGATTGTGGTTTGATCTTTAACAATAGCCAAGTGGATAATTAACATGGACGCTATTTAGAGTTAGTATATAAATAGATAGGATGATAGAAAATGTGGCCGATTAACTTTGGAAGAGCAAAATCATTCTCATTCTCGTAATAGCGTAGTAAAAATAATTGATAACAAAGAGAATATGATTGAAGGTAACTTAATTCTTCCCAACTCTAGTACCTCTATAAAAGGTATTGTTATTTTTGCTCATGGAAGTGGAAGCAGTAGACACAGTCCAAGAAGCAAATATGTTGCACAAGTGCTTAATAATGTTAGTATCGCTACACTCGTAGTTGACCTACTTACTCCAGAGGAAGAAACTGTGGATAACCTTACGAGGGAACATAGATTCAATATTACATTACTGGCTCAGAGACTCATTTCTTGTACTGATTGGATTTTACAAAATCCGGAATTGAAAAATTTAAGAATTGGATATTTTGGTGCAAGTACAGGAGCTGCAGCTGCATTAGTCGCGGCTGCAGCTCGTCCAAATTTAATCAGTGCAATTGTATCACGCGGCGGGAGAGCTGATTTAGCAGGTAAAGAGGTTTTAGATCAAATTGAAGCACCTACATTGTTAATAGTAGGAGAGAATGATAAAACAGTAATTGGACTTAATCAAAATGCGCTAAAGATGCTTGCAAGGATCGAAAAAAAGAAGAAACTTATCTTAATCCCTAACGCGACACATTTATTCGAAGAGGAGGGTGCACTGGAAGAAGTTGCTAGACGTGCCAGTGGCTGGTTTGAATGTTTCTTTCTAGAAAAATGAGATTGCTGGAGCTATTCTGACTAATACTTTTCAATCTGTATAGAATCAAATAAGCGGAAGTTGATTCTACTTTACGGTTAGGCTTGGATTGAAAAATTGATGAAGCTAACATAGCCTTCTATGCATTGTTTTTCGAAATATTTCTAAAATCTGTATTTTGACTGGGTAGTAGGCGATCAGTGAATTAATTCGAAATTTCACAACCATTTGTTGAACAGTTTACTCTTTGAGCACAGTCGTCCTACAAATCGGACATATTTCGATATTTAGGTGGCTAGATTGCCAAATGTCTACTAATTACATGTGAAGTGGTTAAGTCAATTCACTGACGAAACTGTATGTGTTTGGATAACAGCTTTTATGTGAAGCCATATCAAAGTGGAAATACATGACGCAACTCCACAATAAATATAGTTATTATTTAATGCTTTATACTCTTCTTAGGAAATTCATCTAACGTCCTTGAATTACACCTTAAACAAGCTATTTCCTCTGCTTCCGCAAGAATGGATACATAGTAACATTTGGAGCATTGAAGACGCTTTAGAGTGCCACTTAGCTCAAACGAATCGACGTCCTTCTTTTTTATGACGAGCTGGTGAAGGAGATTACCAACCACAATATCAACTAATTGAGAAATCTGATCCAAATCGTCGTTTCTGTATCTTAGATACGTTTTGACTAATTCTGATGGGAGCACTCTCTGTTCGAATTCCTGTCTTCCTTTATTTGCCTGCCTAAAGAGATGATCCCGCAAATACCAATCTAACTCTCTAATTCTTACGTCTGTCATCCCAAATCCAAATAATGATAGAATAGACAGGTGTAAAATACTTATGTTATATTAGTGGACTCATGCTGAAAAACTTGGCTTAAGTTTCGGAGCACCATCATTATTCATCAATACCGATCGAACGAATAGATTGTTGTTAACAATTGCCATTGTTAGAAAATTAAGTATGCAAATTCACTAATTCCTCTCTAGTTAGTCTGACGGGTAACACTGTTCCAGGTCGTGCCTTATACCCAGGAACTCCTACTCCCATGGCGATCATGGTACTCTTATTGGCCGCGTGTGGAGCTAAAAATTCAGTCACTGCATCATCGAAGAACGTTGTTCCAGAGGCACCTATAGAATGTGCATAGCTTGACAGATATATTTTCCCTGCAATGATCCCTGCTTCAAGCTGTGCAACTCGGTATCCTCTGTTACCAAGATCATCGAGCACCTTATGCAGATCTGCCATCAAGAAGATCACTGCACTTGCGTCGCTAAAAAGAGACTGGCCTAGACAAAGATAGCCTGAGATCTGTCTTGATGCATTTCTCTTTAGCAAATCGAACGCTTTGAGATTGCGATTAAAGAAATATGCCCCAGGTTCTAGACCAACCACATTATTAGCTATAAAATAAGTATCGATTACTGATGACATAAGTCCTTCATTTGTGAAAACATCCATTGGCACTCCCCGTGTGGAGCTGTCAAGTATGGAGTAAAGTGTGGAAAGTGGAATGGAAGAATGGGTATCGAACCTTCGAGTAGAGCCTCGTCTCAAGATGACTTCACCGATAGTCATTGTTGATGGTGTACCCATATCCTTTGACATACCTTTTCGATCCAAAATAGGTTCAGCGTTATTTTCTATGCCTAAGTTTTGGTTTCTTTGTTCTAATTGTTGTTTGGAAATTGAGCTCCTATTGTGTTTAGTTTTCGCTTGCTGGTAGTCTAGGGTACTATTTTTTTGAATGTCAATCCAACTTTCGACTTCCTCTCTATCGAAGAGTTTTGAATTTTGATTCATGTTCCAAATATCAGGGTAATCTATTTCTCCTCTTTGCGACAGAGGCACAATCTTCGGAATGGGTAACTCAGCAATCTCTTTTTGTATATTGTTATTACCTTTGGAGTCAGATTTTGGACAGGAGCCTATACCAATCGGCGCAATTACTATTGAAGCTTCTTTTAGAGTCTCCAGGCACAGTAGCCTATCAACCATATCGTCCACATATCCCATAATCAATTTGGTGGGTAGCTTCATTGATGCGGTAGTTGCTAAGAGATTAGCAACAATCACACCGCAATCCCAGAACCAATGACGATAAGATCTTGCCTGATATTTCCACGCATTTCTCCATGCAAAAGAAGAGAATATTATGGAAAGCGGTGACGTTAAGATTGTGTCATATTCTCTTTCTGCTAGTGCTGTGGAAGCCAAAGCATGTCTGTAATCTCCGCTTCTTAGCTGAGTTAGACTGAATTCAGCTGGACCAAAATGATATACCCCAGCTTTTAGATCCGGAGTTATGTCGCCACAAACGACGTATGATTCTATGGGATAAAGGGCTCCCGTCGCAGAGGCAGCACGCATGAAATAAGTACCGTAACTATATCTCAGCACTCTGGTTATCCCGGCAGCAAAGAATAGTATCTCTGATATATCCATGACGGATACAGATTTCTCGCTTTGTGTGGGACTAGAATTTGCAGATTGCTTGACATCTACGATTGATGTGATCGATTCTAAATTTGGACTAGGGAAATTATTCGTAAGAGGATATCGTGGCTGCTCGAGATACGTTTTAAAAGGCATTGGACGGTTATCGTAGTCCAAATAATGTCTAGAAGTCATTATACTAACTTCTGAGTGTTTAGTTGCTTCATGGTAATCTAACGCGTGTTGAATCTCTTTATTATTCATTGATCTGTAATGATTGTGGACTGATATAATTTTTACAAAATGATAGGGTGCGAAAAGTGCACACTAATGTTAATTTTGGTCTTGAAATTGGTGTCAAAACTAGACCATTGATATTACGTAGTATCCATTCCTCTTTGATTTTCAGACTCAGTTATTATCAGAATCCACAAATACTTGCAGCCAAATTTTTTTAGTTTCAACAGTCTTCCTTTTGCCAGACTGGATAAAAGGCTTCTTTAAAAGGTGTTTTCGACTCTCGACGTATAGTGTCTTAGATTCTAGTCGAGGAATGCGATCTTGATTGCTTCATCTTTTCCAAAATAAACAGAATCTTCGTGATTCTTGACTAGTAAGATGGTCTTGTGAAGGATTTTAAAGTAAACAGGGTTCCTACGATTTGCAGGGATTTTGGCAAAAAGATGGAAACTTCTAAATAGACTTGCTTTTAAGGAAAAGCTTGTCCACTCATCAACTCTGATAAAAATATCTTTATACTCCTCAAGAATATTGTATTATTGAATGTCCATCCCAAACGACAAGTATGTCAATCAAGACAATAAAGGTACTAATGATGACGTAGGAATGAACAAAGCAGACAATATTAGCTATAGCAGTAAGAATGAAAATGAGGGGCAGGCTCAATCGCTTGACCCATCAAGAAAGTCTTCTTTTACAGACAGAATATTGAATAAGGTTAGTCCCGGTTCCAGTCGAGAAACAAATGAATATTCTGAACCTGAGAGAATATCCAACAACGTTACAAAAATAATCATAAGTTTGTTCCTGCTGGTCGGCTTTATTGTACTGGTCACTGCGATTTTTGTGGCGGTTATAGGCAATGATGATGGTCAGCAAGCACAGATTCTAGGAAACGTGTTTGTAGCAGCAATTGTCGGAGGATTTACGATTGTTGGAACTATCATATATCAAGTTCGTGGGAGATAATAACACACACAACCAAATAGATCAAATAGGAATTTTGCGAGAACTCCCGCCCTATATTTGGTTGATAGTTTAATATGATCGTTGTTTAAACTCTTTTTTAGTGATTTGTATTTTTATTATCCTCTTTTCTCCTCCTTTCTTCCTCAAAATATTCTTCGCTTTTAATGATACTTGCATGTCGAAGTATTGAATTCATCTAGTCACATCTACCTCCCTAATCAACTAATCCACTTGTGTTCACATCATGTATGCTTCACTATATCAGGATTGGGTACCTATTCAGACTTAAGGTAATAGTAATGGAAATGTTTCATAATTCTTTGCTTGCCATTCATTGACCATCAAGGCTTATTCTTTCTTGACGATGAATCATCAAGGAAAAAATCTGAGTCTTCATCGGTAACTTTGCTAACTGAATTAGAATCAGAATGACGGCCAGTGGATGTAATTTTTGCGCTTAATTTTTCTCCTTTCTTCTTCTTATTTCTCCGCCTGATCAAAAACAATCCAACTATAATCACAATGATGACAATGATTACCATAGGAAAGATACCCGAAATTCCGCTCACAAAAGTGAACGGATCATTATTACTGTCGTTATTACTAGACGTTGAGGGTTGGCCTTCGTATACTACCGTATCATTTAATAGCAATCCATGAGCCATTCTAAGATTATCGCTATAAGTAACGTTCAGGCTTACAGGGTAATCACCTGCTGGTAGATCACTATCAATGCTAAGAGGAATACTAAATGGAAGAGGAGAGTTCTCCGAGAGATCTCCGAGATATTGTTGTTGGGATGGACCTGTAACCAAAGATTTGTTCAAATTACTCTGCGATGATTCTGCTTCGACTGCAGGATTAAATAATTCTATTGTAGTAAACAGTGCAACTGTATTTCCTTCATTCAATAAGTTACCGACTAGATTTGGGGCATCACCTACGTAATTTATATCAAGATCGTATGTCCTTATCCGAATTTGGCCATCAACGTATGCACCTATGTTTAGAGTGTCTGTTTTGGACTGTCCCCTTTCTATGTAATCGGCATTTACTTCAAATTCCGTAGGTGTATTAATCACATCTTCGGCAGCATAAACGGTGGTAGACATTGGGAAATTTGCTAAAGGAGCCATATGATCTACTCTCCATCTCGAGTCTCCTAATATCTTTACAGAATTAGTACCTGAGGAAAGGGAAAACACAATATCTGTAAGCGGTAAGCTCCCGTTGTTGGTTATGCTAAAACGCAGGTTTTCTAACCTACCTGCTGTAAGTTGTATAGGGTTTTCATTAATCTCATCTTCGGTTTCAGTTGCATTATTCTTATTATCATTGGCAACGTAACTCTGGCTACTAGATGTGGTTGACATTATTGCGGGATTTATACTGAGCACTGACTCTGGTGGATTGGGGGCTACAATCATTCCTATTGAGTAATCTGAATCGGTACGGATGCCATATGCATTATTGTATGCTATTTCCAGATCTAAGGTCTGTATCGTTGCTCCCGAAGAGTAGTCAGGGTATATAATTGGAGTGATTAAGACAGATCTGCCTGCTGGAATATTTCCGATGCTAAAAGTTTCTGAATCGACCGTTGTAGTAGCAGAACCATTTACCGATCTGCCGTCAGAAGTACTGTTTGAGGCCGTAGTTCCGCCAGAAACTCCAACCACAGTAACTATTGCACCAGTTGCATTAGCTGTTCCGTCGTTTTTTATAAGAATTTGTAATGGGTTTGGAGAACCGGCAGTTAGATTTTGATTTAGTAATGTTGTGTCTAGAATTACCTTGCCTGTCAATCTAAATGGAATCATCATTGAGGCTGAAATCTGTCCAACCTCAAGAATCTTCGAATACGATAATGTTAGGTCACTTGTGTATGGGCCCACTTTGGCTTGTGGAAGAACATCCATCGTGAAATACATAGTGAAAGTGTCACCCGCTTTAATGATCGAATCATAACTAGCCACTGCAATATTTGGAGAGGTGACATTATTCTCACCTTCAATCGCTCTAAATCCAGGGGGAAGGGTTAGATATCCCGTTACTCCTGTAATATCTGTTCTCCCTCTATTTACAAATACTATTGCAAGGGTGGAGGTTCCTTCTCCAGGGCCAATTTCCTTCTTGGAGTTGTTTGTAGTTGACGTGGAAGTAGAAATTGAATCTTCTGTCCAATATGCTTCAAGGAAAGAAGGAGCTCTATCAGTCTGAACAGAAATAGGAATAGCAGTAGGAGGAGATGAATTAGACGATTGAGCAAATGCGTTCACACCAAAAGTTGTAAATAGTACAAAATATGCGACAACCGATATCAAGGAGGGATATAACCCAAAGCTGAGAAATGAGTTGAAGCTTTTTCTGCTTTGCTTTGATTTAGCAATGATTGTGTGCCGCCTCGGTACTTCTCTTCGTGTGAGCTCTGATACACATCCTTCGAAAAAGGAAAAAGGAACAATGCCATATTTCTCCCTCAGGTTATTTCTTCCTTGTTCCGTCATACTCAATTTATTATCTCTTTTTCAATTGCCCCATCCCGTATGAAAATGGTTCTGTCTGTTCTAGATGCAAGGTCTGCGTTGTGTGTTACAAATACGATAGTTCTTTTGAACTTGTTAGCAAGCATTCTCAATAGATCAAAAACCTCTGCTCCTGTCTTTGAATCTAAATTTCCAGTTGGTTCATCTGCAAGAATTATGGCAGGATTATTCATTAGAGACCTAGCGATGGCTACCCGCTGTTGTTGTCCTCCACTTAAATTTACTGGCTTAAGCCATGCTTTATCTTCGATACCTAATATTCTTAGCAATTTCAGTGAGCGTCTATGTCTCTCTTCACTATTCATACCAGAAATAATAGCTGGAATCTCAACATTCTTCTGAACCGACGTTCTGTTAATTAAATTAAAAGACTGAAATATATAACCTATTAGAGTATTTCGCATTTGTGCAACCTGACTGTCCTTTAAGGAAAAAATATCTACATTATCAATGAAAACTCTTCCATAGGAAGGTCTATCCAATGCTCCTATAATATTTAGTAACGTAGATTTACCACTTCCAGAAGGGCCTACAATTGAGATAAATTCACCTTTTCTAACTGCAAAGCTAATTTCCTTAAGAGCAACTAAATCTCCTGCTGGAGATTTAAAGACCTTTGAAACACTTTCCATTTTCAATGCGACTGGCAACAAACGATCATCGACTTTATTCTTATCTTTAGCTTCCGTCTCTTGATTATATCCTACTACATTGTCATGCATAGCTAATAGCCCTGTTAATTGTTAATCTTGTTTCCTGGATGTCTCCAACGGCTTTTTCTCCCTCTTTATCCAATTTTGAGGATGATTAATAAGCAGTCATACAGGCATTTATAGTTGACTTCGATCCTACTGGAATAATTGCCAAGCGCCTTATGGCTTGAGAATTTATTATGTCCAACAAGAATCAAGACAAGTTGAAACGGCTTACAGGGGATCAACAAAATTTAGAGAACCATATTCAATAATCTGGCTACATATATTTATTATATGTGAGTAACAGATATGAATTAGTTTTAGTATATTGCCAATAGGACTGATAATACAAGTACTCCTAATCTTAAGAATTATATCTTATTTCTCTGTCTGATACTATATCGTGCTAATGGGGTCAAATGGTTATGCTACTCCTGGGTTTGATTATTATGCAATGTATTATCTACACATACGTGTGTATTGGTGTGCATACGTGCCTGCGTTCCAAAGTCATTTCACAGGGTGGAGTTAAAAGTGCATGCAAGCAAAATTTGAAATGAAAGGAGAAGAGGACGATATATTGTAGTACGAAAAAAGTTTTAATGACAAATTAGACCTGTCAAGGTCTTGGAAATAACAAGAGGCATCTTTTTTTGATTACACAAACGGGTATCATTTTATATGAATAAAGGAGGAGAGGCAAAGCTTATTAGATTTTAAAAACTTCAATTGACGTCTAAAAAACATGAAAAAATCAAAATGGGCTACTATCATTAGGGTGGTCCTATTATTGAAGACAATAGTTCCTTGATTATTTACTGCTGAACACAGGCGTATAAAAAATAAATAAGGACTAAATTAGCTATTTACCATCTTTTCGAATGTCGCATCTTTAGCCGTAACAAGTCCTCTCTCTACTAATGGTTTCTCTCCTAACGCCTTCTCTATGGCTCTATCACTCAATTGAACGGCTTGAGCAATAGTTATGTCTTCAGTATATTCTTTCTGAACTATGTCGATAGCTGTGTCCGAATACTGCCCTATGGCAAAACCAGATCCACTAAAGTATGTGCCACTAGGGTCTACTTGATACAATTGAACTCCTGCCGGGTCTCGTCCCGCAATAATTATTGATGCTGCCTGAGGTCTAACTGCGTAAATTGTAAAGTCATGCAAGTACGAGCTGAGCTGTCTTGCAAGCGACTTTATATCTATGGGACTATCATAAGTAAATCTGTATTTCTGTGCTGCTATTCTCATCTCATCGATTAACTGTAATATGTCTCCTATGTATCCAGAACCAGTAGCACCGACATGCCCATCTATTGCAAATATCTTCTCTGATGCTTCTACTAAAGGCTTGGTAGGCTTAATGTGACTAGAGATCAGTGCAAAGGTTGACGTTTTAATTCCTATTGTGGTTGAACCCCTGCCAACTGCTTCTAGCGCACTGTCTACTAATAACAGTCTGCCTTCAGGCCCATAGTAGTAAGGATATCTCGTGTTACCAATTCCAGAGCCACCTATATCAGCCAATTCTATTATCTCCTTCGCTCCTTCACTACTAAGGACAGGTTTGGGATCGTCAATACGTCTATCCCGTTTCCCGAACCAGGATCTCTTTCCATTGCTGCAGCTACAGCTTTAGTGGCGATTTCCTTTGCCTGTTCATTGGTCATGTCTTTGTGAAATATGCTTTCAAGCACTCCATATGCGATGGGAGAGCCTGAACCAGAGGAAGCAAATTCCTCACTGGTAATGGCTCCGCTCATATCTGCCACAAATATTTGTCCACCTTCTTGATCTACCCCACCTACCAGTAATTCTACGAAGTATGGCTGATAGTTCTTGAGTCCCGTATATGCCTGATTAGCAATTAGCCTCGCTGATTCTTTTACCGTGACAGGAAATCCTCTACGTAACTCTATTAGATTTCTCTCAGCTTTGACAAGCTTAACCATATAATCCGCGTCAGATAGTTGCCCCGCAATTGCTACTGCCAATGTATCATCTATTTTTGTTATTTTTTGCGTTATCTTCGAACCTATAAAGAACCCCTTACTCGCTCTTCTGTCAGAGCCGAGTACGACTCCTTCTTTTGTTCTGATACCAACTATTGTGGTCATTCTCTTTCTCCTTTCACCAGATATATCTACAACAAGGGAGTATTAATTGACCAGCATTTATGGAAATTAGTCACAAGTTATGCAACGCATTATCTAGTCATAATTCACATATTTATGTGAGTCATTAGTGATATTTTAACACTTTCACGCTTAGCACTTTGTTACTCTATAACTAGTAACGGTAAAAAGGATCTTCTACCCGTCTATAATCCTAATCTTCTTGCCGCAAAAAGGACAAAATTTTATCTAGTCATAATCATGTATTAGATTATTGTCTCCTCTTACAAATATTTGAGCCGTGTCGCTACCCAGAGTTACGTTGGGTTTTATACTGTTATGTTCTACCATAGTTTTCATTCCTGGACAGCAAGCTTCTATGCCTATAATGTATGTCATAGAAGTATTAATAACTCAATGAATTTAAAAATTCGTATCTTCTTAACCTGAGTAGTCTATTATGGAGACCGATGTTCTTGTCAGTGGAAGGTAAGGTATTAATGACAATTGGAATTGGTTGATGCTTCAATTAGGGACTGGCAGGCACCAGCACTTATTACCTTATAGCCGTGCCAGTCCCGCCATTCCATTACTGTTGTTGGGCTGCCACTCCAAATTATCCAATGTATACATCACTATTATCTATTACAGAACCCTATCACAATTATCCCAGTATAAGTAGCGTGTTACGCCGTCCCTGTGCTTCTTCAGAAATGATAGTTATGACAGTTTAGGAAGTTGGAGGTGCTACTCTATATTCGTTGACCCACAGCCAGCAGTGTGTTGCACGATATATTATAAAAATAATACCAGGGTTGGAGGGTATCAACAACCAATCCCAAGTGAAATTATTCAGTTTTCCAAGGAATTTACTGTGATAGGGGATCCTTAATCTTAAAGTCGTTCTCTAAAGTAGTTAATGCAGCCTGAAATATCGGAACAAGTTCTTCAATCTTGCCATTTATGAATTCATTATGTTGCCCGGTGATCTGTCTTTGATTTGTCGTTGGTAATGCGACTTGAGTATAAAATACTTTGATTTTATTATTAATAACTCTAATCTGAGATCTAAGATTCATTAAGCTCTTAACAAGATTACTATTTTTTGCAATCATGCTGTATACGTCGCTAAGGAGTGTATCTATGACAGTTGAGTCTAGTGAGACCAGTGAATATATACCCTCGATTGAGCCTTCTGGAGCCCTCATGCTCTCGAGTTGTTGCTTATTAGAGAGCAATTCAAGATACAATAGTTTTAGCTTTTCCCTTCTTTCTTCATAATTCTGGAAGTTCATTCTTATTTCGTCATATGTCATTTGTTCATTCCCAGTATTCGTCCTTTTCCAAAATATTCTTTTGTTTATTGTAGTTGGTATATGTGGCCTTTCAGGACTAAGTGGAATGTAAAAGACGACCAGAACTTTTTGTGAGTCCGGTATCCCTATGATTTTTGGCAAACCAAAATCTATCGTTGGAATAGCATTTATTTTCTGGCCGAATCGGTGTCTCAATTCGCTGCTATTTTCTATTCCTTTTATCTCGAATTGCATGTCCTTAGGTCTTATACCAAGTACTATGAATCCCCCCTTTGTGTTTGCAAAAGCGCAACAATCCTTTGTTAACCCCTCGCCCTCCGGGATATCTGTCTTAAAATCATGAATATCACTTTCATTTACATTGTTACCAACAAGTATTTTTATTCTCTCATAAGTCCATTCTTCTAATTTCTTAGGAATCAGCTCCTCTGAAGACAAATATACTTGTAGATATTTGGAATGTATTAAAGCTATTCAATATGTATTATAATTGATATCCCTGGAGGTTGCAATTCAATTAACCAAAACAGAAGTTTATTACCTTTTTGATAAGTACAATATTTAATACCGTACATGCTTTGGCAGAAAAAATCTGATGATAACAGCCTAATCTTCTCGCAGCTCATATACAGTATATTTGTTGTTCCTTTACGATCGTCTAAGATATCGACTATTATCTTGTACCTGAAATGAATTCATTATTCTCTTAGCAACCTCTAGCTTTCGACCTAATGCAACAGTACAGTTTTTATATAACAATTTTATTGCTCTGACAGCTCTGTGATCTAAAACGGTAAATTGATAGGAATTTCTGTATGGGACAATTCCTGGCATGGGTAAACCTATTTGGCGTTCTAGAAAAGCCTTAAACTGGTGGCAGATATATAAGTTACCAGTAAGCGAGATATAGGGAATGGAACGGACCGTCCCATTTGCAGTTTTTCTCTGATAAACACCTAAGTACCGTCTCCATCTATGACACCTCGCCATAGATCACGATCATTTTCTAATCCACCTCTTTGACTATAAACCATTTTTTTGGAACTACTCCATATTTTGCAATGTCATCAGCCATTATTTTACAACTAAAGCTTATTGAATAATATACTCTTCCAGTCTTCTTATTGACATAACAACCTATTTTATGAGTAGATTTAACAAATGTTCTGAATTTGTCAATCTGGCCTTTGTCAATCTCCTGTTGATGAAATGCTACAATTGGAATTCCTTTTTTAATTGATACGTTACCATCTGCTAAAAGCACTCCAGTCCAATATTTGGCCTCTGGCGATAATGGGGTGCTAAATGCGCGCTCGTTAATGCAATAAGGTTCCCCTTAGTGCATCTTTAATACTTTGACATTCTTTATCATGCGATCCGAAATGCATACGAAATTTGATAAAATCATGGTTGCAATCGATGGTTCAGAGGAATCAATGCATGCTGCGAATTGCGCTATAGGAGTTGCAAAGAAGTATGATGCAAGATTGACAGTTCTCACTGTATTACCACAAGAACTAAGATATGATTATGAAATTGATCAAGTAGATCCAGAAATCCCTATGACCCCGGTGAAGGGCGTGATAGAATTATCTCGGATGGAGATTGAAGCTAAGTGGTTTAGAGCCATCAAAAAAAATGCTTTGGCTAGTAATGTCAGGATCGAGACTGAGGTCGTAATGGAAGGGAAATCTGTAGTATCAGATATTATAGAGTATTCAAAAAAGCAGAGTATTAATTTGATCGTGATCGGTACAAAGGGAAAAACAGGGTTGAGAAGGTTATTACTTGGTAGTGTTAGTCAAGGAGTCTTGGCTTATGCGCACTGCCCTGTACTACTTGTAAGATAGAAAAGACTAATACTTAGAAATTTGAGCATCCGCTTGAAAATAGGAAGAAATTGGTCAAGGGTGACGCGCGTATGACTTTTTTTTGTTACAATACAGCAACTTGTCAGTGGATATGCTATGACTCGAAATCATTTTAGATCCAGATAATTGGAATCCTCATAATAGGTATCCTATCTGTTCAAGTGCGATCATATATAGATAAATAACTGAAATCCTGAGTGACGCTTGACTGACTGAGTGCCTATGGTAGTTCAAGTGTCGTGATCATTTCCATGAATTGTGGAAGATAAGCTGAAAATCTATCGGGCAAATTGGTATATGTTATTACGTAAGTTCTTTCAGGCCTATCTATCCACAGTTGCAATTTGTGAAATTCTTGATGTGCAGTACTGACTATATACTCCAACACACGTGCAGTTACATTTAACTCGCTGAGTTGCATTGTTGTAGAATTTACCTGTATATCCTCTAATTCATCTACAACCTCGCTCACCGCTTGTTCTACTGATTGATTTCCTGATGGAAATATGAATATATTTACTGACGGCGTACGAGGCTCAACCCCTGTAGAAGGACCCAGAAATTCAATAATGGAACTATTCTCAGCAGCTGGATACTCCCTCTTCTCCCACGAAGATGGATATTTGATTTCGAAATTGGCTCCAGGATTTCTATATAAAGACATTGTCTCATTAGATTCCTGAGCAAAAACCTGGGGATAGTTCTCTACGGCTAACTGGGTCACAACCAATATAATGCCTAATACAGAACTAAGCGTTACCATATTAGAGAAACATAAATAACACAGAGGGCAGCTTTTATCCATCATATTGATTATTGTCTTTAAGTTAACGTTTATTTTTGTATTACAGATATTACTCGCAAGACTTTTAATACTAAATTTCATGTTATAAATTCTAATCAAATTGAATATAAGTGAATTCTTCTGAGATTATAGATCTGTATTGTCTTGCCTTGAATTCTGTCTGCTAATTTTCCTTCAGAGTATTGTGCTCCCAGGGACAATAATGCAAATTAGGGTCTGCAGTTTGGTATAGATTATTAAGACAAGATCAGTTATGGCCTTAAGCTCAGTAATGCATGTGAGATAGTTCCATGAAAAGGTGGAGTAAGATGTTTAATCTCTTCATAAGCTCACTAACAAGTGACATAAATCTGCCTTTTGGTTTCTAACCCCTCCCTCAATCCATCCCAGCAGCCCTACTTTAAATAATAAAATTAATCTCCTTTAATGTTATTCAAAACCTAGGTTTTGAAAGCATAGCTGTAGCTAGTACTCACCACTTTGCCGTCGTCTACAATAAGGTACTGCTGCTCAAGGGGGCGATTTTCGAGAAAACGTGAGAGGCAATCCCTAATTCCGTTTGAGTATCTCGCTTGTGCTTCCAATGTAGTTCCGGAATAGTGAGGTACCATTGCATGATTGGGCATATGCCGCCAAGGATGATCCTTTGAAGCTGGCTGCGGATACCAAACATCACCAGCATATCCAGCCAATTGACCCACTTCCAAAGCTTCAACAAGTGCGGCAGTATCGACGATCTTCCCTCTAGCTGTGTTCACAAGGTACGCACCCTTTTTCATACTAAAAATAAGGTTACGATCAAACATACCATCAGTCTCAGGAGTCAATGGGGTATTGATCGTAATTACATCAGATTGTTCTACAAGCTGTTCTTTAGAAGCGAATCTGGCACCAAGCACATGTTCCTCAACAGTACGTAAGGGAAATTGATCATAATATAGCATCTTTACGTTAAATGCGTTCAAACGTTCGCAAACTCTTTGTCCAATCCTGCCCATCCCAAGAATACCTACGACCTTATCTTCCAAATCATGCGCTTTAGCTGCGATCTCTGCTATATCCCATCTTCCATCTAGAACTTGCATATAAGCTGGAATATAATTCCGTACCAAGGCCAAAATATGCATCACAACTTGTTCGGCTACACTTACCACGTTACTACCTGTAATCTCTGCTACAGTTATTTTGCGTGTGGCTGCAGCACCTAAATCTATATGATCTGAACCTATTCCGGCAGTCAGGATCAACTTGAGATCAGGTGCTTGCGATATTCTTTCCTTCGTCAGATAGGCTGGCCAGAAGGGAGTAGTTATAATAACATCAGTTGAAGGTAGATGTTTATCTAATTCTGCCTCTTTATCGGTTAATACGACAAATTCATGTCCTTTTCCTGCAAGAAATTCCCTTAGTCCGAGAGCGTTTTCAGCAGAACCTTATAGAGTCGGGGTCCTTTTAGCTATCTCTCCCCCTGAATAAAGAACGGCTACAATTTTCATAGACTTAGATTAAAAGTGCTTCTTTTAAGGTTATCGAAGGCTACCTGCCAGTTAACTTGGTTAACTAAAGAATATATTTCCCTCCTCGTTACAAGCATTTCCATTGAACACAGCAGATCTTTTAGAAGGTATTCTCAAGCTGGACACCAATATCAGATTCATAGGGTTGTTGGAAAAGTCAGGTCATCTCTATTCTGGTGGCCCCATAGAAGGCATTGTGCAACACCTAACAGGTCAGAATTCTGAGGTCAGCCTTTCGCAGACGGCCCACATGGTTCAGATGAGGAAAAATTTTTCCACGGACCTAGGAGAACTCAAGTATATGGTGTATGCCCATGATAAAGTACTAGTATTCAGTATACCCATTTTGGAAGATCTTATATTGGTATTTTCTACTGAGAGTGATGTAAATGTAAATAGCATCGTAACCAGGATTATGGATTATATCAAAAGTGTTGAGCCAAAATTAAAACTTGAGAAACCCAGAAAAATGGTAGACGAGGAAAAGAGAAGGATGGTGATAAACCTATATGATTCTGGCATCACCGAAGATTTGATTGCAGAACAGATGGATCTGGACATCAATACAGTCAAAACTCTAATTCAAGAGCCTATCGCATAGAGTGATCTCGTACATTCCTGACAGATTCATGTTTAGGCGAGTCTGGGCAAGTAGGTCTGATTCGGGATTTTTGTCCGATGGCTGTCATATATAATTGACCTAATTTGTTTACAACCGGTTGATAAATCAACTCCTCTTCAAAAATCAGCTTTGTCGATGGCGATCATAAGTTTGATGCTAGGATGGACTGATGTATAAGGAAAGGATTAAAAAAACGATATAATTGCTAATATTTATTCATGGTATACTTAGAGTCTTAATTTAGCCAATCTTGTAAACATTTAAATCTAAATTCTATTACCTTCTTCCTGATGAAAATAATAGGTACGGAAAAATTCTCCAGTCTTATGTCCATAGCTTGCCTTACAATTACTTCGATAGCTTTTGGCTCACTTTTTGCAACACCACAATTATTGTTCGCACAAGGCGAAGCAAATGAGACATTTTTTGAAGCAGCGATAAGAGAAGCTGGCCAAACAGAGCAGCAAAACCAGACAGAAGCAGCACCTCCCAGCCCTCAGCCTAGCTCAACAGAGCAGCAAAACCAGACAGAAGCAGCACCTCCCAGCCCTCAGCCTAGCTCAAC
>WHTU01000007.1:0-16276 GCA_009377575.1 Nitrososphaeraceae archaeon | reverse complement strand
ACAGAGCAGCAAAACCAGACAGAAGCAGCACCTCCCAGCCCTCAGCCTAGTTCAACAGAGCAGCAAAACCAAAGTCGGTCACAAAATCCATTCGAACAACTAGGCCAAGCGATTTCGAAGCTCTTTGGCGGGAATTGACATCCATTAATAGCGAACAAGCCCCAATTCAAAGGCCATAAAATTAGAGCCTTCGCTTTTTTCTAATATTTACTAACTTTTTCTGATGATTTACTTATGTAGATCAAAATCTTTCAAATGTCAAATCCTATCATGTAAGTCTAAATTCTATACTGCTCCAAATATCAGTGGCCATTTGATACCACTAACATAGACACGCCACCAAATCTCGAGTCTAGAATTGTTTGATCCTAATGGATAGCCCTGTTGCACGATCACCGCTGCCTTCTCAATTCTAGACATAACATTGTTAGGTACGGGTAGCATTCAAGCCATAGTATGTTGGTCGACCAGTTAATGTTCTTAGTGATACAATTTTCTAGGTGAGATCGCTGAAAATATGTTGAGAATTAGGGATCATAAATCCAGAGCACAGGGGTTAGATATGACGTATGTTTTTCCCATGAGACTTTAATAGGCCACGCTGCCAAATCAGTTTGGGTATGACAATAGAGAAATACACTAAACCGATAGCAAATTATTTACTAATGTAACAGCCTTTTCTTCTTCCACCAAAGTTATATTTTCCCATGCATGTACTGGTTCTCCTTGTACATAAGTCCTACTCACCAAATCCATAAAGGACTCACCTTCCAACACCTTAGAACACCACAGGCATTTCCATTTACCCGTGCTTCTTTTCAAATATCTTAAGACCAGCATAGCTTATTAATATATTCATGATCCATGATAAATAAAATGTAGGTGGACTAGAATGAGGGTAAGCGAAATCCTGCCACCCCCCTTTCCATGGTCTTCCTACATTCTAGTTTTTGAGCAAACACTGATGAAGCTCCCGATTAATGGAACAAGTCGAAAGTAGTAATGGTGTCTGAGAGGCATAATTGGACATAACTCTTAGTGTCTCTTCTTTTGTTACTAGTTATAGAAGCTTAGTTGAATTGAGCATTTATATTTCAATTCCCAAATTGCACTAATCTACTAAATATCATATTGCATTATCCTTAACCATTTACCTCATTTCCGTGTCAGCCCAATATCAAGGTAGGAGTAGAAATATATGTTAACCAAGTTTATGGGTTAATTTGCAGGATCTATAATGGTAAAGATAATCAAAATGAATTATTATTATTTTACGTGCTGGAAGTACTTGCATTGCCTCTGTTGATCCAAAAGTCTTGGGTTGTATTTGTCTATGCAATAACTATTTCCATCGAATCCATAGTCATTGAATATTTAACAACCCGGTCGACTATACAGGTCTCTCCGATTCTACTTTCAGCGATAAGTATTACCTTGGGCGGAATAATGCTAATGATGGTAACGCTCCTTGTGCTAAAGAAGAAGGAAGGAATCGCTATCCTTTTCTTGAAATCTTGGAAGAATCTTTTGTTGGCTTCTCTATTCCTATCAATCGGGATATTTACATGGTATGATTCTATTAACAGAATCGGTGCTTCAAAAGAGCTCCTGATTGCAGGACCACTTGAAATTGTAATTATAGTTCTCCTAGCAAGAGTTTTCTTGAGAGAAACATTGAAAAATATTCACATCATTGGCATAGCCTTGGCGTTATTTGGATTCGTTTTGGCCATTATGAGTGACTCTAGCATTAGTGAGGATAAAGAAAATATAGGCTGGAACGGATTACCAAATGTATCAACATTACCCAACACATTCAATATCACCTTTGGAGATATGGAAGCCATACTTTCTGCATTTGGATTTGCATTAGGTGTTCTCTTTCTAACAAAACTTGTATCAAGGCATTCATCAATAGAAGTGGCATCCTCTTCCATGCTGATTTCTGGGTTCATTCTGGTTGGATTTTTAATCTTAGGACTATTATTGGATGAGATGCAACACCCTTCAACAAGTGGAACATCTATACTAACTTATAGTACCGAAAATAGCCAACAATTAATACTCATTGTTGTAATCTTGATACTATTTTCATTGCTACCATTTGTAGGATCTCTATCATATTCCACAGGCTTAAGCAGGATAGGGGCATCTCTTACGGCTACCATAGGCTCTTCTAGCATCCTAATTACTCTCGTAGCGCAGCTCCTGTTGGTAGAGGCAGGAGTTCCCAGCAATCTGCCCAATAACATATTTCTAGCTGTATTAGGAGGCATTATAGGGTTCTTGGGTATATACATCATACATATGCGTGATTACTCCTTGTATTCTACCCGGTCGTGACAAATTGAGGACATGATTTTCGTTATCTTTGAAGTTTAATAAGACTATGAAACCGATAATGACACAATGGGGCTCAATAATAAACACAAGGAATAGGATGCACATGGTCCCAACTTAAATATGTAATTGCTAGTGTTAGAGCACGATAGTAATCTCTAGGCTAGCTTCTCATTAACAGGTGTACTTCTGGACAGCTGCATTTCATACCTCTTCTCCGGTGAAAGAATCAAGATCTATTCAACTTACGCAGATACCTTAACCTTTCATCAAGCGAATCCTCGCCTCCTTGGTCAACGGATAGAAATGTCGCTGCCAAGAATTCCTTGGCATACCTTGGAGAAAAATTCCTACCCAAAAGATCTTGTAACTCTTGCAATTTTGAAGTCATTTCTAAGAGCTTTGTAGAAGGTTTGAGCAAATAATAATCAGATTTGAATTGGGATTGATAATGTGAACTAGTGTGGTCGAAGCTTCTAGGAACATGTTCGTAGGTGGAAGGTGGTGAGGCACCATTTTGATATTCAAATCTATCTTGCCTGGCATGAGTAATCGAAAAAGAATTAGATCTATTGGTATCATCGCGATCCATCGTTTTCCGTCCCGTTAATTCTCGTCTGAATGATAAAGGATCAGCTGGAGTCGCAAAGCTACCGTTTAGCCTACCATTTAGGTATTCAAATGGTCTCACAATCATCGCCACACCACCGTGGAGATTGTCATTGTGTCTTCGAGCACTCGTCATTCTTGTAAACCCTTGAGAGCAATTTGTACACACCCATGTCTTTTGAATTATTTTTTGCATATTAAATACTATAAATACTCTCTTAAAAGTGCTACACTGTGTCACGCCCTGACATAAGACTATTTCATATAACATGTCCACTAGTTGCTATTTGGCTTCTCCCGAATCCATTTAACTATCCGTTTCCTAATCACCAAGAGCGTCTCTCCTAGCTGTCATCAGAGGAAATATCCATCTGATATAGTCGCAATTCAATAGGTTCTCTTGATTAGGAAAATATCATCTCTCATTAAGCATATCCCCTGTTCGAACCCTTGTAGATGCATTGCTTTGTAACGACATTAACTAGTTTAGCCAAATGTCATTAGCTTGAAATGTACCAGACACGCACTAGGAGAAAGGGATGTATCAGGAAGAATTTGTTTCTACGATGCCATGAAGGATAGTGAATCTCAATAATCACTTGTTCTGATATATATTGCTGATAAGTCGATGAGCGATCATTATCAAAATCATCTATACTCGTCGCCACAGTCCCCGATTACCTCAAACAGGTTATTGGACTTTGTACATACTGTATCTATCGCATCAAGATCTGACTTATCCAACCTGAAGTTGAATACCTGAGGATTATTCACTCTGTGGTCTACTATTCCGAGTCTAGCGCCGATAATAACTCCTGCTATTGCTGCCCTATCAAGTATGTAACGTGTTGCTACATTTGCAATACTTACCTTGTGCTTTTGTGCAATTATCTTCAAATTCAACAGTAGTTCTTGAAATAAATCCCATCCACCCCATGCTTCTATGATTTGGTAGTATTTTCGCAAACTTAGTGTATCTAATTCAGCAGCAGAGGGTTTCTTACTTTCGAAGTAGCGATCGGACATTAAACCGCCACAGAGACTCCCATATGCAAGTAGACCGATGTGATGTTTCTGGCAGAACGGTCTCATCTTTACTTCTGGCCTTCGATCAATAATTGAATATTGAATCTGATTCGATACAATTGGCAGGTCAGAATCCATCATGATCTGTACGTGTTCAGTATCAAAATTTGTAAGACCTATATTCTTGACCATTCCTGTATCCCTGAGCTCGGTTAGGTATTTGAGAGCGTCCATATAATACGGGTTATTATAATCCCACCAGTGGAATTGAAGTAAATCAATCGAGCTAACATTCATTCTGTTGAGTGATTTCTGTATATTCTCGATAACTGCAGAACGCGTAATCTTTCCTGGATGTGGAACCCACTTTGTTAATGCCTGAATTCTGTCGAGCTCTTGTTTGCCTCTTAATTCCTGTAACCTACGCCTAAAGTCCCCTATAAGGTCTTCTGCTGGCCCATAAATATCCGCCAGATCCCAAGTCGTAAATCCTGATTCATGGTATCTGATCATGTCTTCGACTGCCCTTTCATGATCAATATAACCATGTCCGCCTGCTACTTGCCACATGCCATTGAGAATTCTGCATACGGTCAAATCAGGAGCCAGTTTGTATGATGGTAGCTTATTCATAGCATAATTCTATTGTTCACTATATTTTTACCCCGCGAGTAACAAAACGAATTTGATGTTCACTATACTACCTTTTCCTACTCGATAGTCCCAGATTGAATATTTGATTTGGTTTAGCTTACTTTCGTCCCTTTCAAGGGTGCTTTCCCTTGTGCAACTTATACACTACCCAAGAGCGGAACTCAATCAAGGATTATTAGATATATGTAACATGCATGCGATTGAAAGCCATAAATGAGCTCAGAACTCTCTGGTAAGAAGGGAATTCTTCTTGTTGCAGCTGCTATAGTTGGAATTTTCTTTGTTCTTCAGGCACTATTCGGCTTTCCGATTTTTAAACCCAAATCAGATATTGTTGACAGTAACGCCGTCGTTATAATTAAGGATCAAAGTGACGGTTCGTGTATCGTGGAAGCATCAGACAGAATACCAAGATCTCTATCAGAGTGCCCTTATGAAAAAGACGATATGATAACAATTACTTATACTGAGGGAACTGATCAAATCAAAAATCATAAACCATAAAAGTAACTCAAGATTATCGTGAGACTAGTTCTAAAAATACGAAAGAATACTTTACTACGATTTTTTCTCAACATTTACGATACCACTTGAGCTGCCTTTGTTCAGAAAATAATCTGGTTGACAGTTTTAGCGTGAAGCAGCAGCGATGAGGACGCTGGACAAATTAATAGTTTAGCAGTTATTGCTAAAGATTCCAAAGATAGTTTATATGTTGCTTCTTCGCAAAGCGGTAGAATTTAAAGGTTGCAACACAGCTGGTACAAGTAACGGTTTTGGTAATATTTATTCGATTCGGAATGAAAAGGTGGGCTAATATCATTTCTTACTCCATTCAAATTAGTCTAGGTATTGCCTATGACTAAGAAATAATCGATTTGCGGTGACAGCATCCAAACGAGAATAGGCTAATATGAAATATATACTCTTATAGCTGCTCTTTCATGAATAATAACAAAATACAATGGTAGACCGCTACGTAACAATTAAAGGTTCCAATATAAGGTACAAAGAATTTGGAGAAAGTAGGGGATCTTCTGAACACCTTTTGTTTCTTCACGGTCTTGGTTCTTCATCGGACAGATGGATAGATATCCCTGAAGCATTTTCAAGGCATTCTCATACAATAGCCGTTGATTTAATTGGATTCGGTGGAAGCGACTCTCCTGAAATCAATTATACAATAAAAACTTTCAGGGAATTTGTTTTGGATTTCATGGGTTCCATTCAAATTGACGATGGCAAGACAACCGTAATAGGCCACTCACTTGGAGGATACATCGCAGCAGAAATAGCTATCGAAAATAGGAGTATGATTAGCAAATTAGTGTTAATAGACTCATCAGGAATGCTTGATGGACCTACCCCTTTACTAGAGAAGTATCTTGATGCAGCCATCAGTGCATCCCACGAAAAAGTAAAAAAAGTATTTGAACAATTAGTTGCTCAGTCTTGGAGGGTCATTCCAATACTGATTGACATTTTTATAAATAGGATCAATAGACCAGGAGCAAAACATGCCTTCGAATCAGCGTTTTTTAATAGTACCGGCACACAAATCGGCTTACATAGGCTAAAAAAAATTCAGGACGTGCCTACTCTAGTCATATGGGGCAAAAGTGACAATTTGATACCAATTGAACATTCAAAATTGTTTGAAGAGACGATTAGCAATACCTCACTTGAAATCGTAGAAGATGCTGGACATGCCCCATTTGTTGAGAAACCCGCTATTGTTAGTGAAATGTTGCATGAATTCTTTAGATTATGAGTGATTCCTAACTTGTCAGGCAAGTACATATTGATATCTGCTGGTCTACACGATCCTATAGTCCCTAGCGGCTGTGCTAAAGATCTTTTAATCTACTAAAGAAAACTGGATCAAATGTCATTGCAATGGCAAAATAGGGGAAATGAACTAACCCAAAGAGATGTAAGCGCTGCCAGAGAATGGCTTTCTGCATCTTTCACTACATGAATTCCTAGCCTAAGAATTTGGTAATTGGACTATGATTATTCTAGCTACACTCAAAGATTCCATACTCTGCATACAATATAAGGTGAGTCCCTAAATTGATCGGCGGGATATTGACTAATTCGCTTTGCCGTTTCAAGTCGTCTTACCAATTTGCAGAGTTATTATTTTCTTTGGTAATAGTAATAGCCTCAATGCCCAGTCAGGCCTAACTATTGAATTCTAGAATGGAAGATGCCAAATCGGATCCCATTTTGATGCATCCTCCTCAAATGGCAATTTATCTTTCGAAACAGCTCTCATCATGTTCATCTCTTCACGACTATTTCGCACCTTTTGCCTGCCGATGATAGGGACGAAAGGATAGAATTTGTCAAGTTCATAATCATAAGTCAGGTAATAAGGCTGATGTTTGCTTCCTTTCTTGCCAAATTCAAAAACAGCATATTTTAACTGGATAACTGATCCTTTTTGTTCTAAAATTTCGCCTATTACAGTTACGCATGCTACACTGTCTTCTATTGTTCTCACGTCAATCACTAACCAGAGGAGGCCATGGTACTCGTCAATATTAACGCCGTATGACAGCTTTAAGTCAGTTTTCTTGCTTGCATCTAGCAGATTTTCAATAGATTGTTTGAGCTCATTGAAGTTTACATCAGGATCGGCTTTCTTAATACAAATACCACATCGTCCAGTTGAGATCAAATTGAGTCTTGTTTCTAGACTAATGTATGCCGACGATAACGTAAATATCGCATCTGAATCAGAATTTAATTTCCTACTATCACCAATATTATCTATGAATCTTTTGAAAAATACCAATTAGTGTTCCTCCTCTCATTGTTTATATTAAATAAGCATAAATATACAGCGATAATGTGATGGTTTTGGAATTCGTTCATGTTTGGTGCAAAAAAAGGTTGTATTAGAGCTTTGCGTAATCTCCATACCAATATTATGCTGCATAATTCTGTTACTGTTGTTATGATTGCCCTGTAATATTGTGCTGGGGTGAACTCAGGGGCCTTTCCTCCAATACTACATCCAAATCTATTAGACTTCCATTTCTAAATACACTTAGAACTACATTATCGCCAGGAGACTTATTTCCCTCTATGTAGGATACTAACTGTTCAAATTCTCTAATCTTATCTCCATCAACTGCTACGATTACATCTCCTCCATGTTTTCTGCCATATTGATCGATTGTAGTCCCGCTCAACCCAGCTTTGTCAGCCGGACCCGCTTGTACTATCGTATTCACAGAAACCCCCTTCAGATTTTGTGTTATATTTGCAATACTAGCTGCCAAGTCTGAAGTGAGTGTGGCTCCAGTAAATCCTAGATATGGATGGGTATAGTTTCCTTCATCAATCAGAGGCAGAACTATTTTTTGTACAAGGTTGGATGGTATTGCAAAATTCACTCCTCCCGGAAAACCTCCAAAAGTAACTCCAACTACCCTACCCTTTGTGTCCAATAACGGACCGCCAGAATTCCCTGGGTTCACAGCAGCGTCTGTTTGAATCACATCAGGAATCGAGAAGCCAATATTAGGGGCCGGAACCAATCTGCCTACTTGACTTACAATGCCTGTTGTCATAGTTCCAGCTAGTCCATAAGGATTTCCGATAGCGATCACAAGATCACCGACTTGTAAAGCTGACGAGTTGGCAAGTTGAAGCGCATTAAGGTGTTCTTCTTGCCCCAAGGTATTATTTTCTGTTTCTATAATTTTAAGAACTGCTAAGTCAACATATGGATCTACCGCTGTGACGTTGGCTCTAGATCTATCTCCATTTGTAAAAGTCACATCTACTACCTTGGCGTTTGCAACTACATGATTATTGGTGATAATGTGTCCCTCTTGATCGAATACAAAACCAGATCCCAATCCTGTTCTATTCTCCTGTGAAGGATCTGCAGCGATACCTGTTTGAGGGACCGATCTAGTTATTTGTACAACGGATCCTTGCGTCTGTTTGAATACGTCATTGAAAACACTGCTATTAGGCGTTGTTAAGGGAAGAACCGGTGAAGAAGCATTTGCCTGCCGTAAATCAGAATTGTAACCATTTTGCAACCTTTGCTGCGGCTGAGGTGGTTGCGTATAGGCGATAGAATCGATCAATCCTGGTGATATATGAATTAGCAAGAAAGCCAGCGACAATGACACTGCAAACAAAAATATTGTTGACTTACATCTGGTAATGGCAGTACCGTTTTCATTAAAACTCATTTTGTCCGTTTCTCTATTCTTTTCATTATTACTGTAATTATGCATTTTTCTTATCTCTTCATTGAATAAAGGATTTGACTATTGTGTGTTTTGGCAATCTTTGTCTGAACCCAATGTATTCCCCCTCTTTATAAGGAAGCATATAGAGGTCTGAGTAACGCAAGATACCAACCAACAGAAGTAACCGAATCACCATTACCGACGATTTTGTAGTTTCAGAGAAAGATGATGACATCTATAGAGGTCTGCATACCAGTAGAAGCCTTCAGTAGATGTACAGATGCACAATGGATCAACATGTATTGCAACAACCGATCACCCAAATTTACATCCTTTTCTAGATTCGTAGCATTTTTGTTGAGTGGTATCCCGGAATCAATAACTTCTGTTCTTGCATCACTCCGTATTTTGCCTTTGCTAATCACCTAAAAAGGGAATTAATATATATTACGAGAGACATAAAAATGACTGGCTAACACGTGTTAGTAATTGGGATGAGTGAAAATGGATCTAGACAAAAATAAGGAACTATCTAAGAGCGTTGATAGCGTGGATAATTACATCAATAATAATATATTTCCAGAACCACGAAAAGCAGGAAGGCAAAAACGCGAAATAAGAGAAACTGAGAAGACAGCAATAGGGGCAGACGATATAAGGCTAGGAACCGTGCCTGACTCCTTCCAATTGTTCTCCATATTATCCGATAGAGGATCTGTTAATCTCTTAAAGGCAGCATATACTGGTCTTAAGACTAATTCCTCGAATTTTGTTGGAAACTTGAGTAAAAGACAGTTTTATACACGACTAAGGCGACTTTGTGACCTTGGCTTGATAGAAAAGCGAGATGTGGGAGTAACAGGAACAGGGAAGTCAATGTATAGAACGACTTCATTAGGTTCTATAATCTACAATGGACATATTGATACAATGGAACAAGCCTTATCTAATTATTGGGAGCTGAAAGCGATTGACATTTTAAAAACTAACCCAAATTTTCCACCCGCCCAAAAAGATGCAATTATCAATCAGTTGGTTCAATCAAATGATAGTCTCAGCAGAATGTTGAATTCGACATACTTGACTAGCTTTTCCGTTATAAAAGACTTCAACCGCCTTATTATCGAGGTGATGCGTGTTCTGGATAATGCACAAAAGAATGTTTATTTCGCATCTCGGTATCATGACTCACACGTGTCAACCAAGCTATTTGAGACATTTTCAAAAGGGATTGGACTGCATATCATCGATAGTACTCCTGAACAGATCAGTTTAGAAAACAGAATTAACGCAATAATTAGAAAAGCACCTAATCGAGATACATTTAAAATGATCGATAAAATGATCCATGCACCATCAAGCAAATTTGAGCTTCTTAGGCTCTCAGACCTTCCTGCAAGCTTTATTGTAGTTGATGAGCTTCAAGTCGTCTACGAGACTATTAGCCATACGAACCCTCAGCAGTTTACAAGCGCATTAGCATGTTACGATGACGCATATTTAGCTCAACAATTTATCAAATACTTTAGGATCTTATCGGAGAAAGCTCGTGCACCTCAGATAATACAAGCCGCTGAATCAAAAACCTTGCCTTCAAATAGGACTAAACCATCAACGTCAATACGTCCTGGCGATAACACAGTCAAAAAATACTAATCTATCAAGCCTACAATAAGGATATCGACTCAGCAGTGCTATCTTTTTCAACATCTCTGAAGAAAGTAACACGAGAATATTGTTTGGCTTAAACTATATATGTACATTTTACAGTAGTTTCTGCTTTTTTGCTAAAGTCTGATTAATGTTATACTGAAATAACTCATTTATGTTTGAGCTTTCCAGCGGTCAAGTTGTTTAACTCTATCATACACTTGGAAGTGTTTAGCTTTAAGTATGTGTTTGATTCGAGATAACATAGAGTATCCTGATAAGAACTATTCCTTCCGAAATTAGAGTTGATTTTTCCAGCCAAAAATATTTCAATTTTTGATATCCTTAATAGGACTCCATATACAATCATTTTTTTCCGCAAAGCAAGATACTATAGAAACTGAAGATGGGAGATGACCGGATATCATTACCCCCATTGCAAAAACTATAACATTGGAAGAATCAAGTGAGAAAATGGAGATAATCGAGTAGATCACCAAAAAATATGAGCTATAAGAATCAAATCATAATAAGTGCTGTAAAATATTATGGTTATTAGAATATACTAAGCGATTTGCTAATATACAGTTGTTGTAATATGATTAAAATGTCAGTTAATTAAGAGTTACGAATCTTATTCATAGTACTTGTGTGGTAATCTGATGCTATTTCCTATTGCAAAGTAGCTCCACAAAATGGACATTCATGAATTCCACGTAATATCTTTCTACGACACTTAGGACATCGTGGCCTCAATATTGACGAAACAATTACAACTCCAACTGCGCCTAACCCAAGGCCTACTAGAAAATCCGAATACCTGCGCTTTTCCCGCCCGTCTGCATTTGATTTGTTATTCTTATCCATTATTTTCTTCACATGATCTGCTCGTGAGCGATATTATACTAAATGGCATACTACTTTATCAGAGTTCTTGGTTATATCTTTTGTACCTTTTCTAACTAGATCAAACTTATCCGGAACAGAACTCTAAAATCTCTTGATTCTGTACCTTATAGTATTATGGATTATTCTTACCGCATTACTAGTCCCTTTCGATTTAACTAGTATGGCCTTGCCTAGAAGCTTATTAGAAAGTTCTTTGTCAGAGGTCAATAGAAACACAGGGATAGCCTTGTATAAATCTACAATCTGTAGTATTTCGTTATCAGAACTGCCTGTAGGTACAATATCTACATAGCATTTTAATGGGTGTTGCATCATTTGCAATTTGTGTAGTAACATTATCATATTTGATTTTCCTAGACCACGTCTAGTTGATTCGTCAATGATTATTACAGCGTCAAAGCAATTATGAGGACTTTTACTGTCCAACAAGTGTGAGAGTTCCTTATATGAATCCCATTTCCTCTCCCCGTTTGTCGGATTCTTATGGCCTTGATTAGGCGATTGCAACGATTGTCTTTGCGAACTATTTTTTAACGTACTTGGAGTATCTTCTTTGTAGTGAATGCATGACAGAAAACTTCTACAATAATAGCAAAACCCACAATGTTCACAGATAGGGTATGCAAGTGTCGGAATATATTCAGAGAAACAATTAAGACACTTCATTTGAATGATCGAATGATCCTATTAAGGAAAGTTTCATTACTACTATATCTTTATTTGGCCTGTGGAATAAATGATAAAAAACCGAGGAGCAACAATCTCTATGGTTCTCATCACGATTAAACAATTAAGCCTGTGTCTGATAAACCTTTTAATTTGAAATCAACTCATATTATGAAAATAGTTTGAATGAAGGTTTAGTAATAATAGAATAAATAGAACTATGGAATGGCAAAATTATGCGGCTAGTTAAAGGAGATATCACCTCAAGAGTCGTTGATGTGGTGGTAAATGCTTCAAACTCAAATCTTAAACATGGAGGAGGAGTCGCAGCTGCTATCGTAAGGAAAGGAGGACAGGTAATACAAAAAGAGAGTGATAAAATTGGGTTTGTTCCAGTCGGTTCTGTGGCAATAACGACTTGTGGTAGATTGCCCTGTAAAGCAGTTATTCATGCAGTAGGACCAAGAATGGGTGAAGGGAATGAAGACATGAAGCTAAGAAGCGCAATTCGAGCAAGTCTTATATTAGCTTCTGAAAGAAAGTTTCGAGACATTTCATTTCCTGCAATAAGTTCCGGTATATTTGGCTTTCCTAAGGATAGATGTGCTAGTATATTGATGAATGAATCAATGAACTTTCTCCTTTTTGCCGGCGATGACAGGAGGGATTCTACCCTAGAAATTGTGGAATTCTGTATCACAGATGGCGATACATTGAAGGAGTTTAGGTCGCAATTTGGAGTATTGAAGAATGAATTGACAAAGACAAATCGTAAATGAACAGGGAATCGAATGAAAGGTAGATTATCCTTGAATAATAAGAAAGCTTTGAATAATCATCACGGCCATATATATAGACATCTTGACATCCAATTCGAAAGTTGTTCAAGTGTTATATGACCTTGAACAAATAGCAAAGAAACAGGCCCTACCATCTATAGGGCCTGTAAAGGGAAAGATTTTGACAAGTATCATCTCTAAATATAAACCTAAAACAATCATCGAGATTGGAACTCTACATGGATATTCCGCAATTTTGATGGCTAATCTGTTACCCGAAAATGGGAAGCTAACTACTATAGAAAAAGATACGAATCTAGCTAAAATAGCAAGGAAGAATGTTGAAGATGCAGAACTGTCCTGCAAGATTGAAGTGATTAATACAGATGGTCTGATAGGGATCCCACTACTTCAAAAACAGAAGTTTGATCTAATATTTTTGGATGCTGTCAAGTCAGATTATTTAAAGTATCTTAATCTCGCAGAGAAGAACAATCTGTTAAGTGATAGAGCAGTAGTGGTTGCAGATAATGTTCTATTGTACAGGAATGAAATGCAAGACTACCTTCAATATGTTCGAGATTCTGGTAGGTACAAAAGTCAATCCACTGAAACCACCTTAGAATTTACAAAGAATGTTAGAGACGCTCTTGAAGTGAGTGTAAGGAACAATTGAGACAAACTCTCCCTTTATGAAGACCACCTGTACCAATTCTGGACATGATGCAAGCGATCAAGAAAATGAATGCGAGATCGTATGCTTCAGAACAAGACATCTGCACAAAGCATAGCTTTTAGAAAGTATTCCTACATACGAGAAACTATTCACTAGCCGTCCAACAGTTACCCGATCGAGCTAAAACTAGACCTGAATCAAGTGCAACAATTTCCCATCCATGCAAAAACATCGAATTAGAGACCTTTTTCATGTACTCGTTTATGACATTCTTATTTTTGCAAATATGAAGAACACCATCGATAACTAGAGATCATATTTCCAACTTAATAGATGGAAGCTCCAGCGGTTTTAATCCCTTACCTCATTACTCCTACCCATATCTTGCTTTTGCCATATGAACAATCCAGGAATAGCCTTTTATTGACAGGAAGCCAGCTATGAAGTGTAGATGTCAACGACTAGAATGATGAGTGTAAGATCTCTTTTTCTTAGGTTGAATCATGATAGAACTTTGAGAAAAACAACTGACATTATTGGAAAAAATGACCTGTGGCTTACTGAAGGTCAGTTAGTCGTAGGAGCGGAGAGGTTCATTAAGTTGAATGGCTACCAAAAGATTGAATTTAACCAGAATTTCAATCAGGGCGGATACCAGTTCATCTCCCATATAGTAGGATATAGAAATTCATCCCTGGGCTACGTGAACGAATACGTAAATCAAGTGCAAGACAATGAGTACATGCAAGAGCAGAATCAGGCGGCCCAACTGATGGACGTTGAACGAAAACCATCTGGAGTTTTCGAGGGGAGTAATAGCAACATTGCCACTGCTGTATGCCTAATTAATTCAAAAATTCAAGACTACGATCTGGGATTCTTTGGACATGTAGAATCAATCCTATATGATATTATAGATAGTTATGAGAACACAAACCTAATTCTTGTAACCGATTCTTTATCATACTTGTCTATTACCTCGAAAGAAGAGGTTGGTGTCACCGTGGAAAACCTTATGGAAGAAGGATTACATCTGTTATTCATGAATGAGAAATCCGATTACGCATTCTTCGAAAAATACGATGATATCATAGAAAGACCTATCACGGTTTACGGAGCTTAAAGGGTTGTGTTATCCTTCTGAACTCAAGCCTTGGAGCCGGAACTTCGTGCCATGCTTTACCTTCGCTTCTGTGCTTATTGTACGAATCAGTCAATCGGAGCAATCTAATGAAGGAACAAGGTAATAACACACATCGTGTTAGTAGTATCGGTAGTCACGGGCGGCTTTCAAAGCCTGTCGAATTAGGGAATGAGTATGATGTGGAGATTACTGATCGAGGCAAGAGTGGTAGCACTGATGGAATCGCCAAAATTCAAGGATTAGTAATATTCGTCAAAGACGGAAAAGTAGGGGACAAAATAAGAGTAAAAATAACTGCTATAGGCGAAAGATATGCAAAGGCGGAGATAGTAACTCGTACTTAAATATTGAAGTAGAAATTATTGATAAACAAGATATCTAAGGCTTTTTCGGGGTTCTTATTTGTGGTTGTTAGATAGTATGACAGAATTAATCTGAAATCCATTTGCTCCAGTAAGAAGTATACCTGCTTGGAAGTTGCTCAGAGAACCAGGTCCATTTACTACTTCTTAAGAGTTGAAATGCCATTCATTGATAAATTACCATGAACTTTATTACTATCCATTGGTAGTAATTGACACGGTTCGGAAAGGTCCGCGTGGTATGAATGTTAACTCCGACCTTGAACTAAGCCAGTAGTTGATAACGCTGAACTTGTGCATATGAACTCGAAAAGTCAAGGTATTTTCTTTCACTTATATCGTAGAAGTAATCCAGACCAAGCGAGAAACAAAGACACAAAATTACAGAAAATTTACCAACTTATCCTTCTAGGCATTATCTGCTTTATGAGAAGTATCTAACTGTAATAAGTAATTATATGCATGTATATACTTATTATACCATTCTAGGCAGTTCTTTTCTGTTTCCGTACTATTAGAATGCATCTTATCTATTGTAGCTCCTCCTCGTTCTTCTTTAATTTGTATTTCTTCCATACGATTTATCTTAGATAGATATGCTTCATTATTATCAATATTCTTCAAGTATTCTTGTATTACAGGACTATCTATTTTGTGCCAAATCAATATTCCATCAACGATGCGAGATGCGATTGATAATGTTGAGATTACAAGACGATCAGATGGAGGGCTGTAGTGTTGTCTAGTATAATTGTGAGTTATCGTTGGATATACAACATATTTGACCGGTTTATCATCAAAGAGAACTCCAAAAAGATGTAACTGTGGTTCCAATGCAGACACATTATAATAGCACCCACTTACTGCAATAATACCATCCACATGATTTAGAAATTTGTTTACGACTACATCTGTCTTTTTGCCTTCAAAGTACACGGTAGGAAAGAATTTTACATCTTCTCTCTTGTGCTCGAGAGCCTCTATTAGATTTGAATATTCCATAAAATTAATGTTATATTCAAATTTTGTATCATTTCTCGTGCTAATCCAATTGAAATCATCGATAGTAAATCCTTCAAAGGAGTTGGGGTGCCTCTGCTTGAGAGAATTGAAATATTCAATCCAACCTTTCCAATCGTAATTTCCATTTGGACCTCCTTCAGAAGGTGGAGTAGGACGATTATTATTTTCAGTTCGTTATCCAGATTTTCAGCTGATTGTAATAATGATTCCGTTGAATCAAT
>WHTU01000079.1 GCA_009377575.1 Nitrososphaeraceae archaeon | reverse complement strand
CAATAACATCTCCTGTAGAAGCGGTGAGAGAATCCATTGAGTCATAATCAATACGTGCTACTCCTCTGCCAACATCTCTAGTATAAGCTTCAAGTACTTTTAGCGAGAGTGTGTTCTGGCTCACGGTGGTAACTAGAACTTTACTCATCTTTATACCTTATTGCCTTTCGCTTTCATTCTCATTCTTCCAATACTATTTCTAAGAAGCATCCCAGATACCTAATATCAGCATAAACTTAAAATCACCTATTCAGAATCCATGATGTGATTATTCAATTTGGGTAAGAGAGGCTTAGTGCGAAGAAGAGGAAGGGGAGGAAAGCAATTTAGAGCGATTAAAGTAGGCAAGCTTGCGCCTGCAAAGTATCCTTATTATAGTTTAGATGAAAATCATTCTGGTGTAATTGTTGATCTGGTTCATGAGAAGGGAAGGGATGCCCCATTAGCAAAAGTACGTTTTGAGAATGGTATTAATTCCTATATCCCTGCTTCTGATGGCTCGAAAGTTGGAGATAATATTGAAATGGGATCAGGAGCTAATGCAACAGCGAGGAACATACTTCCACTAGAATCCATCCCGGATGGAACTATGATATGCAATATTGAAAAGAATGTTGGTGATGGAGGAAAGTTGATCAAGTCTGCTGGCTCTTCAGCAGTAGTGTTTTCTCATGGTATGGAAGGCGTTACTATCAAATTTCCCTCAGGCAAGTTTTCCATGCTAAACCGTAGATGTAGAGCAATGATAGGGGCAATCTCAGGAGGGGGAAGGAGAGAGAAACCATTTCTGAAAGCAGGTAATAAGGAAAGGTATATGCACGCACGGGGCAAGCTTTATCCTAGGGTTAGGGGAATAGCTCAAGCAGCTGTATACCACCCACATGGAGGTGGCAGGCATCAGCACATTGGACGGCAATCTTCAGTAGGTAGAACGACCCCACCGGGGCGAAAAGTTGGAAATATAGCTCCAAGGAAGACTGGGAGAGGAAGGGTGAAGGAGCGCAGGTAATTTGATTTTTATATAGACGGAACAATTTCTGTTTTCCGTTCTACATCAAAGGCTAACGATTACCTACTGTTCAAAGAATCATTCATTGAGAGGGCGGCAGAGATATTCAATGGATGAGCATCTAGAGTACGTGTCGATCTGTATTTGTCAACTTGTTCAGTTAGTATATGAATGGCCATGCAGATTAAATTCATATTCTGGCAGACTATTATGCAAGTTATTATGACGAAATGCAGAATGCCAGTTGTTATCTTTACATCCTTCCTTCTTCTTGGAGGCATTGTGATAGGCTTTTACTCTCCCTCCCAAGGAGCTAAGGCGCAACATCACGGTGCACCACCCCCTGCTGCAGCTATTGGAGACAGAAAATTGACATTAGATATGCAAACGGAACCGACAAATATTACTCAAAGCGGCGATGTACTAATGACGATTGCGTTCCTCGATGAGGAAAAAAATGCAAATGTTCAACATGTGACATTTAGAATGGATATTTCTAAAGATGGAAAGCACATATTGTCTGACTTCTTCCACGATCATAACGGTGAAGTGAAATTGATGTTCAAAGATAAAGAAGGAGGTTCATCAAGTCAAACAATAGGGGGAAACCAAGATGTGCTTACAAATGCATGGATAGCTGATCCTGGGTCTCCTATAACGATCAGAGGTCCTGTATTCAATCAAAGTGGTAATTATAACATAGGTTTGGATTTAACTACAATAGACAATGACAAAACAGACTTAATAGAGCCTTTAGAATACCACTTTGATGTTAAAGTTTCATAGAGTTAAGATCTCGTTTTGTCGCAATTTCGTGAATAACCAGGTATTGAATCGTTAGCATGAGATTCTTTGCACGGTCTACCACATAATCCACGCTTGAAATCAAATTTCTTGAATTTCCACCCTGGGGACATAGAAATACTTGCCAGTTTTTCTACTAGGTTTAGTGATACAAATCTTTTGTTCAATCTCTCTCCTCGTTGATGATCCGAATATTTGCCAGTTCTTGTTGACTGCATTACAAATCCCAAATTTTATCTCAGAGATAAAATTTGAATATTAAATTGGATCTTTCCTTCATACCTCTTGACTTACGATCTTCGATTATGAGGTCTATCAAAACAGAGTTGAGTTCTCAGGATAATTTAACTAGTAATAATAAAACCAAGTTGAATTCAAAGACCTTTGACAAAAATGAAAATAGAGTAGCGGGTTTCGTAGATGGTACTGACCAGCTATATACTTTTCGCTGGATCAATGGTTCTCTCAAGGATTTTAAACTCTTTTTAGAAAATATACTACGAGACAATTATGATGAGTACATGGTAGCAGAAGATACTGAGGCAATTAATACCCTAACAATATTAAAACAAGGCGACGTTGAACAGTTTGGAATGCATATGTGTAGTCATTGTGGGACATTCTTTAAGAGTATAGAAGAAAGAACAATGCATGAAAGAATCCATTACTTTATGTAACGTAGATTAATGATTTGTCGAAACCTCATTTATCTAGTACTCAGTGTAGAGAAGTATATAGCTAATTCAAATATCTCGATTATTGATGGTAATCATAACCGGGATCTCACCTTTACCAAGTCAGAGTAACTATGCAAGGTTTAAACAATTAGTTGGTAGATTTAATTTTAGCTGTAAAAATACCTGCTACGAACTCTATATTTGAAAAAGGTCAAGCCACATATGATACGTGCAGTTCCTGTGAGCGCTAAAAAGGCGAATCTACGACAGGCGTAAAAGTACTCTACAATGGAGATGGATCATATCCTAAAATCTCGTCGCTATAAGAAAGTTGACATCATTGTCTTATTTTAAAAGCTATAATGTATTTACAATTCTTGAGTATGTTAGAACATTGCATACTAGCATAATTAGAAATATTGGTATTGGTAACGTATCTGAAAAGACTATTTCTAGCATCAAAAAAGATATCGAGAAAGCCAGATCTCACCTTAATTGTCATGTCACTGAGGAAGGTACAATAATTAGTCTCGATAAAAAATGTGACTATTGCCAGGTTTATATGCAAGAATAGCATTCAGAATTCTCTATTTCGATCAACTCATAACTATCATTTTCCCTCAAAGGGCGTTTGGTTTAGCAAATTTACTTCTTATTTTTTTCATGGGGCCACATGCCACTGGCTTGAGTGCAACGTGTTGCAGTATTATAAGGAACCTCTATTTTGATCTGCTGCGAAATGAAAATGACACAATAATTGGTTCCCCCGTTTTCCCCATATTGAATACTATACGCGTCATATCAATGAACTGTGGTAGTTCTTAACGCTTGTAATGCGTTTGAGGGACCAATGTTGTGAACAATACTCGCTGAATTGAATCAAAATCATTAGACCTTTTATTGACTTAACAAGTAAAAAAAGCTAAGGCAGATCTTTGTGATCTCCTGATATAGGATACTTAAAAATGTTCTTCTCATTAATACTCTGAATTGAATAGTTCTAGTTTTGTACTAGACATTGAAAAATTAAGTATGATAGTAAATGATAAAAGCGAATCAGTGGTTAATAGAGTTTTAGGTGTAGAAGCAATAAATCTGACTGCAACTTCAATCGAAGATCCTTTCTCAAACATTTAGATGAATTAAGAGACGACAAAAAAGATAAAGTGGTGATTTATAACATTTCTCAATAAACTATCATCCTAGTAGATTGAGCTTTCAGTCCTTGATTCAGAATTCTGAGTTGGGAGGTCAGGAAATTTGTCCCTAGTATTCTCTTCAACTACAGCAGTTGCCTCTTCAATAATTTTCACTGCTTCATCATCGAGGCTTAGAGCGCCACTAGATATTTCAGGAGAAGGTATCTGACCTGTGCCAGACATAATATTGCCTAATAGATCAGATATTTGACCAAAAGATTGATCTGCATGAGGCATCATCGAGGAAAGTCCGCCTTGTATCCCCCTTATTACCGACATCGCAGGACTAAGTGTGATCACGACATCGCCTAGTTCGGTCATGGTATTAAGCCGTAATTGAATCTGTTCTAATGCCAACTTTGCAGAATTGACCATCTTACTCATTCTTCTGATTTGAGATAGCTCATTTGATAATAGTTTTGCATAGCGGCTATCATGATTCTGCATTGCAGTTACTATTCTACCGAAAATAAGTTTATCTTTCTCCTGCATTTTAGTAGATATCGTCTCTAACTTTGTAACCTGCATCTGCAATTTGCTTCTAGCTTCCTCTATACGTGGCTTCAATGGAGCCTGTGGTTTTACACCTTCAAGTATCTTATTTCTTACGGCTTCACCTACACTATCTCCTTGCTGTTTATTCCATTTATTGCCAAACGACATAATAATATAGTTACAATTTGATCTTGATTATTCTTAATACATATTAAAAAAAATTGTTAACGAGCTTTAATAATTTAGAATCAGTGCAGTTAACGAATGAGCTGTCCGTTAGATAAAGAAGGAGGTCCATCACATGATTGATGGTATCATTGTTGATTGCATGTCAGAGAAAAGCGTGACCAGATAGCATGGCGAAATGTCCCGATTTTACTAAGTAATACTGTCGCGTAAATGCCAGCGGCAAGAATTTGAATGTATTTAGAAGGAAATACCGTATAGAGTTTACGAGAATAGCCCAATCTTTAATTTTGGTTTGTGGCATTACCAAAACCTTATTTGTTAGCAGAAAAGAGTTATTTTAATAGTACAATAGCCAATCTTGTAGAGCCATTAGGGGTTATATTAGCAGATTCGAAGGTCGATACATAACTAAGAAAGCATAGCGTTATTCCAGAAGAATAAGTTCAGTGCGCGGGGATCATGTGAAGTTAAGGCGTTAAAGCTATCCGCCTATTGTATGCATCAAATTCAAAGAAGGTTTTAATGTCTTTGTCTTTATGATCTTAATTATTCCTTCAGGCTTTTTCCTCATATTTTCGGTAACTTTTTTCTTAATATATTGGTTAGACTTTCTGCTTCTCAGCAAATTCCTAAGATCATATCCAGGATTTTCAAAAAGACATGTCAATAATCTGCCATCCGAAGTTAATCTCATTCTATCGCAGTTGGCACAGAAAGGTTCAGTCATTGATGGGATAAATCCGATTGTTCCCCTTCCATCGCAAAAAGAGAAAAGTGCCGCCGGATCGGACTTGTGGATTTGGTTGCTGTATCTATTTGAATTATTCTTGTGGTTCATACCATTGGTATCAAGATCGCAATGTAAGGCATGATTTAGTGGCATAATCCCTCCCAAGTTTCTAGTTATCAGCTCGATCATTTCTCTTTTAGTATAAACCAAATCTGATCGCCAAAATCCGCTGCCGTCTAATGGCATGAATTCTATAAAGCGCACTATGTGCCCAGTATCTCGTGAAAATTTAGCAAAATCCGTAATTTCATCGTCATTCCAGCCTCTTATTACTACGGTATTAATTTTTACATTCAAACCAACACTCTCCGCAGTATTAACGGCATCAATTACTTTGTTGAGTCCATTTATACCAGTTATCGCTTTAAATCTGTCAGGCCTAAAGGTATCGAGGCTAATATTTACACTTTCAAGTCCAGCGTCTTTCAACTCTCTGGCTTTCTCTCCAAATAGTAAACCGTTCGTTGTCATGCTAACTGATTTAATACCCTCTAATTGGGTCAATGAAATTATGAGGTTCTTTAAATTTGGTCTTAGGAGTGGTTCTCCTCCTGTTAGTCTTATTCGTTCTATACCAAGATCTGCCAGAATAGAAACAAGTCTAGAGATCTCACTAAAATCCAATATATCCTGCTCATTAAACCATCTAACGTTTCCTCTTGGCATGCAATACATGCACCGCATATTGCATCTATCTGTCACCGAGACCCTTAGTTTTTTTGCAATTCTACCAAAATTATCAATGAGAATATTCTTTCCCTCACGATCGTCATATTCACTTTTTTGTTGCTGTCGATTCTCCTCCTCCCTTATTTCCTCCCCATCCACCTTTCCAATTTCATACATCTGGTTTACCACAATTTTACCCCTTAATCTATTTCGCTATGTTGTAAATCTCTTTTCTAACCGCTTGATTTGCTCCAGAAAATAGTGTTTCCATCCTTTAGGTAATGCATCAATTTTTACTGCGCGTCGCATCGTTTGGAGGTCCTCTCTCTCAATTGAGTATATTCGTATTATATCGCTAATGGTGATCCGATGAGGGTCTTTTGTAATTTGCTCAATCGAATCACCGGCTGCGACTTCACCCTCTTTTGATACTTTAAAGTATATTCCTGATCGGCCACTCGCCAGAAACTTTTTGATAACGTCCATACGTCCGAATTTAACCCCAAGTTTGTAACACGGCATTCGTGGCTGTGTTGCAATAACCGTTGAAGATCCTATTCTGAAAATATCACCTATGTTAACTTCACTCTCAGTCAGTCCCTCTACAGTAAGGTTCTCTCCGAACATTCCGTTTGGCATCGCTATATCGGGATAGACCCCGTGCCAGTATTCGTAATGTTCCATAGAATAGGCATATACTGCCTTATCGGGTCCCCCATGTACTGTTAAATCTGCTTGTCTGTCGCCATCGAGATTAAGCGTCTTCAATCTTATACGTCCCTCAACTGGTTCTTTGAAAATACCTGTTTTCAATCTCTGCCCTTCAAAATCTATCTCTTTTGGAAGAGATACATTGACGGAAAGTATTCTAGCCGTCTTCTTTGTGCCTCCCATCGACGGGTATTTTCAACACAGATATATTATCTCGTGGATATTTAAGTTTCTGCTATGTTAGATTAGCAGAAATACTTGTTTACGTATAGCTAGTTGACCTTTATCATGAGGAAGCAGCAGCCTAAACAGGCTGAAACTTTCAACCGGACTCCGGATAAAAGTTTAAGTTTAGAGGTTAAACGACAGCGGCTTATCTTTCTGGTCACTGAAGGACCGATGTCCCCACAGACTGCCAGTAAATACAGGATTAACTTCAACCGATTTCTAGACTACATAAAAATACATGACTTGGATGTCTTGCTGGACCTGGGTAAGGAATCCATACAGGAGTTGGTTATGAAATATACCTTGAGTCTGCGTGACAATGCAGAAAAGAAGTATGCCCGTGGCACTGTGAATAATCGTATAGCACCAATCTTGTACTTTCTAGATAACAACGATATCGAACTCAACAGACGAGTGATCAGGCGTTATTACCCTTCTGATGAATCAACCCATGATGATAGGCCATATTCACGCGAAGAGATCCAACAAGTGCTTTCAGTATGTGATTTGCGTGGTAAGGCTATCATACTCCTTCTTGCTAGTTCGGGGGAAAGGATTGGAGCTCTTCATACTATGCAGATAGGCGACCTAACTCCTGTGAATTTCCAACATTGGAATTTATACAAGGTCCAGGTCTACGCCCGAACCCGTGATAAATATTACACGTTCTGTACACCTGAATGTTATAATACTATCCAGGAGTATCTGAACTTTAGGAAGCGATATGGTGAGGAGTTAAAGGACAAGTCTCCCTTATTCAGGAAGCACTTTAACAAACTAGACCCTTTCACTATAAACGCACCAAAGTTCCTGACGGAGAGCTCTACTATGAACATATTAGACGAAGCCCTGAAGAAGTCAGGAATAAAGACATCTGAGGCTATGCGTAGCCATGCCTTTCGAAAAGGATTCATGTCGACCTGTGAACAGAGAGGCATGAAATCAATCAATGTTAAAATGCTTTTGGGACACGATATCGGAGTATCTGGACACTATTATCGGCCTGCGGAATCTGACATCTTGGAGGATTACATGACGTATGCAGCAGAAGCGCTAACCGTTGATCCGACACACCGTCTTAAGAAACGGGTTGACGAGTTAGAGATAGAAAAGGATGTAAGGATTGCCAGACTCGAGGAAGAGATCGAGAGGAATCGGGACAGAACAGAACATGTTGCGACAATGATGGAAGCAATCAAGGGTGCATTAGATGCTAATTCGAAATCATCTTTCATAGCAATGAAAGATGCACTTGGATGGAAGCACTCATGGTGCCGCTCGTTTGACTTCGAACAGCTAAATTATGCACAACAATGAAGATAAGTATTTCAGAGTTTGTCATGCGTTTGTTATTAACTATACTTTCGATCCCTTGTATACTTATATAACATAATTTTTTCAATTATGTTCATGAATAGATACAATTCGACAGATGCAAGTTTGGTCTCGCACATTCTTTACAGAGTACCTAGGAAGAATCATGATGCTATGCTGAAGATCTGTAAGGAAGCCAGCGATATGTTCAAACAACATGGTGTTCTGCATTATGACGCTTTCAAACTCAGTAACACCGATGTGCCAATGGAAGGGTTTGCAAATATTGCCAGCACCGTTTCAGCCAATCAAGACGAGGAAGTATGGTTGGAGTCAGTTTATTATAAAGATAACCAGCATATGAAAGAAGTAATGGCAAAGATGGAAAAAGACGAAAGAGCGGGCGAGATGATGAAACAATCTATGGATTTACTGCCTCCAGGGGCTAAGTTCATCGTGGGGGATTTTGAACGTCTCAAAGTCTAACCTGTCCGAAAGTGTTTGCTGTAAGAGAAGCGCATAATAAGGTTTAAAGTAAAGGCTCTGCTGTTACCATCTTGCGCGAATAACAGTAGCCAGGGCCCTATAACAGATGTCTACTTCTGCTGTTTTACAAGACACTTTCTCTGTTCTCGTAGAAGAAATTCTCGTAGCAGGACTTCAGACTTGGAACGATGAGTACAAGACTGAAGCATTTACTAATATACATCCAGTTCGTTTAAACATTATTTTATTTACTTAGTTTAGACTAGATTAGATAAGGTTCAACTGCTTAGCACATCCAAGATGATAAGGCTTTCCCTTGCTGCTTTTCTTGGCAAATGATTCACCGAGTCTAATGATTGATCGACAATTATGACACAATACCCCTTTGCTGTTCTTTGGTTCTAGTGATGCTATCCTGTGGTAATAGCCAAAGCCAAAGTTCTTTGTGTGGCTTACACCCCGTTCGCTTTCAAATAAGCGCTTACGAGCATTTAGAATCATCCTAGTTACATCTATCTGTTCAAGCGGTTTAATGATGACTAGTCTGGGCATTTAGTGACATTACTGTTATGCATCCATAATACCATTACCTGATTCGTTAGCCTTACGAGCAGATGCTGCCTTGCCCAGTTTTTTATCCTCATCCTTGAATCTGTTAGCTGCCTCATTGGACTTTCCATTATCCAGCCATTTCTACATGATTTGATAATGTGCTTCACAAAAGTCCGCTGCTATGGATGACCCTCCTCAAAGCCAACATAGTGCTCCTTGGCGAAGCACCTTTGCTAGCCTGTCGTCGAGCATTAATAATATGCACACTAATGAAGATGAGTATTTTCATATTCATATTACCGAGCCAGCCCGACGGTCAGCCAACCAATAATAAATAATGCGAGACAGATATTCGAGATACAAAGATGCTGACTGAAAAAGTTGCAATTATTACAGGTGCTGGTATTGGACGGGAAACCGCTGTTGCTCTTGCGAAAGAAGAAGTTAAGGTTACGGTAGCAACCCATTGTGCCGATGAAGGAGAGGAAACGGTGCAACTAGTAAAGGAAGCAGGGTATTTGGAGTTTCGATGAGGTGTATACCCTACCATCAATGATAAGTAATTCAATTACTAATAGATCTTGACATAACAGAATGGGAAATGAAAGAACACATGGACTCGAACAAGTAGATGTTGGAATATTGGGAGGAGGTCCTGCAGGATTACAAGCTGCATTAGTTCTTTCTCGCACAAGAAAAAAAATCATAGTTTTTGATGATCCAGAACCTCCGAGAAATGCAGCTTCTCATGGTGTTCATAATTTTCTTGGTTTAGATGGCCTCTTACCATCAGAAATTCGGAAACTTGCGTGGAAACAGATCGACAAATACGATTCTGCTGAATTTCGCAAGGAGAAGATAGTAAATGTCAGTAAGGAAGACGGAATATTTTTCATTACAAGTGATAATGAAACGTCAGTTAAAGCAAAAAATGTTGTTCTTGCAGTAGGATACTATGATGTATATCCAAACATCCCTGGATTTGTAGAATGTTGGGCAGATACGATTATTCCCTGTCCTTTTTGTGATGGTTACGAAAATAGAGACCGCATCTGGGGTATTGTGGTGAATTCTAAAATGGAACTTGAGAGGTTTCCTAAGATGGTACAGAATTGGACCGCCAAAATTAAAGTCTTCGTATCTCCAAATATAGAGATAAAGACATCATACCAGAATAAGTTGTCCAAATTAAATATTTCTGTTTATAGAGGAACTATCACAAATGTAAACCATACTAATACCAAAGTAGAATCAATCTCATTTGAGTCAGGCGAAAAAATTGAAGTTGATACACTTCTTTGGATACCTTCAAAAAGACTATCTCCGCTAATTCAAAGACTTGTCGAAAACTTGGGTTTAGAATTAAATGAACAAGGTTATGTTAAGACAGATGAAATGCATCAAACAAACGCTAAAGGGCTTTTTGCTGCAGGAGACGTTCAAAATCCTTATTCGGGAGCACTTGAAGCAGCTTATAAAGGCGGAATGGCGGCTACTTCGATAGTGCATGAATGGTATGATTAGTTCATTTTCATAGTATTATTATTTTCTGCTGAAAAGAGATAACAGAATATGATATGGCTCACTAGCAGACTCTGGGCATAGAGTGGTACTGAAATGAGGAACTTATTACTAGGTTTGTACAATATCCCGTTTGCTGAGTTTGTCGCTGCCCATGCCCTCCGAGATTTAGACTGAACCACAAATGGAGCAAGGAAAAGACAAAGGACAGCTACGGACGATCTCCTTCCACCTAATCTAGTCGTTTGGCGATCTCTGCAACTCGGTCATCCATGTCCCATTTGATCTGGAGCAATACCTGTCATTATTGTTACTTTCTGACTTGCATCTTCTTCACATGGAACTTTCAAGGCAATATGACTATGGCCTTCTACACTCGTGGCGAATGGAGTAAAATCAATCAACAGTATGTAATCTCCATTATCTAGCTGTCCGTCAAGAGGAATATGCTCTGAAACAATGAGATTGTCAAAAGTATGTGCCGAATGCTGCTGTTGGGCAGCGGTATTATTATTCATCATTGAAATTGATTGCGCATACACGTCAATTTTAGCCAAATGGTCTGTGGAACCCACTGTTATCATGATTACTAAAATTATTCCAACATATAGCCTGGTAATTATTTCGTGATTATACACTACAGATATTGAGAAGTGAAATATTTAAGGGATGTGTGTCCAATATCAATCAGAGCCTTTCTGCAGATTATTGAGCTTGCAATCACTATGATAAATCTCACGATCTACACATCTAATGTACATAGTCCAACTATTCATTAACTGAATGTTCTGATGAATCATACATTCGGTAGGTTTAACAAAACCGTTGATGACCGGTATAAAGTGGTATGTTGCTTATGGCTGGGAAGATAATGGTATATTTGTTGAAAGCTGTTATAAAAAAATTGGTATGGGATAATACCTGTTTGGCTACATTCCTACTATTCTTCCTCGTGATGTTCTGCTCCAGGCATTATTTCATTGACGCCAATTACGACAGTACTGCCCGCTGGAAGCCCTTCGTCAGAATCTCCAGGATTTTGAAGTGCAATGTCAGTAACGGTAACATTCTGTGGAGGGATATCTACATGGTACAAGCATAACGTTCCGGGGGTTGATAATTCTGGTAGATTTTCTAATTCGGCCGCAGTGAAATTAGGAGCTT
>WHTU01000078.1 GCA_009377575.1 Nitrososphaeraceae archaeon | reverse complement strand
TCCCTATGGAATACGCCGTAGAGCTGAACAGAATGGTCAAGCTCGAAATGGAAGGATCTGTAGGTTAGGTTAGGAACAAAGTCAAAGTCAAGCAGATTCAAACTTGGATTACCAACTTAGTAATAGATTCTCCATTAAGGCATCTAAGTTTGCAATTAATTCTCGTACATGGGAAATAATCGTCAAAAGACTCAGTTCTAGAAACAGTTTCCACTAATAATATACCTAAAAATTTTATATTGAATATAGTTCTAGTGATGTACAATAAACTTGATCATAAATAGAAGAATTGCTATGACAACAATTTTCGCAGCGGCAGCCGCAACCTTAACGGCAGCAATACTAGTTACATCAGCACTAGGAACATCAACGGTTATACCAGTATTTGGACAAGGCGACAATATGACAGGCGGAGGAAATGCTACAGAAGGAAATATGGCCGGTACTGATATGGCGGGAAGCGGAATGGCAACCCCTCCAATAATAGCACCGTAGTCATACGGGTATTAACAATATCTACTATATTTTTTGAAGCTAGATCAATCTTGACTTCTTTAGACTAAGATCAGGCTCGAAAGACATATTAAAAGTAGCTAGGATTGATTATCTAATTAATAATATGATATTTCTTAAATATTGAATAATTGATTTTCTTAATTTGTTACAATGAAAGAATGAATATTCAAGTCAATCACATTTTTATAAAATGATAAGTAAATAAGAATAGTCATAATGTCTAACCACATAATGGTTTATGATGCTGATTGTGGTCCTTGTACGAGGTTCAAAGATGCGATTAGCATTCTTGATAGACATAAACGAATAGATTTCATTTCTCTGATAGAAGCAGACAGCATCGGATTTCTTAATCAAATTCCGCAATCTATTAGGTTTAAGTCATTTCACTTGATCTCTCCTACAGGTAAAATACGAAGTGGGGAAGATGCTATTATCGATTTGATAGAGCTGTTACCTTTAGGGCATACTATTTCAAAAATAATTGTATCAGCACCATATGGCATACAAATAATTAAATTCCTTTACTCAAAATTTTCAAGATTGCACGACAGTAGTTCGTGCCGTACAAAAATATAGAGTAGAATGAGTTCTAATTAAGATGTGAAGTACACAAATAGCAAGATCCAATAAACAGATTTGGATGACGCCAGCAGAGATCTGGATTCCGCAAGGTCTTTATCATTTATCTTTCTACGGAAAACCATCTGTAAGCTCTCTACGCATCCAGAATGTCCCTTCAGTTATGGCATTAATGCTTTTGGCTGAATGTTGCTGCTGGTCTGTCGTTTAGAGGAATCATGATCTACAGAGCAGACGGACCTAATCCACGATGTCGGAATGCCTTTGCGGTTTTGGCGAGGTTGATATCCAAAAAGGGCTAAATGACAGATATTCCTAGTGGAGCTTCAATATGAGTGGTGCAGAAATAGCACAAAAGGAAGACATGAAACGAAAGAAGGATAACAGCATAACGGAGGAAATGGAGGCGCTAGGAGACCTCGAAGCATATGCAGAATCAATATCCTACTCATCGGATATGAAAGTTGATCCCTCAATAGGTAGCAAATATACCATAAGCACAAATCCAGATATTTATCCGATTTAACAACCGATAGATTGTAAGTTAGATTGCAATACCCAACGCTCTGATAATATTATCTAATGAATGAAAAGGATACGATTAGGCGCTATCATTATGATAACACTCACCACAGCAGCAACTCATAGCAAATCTAATCTCCGTCTTTTCAATCATTAGTGATTGCACAAACATTACAAATTGAAGCACAAATCTTATTATTTTCTGGACTGTACTCAATTGGAATACGTGCTTTTTTGACTCTCGTCATGGAAGTTTCAACGCCGTCAACTTCGATTGATAAATCTGGAACAGGTGTTCCAGATCCTCCCTCTGAGGCAAAACTGATCTGAACAGTCATCTTTGAGTTTGAGGGTATGCTACAATAGTAGATGATGCTTTAAGGTTTGTATCTTCACATACAATGGCAGTAGTAACGACAGAATAAGACAATCCTGGCTACAACATTACTCTAGCTAAAGATGGGGAAGGTATTAGTATTAGCGGAAATGAAGTTAGGAAATCTGATAAAGCCTATAGCAAGCAACAGTTAGTAGGAGGGACTGTATGGCTTTATTATTGACACAGCATAAAATCATCTGTCGTCTGAAATCCATAATTAAATCCAAACAGCTGGGCGACAGTTACGATGAGAAATAGTCCGGGCTCTGATCGGTTTAATTAATATTTGCAGCCACTACTATTTTCAATTCAATGATAAATTCCCTACCTCGATGTGACCAATGTAATTCGCCTGTTACGGATTCTATAGAAACAGAAATTGAAAACCATGGAAAAGTAAAATTGGGCAAATACACTCGCGGTTCATGGATATGCAATGATTGTGTGACGGAAAGAGCCGGCGAAGAAAAACTTTCTGCTACTTCAACAATCCAGGATGACAGTAATAACAAACATCATGAACACATTGGAGCTGCAAACAAATCTGATGTATCTCCTAATACTCCCACGGCCGATGAAGCTAATCTATAATTTACGAAGATTTTAATAACTGTAATGAAAACGACTTGCGACATGCAAGAATTTCAAAAAGTAACATGTAGCTCATGTGGAACAACATTTGTAGCAGAAAATGCAGCAACAGCTTTGTGTCCATCATGTTCTGCAAATCAAGAGCACCATCACAGCGGCTGTGGTTGTGGACACTGACTTAATCATTATCCATTTTTTTATTTTATTGATATATCATATTAAATACTTTGATATTCTATTGACTAAAATTTAGTCACCAGATTGTAGAATGCAGGTCATGCCTAGGATATTTATGTACACACAGGCATCCACTGAATAAAATACTTCATCTCATTGGATTGTTTTTGCATTATTTACATTGATAGGAAACCATGATCAAGATACTATATTGAGTTTGACTTTCTGGCTAACAGCAATTAATTTGTTCATTGTCGGCCATATGATTGAAAATAATGTGAGAGCAATGACTATAATTGTACTCTTTAAGTATATCAGATCAAGACTGATCAAGCACCGATTTAGTCACGGTCGATACATTAGTTCATATTACTATAATGCCTAACTAATTATGACTTTTAATGAGTTACAGACAGAACACGAACAGCTTCTCAAAACCTGTAGAAACAGGCAAAGAGTACACGGTAGATATTACTGACACAGGCAGAGATGGGGAGGGTGTTGCGAGAATAGGAGGTCTAATGATTTTTGTAAAAAATGCAAAAGCTGGAGACAAAAGCATAAAGATTAAGATTAATTCGGTGGTTAGTAGATTTGCTACTGCAGAGGTAGTAGCAGATTCAACAGATACGGCGTAGGTTTTTATTTATATCGTAATCAGAAAGAAATCTCTATTCTCTTATTTTTTGATTTACCCTATCAATACATTCCTAGCATATTTGAAAGATAGATCTAAAAAGATGTGTTAGGCTGCTAGATATCACTAGTACTAATTCCTCCGGCTAATGGTGGCACACAACAGGCCGAAAATTAACAAGCCAACATTACGTAATCTTTCTTTTTTTTATTTTCTGATTCTCAAAGCTAGCTGCAGACAGTGAATGCAGTATCTAAATACATTGTTGATCATAATATTGGTACGATGAGGCAGCAGCAGCAGCAGCAATTATTAAGATTGGAACTGACTGTTTCTCAAATTCTACGCGAATACGGAAAAAAGTTCACGCAGATTATAGAGCGGTATTCTGATGGACGTAATGGAAGATGTGTTATTGGTCTGATTATGTCATATCATGGTTGGAATGGCAAAGATGATTTATAGGCTTCTAGAAAATTATTAGGTGAATTAATCGCATTAAGACATGCAGGAATTGATAAAGATATAATCATTAGACTTAATGATTCTGGCATGACATTCGACGAAATAGCAGATTTTCTAGATGGAGTTGGCAGACCCAAATGACTAATATGTATGTCCAACATGTTCAGAATAAAGTCATAGCCATCGCGAATATGGAAGTGGTAGCAGTATGGGAATAATAATTTACTAAATGGTCAGAATGTAACTGCTTTAGCTATGTTAAAGTCTATCAGTACCTGACTCGGGGATGTTTGGTGTCTACTATATTGACACTTGAGGTGTCTGGAACTCATGAGTAGAATGCTGTCTAATGACAATGTTATTACTCCTGTAAAATTCTATCTCCATTCCTCTAGTCACATTATATTCAATTCTGAATGATTCGTCAGTCGAAATGGGCATTAACTCAGTATTATGGGAATTGCAAACATGGCAATCAAGAACGTGTGATGATGACGCAGACAAAGATTCCAGGTTGTCAACACCGAAATAAAATACACACCAATAACACGAATTACAAATTACAAAATAGATTTTATCGATAGGTTGCAATATTTCATTATTTTCTTTGATGTTAGAAGAGAGCTTGGCTTTTTTCAGCCGCAAATCATATGCTATATTAAGTCTGATATTTTCCATAAGATTTCGTCGCTTCATTGAGTCAATATGTTTATTTAAACGTTGTCTGTGTGAATTTATCGCTCAACAAGATCTATATAAATGCAGGTTAAATATTGGTTTTATCTCAGAATTTAATCTATTGAATAGATATAACATTTTTAGTGACTCGATATAGGCAAAGCACCGATTCAGTCAAGACCAATACATTAGTTATATATCATGATACATAATCTTCTATTGGATTTTAATGAGTGACGAACAGGGTACTGGGAGTTTCTGGAAGACCAACTAACAGTAGTTTCTCAAAACCTGTAGAAATAGGAAAAGAGTATACAGTAGATATTACCGATACAGGCAGAACAGGAGACGGTGTTACATGAATAGGATACCTAGTAGTTTTTGTAAAAAATGCAAAAGCAGGAGACAAAAATATAAAGATTAAGATTAATTCTGTTGGTTCTAGACATGCCAATGCAGTAGTAGTAGATTCTACAGATAAGACTTCATAAACTACATGTAGAGGGCTGAATATCAATCGGTGGAGGTACGAACTTTTGAGCAGATATAGCCGCTTCGATTACTCATCAGTTGGGATAGGGGTTGGATAATCTTCGGGCTCAGGTTCAGGCGATGAGACATTCAGTCTCGCTGTTACGCTTGCACTATTACTGTCGTTCTCAACTCCGGTCAAATTGCTAGCATTTGTCATATTTTAAGCGTTAATGTCCTGTTCGATTAATGTACGGTTACCGATCATAAGATTAGCCATTGTTGCACCAATGATTACGAAGACGATAAGCTCTAACAGTCTCTGCATATCATTTTATAGTTATTCCACATAAAAAATATTATGAGTGATAAAAAATCGGATGATATAGATGCTAAGATGTATGCGGCTTTTTCTTGCGTAGATTGTGGTCGAGAATTTCAAACTCGTGAAGAATTAGAAGATCACGAGAGTACTCATTGAATTCAATAAAGGAATCTGACTGTTTCTTTCTCGATGCCTATTAAAACACAAATGCAAATTTGATAAACTAACCAGATTACTTGATCCGATGAATAATAAACTAAGTATTTTTTAGATAGCCAATGAATAGCATCCAGTAATATCTTATGTTTTCCATAACATATTGACAAAAGTGGAAGCTGCTGACTTGCTGTCTAGTTTCCATCAAGATAGATTAACATTTTTATAAAATATCTTCGTAAAGATATTTGACATTGATCAGATGAAAACAATCTCCGACAAAAATCGGAAGAATGAAGGAAGTGAAAGCTATAGAGATTTTGATTTGGAAAGAATTGTAGGGAATATGCTAATCTCCCAATATCAAGCACATATTCTAAAATCCAAACTAGCTGATAGACTAGCCGGATGGTGGATTCTATCACAAAATAGAGAATATGATTCATCCTCCTTTACATTCAGTCATCACGGTCAAAAATTCAAAGTATCATCGTCTGTAGTTGAATCTACACTAATTGATTAGTATACCTGACGTCACATTTGATTCACCAGTTAGATTTAGAGGTTGTGATTTCTTATGCGAATATTTTTTACGTGGATCTATTTCATTTTCAAGGAGATTCCTCTTGATATTGTATACTCCTTTGTTGATGTTCGCTTCAAACATTGATCTCGATATTTTCTTATGTTACATGCCCGCAGCTTATCTTCGACCTTATAACTAAGGTTATCTAGAATCTCGTAATGATAAACCTCCATCAGAATAAATCATGGTGCCCGTGACATAACTTGAGACTTCTGATGCTAAGAATAAAGCAACTTTTGCTATCTCTTGAGCACGTCCTATTCTTTGTAATGGTATTTCATGTTCTACTTGTTCTTTCTTTTCGTTATCTTCTAATATTTCGTTACTGATATCAGAATCAATAATACCTGGAGCAATTGCATTAACCTGTTACTGTTGTAGATGTATCCATCTTCATACATGAATCTTCGGTTCTAAGGAAGATGTGAACTGCAGGTAGAATCAGACAAATTGTAACAATGACTGATTCGCACCAAAGGACCTGTGTGTTTGGTACACTATGCATGGATGGTAGACAGCTCATTAGTCAGTATGAATCATTTAACCAGTACACCTTTCTGGATTATTGGCGTGGATTTCTATGTTATTGGAATTAGTAGTTATTTGCTAAATCTCTAAATTTGAAACTTCACGACTTGGAATTGAGATAACCTCATGTCAGTGTTTAGATTGTTTTTTGAAGAGTGTATTGCATTATTCATTTATGCGCGCGCAAAAATTATGAAGATGAACTTTAGGTTTATTCAGATAAATCACCTGATAAATCATTTCACTTTTTAATAGATAGTTATAGCTGATCTATTCCAGCCGTCTACTTAATCTTCGACCTTTTGATCTTTTCCTGCAGTAACATAGTACCTTGTATCAATGTTTCAGGACGTGGAGGGCAGCCAGGAACGTATACGTCGACTGGAATAATTCCATCTACACCAGGAAGTACATTGTAAGAATCTATGTATAAGCCTCCTGTGATAGCACACGCGCCCATTGCTATAACATATTTAGGCTCAGGCATCTGATCATACACCATTCGTAATCTAGGTGCCATCTTTCTTGTCACAGTTCCTTGAACTACAATCAAATCACATTGCCTAAGTGAACCAAAAGCTTCAATAATCCCAAATCTTTCAACATCATATCTTGGACCTGAAGCGGCTCCAAATTCTACACTACAACACGCTGTCTCCAAATGGACTGGCCACAAGGACCAGACTCTACCCCAATTTATAGCGTATCCTAATGGTTTGTCGATAGCCTTCACTAGTACATCTCCAAGCCGGCTTACCATGAGATTGAAGTTTGTAGGATTGAGTAGCTCTGTTTTCATAATGGTTATAGCATCACTTTAATTTAGATATAGTTAACCAAGATTAGTATTTAATAATTGGGATGCGTCTTGTATCATCCTCTACTTTAAACAAAATAGATGCGTCTAGATAAAATTGCAGGGTTGGATATACGCTATCAGATTCAGTAATAAGAATTTTTTGACATTTAGGCTCCTTATTCTGTAAAATATTTGTTGTTTTTAGAAATCTTCCAATAGATAAAGGCCATACCAAATCTATGATAGGTACACCTGTTCATCCAACATAATAATAGAGTATATACAACGGCCGGCGAAACATCGACTATTGAAAATCAGAGTTGTTTGTTATTATTTGAAATGGGACACTTCGTTAACTGCGAGTCCATATTCTAGATTAATTCGTTTTCTCATATATGGAATTAATCGATAATGAATCGAATATGATTGTTTACTCTTCTGTTTATTCAAATCTCTTCTAAGAATTTGTTTTGAAGTGAGTGATTTCAATCCTCCGGATAACCTATTATTTGATACGCCCAAGTCATGATCTCTATTGTATTGATATTGTCTTATGCGATACTCATCCAATGTAAAATTGGGTCTACCGAGTTCTAAAATTAATGGCCATATAACATTATTCCATACGACCATACGATCGTACGTTTTTTCTGCGTACGTACCTCTTTCTATCATCCGTTGAAGAGATCTAAAAACGGACTGCATAATATGCTTAAGCTATATCATGGGTATCATAATATCTGGGACTGCACCTCAGTTTGGCATAGAGATGATGAGGTTAGGCTAAAGAACTGAATGTAATCATACCTGACACTAGGTGACTCTACGTAGCAAGTGCAAACAAAGCAGTAGGCTGAAAATAATTAGTTTTTGATCTCTGATCCAAATGATATAAGGATTGAGCAATAGCCGTTCTGCCATCATGATGTTATCTTGTGTAAATATATAATATGTTCATGAATTTTTTGCTTACGTCTACGCTTGAGTGAACAAATCGTATCTGACAACTCAAGCAACTGATCAGCTACCGACGTATCTAGGTTGGCTGAATTCAAGCCCTTAGCCATACTAGAAAGTGTTCATAAAGTCTCATAAAGATGTAACAGCTGATTCCTTACAAAGATATCAAGATCATTCGGGCCTCACGAGAGAAATACATCTACGAACAATGCTTAAGCATATTCGATGTATGTCATAGCTAGATTTGTACCAAATAGTTAGCGAGTGAATGATGAGTCACTGAAACGCAGATCGAATGTACTTTATAGTGTTAGCTCTGAAATAAAAGACATTCCTTGAGAATAATGGTATGTGGATCGATAGGTTACGGAGGGGTCGATAAAATAAGACAAATGTATACTGCCCTTCGTCGAATGGGGTTTGATATAGTCGATCATCTGCTTCATAAAGGTATGGATTATTCAAACATTGGAGATTTCAGGGACAAGAAAGAGCTATCGCAACAGATCGTAAGTCATGATTTACAGTACATAGAAAAGGCAGACGTTATTATTGTCGTGGCAAGTAGACCAAGTTACGGTACTGGAATTGAAATGTATATAGCGAAGAACTCGAATAAGAAAGTAATTCTACTGGCAAATGATCCTGTACCCACTCCATGGCCGGTGAACTTCTCAGATTATGTCGTAAGAAATGAAGATGGGCAAATAATGCTACTTGAACAACTAAGAAAAGATATGGGTTAGCCTTCTTATTTGTATATGAAGCTATATTTTGACTGGATTTCTCTTGTCCCGTTTCTGATTAGGAAGATTACATCCGCCTGACATGAGACATTAATCGTAATATTCATCCTCTTCATCTTCGCCATAATTTCTTGATATTTAATTCTGATCCGTAGCTCCAAATTTCGATCTGCACCATTCTTTCTTGTAACAGTGCACTGAATAGTGTGTGTTGCAACGGTGTGAACCAATTCATTGGCCAATAACTTCTTCCCCTCAACAGCTCTCTCCTATATTGCGATAGAAGCTCGCGTTGACTTTATTCTAGTCTACAAAATTTTTACTCTTTTTGTAGTGGTAGCAGAGACAGTTAATATACACTTTTGACATTATGTACATACGCTTAATCACATGAGTGACACTTTCAAATCAATTTTAGAATTACAAAAATATCTTGTAGGAGACTGCAAAATAGAAAGCGTACAACCACCAGTATTTGCTTCTGATGCGGATGTAAATATCGTAACCGTGACTCTCATTTGTCCGGATGGCAACAAACATTCTATTCGAGCATACAGAGATGAAGCCCGTGCTTTACGGGAATTTATAAGATTGAGGAGATAAGAACTGCACGGTGCTAGATATCGGAGTAAACTGTGTTATATCATCTATGCAGGAAGTGAGCAGGATGTCGTGGCATATCTGCTTTAATTCTGGAGCTAATATTCTTTAGTAACTACCTTCTCTATCTCCTTAGCTAGAGTAATATCTCGGTTTGTTATAGCTTTTACGTCAAATGATTTTAGAGATAGTTTAACTGTCTTCCAGTTGACTGTAATAATAGGATGATGGTCAACTCTCTCAGCAAGCTTGGCAATCTCATTTACAAATTCAATAGCATTCATAAAACTAGGAAATTGAAATGATTTGATAATCATTCCATCTTTTACTTCCCATCCACTAACCAAATCTGTCATATTTCTTCTTATTTCTTCATCAGATAACACGAGTACTCTACTTATTTTCTTATGAACTATTTTTTATTGTTATCTAACAGTTAAGTAAATAACACAATAAGTTGGTTATGTAAACCATATGTGGTTATTTTCCTATGAGTTTGATTGGTGATTAGTTTGTCATAATTATCATATTTGACTTTACATAGCAATTACGTACCTTGCAACATCTGCGCCCAAAATATCGTCACCCAACCTTGGTGAACCAAGTGAACGCCATGAAGACCAAGTATTGCCGTTATCTGATGTCTGTTCTATCCGATACATGTTCCTGTCAGAGGACTTAGCAAAAAGTTCCAAACGGCCAAAAACATTCAGGCTGCTATTTATAGATTGGGCTACTATCCCTGTTCCTGGAGAGCCTAACGCATACCACTGAGACCATTCCATACAATTCTAGGATTGTGAGGATGCTTTTATGTTGAACGTACGCGATTTCGTAGACTTTAGACTAGCCCCCTCTGGGACCATGACTATCACGATTCTTTAAGAGGATTCCCAACAACATTAAATTCCTGAAATTTTGGAGCTCATAATCTTTCCAGAATAGTGCTCTTCTAAACATCTGGATCATTGCGCTCTTCATTTGCAGCAACATTTAACTCGGGAGTACCAACTATTCCTGTCAAAAAATAGAAATCACTTGACGTACTAAGATGTTTTAATTAAATTTTGTTGTCAACCAAAATATTCCAATATCTTCCATAACCATATCAAAAGCCTAGATTATTAGTCATCTCTTCGGTTTCAAACAGCGGTAGAAAAAAGGGATGGTACGTTAGATAAGGAAGCTACTTCACATGATGACCTGTTGGATGCATTTAGGATGTCTCTACAGTTCTGGCACTAGCAGCCTGGTAGTCTAGCCTGGCAGTAGTCGCCAAGTGTGGTACTGTACTCTCGCCTCTTGAATGCTGTTCTTGTCATTGTCGCTTTCTTTTATGAAGTCTGTGAAGTTCGTCCTATCCATCACGCTGTTACAGTGAATACATTCGAATCTCATCTTATCTCACTGTAAAGTACACTTAGCGGCAACATTGTTTATATAACGTTCATTTATAGTTCTAAAACATTTTTTCACCCCACCCACCAGCGTTAATGTGTTGTTGTTGCAGTTCTGGCATTGACTTGGAGACGGTAATACATATGAAGGTGTGTGTGCCAGGGGTCCCACACACAGCCAAGATTCAATGTGCGAAGAAGCATCTTAATGGTAGGTGACAGGTCTGACCTGCAGATTCTCCTGGAAGACGCAGTCTTCTTCTATTATCTATGCCTGCAGGATTTATATCGATAGCTACGATTTTCTAGTTCAGAGAATGAGATTCATGCGTGTGCCATAGCTTTAGTTTTGGCATTAGTCTGCCAGTAGACGCCAACCATGGTACTCTACTATTGCTCCCTGGTTGCTATTCTTGTCGTTGTTACTTTCCTTTATAAAGTCTCTAAAGTTAGTGCTATCCATTTCATCTTCTTCTTAGCTCAGGTGAAGGTATGTTACAGGATTTGATTATATAAGATTCTTCCATTATAGTTCCCCAACAATGTTTCGCTGACGATAAAACGGATATCTGTACTTGTATTATTATTCACGTCTTCTGCGGTCTACATACATAACCTACAGGTCAAAATATGAGATTGCCTACGATATTCTCCGCATAGTCAATGATAATCCGATTATTAAGAGAAGACATAAAACCGGTATAGGATATGCTGCAGGTCTGACCCATTGGCTGACGGTTAAGTACCTCAGAGGGCTAATCGACCAAGGATTATTGCGTATTTCGCATGACGCTGGACCGTATCGACATTACGAAATAACGCCTAAAGGCATAAGATATCTGCAGTTATTCGACGAGATTGAGGATGGCTTGAGACCAGAAGTGATTACTTCAAATTTCTAGAAACCTGAAGACATATAGTTAGCGAGTTGGCTTTGGCTAACTGGTTATTCCTATGCCGAGTAGGATTTTACAGCAAACGCATCGAGAGCAGTACGAAATCATCCAACAGTTACTTCAGACTGCATTTTCGAAAGTAGAGGCCACACAATTTGAATTAGCGTATCAGAGTCAACTAAACTGGCCTCGGTTCACATACTATAGAGACTTTCTAATCAGCCAGGAATTGCTGATTCCGTCTAATAAAGGGCCGACTCAACACTACGAGATAACTCGTAAAGGCGAACATTATCTACAGGTATTCGGTGAGTTAGAGGACGATTTAAGACCTGTTACGGCCCTTTGAAATCTATTACAGCATAAAAAGCATTCTTTCCCGAGTGGTCAAAATTTAGACTTTGAGTTGTAATACGCATAATCTCTGACTTCGCCGCCTCTGCAAGTTT
>WHTU01000077.1 GCA_009377575.1 Nitrososphaeraceae archaeon | reverse complement strand
AAAGAATCTAATCATCATATTATGGAAGGTGATACCAACTGTTAATGGATAGCTATAACAAATAAGCAAATAGAAAAATCTAATCTACCCACAAGACAAGGAAAAGTTTAGTAAGAAACATTCAAAGTATATGCAAAAAACGAGTTTACCAACTTGATAAGGAGTAGTAGTTTAGACCAACTTGATAAGGAGTAGTAGTTTAGATAAGCTGTTTGATTACAGTATCTATAATGACAGACTTTTGCATTACTTCCTTCAAAGCATGAAATAAACCAATTAATCATAGAAAGAATGGAAAATGGAATTAAGAACTAGAAAAACTAGAAATCCGCGGTAATACCTGGTCTATCTATCTTCCTTACTGCGTGGGGTGACATGGCCGTTACTGCAGATATACCATGGCATTTTTATCTCAGCATTGAATTCAACGAAATTCCCGTTCTCATCCCAATATCCATCAGTAAACTTCATCTTTGGTGTTGTTTGGCCTGGATACAAAATGACCTTACTCCTCTTTCCTTGTTGCTGACACTGGGGACAGAATATTTTTTCTTGTTCTCCTTCTCCACTCATATATTTATTCATAACTCAACTACATTAGATTTAAATCAGCTCGATCGACCGATCGTGAACAGTTAGTTTAATGCCAGAAGTGCAGAGATACGAAATGCATGAAGTAAATCGTCATATGAAGTTCCTCCCTTTATCCAGATTCCTCCTCTTGATTGGATAGCTGCTTCTGCAGCCTCCTCTTCTATTTCATTCCTCTCTGGTTCCATAGCCAAATATCGTTTGCATTGTTATCAGTGGGATTATTAGCTTGTATAGTCAATTACTTGTACCATTGTTGTGGCTTTATGCTGTTAGTGCTCCTGTTTCTGCTTTCACCGCTGCTACTCCTTATACTATATTTCCCAAGAAAATATTCGATAAGTTGCTGTTGAAGAGTAACGAAATATTTCTGACGTCCCAAACTATTATAATTGTAAAGAGTCTTCTAGAGTTAACCAGATAACTCATTGGTTTTAGAATCAACTTCACATCTTCTATTTGAAGGCCTACACCTTAGGAGTTTTCTTTAGGTAATCGTTAGTAGACCAGTACATGCCTTCCTATTTGCTTACTTTGAGTTCTTCAATCGTAAGTCGTAGCCTCTCTCTATATTGTTTTTCTCCCATGGACATACTATCATCATTTTTATCATCTAAATCTTCATTTTTTTCATGCAGATAGTCAAGCAATTCTGTAGGCCATACTCCATACTTCTCTTCTTTAGTAATACGTTTGTTTCCTTCGTAGGAAATCTAGCCTGTGAGGCGGTCAAATTCTCCCAGTATGAAGACTGCTCCAGGAGTAAGCAAATCCAAAGATTGTTTGTAAGATCGTTCACACCATTCATCCTTTTCCATCTTTGCGATTACTTCCTTCATGTGCTGGCGATCTTTGAAGTGAAGTAATTCCATCCAAACTTCCTCATCCTTATCGGCTGATATAATATTAGCAATGCTAGCAAAGCCTCCTAGGGGTACATCGGTATTGCTAAGCTGAAAAACCTCATGACTCAGGCCACCGTTCTCCCTAAACATGCCACTTGCTTCCTTACAGAGCCGTAGCATAGAGTCATGATTCCTTTTCGGTACTCGATAGACAATGTGTTGGACTACGCTTCCACTTCCTTTCGGGATTTCTCCTGATTCTGATTTGCTCATGGCGATAACCAGACAAGTATAACATATAAACACACAAGGGATTAAAAGTATAGTTGACACAAGTCAAACTGCCTTGCGTCAATTGGACTGTATTCGTCTTACACTAACGTCACGTACATGTCTGGCATGAATACATGTATACCGATTGTTAGGGTGTAAACCCAAATATTGACCTCTCGAGCGCCATTAACGAGCCTCTCAAATCATGCATTGTATTCTTTTGGAAGACCCTTACTAACTTTTTGACCGATTACTCCTTTACACTAAGGCCTTGCCATGATAGGAGAAGACGTTACAACGTCAATACAGTAGCTGAAGCCTTAATCTGTGCAAAATTGGAGTAGAGTTCCGAATTTGATCTTCCTCCAGGTCTCGTTATGGTTACAGAGGTAGACTAAACTTTGAAACGGATTTGTCCTGTCATTGTTGTACTGTAATGGATGTTAACAGGGATCTGTAGTAATAATAAAATACTTCATTTTGAGTTTGTTTGTCTGCTCTCAGGATCATCTACTCCTCCTTCATCAGGACTTGATGTCTCCTCCTCATTTCCATTTACTTCTTCATCATCTGGTTGATCTACGTCTTATGATGGATCTCCTCCCTCCTTCTCCATCTTCGGCTGTTTTTCAGGTAAAACATCTGCTACTTATACTTCGTCTTGGTCACAAGCATCATCAATATTGTTGTCGTGAGAATCTGGTTGATCGTGTAAGGTTTGAAATCCGTCAAAATAATCAACTCTAGGTCAACAAGTTCTCTTAGGTATTCGACGGTTTACGGATGCGTTAAATTTGCTTCGTAACCTACCCCTTGTCTGATTCATCTGGTTGCGATAGAGGGGCCGGGGGTAAACAACTATTGATAGAAATCATCCCGGTCACGAATATTATCCATCGACATATGCACATCGAATAGTCAAAAGGGTCTATGCAGGTTTGTAAATGACTCAGCCACTCATCGATTCGAGATCTCTCAAAGTTCTGTGGATCGTTTATGCCATCAATCTATGTAAACCCTTTCCACTAGATCCTGTCTGCTCGCAACGCCTCAGCAAGCAACATTTCTTGCTCAAAGTCACGAATAAACCTGTCCTTTAACCCTGTCCCCTCCTTTCTTAAGTCATCTTGTAGTTCGCGACTGAGTTTCATGCGAAGACTGTTTAGTCTCGTTTCACTGTCACATGGACGTAACACCTTTAAACTCCTGTACTGGTGGTTCAAAACATGAACCATGCTTTATGGTGTTATTCAGATAGGCCCTGAAATTTCGAATAACACGACTAACATTACTTAGCCGCCTTCTGCAAATCATGGCGTTCTGCAGGCAGCGATACTGTTGTCTACTGTTTCTTCTATTGGTACTATTATGGTCTCTCTACAACGAGAACAAGCGTATAAGAAAAAAGAAGCAATTGTAATTGCTATCGCAGTCATAGTCGTCTTTGCATCGGCAGAAGTAGGTTTAGGACTATATTATTCTACTTCAACAGTGACAGCAACAAATGTAGCATATGCACAGTCAACCTCCGTAAACTCGTTGCCAACAACCACTAATTCTAGTGCAGATGACCTATTTACAGCACAGAAAACTGCCGCATCAAACGCTGGCACATTGCCTATACATGAAACACATCAAATAGTGAAAGTACTTCCAGCAAGAGATGACAACAAAGTTTGGGTAGGCACTATCTCTTGGGCTTCAAGCAAACCTGTTGAACTTGAGTTATGGCATAGTTACAATTCAAGCGTCGCAGTGGATGCTGAACACGGTCAGCCGGTAACTGCACCCGTTGGTAATGGAACAATTGCATTCACTCTCCTCAAGACAGATAGCGGAACATCGTTACCATCCGGCTCTACAAACTTTGCAGGTGATGCTTTATCATTTCATACGTTGGATGGCTCAAAGTTTACAGTAGCATATACAGTAGATGCATTGGCAAAGTCATTAAATAAATAGACATTTTTTTCTCATTTCTTAACTTTTTATTTATTTCTGATACAATCCCCTTATACAATTAGAACTGTTTCGCTTGCTACTAAGTATGTCATGACATAGTTCTTCTTTTTGATAACATTAGGAAGTATCTGCACGAAGGAAATATTTGCAAGAGGTGGAAGTTGCTTTTCCTGCTATACATTGATGCTGCTCCTCTTTCCTTCGCTGTGTATCTGCGTCACGTTAGTAGTCTTGCAAGTGATTGTTATGATTGTTTCTTCAGAATCCCTTGCATACGACTGAATAAGAATAGGAACGTAAAGTTCAGATTCTTCATCTATTTCTGTCCCTCCTGGACAAGAGGGCACAAGTTCTTCTGCCACAGTGCTTTGGTTATTGGTAGTTCTATTGCTTCTTGTTCTATACATTTATCTCCTATTGGAATTAGAATATAGTCTAAACTACTATCATTCGCTAGTGAATCTAGACTAAACCTAACCCTCCTATATGCACCATCCCATTTTTAATGTATAGTGGTTCTTTGACTTGTGATTCTACTGCTCACATTTTTAATTACTAATCATAAAATATTCCCAGCCTTAAGTCGTACTACTATTACGAATATTATTGTGGTTTTTCAAAATATATTTCACCAAGAAGTATTCGATGAGTCGCTTTTGAAGAGTACTGCGGTATCTATAGCGCTCTATGCTGTTGCCTAGATCCAAAGTTTCAAACTTCGTTTTAGACAAATTGGATATTGGCTCCAGAATCAGCTTCATGTCTTTTATCGAAGGCCTATACTTCAAAAGTTTCCCAAGACTATCATCAGTGAACCAGTACGTACCTTGGATTGGACTCGTCTTCAGTGCTCCAATTGTCAGTCTTAATATTTTTCTATATTGCCCTTCTACCTTAGGTATATTCGTATCGTCATCCAAATCGTCATATTTTTCATGCAGAAAGTCAATCACTATCTACTTTTTGCTTTTAGACCTTATTAGGTGCTTCTATTGATCTACGCTATTCCCCGTCCAAGTTTTTACGTTCTATTCTTCTCTCGATTCATTCATTCCCGAACTATCGCCTTCTTTGGCGTTGCCACCGTCATGGTCCTCGTCCTGACTTTCTTCTTCATCCTGATCCTCGTTTCCAAGATGGGGCTCTGGCTCGGTTTATGGTTGTGATGCTACAGGTTCGTTTGGGTAATCTGGATCTCCAGGCTGTGGTTCGTATAGATTGGCTGACTGTGACCCATTCTTTGGTGGTAGCCCGGCGACATGATTGAAGCAATAATCTTCATTTGTTAAGAAGTCTGCCGCTTTGTGTTGTTCAATATCCCATATCAAGAAAAGTTTGTTCGATTCTCTATTTGAAAATTGGTTGTTTGTGTTTGTTGTTGTTGCTTCTGATTATTTCTTATGGATACGATTTTCTTCAGATCCTTGAACATCATCGTCTTCTTCACGTCCTATAATCATATCATTTGAATTAGCTTTTTCTGTTGTTGCCTGATTGATATCGGAAACAAATGCAGGCTTGGACCTGAATCGATTCACGTCTATCGCTCAATAACACTCATATTTCACCACAACCTTGACGGATTAGACTATGATTATCCTGCTGGAGAAGACCAGCTGCTTGCCCGAATTGCCGCTCGAAGTCTCCGGAAAGTTAGGCTATTCGGATAAAGCGCCTGTCGTAACGATCCGGCCTCACAAGTTTCCGGCACCTGAGAAGCCGCGTAATCCCACACCATCGGTCTCGAAGAGCGAGTCCTCGCTGCGGAAGTATTTAGCGCAGGTCACATACCCCAAAGTTATCTGTCAGCCTCCACCGCACGAGTTATTTAATGTCACGACGCTCTTTAACGGGTAAGTTAAAAGTGGATCGCGCTTATCTGAATCGGAAATCATTATATAAGAAAATATTCGGCGGAACGAAGAAAGATTAATTAGACATCACATCTGCTCATGACATCTGACCCACTAGAACGTTCAGTAATATCCTACATACACGGACAATTCGTTATAATGGATGAAAAATCAAATGTGGCAGATGCAGTAAAGAGAATGAATAAAAAGAATGCTGAGACAATCATTGTTACTAACAATGAAGGAAAACCCAGTGGAATTATAACAAACAGCGATATCTTGGATAAGGTTGTCATGACAGGGGAAGATTCGGATCAGATTTTCATTAAAGATATTATGTCATATCCTGTTATAACTATCTCAGCCAAAGCGACTGTAAAGGATGCACTGGAGCTGATGAAGGTTAATGCGATTAAACGAATCCCAGTGACAGACAATATAAGGATTTTTGGCATAATAACACAGGAATCATTGGCTAACGTTATAAGGACGTCTGTTCTTGAAAAGACATTTCGTCCTTACAGAGCCCTGGTAAGAGAGCATTCGAAACCTATTATCGGAAATCTTGGATTCGTATTACAGTTTGCCGGAATACTCATGATAGTTCCAGCCTTTATAAGCACGTTTATGGGAGAGGTAACATCAGCTACCGGAATATTCTTCTGCTGTACTTGTTTACTAGCAACAGGATTTGGACTTAATGCTTATGGAGAAAGAACGCCTCTAAATCTGAGATAGGCGTCGATTCTTGTAATCATTAGTTTCTTAATTTTGAGTCTTTTTTGGTAGTATTCCATATATCTATGTGAATCCTTTCTGGAATGGAATCGATCCTTTGTTATTAGTTGTAAATAGTTTCTTTGAAAGTGTTTCTGGCTTTACTACTACAGGATTGTCTACTCTATCTGATCCTGAAGATTTGCCACCCAGTTTTGTATTTTACCGAGCCTATACTCTATGGGTGGGTGGTTTAAGCTTTGTTTATCTGTTCATGGCATTGTTCTATCCTGATAAAAAGTTAGCTTCTATGAAAGATATTCTTGGTGGGGGCGGTATACTTAGATTCAAGCAATTACTTAAGACAATAACGGTAATTTTCACAGTATACACAATTGCTTTGATCTTGGCTATTTACTATTTTGATGTTGGGGAATTGGATATAATTGATTCTATCTCCCTTGTCTTTTCTACCATTACAGGTGGAGGATTTGTACCTGTTTCCACGTTTATTATAGTCGATAATATTGAACAGTTAGTAATTTTGATGATTGGAATGATCCTCTCTGCTCTTCCTTTCGCATTTCATTACGGTTTATTCAGTAGAGATCAAGGCGCGACAACTTACATCGTCAACAATAGTATATTTTGCTTTCATGGCTATGTCTATTGTATTATTTGCGATCTTGTCTGACCCACCGCCAGCAATGAATCAGCAACAGTGGTGGATAACTTCTATTTTCCATGTAATCAGCGCATCCACAACCACTGGCTTCCAATTAGTAAACCTTGGATCAATCTCAGTTGAGGCAAAGATTGTCTTAGTTTTTGTTATGATGATAAGAGGCATGGCATATTCGACAGCGGGCGGAATTAAAATCGAAAGAGTGATACTGGTATTGAGAACTATTTTGAAATGGAATATGTTATTCTATAATAGAAAAGGGAAGAGATCTCTACCTCAGCCAATATCAATGACGTCACCACCACGTAAACAATAACCTGATAAATAAAATATCTGATTCAAAAGGATCTCATATTTCAAATGATAAGATCGATAGGAATGAAATAAAAAGAAACTCGATATAAACAAATAGGACATCAATACTAACAACAACACCCAATAACAAAATAATGAGAGATACAGTATTTGTTATTATCTTGTTTCCAGCGGTTTCTTTGGGATCTGCTGTTGCAATAAGTTACCTTGATGGAAGCAATTTCTTCGATACTTTCTTTGAATCAGTTTCTGCAGTGACGAATACTGGCCTAACATCTGGAATTACCAGCCTGGATTTGGGTGTATCCTCTAAGATTATATTATCGGTAAATATGATTATTGGTAGGTTCGAAATAATTGCTATTCTCTATATCTTCTTCAACCGATTAAGAAGCACGACAAGTTGAAAAATTAATGACAATACAAGCTATAACATACGAACTCACTAGATCATCTCATGTGACTGAGGGAAACAGCCTGAGGAACAGAAACTTGCCAGCGCTCATTATGTGTGCCTACGTTCTTTGAACACACTGGAAAATAGCGTTGTTGGTTGTTACGTTGATTGTTGCTCATGGATATGGAAACCATTTTACTCAGGTCTTGAATGTCACTGCCAATATTATCTATCTCATCTCTAGTGACTCTCGTTAGAATTGGCTTTTTTCGATGCCCTTACAACATGTGAGGCTACAAACATGATGGCATTATCTACTACCGTAGCATTGGTAAGCAACTCTAGCTTCATTGCATAGCATTCTTTTGCCAAAGCTAAAGGCTTTATCTTGTCACTCCTCACACTATCATTAATTTGTGAGATAGTCCACGCTTCTCTTAAGATGCTGTTTAATCCAACAAGGCATTTTCATACTCTCTGAAAGTCTTTTATTTTCATATCTTGCTCTTTTGCCTGCTGCCTGAAATAAGCAACCTCCATGCATACTATGGATCTGTTTAGCTGCAGTATCCTTGATATCTCGGATTGATTGGTCTCTCCTTGCTCATTATTTTCCAGTACTTTGGCCCTTCGCCATTCCACCTGTTATTGTTGCACTGGTGAATTCATTTGTTGTAATTCTCTATACATGTGTTACGAAAATGTTGCATAAGTGCAACCCATATGGATACATAATGTTATAGTTTGCAAATCTAGTTCGAATTCTATAAGATGAAGTAACACATGTTTTTCATTTATTATATAGGAATAGAAAAAACCAAGTCGGGCAACCTTCGATTATATGGTATATGTCTTGAGCAGATTTCTCCTTTTCTTGATCTTCAAAACTTACCCTGGTTAAAACTGCCTTGTGCTCCTGTTCAAGCTCCTCCCTCTGCATAGTCTGTAACTATATGTATATATGCCGCTTTTATTCACAGTATAAGTAGTGAACAAATGGGTCTATTCACTGTCATATTAGTAGTGGTAATAGTCCTTGCAATCGTCGGTCTGGGATGGAAGACATTTTCCTTAGGCGTGATTAATGGTTTTGATAGGGCCGTAGACGTAAGTACACCACTGGTTAAGGACCTGACTCAACAGGCAACTGAGTATGTTCAGGATCCTAGTCTAATTGAAACAAACATACACAATTAGTTAGTAAATAGATGAATGACTCTTGATTGCTCTGTATGTGTTGAAGAAATTGATATTAGAATTCCTTTCAGGTTCAGACATGTATTACTATGGAGCACCATTTTTCTGAGACAATTATTGCAAGTTGCTACTATCACTTTTTCTAAATGTACTTTGATGCATTACACAATTAGTACGCGAAAGTGGTTTGGATCAGGGATTGGGATGCATAATTGCACGTACACATAGACTAGAACTATGATGATAGAATAGTATGTCCGGTTATCTCATCTCACAAAATTATATTTGATCTATTGTAATTGTTCCTATCATCACAGGATGTATCTGACAGAAATAAGGTAAATCTGTTCCAGCAAGTGATTCGTTGTTAAAGACATGTGAAAATTTTTCACCTGGTGATAAAGCCTTAGAATCGAATTCATTTGCCACATTTGAATCATCAGGACCTGTACCAGACGTAACTGTATGAAATTGGGAATCACCATTGGTCCAAGTTACGTTTTGCCCTAACGTGACATTTGTGGAATCAGGCGAAAATGCCTTATTTCCTAATGCTGCTGCCCCCTCGACAATTGTAACTTCAGCTGTATTCGTTGTCAAATTCTTTGCTTGTGAGTTTACGCTATTCGAACCAGTTTCATTATCTGAATAGTATTGTGCCCAGACTATAGTTTCCTTGATCAGACTGGTGAGAGACATTCCCCCAAGTAACACGATTGTCACTACAGCTAAACTAGGGATAATCATCATATTCTGTACTATAAACATCCGAGGATATGAACTAAGCGTAAACCAAAAAGCATTAGTGGATTAAGGACAATAATTTTCACGACAAAATTTCAAGAAGGATGCGACTATGCGCGGAAATCGGTTGAATTAGCTTGTATTTGAACTCAAGAATAATAACTACAAAAGGAGTATATGATTGAAAATATTATTCTTGTTAGATCGAAGTCAAAACACGAGAAAAGAAATGAGTATAGTAAACCTATTCAATGTCAAGGTCGATGTAGTGAATCGAGCGAAAATGGAATAAGATTATCGTAGATTATTTGACAGACCAATAAATTCAAACTAAGGTACTGAGATTATTATACGTGGGGATACGAATATGATTGAGAGTCGCGGAAAAGATATTAGAGAGAAGAATTCGACTGAAGACAACACAAACATAGAAAATAGGGGTGAATACTTTGAATGGATTTGTAATAGATGTAAGTGGGGAGCCAGAGGTTATGATAAAGATGCTATTGTGAAAATTAGCAAAAGACATAATGAACTTGGTTGTAGCAAGTTTGCCTCTGAAGTAGAGTCAAAAGGTCTACGAATAGACAATTAGACTTAGATATTTCTTGATAAATTGTCCAAATTCCCGTATGTTGAGTAAATCAATTAGGCCTTTCCCTACAACCTGAGGAAGACTCAAGCCTCGAAGAATGTTGTCAAATCGATATGCACATAGATAATATAAGAGGCTAAATGATAAAATTAGAAGGACGATTATTTTGAAAACTGGTTTAACTCTACCTTAGGCCGGGGAGCAAGCCACTAAAGAAAATATTGTTGATACTGCGAAAAAGGCTGATAGGGAAGGTTTTGATTCCCTCGGGGTATTTGAAAGGCTACTCTATCCTATGAAACCAAAAATCCGTATCCTGGAACGCCAGATGGTAGTCGGTTGGAATTAGTCATATTATATTTGGATATAATTTCACGCCTATAGGGGAAGATATAGACAGTATGATTAGAATAACGAAGCAACTTTCAAAGCTTGCTAGATAAAACTGAATGGAACTACCCAGGCTTGCTATTGCTCATCTTCCATCTAAATACCTTTTCGGGACAAATCATTATGCATAACTGGCCCACACCTATTTTCTGGTATTGGGGATATTTTTCTAACAACAAGTTTTGAGCATTTTTTATGTTGTATCGAGACTTGCTGCTGTTTCTTACGTGTTGATGCTGATCCAGTTGTTGTTTGCTGACCACTTCGGTTTTCCTTACTTTTTTTACGTCATCCTGTCCAGTAGATTTTCCAATCAGAGACCCCTTCCCTTGGATCATAATGAAGAAAAGTTTTGACCAGTCTTCCTTGTACTCATCTATGAGTAACGCAACATTCGGATTTTTTTGAATATTCCTTACGCGTCGTAGTTGTTCAGGATCATCATCCCTTTTCGGTTTTTTATCTATTGGAACATAATAAGAGTTACCATCGAATACAAAGACGACAGGCACAATATGCGGCTTTACTTCTTCAAAGTCGATGGTCGCTAGCCGGGCAACTCTCGCATTACTTACCAAAGACTGGATGTATTTGTTGTTGTTGTTGTTGTTGTTGTCTCCCACAACCTCAGAATACTAAGACTGGATATAATAAAAGTACTCTTAATACGAAATCATAAATTGTCATTAATGCTAACATGCTTAAACCCGTGTGAGCACAGACCTGATTCTTCTGAATTTACGGACGAAGTATCATAGATTAGCAAGCAGGTCTCAGTCCATCCACATGTTCGTCCAGAAATGATCCAGTACTTATCCATGGGTTTTGCATGAACATACAAAACTTGTTGTTGAACAGACACCACTTAATTTGTCTAGACTGATTCTATAACTGCAGGACTCGCCCGCTGTACGTAATGTCTGCATAAAATAGGTCAGTCATATGAATGAGGGATAACAAGATCGGCTTATATACTTAAGCTAATCTTACATCTACATTGTCGCATTTTGTGTTATTCATTAAGTCTCATCGGAATTCCCTCTATTTTGTAGTGCTAATATCGATGAATAGTCTATACATTTTCCCACTACTTTCATCCACATAAGTCCATGAGCTAGGTCTTACTTTCAGTATTCTAAATTTCGAGCGTTGCTTCTTGTCGGCTAGCTTTCTATAGACTGATTGACCGATAACGATTCTGTTTGGACTAGCAAGTGAAGTCATCTTTACTGCCATGTTTATCGTATGACCCAATATATCGTAATGTGGTTCCTTGACTAATTTATCATGATCACATTTGTGGATATCAAAACCGTATTGTATTATTGCGTTTTCTCCCAGATCGATCCCTATCCGAACCCCTAATTCAGGATAATCAAACTGGTTAAGTATAGGATTTATTCCTTGTAAAATGATTCTCACCATTGACCTACCACAGTCTATTGCATTAATGCATGTGAGGAAATAATTGTCGTCACCCATCTCAGGGTTGTCAGGGGAAGAACTATTTTCTTTGGGACTATTGAATCTCCCATCGAATCTGTCTTTCATATGGTGCGGGTAATCATTGTTAGAATACAACGATCCACCTGGAACAAAAAATCCAATTACTGCATCTCCGATATATTTTAAGACGTATCCACCGTACATATTTACTACTATTGACATCTCTTGTGTGAAGGCTTGCATTATTGTTGTTAGTCTATCTAGTGGAATGCTCATTGAAAGCCTAGTAGAGCCGACTAGATCTACGTGCAAAATAACCAGTGGAACCTTGGAATTAGCTAGTTTTTTCAATATACCTTTAGTTTCCTCTGTTGAAATTGTAAATTCGGGTTCGGATTTCAGAGCTTTCCAAATTCTTGTTTCAGCACTTTTAATTGCCTGCTCAATGTCTACTACTGCATCAAGATAAAACGAAGAACCTAGTGAAGGGTTATTAGAGACCTGTTCCTCTAATAAGAGACGTTTCCTTTCTTCCTGTTTTTTTATATCC
>WHTU01000076.1 GCA_009377575.1 Nitrososphaeraceae archaeon | reverse complement strand
AAGGGATTGAAAAGCAAGAACAAGATGCAGGAGTTGGCTATATCGCCAAAATGAAAGAAAATCTCAATAATCTAAAGGAAGGCCTAAAATGCACCTCATGATATTTTTTTCCACCATGCCAACAGCAATCTTATACATGAAGTGCATGACTCTAACCTTTTCTAACACAGAATTAGAATACCCTGTGATGGGATTAGTTGACAGACCCGTGTACGAAGTATTGAGGGGCACGTTTAGCAACCCTCCAGAAATTATCCCATTTTAAATCTGAAATTTGTAAAAATTCTACTCTTGCAATTCTCCAATCATTTCATTGTCGTCTTACTTTGATATGCGTTTTATCATTAATACTCATTTTGATTAGTAACTCTTCTTACCTAATATATCAAATGAGTCCAGTTACTCTAGGTTAATGACTCTACGTGAGACTTTGGCAAAACCCTAACACGTGTAGGTGCACGCATAAGACATAGTTGTTGTTGCTCACCACCACTTGCTGATAGAATTTCCTCACATCTCTGATTGTCAATCCCAGTAATGAATGCCTCGAGGGACAACGGATAAATCATGGGGTTCATGGAGAAAGGATAAGTTATGAACATAGTTTATGCTGGTTTATTTTTTTTATTCGTGTTTTTGTCACCAGAGGCAATAGATGACATCTTCACTCTCATGGCTATGGATTTAACTGAGAACTAGTAATGCTAGAGCTGGAATGATCATGCCTGATAAAGTTGAGGTGGGATTGAAATATTACCAGGAACTTGCCAAAGGGATAGATGAGGGCAGGGCGGAAATTGTGAGCCTTGATGAAGTTATGGATACCCCAGCTGGAAAATTCCAGCAGGTCTTAAAGACTGAAGAAACTACCACTCTAGAACCGGGTGAGAAAGAGTACAAGTTCTATGCACCAGGGATAGGACTGATCCAGGACGACACGCTAAAGCTGGCCAAATATGAGCTGCCTAATACTAGCTAAGCTCACTTCAAGCTTGCTGACCACAAACCTACCTCGTTGCTTCACTCACAACCATTGTGCCTGCCGCCTTAGAACATTTGATTGCTAGATTATGATTAAATAGAGTATATCCTTGGCTTATTTTTAGTAGGTATAATGCATTCTATAATTTCCATTAGCGAAATTATCTAACATAATAAGCTAACATATTTAGTTATTAGGTACAATACGGTACTCACATATAGATTTCTGTTGATTTATGATCACAGATTAGACGAGATCTAGTACATGCTATCAGCTTCTATTACTAATACAATAATAATTGCAGGCAACATCCTCGACCTATATCCTTTGAATGGGACAATGATTATATGGATAAAAGAAAAACGTAACAACAATATTGTAAGAGTAAAAGATAAAGAATGGAACCATTCGATCTACGTAGCTTCAGATAATAAATCGGATTTGACTTCTCTACTTCGTTATATACACAGTAATGACAAGGCTATGAAACTTGTTAGCTATTATAAGTTTACAAATCAATACGAGAGAATTACTGATAGTCAAAAATCAGAAGTCCTAAGACTAGAGTTATCAGATCCTACAAAAGCGACAACTTTAGCGAGAAGTATAGAAAGATTTGGTAACGTATTTAGAAAATATAGATTATACAATGTAGATTTATCTCCAGCACAAGCTTATTTATACGAGCATAATTTATTCCCACTTGCTCTTTGCGATGTCTATTGCGATAAGAATAATATATTACAGAAGATAATTAACAAAGATAATATATGGAACACAGATTATATCGTTCCTCGGTTTAGAACTGCTCTCATAAAGGTAAATACAAGACAGGGTGGTAATGGTAGTAGTGACAATAACAATGCAAATAATAGCAAGAAAAAGAATAATAATAATAATAATATCGGGTATTCTGATGCAATAAAATCCATTTCAATAAGTATTGGTAATGGCGGTAGTAATAGTCGGTATAATAGTAGTAGTAACAGCGACATTCATAATAGAAATATTGAGATCGATTCTGACTCTGAAGAGCAAATACTGAATGTATTAGAAGCTGAAATATTGAGAATAGATCCTGACTTTATATTTACAGAAGATGGAGATTCATTTACTTTTCCTTATCTTATTCATAGAGCCAAAATGAATGGAAATAAAAATTTGTCATTAAGCAGAGACCCAATGAAATTGCAAAGTCCTATAAAAGAAGGAACATCATATTTTTCATATGGCCGAATTTATTTTAAACCATCTACCATAAGGCTATTTGGAAGAATACATTTTGATCAATCGAATTCATTTGAATTGTCAAATGAAACTGGTGGAGGATTAAGTGGATTATATGAGATAGCCAGGATCTGTAGAATGCCTCTCCATACAGCAGCTAGAGCTTCTATAGGCAAATGTCTTAGTAGTCTTCAATTTTATAACGCCACAAGAAAAGGAGTTTTGATTCCGTGGAAACCTATGATCGCAGAGCATTTCAAATCAATGAATGCATTATTGATTGCAGATAGAGGTGGTCTAATATATGAACCGGAAGTAGGAGTACACGAACAAGTAGCTGAATTTGACTTTGAGTCGCTATATCCAAATATAATGAGAAAGTATAATATTTCAGCTGAAACTGTAAATTGTGATTGTTGCTATCGTAATTATCATTCGACTTCTTTTAATCGTAGTATTAATGATAATGTAGGCAATACTGGACTCAAGACAGACTTCTTAACAATGCATGATACTGATCATAACTACGCATGTTCTAAGAGAATAGGAATCATTCCCATATCTTTAAGAATATTACTTGAGAAGCGTTTACTCTACAAAAAACTGAAGGACTCGATTCAAAACCATACTCTAAAGGAGAAATATAATTCCAGACAATCTACATTGAAATGGATTCTAGTAACTTCATTTGGATATCTAGGATTTAATAACGCGAAATTTGGAAGAATCGATGCGCATATAGCCGTTTGTGCTTACGATAGGCAGATATTGTCTCATGTTATAAAGATTGCTGAAAGACAGGGATTTAGAGTATTACATGGAATAGTGGATTCTGTTTGGATGCAATTTAAGGAAAAGAATCACAACAACAATAACAACAATAGCAAAGAATTATGTCAATTGCTAAAAGAAGATATAGAAAAACAAACAGGATTCAAAGTGTCGTTTGAAGGTATTTATAAATGGATAGCGTTTGTTCCCTCAAAAATAAATACCACATTACCTGTTCCAAATCGATATTTTGGAGCATTTGAAGGTGACTCATTAAAAATAAGAGGGTTAGAATCAAGAAGACATGATACACCCATCTTCTTTGAAAAATGCCAGAAACATATATTGCAGGTAATGGCTACTGGAAATACAATAAAGGGAGTTAAATCTCTTATCCAGGAAGTAAGTAATGTAATCAAAAACTATATTCATCAACTTAAAGCAGGTAAAGTACCACTTCAACAATTAATAATTACCAAAATAATATCAATGAATGCAGATGAGTATCAGAATAGAGATACAGTAGAGAAGAATTCAGTTGATCTACTCAGATCTGAGTGTGACATACATCTAAGAGCTGGTGAGATACTACAGTTTATAATTACGGATTATTATAAAAAACGTTCCAAAATAAGATCTATTCCAGTTCAACTTATAAATAAAGAAGAAGCGACAATTTATGATGCAAGAAGATATGCAGAGCTACTTATAGAAGTCTGTAATTCGGTAACTAAACCATTTGGCTATAGTTGTCTTATGCCTGAGGTAGACTAAGCAAGATGGCGTGGATGTCGGCAAATGTATCCTAATCCCTACTAGCTTCAATAATTCTATCGGCTTTCCTGTCACTATGCAAGCCGGTTGGAAGAGTAATGCTTGAATTTGCATTCATGAACATAGTAAAAGTCGCCAGAAATGAAATGTCTCTCCTTCCAACATCAGAGAACACCACAGGCATTTCCATTAAGAGTGGATTTGTCAGCTTAAACCATTTGGAGTAAGTCTATCTGCCAGAGAGAAGAATAATAACATCAAGGACTAGGAGGAAACGCAAAAAAGTTGTGTAATACGACTTGTTCCTTTTTTAAGAAATAGAAGAGCACTGATAACTAGTGAATCCTCCAAAACCTGTTGCAATCTAGAAATCAACTTGAAGAATGGAATATCCTTCAACTAACGCAGTCCCACACGATCATCAAATAATCTATATGTATAAAAAAAGCCAAGTAAATTCTCACTGTCACCGTCGTCGATTGACTTTATCATGACTACTGTTGTACAGTAAGATTTGCTTGATCTCTTCCCGGTCCCCCAATATTGCAGTGATAAGTCTGTCCCTCTCCTCAATAGGCATGCCCTCTAAGGGCAATGACTTTTCTATCGTATCGAGCGCGGCAAGTTTCCATCGATTCTGTACTGCAACATCAATTTTCTTCTGTGCTTCATATACTATTCTTCCGAAGAGAGTGAGTGTGAACTTAGACTTTTTCTTACTAATTAACCCTAAATTGCGTAAACACTTAATACGCTTGTAATATTGATTGGCAGTTAGATTCAAAGGCGACCTAAGGGTCTGCCCATCAATACTTTGTTCTCCTACATCTGAGATGATTGCGATAGAGTTAAACAGATACTTAGATTTGTTATCCGATAAAGCATAGAGAATCTTTTCCGTTAAAAGGCCATCTGACTGCCTTTGTGTATATTTGAAGGCAATTTTACTCTTTTTAGTTACAATGCTAGACATTTCCTCTTTTACGTAATTCATTTATATTACTATAGAACTAAAAGTAAGCCGTATTAATAGCTTTGTGTAGAACAGGCAAAACCATCCAATAATATACAGTATCTTTTACACAGGACTTATAAATACATTCTACAATAATGCATCCTAAGGAGACTGGTTACAATCAATACTTCTATTCATTCATCAGTAATCCCTGTTACACGTCTTAACTCGACAGTAAAGGATCTTCTGGTATACTTATTCGATCTCTCACCTCTAGATTTTGAAATATTGCTGTTTTTGATCAAGATACATCCTAAATCGATCTCCCTAGAAGATCTGTCCAAGAAGGTAGACAGAGATAAGAGTACGGTATTCCGGTCTTTAAAAAGATTGGTGATTCAACGTATTGTGACCAAAGAAACCAGAACCATGAAAGAAAGAGGATATTTTCATGCGTATGCTTCAATTGACAAAAGAACTCTCAAGATTGAAACCGAAAAGCGGGTAACTGAAATAAAGAATAATTTTAATAGACTATTAAAGCACTTTGAAGACGATCTAGACATTACATTACAAAATATGTGACAAACGCCAAGGATGCTTTGAATTAATGATTCCCAGCACGCCTCCTTTTTATAGGTTTGAAAAGAATATCTTTGTTTTAGTGCCCTCCTGTAGCAATTGATCCATATATTGGGAACACAACCAGTAAATTTCCAACAATTATTTAATAAATTTACTCTTAAAATATTCATATCTATTGATTAAAAAACGTATATGAGCGTTCACTAAGTTAGTTATTGATTACGAAAAGAAACTATGCTGACTAATATTCATTACACAAAATCTAGGTGAGGGAGATAATAATGCCTTACTCAATTGTACCATTCCCTTCACCTAGCAATATAATAAAATCAAATTATTTATGCACTCGTTACTAGTGCAGCAGGAACGGAGCCTCGAGCATGAAAGTGTTAATGTATAACTAGTAAGATATAAGGTATGACTTTTGCGCCTTTCGATAATTAATTAGATATGAGAATACTATAATTACCGCACATTTGTAACTTACTTTGGACAATTGGTTACGATAAAGATCGGGTTAACTCAATCCCAATATGACATTGCTTTGTCTATTGCAATGAAACTCAATCGAGAGAATACGCTGAAAGAACCAAAGGTAGAAGAATTAATTATTACAACTTTGAGGATATTAATAAATGAATATGAAGAAAATCCTCGATCAGTAATTACTTATTTCATGAAAAGAAATACTTTGGATAATAAAGACAAACATGTAGAGAATTAAAAACACCATAGCATGCAATTACTGCATCAGTCTCGCATGATGAGATCAATTTCTATTAATATCTGTTGAACCATTAATCAAATATAGTAGAAATGAATAGTGACTCCGGTTCAACACTGTTGCCGGTAGTTCTCTTAATTTTTCGCATTTTGTGAAACTATGTGAAGAAATTCGTATAACTAGAAGCAAGAATATGAAAGTAAGATTACTCTCCAGATATCTATCCTCCCTGAATGATGAATCTTTATCCATAGCTGTTCTATTTCTATCCAATAGAATATTTCCATTCGGGTCAAAATTTGTGGTAAATGCAGGATTTGGCACAATTATGCAAGCACTTTCTGAAATATCTTTCCTAGATAAAGACCAGATCCAACAGAGCTATATGCAATATGGAGATATGGGTGCTCTATCTGAGTATGCGGTATCAAAAAAGCACACTGCTTCACTTATTGAGCAACAGCCTCTAACACTACCTATCATACATGATCGATTTAAAGGGATAGCTGATAGTATAGGATCTGATTCGTCCAAAGCTAAGAAAAGTATACTAAAAGGGCTCTTTTTGGATTGCTCACCACTTGAAGCAAAATACTTGACAAAGGTAATAAACGGAGAAATGAGAATTGGGCTGACAGAGGGTTTAGTGGAAGTCGCAGTTTCAATGGCGTTCAATGTGGAACTTAAAAAAATCAGAGAAGCAATGCTCGTTTCAGGCGATATATCTCAAGTAGCATTCTTGGCGAGAAGTAGACTATTACATACTGCCATCATCAAACCCCTTCAACCATTAAGCTATATGTTAGCAGATGTAATGTTCACCGCAGAAGAAATTATCAATTATTTCCAAAAGCCTCTGATTTGCGAGTACAAATATGACGGTATACGAGCACAGATGCATAAGTCCGGACAACAAGTTAAGCTTTTTTCCCGCAACATGACAAATATTACGAATGTATTTCCCGAATTGGTTCAAGCCGCAATAGATAGCAAATTATCATCATCAATGGAAAACATTGATTTTATTTTGGATGGAGAAATTATGGGCCTTCGCAACGGTAAACCACTTCATTTCCAAGAATTACAAAAACGACTTCGCAGAAAGAATGTTACAGGACAAATCTTAACAGACGTTCCCATAGTGTATATAGTATTCGATATAACATACATAAATCAAGAACAAACCATCAGGAATCCACTTAGACAGAGAAAAGAAATTCTATCAAGCATATTATTTAGGGAACCAATCATTAATGCAAAGCAAGAGGTTGTAAATACAGCACAAAAGATAATTGCGATGTTTGAAAAAAGTAGAGATGATGGATACGAAGGATTGGTTTTAAAAGACCCAGAGTCCCGATATCATCCTGGAAAACGAGGACGCTACTGGATCAAACTGAAGCAAGAGCTAGATACAATCGACGCCGTTATTGTAATCGCTGAATATGGTCACGGAAAGAGAGCAGGCGTCTTATCTGATTATACATTTGCAGTGCGAGATGAAAATGATAACAATCAATTAAAAATAATTGGAAAGGCTTATTCTGGATTGACTGATAAGGAAATAAGCACGATTACAGAGAAACTAAAATCGATCATGATAAAAGATGACGGTTATAAGATAGCCGTAAAGTCAGAATTAATACTAGAGATTTCATTTGATAGCATTCAGAAAAGTGATAGACATGATAGTGGGTTTGCATTACGGTTTCCAAGGATAAAAAATATTCGAAGTGACAAAAACATTACAGATATCGATACACTGCAGAAGGTCAGACACATATACGAAAATCAAAGTTATCTAAGTGATAAATAATCTGTTGATGGCAAAAACTAACCGATTAGATTATTATTAAAGAAAGCAAATTCTCATTAGGCTGTCTATCTAAGGAGAGGATTAGGTTTGCGTAAGGGATTGCTTTCAGTTCCTAGGTTCAATAGTTCCAATCTTTACTTTGAGAGCGTTAGGGTGTTCCACTTCTACTTCTAGGCAGGGCAGAATTTATTCGCCATAGGACAAATGTGTTATTAGAAGAAATGTAAGCTAAGTTTGCTTTACTGGAAAATCAATTACATTCCAGGTTTCAACCATTTTTCCATTCTGAATGCGGTATATACTTACACCGCTTAGGTTAATTTTTTCATTACTTTGATGAGTGTCAGAGGTCGATTTTGGTCTCAATGATCCTCTCCAGTATGCGCCGACAAGATCCGGATGAGCTGGTGATGCAATCATTGCCTCTACCACATGATTCAGCTCATCAAATTTATCTAAAGAATTCTTAAGGTCATTCTTTGCTCCAGTAACTCCTCTTCCAGGAGAGCCCATAAAAGCGGTTTGGCCATGGTCGATATAATCTGGAGCTATTATTTCATCAAATATTGTTTCATTTTTGGTATTGTAGGCTTCAAAATATCGCTGGATAACTGCCTTATTGGTTTCAACTTGTGACATTGGCGTTCTTCCTGATTTTTATCCTGTCGCCTTCGACTTGGATCTCATAGACCTGTTGATCATATGTCTTGATATGAGACATTAGTTGTCCTGCTTGTTCCATATAATTTTGCTATGTTTTTGGTAGAGGTTCCATCTGTTGTGAAGATGTTAGAACAGGTTCCTTTACTTTCTTTCCTGTAGTAGCATCGAATCTTGCTCCATGGAAAGGACATGTTACAATACCATCATTGGAAATAGTACCCATCGAAAGTCCTGCATTCATATGTCCACATCTATCATCCATTGCATAGAATTTACCGCCTATATTAGAAATTACAATTTCTTTACCTTGTACTTCTACATGCTTCATCTTCCCAACAGGTATTTCATCTACCTTTCCAACGTCGAAGAATTGATCTTTTTCCATTACCATCACTATGCAAATGTAAATTATTTATAATTGATGCAAGCTTTGATGCATAAAGTGCATAGAAATTCTTATGAATGTCAGTTATGTTAAGTTAGAAGTAATGGAGGAGACAGCAGTAGCAACGGCAACAACAGCAACAACGAATCATTCTTTATCCGTCGGTATTTTGTTTTTTTAAAGTTTTGGGGTTATCGGAGGCCTTCCATGGTTAGTTTGAGACTACTTAGTTATGTATCAAATACTGACTAAGTTAGATAATACTACCATACTTAAATAGACTTATTGCTACTATTATGCAATGTCAAAAATCATAAGAATGAATGAACAAAATTATTTATCTTCTGGTAAAACGCGTTCGATTTCAAGAGTTTTGAATAGTGATCAAACGACTGAAGGAGAAGGTTTTATTGTAAACCGGGCATTCCCAACTCGCCATCTTTCAGACTTGGACCCATTTCTTCTCTTAGATGAGATTGGCCCTAAGGATCTTGCTCCAAGAGAGGCAAAAGGAGCTCCGGACCATCCTCATCGTGGTTTTGAAACTGTTACCTATATGCTTGAAGGTAAATTTGAACACAAGGATTCTACAGGAAATGCTGGAAAACTTGGTCCTGGGGATGTCCAGTGGATGACAGCAGGAGCTGGAGTGGTACACTCAGAATTGCCTGAAAAGGAGTTTGCACAAAGAGGAGGGCTATTACACGGATTTCAGCTTTGGGTTAATCTACCAAAGAAGGATAAGATGATTAACCCTCGATACCAGGATATTCCATCTCTAAAGATTCCAGTAAGCAAAACTGCTGACAATCTTGTTATGGCCAAAGTCATAGCAGGCGAAGCACTTGGTGTTAAGGCAGTAATAGAAACAAGAACTCCAATCATGTATATACATTTCACACTACAACCAGGAGCAAGTATAACACAACCAGTTCCAAAAGAGTATAATGTATTTGTATATGTAATTGGGGGTCAAGGATTATTTGGTTTTGATAATAAAAAACAACTAGCGAACAGAGGACAAATAATTACATTTGATAATGATGGTGAAGAAGTCGAAATAAGGGCAGCTAGTGACACAAGGGCGGCTTTTGATGTGTTACTTATAGCAGGCAAACCATTGAATGAATCTGTTGCTCGCTATGGTCCATTCGTTATGAACAAGAGAGAAGAGATCATGGAGGCTATAGCAGACTATCAGAATGGGTCAATGGGTAAGATAACCCCTTCATAAAGATACAAGAAAAATAGGAAGAATAAGTATGAAAATAAGAATGAAAACGGAACAAAAAATGGAAACTGAGTAGCTTCACAATGTCCGAAAACTTTCTTGAATTCGTCCCGTACCTAGCTCTAGTCACTAGGATCTGGGTGGGATCGAACATGATGATTCACGGGTATCCGAAGCTGAGAAACCTGAAACAGGCAGCTGAGGAGACTAAGCAATCACTCGGCATTCCCATTGGAGCTACATATACTACAACCATATTGGAATTCTTCGGTGGATTATTCCTGATAATCGGTCTAATTGTTCCGATAGTTGGGCTGTTTTTTGCTATTTTTATGATTGCAAATGTGATTATGAAGAAAACAAAGATGAATGCGGCATACATTGCCCCTGGCAAGGCCTCGTACGAAATTGACATAACCTATCTTATTCTCTCAACAATACTTATTGTCCTCGGAGCCGGCGCATTATCAGTCGACTCGATTATTGACCTTTGGTAGTTAATGGCGCCAACATGTAAACTCCTACATTTATCCGTCAGGCTATTTGATTAATATCAAATAGAGTTACAGATTTGTCGATAAATCAAGCTATTAGTCAGTATAGCAGATTAGTAGGAAGTCAGCATAGAAATGCAACAGCATCTATTTCCAAGAGTGGTTGATTGCAACAAAATGAGCTTAAATAGAACCCGAATCTAATCGTCGTCTATTTCTGGATTACATATATGGGCTTGTAAAATTTACTCTCCTTCAGAGATAGCAGCGGTAAAGGCTAGCCCATCATTTCCTAGGGACTTGGCCTACGCTGGTTTGATTAGCAATGTCTTCCATATCAATGACATAGTTGTAGCGAGAGAAAGGTAAGGCACAAAATGTGGGTGACTTCCTTAGTGTCCTGTTGTAACAACCGCCTTGAAATAATTAGTAAGTAGATATTTTAGGGGATACTAAAGAACTGTAGGAGTCAACTATATTTTCACACATCACGGGCGGCGTATGACACCTTTCTTTTCTAAATAACTTTCCCGCACCCACTGCTCCGGTTCTTTGTCTGATAACTCCGTCCGTGCTTTGAAGATAGATTCTGCGTCTTTTCCTACAGGATATCTTAACTCTAGGCTGGGTGAATTTAGCGCATTTAGAATTGCATGCGCTACTTTTGTTGGATGAGACGAGTGAGCAATTAAAGGCAGGAAATCCTGAAAGACTTGTTGCACCGCTTTGGCGTATGGAGATTTATTTAAATCAAAACCCTTAGCGGTCGACAAGTGCAATATACACTGAAATAACAGGGTGCAGTTCTTGAACACGGGCGGCCAGTTGCGCCGAAGATATGAAGGGGTCGCCTATGTAGTAGCGTTCATGCATGACAGCATTTTTCATTTACACGGTTATCACGACTTTGCCTCTTGGATGTACGTCTTTTTGGTAATCGAGTGCATCACCCGCTTCATCTAGTGAGAACTTCTTCTCTATATTTATCCTTATATTATTTTCATCTACCCATTGTGCCAATTTCGTCAACCGTTCCCTATTTGCGTACATAGATCGAAATATTGCTTTGGCGCCGTATTGATTCATTAGCTCTGAATTCGGTTGCTCTAACATAGAAAAAATTATGCCGCCTTTCTTTACAACTTTGAAAGATCTTCTGTACGTCTCGCCACCTACCGTATCAAAAACTGCATCATAGTCATGCAACAGGTCTTCAAAAGTCTGGGTCTTGTAGTCTATTACTATATCCGCACCCAGCTCTTGGACAAACTGTTTGTCATTTGTACTTATTGTTGTCGCTACGTACGCTCCCAAGTTCTTGGCAAGCTGGATAGCAATTGATCCTATGCCTCCTGCGCCACCATGAATTAGAATCTTTTGACCTTTTGATAATCCAATATCATCCACAAGTGCCCACAAAGCACTAACACCTACAGTAGGTAAAGCTGCCGATTCGGGATGGCTCAACTTCTTTGGCTTATATGCGATACTTTCCCCATCTGCCAAAGCCATTTCTGCAAACGCTCCAGACCCCCCGTTTACCACACCAGCCTGTCCATATACTTCATCTCCCTGCTTAAAGTCTGAATGGGAGACGCCTTCTCCAACTTGTTTGATAACGCCAGAAAAATCGATGCCTAGGGTTGAGGGGAATTGAAGCTGTATCATTTGTTGGAAGACCCCTTCGCGGATTTTCCAATCTACTGGATTTACACCTGATACTTTTATAGAGACTAAAACTTTTCCAGGAGATACGGTCGGTTCAGATGTGCTTTGATTAATCTTGATGACTTCGCTGCCTCCATACTCATTAATTTGAGCGGATTTCATCTCAATCATACTTCCTATCGTTTTCCACCAAGTTGTTCGCGAAGAGCAGGCGCGACGCCGATTCGCTGTCCAGTTCTCCATTCCGTGACCCTGCTACCTACTTTATCTATAAGGCCGAGACCGCTTTGGTAAAATTCAAGCCTATTCATTATATTTCTTATTCGGATCATCTGATTCCTCACTTTCATCTCTTCGCGCATTCTATGCATGTTTTCATTCCCTTTAGTTTTGACGTGGATTATCACAGTGCATAAGTTAGTGCACGATGAATTTAGGTATGATGCAAGTCATGCTGTGCTTTTAGTATACTTTTTGTAATGTTTGTCCATTTTTAGCCTTTCATCTATACAAAAATGACAGATAGTATTTAGGCAGCATATACTTCTATTTCGTCTAAGAATGTCTAGTCTCAACTATAGTAAAGAAATTACATGTACTTTACGCTTTAAGGAACTAGAAATATGAAAATAT
>WHTU01000075.1 GCA_009377575.1 Nitrososphaeraceae archaeon | reverse complement strand
TGGCTATTTTAGAGGCAAACGGATAGCCTATAGTTACAACATGATCTCCAATCTTAAGCGCAGAGGAGTTACCTAGCGTTACTGATCCAGATGATCTAACAGTGTTTGGGACAGCTGTATTATTGTTATCTTCTATTTTCAAAACCGCAGTATCCGTAAACGCATCTCTTCCAACAACGGTCGCGTTATATCTGTCTCCGTCCTTGAAAACAACACTCACAGTATTGGCTCCAGCCAAAACATGGTTTGCAGTGACTATGTGACCTGCGTCGTCATAAATGAAACCAGCACCGACCTCGGTCGTGTTTTGGGCCTGCGGATTTAGATTGAACAATGGAGGAGTTATACTTACAACTTGTACTATTGAACCGCTTACGTTATCAAATATGACCGACAATGCACTATCAGATTCTACTTCGCCACTCATATCAGATGCAGTCGGGGAAATCGTAGCATAAGCGGTATTAGAGGTCTGAACAGCGAAAACTGACACGGCGATTGTAAATAGGCTTACAACAAAAGCTATCAAAATTGTAAGACTCATATTCCGAAACTTCTCCTACAAATGTGTGTTGTTATCCTTGCTATAAACATTGCAAATACTGGCGATAATTCAAGACAGTAATATAGGACGGCTCATGAAGATTCATAGGTTTAGTATGTACGATCTCAATTCTCTAATTATCATTCAATGAGCAAGTCTTAATATGTCGGATAAGGATCACCGAAGTGGCCGTGTTGGAAGCAGTTAAACCCGCTAGGTGTGTCAATTCGATAATGCCTTTACGCTTGATTCTGAAAAAAGTAAAGTACAATATTCTTCGCACTCGATGACTGATGGCTCACAGTATCGCTCATGGGCAATGAAACCTTAACGTACCAATCTAAGTATTGTCCTGACCAGCTCGATGCATTACCCCTGCCGTTGTTTAGAAAGCTGTCCCGGATTCAGTCTGACGCCTTCAAAGGAGATTCAAATGTGTGCTCAAAACAGGACCACCATCGGCTCTGTGTTACCTTTCCATGTGAACTTTCAAGTTCCAGAATCTTGAGCACATACGTCCTAACGTGGACGAACCAGTTTAGCGACCAATTCAATCTGTTCTCTTGGTGATTCGACCTTTATTTTCATAGCGCGGTACTTGATCCCACGGTTGTAACCGACCACTCAAACTTGCAGTAACTGCAGTCGCTGGAGGAAAGACAAATCTTTGGCCTCATGTGATATTATCAATTCACAAAGCTTTTAAGAATTGCTCGGCGCCTTTACTTTCGTGTCGCTTTATATTTTCAGACTTATATTATGACCCATTTAGATGCGATCCCAAATCAGTTAGTTTTGACGACAATCACTGTATTTGTTATTGATAACCATGAATTAATACCGGTTATATTTCAGATGTTATCGTTATTTCATCATTATTGTTAATTGCTATACATATTGCATGTTAACACCACATCTAGATAGTATATAATAGAAGTAGCATTTATATGGCTACTATGTTACCCCGCTATTGGTAACGAATTAATGAAAACAATAGATTCTTCTGTTGATAAGGATACAGTAAAATCGCCTAGCTGGTTGCGGATGGCACAAATTGGTCTGGGGGGTATCGCGGTTGTACTATCGATAGCAATTATGGCAAATCCAGCTCTAACAGCCGTCTTGATGGTGTTTACAGCTTCAATTCTTCTATTAATAGTAGGAATTGAAAGAGTTATTACGGGTTTGTTTGTCCCAAGGAAAGACAGGTCTCGACTGGTTACTGTTGGATTAGGGATATTAGTTATACTAATAGCAGCAGCAGCTTTGGCATTCCCTGTAGGAACTATAGTATTGTTAACGTTTGTATTGGCAGTCGCATTACTATTCGATGGGATCTCAAGGATTGTACATGGTATTGGAAACAAAGAAAGTAAAGGATGGACTAAAGGACTAAGTATTGGTGTAGGCGGAGTGGAAGTTGCATTGTCTGGACTAATAATGGTATCTCCTGCCTTCGGTGCAGCCACTGTAGGTTTTCTCATAGGAATAGCACTTCTCTTGGTTGGAATACAAATTGTTGTGGCAGGAATATCAGGAAGAAGAAAATCAATGGAAATATCAGCTACGAGAAATGATTGAGAGCAGTGAAAAGTGAGCTAGCTGAGCTAGCTACTTCATATTTTTTGTCGAAGTTTATCAGTAATTGGAACATGATTTATTCTTCAAGGATATTGTATCCGATTTGGATATTCCTAGTTGAAGGAACATTAGTCATTTAAGCGAGAATTCAAGGATCTCTAGAGAAAATAATGAAATATGGATAATTTTTACTTTGTAAAATCCCTTAGCTCAGAAATATCTTTAGCGCGTTAACACATGTAGCGTATGATAAATCATTAGGGTACATAATTCATTCATGGTTGACATATGGCGTAATAACCACTCATCTACGATTACAGTTTCACAGCTACCACTGTTACATTTCTCAACAGTGGAAATCACATCGTAACGTGCTCAAAGTTCATGCCATGATGACAAATAAGCAACGCACTCAGGCTATATGATACTACGATACTACCCTACACTTGGTATATAGATAGAGAATGAAACACAGATAACGATAGTAGAAGTATAGCAGTTGACAAAGTAGGTATAATGATACTTGTAAACAGAAACGTGATATAACTTCCAAACAAGCTCAGAAATTCAATCTATTGCCATGCAAATTCCAAACAGAACAGAAGATATTTGTAAATTCCTGCTGATCTTGACAGGGCCTAGATTTTTGCATAACAATAAATAAAATCTTATCGGTTTTTTAGAGGTTGGAAAGCTGGGATTATGTGAACAATTATAGTCGAAGCTTTTGAAATTCGGCAATTAAAGCTGCATGATCACATTCTAGTTCCGTCGTTATGTATAAAATATGGTCGTTACCAAGTGGAAGCGTAAGGCGTTTTACCTTTTCATATTCTGCTAATACGTACTTACCCTTTCCGATCTTTGGTGCGAGTTCTCCTCGGATCTTCCATGCTTTGACCGCTAATTCTAATGATTCTTTACTTTCTTTCGATGTGAGCAGATTTTTTACTCCTTCACGATGTCCTGAGTACATCATTTCGCCGTTTAGATCACAAATAGTGACAACTCTCACCTTTGGATCGAAGCTCATAATTGCTCCGTGAATATGCTTATAATCTGTCCACTGATGATGTACAAACTGCTTGCTATGCCCCAGACGGCTGCACTGATCAGAACAATAATAATTTCCACAGCATGGACATTCTATGTCATAATCCTGTGATTTTTTACCACAAGTTACGCAGCTCTCACTCATATCCATGACATATTTAATGAGGAAGTACGATAAAAGATTAGATACTCCAGGATCAGAATTTCGTGATATCAAATGTCCTCCAAGAGTGCAAACACCCAAAAAACTCAAGATTGTAACATGGAGGAAGATTCCCTTTCCATTACTATAGCAGTCTTACCTAACTGGATAGCTCAACTCTCGTCTATCTTTACTTAGTTTCCAGTGTCCCCTCTAACTGATCTTTGCGTGTGGCAAGCAGTATTACTGGCTCGTCCATATTCCCCATTGCCTGAGTAATCAACATCTGTTTTTCCACTACTACTTTCATTAAACCTACAATGGATCTATTCCTGGGGTCGTTCAATTAAGACTTGATATGATTACATCCTGAAGTTTCTTTAACAGCATATTCAGGATATCTATTGGATCTAAACCGGCTTAGTACATACATTTGGTGAGCCTTTAGATTGTTAGTTCTCTCATCACCTTTTTGTCGTGTTCATCGGTATAAACGGCAGAGTTAGCCATTCCTTCTTTTTAGCTTTTTCTTTTTCTCCTCTTTGACTACTGTAACAGAATTCAGGTCTAAGGAGCTAGTAATCTTTCCTGACAGTGATGGCTGTACACTTCGTTTGAATGGCCAACATCCATTAGAAGAGGGCTCTCACAGGCTTATTTCCATCCCTTTAACTTAAGAAAGCCAGCCACTATCGAAAAAATGAGTGTGCGTTTGCGTATTCCTATTTACTCTCCCCTTGTAGCAAACTGTTGCTGAACCGCTGAATAGGATGTTGCCCAAGCTCGTGCCATATTAGAGTTAAATTCGGCAGTAGCTTCAACTGTCCTATTTGCGTTTTTCACATTTTCTCTTAATGCATTTAATGCATTGATTGTTAGCTGATTGTTGATGTCTGCAATTCTAATAATGTTGTTTGTAAAATCATTTGATTGTTTTACAAAGCCTTGGACATATGGTGCTGCTGTGTCTGAGATGACGACGTTGTTGAAATTGCCGCTGTTGCTGTTTGCAAATTGCTTCTCAACTGAAGTTATCGTTTGAATGGCGTTCCTAACCGCTTCTATATATTCTTGCTGCAGATTGGATATTGCTTGTGCATACTGTGGTTGAACCTTTCCAGCTTCATTTACCAATTTTGTGAAGTTTTCGTTTGCTGCATCGACTATGCGAGTTACATTGTTTGCTGCTCCTGTTGCTGTTGCTGCATCTTTCGTAGTGTTTGTGCTATATTTTGATGTTTTATTATCTGTTGTTGACATATCTATTAGTAGCACTTGTCCATATATAAACATTGGTATAAAATGGTAGTAATTGCCATCAACCGCCTATCAATGGTTCGTACGCAACTAAGTACCTATTAAGCTTCCATTGGCTTTTTTTGTAAGGCAAATAATGGAAATTGTGCTCAAAATGCTATCATAAAACTATCGCCATTAAGCGATTAGAACCGAGATTTCCTAATAAAGTTGAATATATAATAGCAGCTGAAAAAGATATATTTGAAAGAATAATTACGTGAGGACGAAATGAGAAGGATCTCGCTCTTTGGCGGTGCATGTGTTGAAGACTTACTTTTTGCTGAGGCATGCCAAAAGTTAACGTTATCTAAGGATTAGGAATGAGACGTCGGGGGGTTATACAACATCCTTACCGTACCCTGAAGCATGTTAAGTATGGGAAATACTATACCGTGGTTACCTTAAAGTATGCTAGTTGACGGGTCTGTCTTAGGTTACGGGTAGGCAAAAAGTGTTAAATACTTTACTTGAGTACTATACTTACCGTTGCGCCAACATACTAGACCAATTAGTAAGAAACAGCAAATTTGGGAGCTTGTGGAATTGGGAAAATTGAGTCCTACGCAAATAGCCTTTCAAGTAGGCACAACTGTAAAGAATGTTTGGAAGGAAACCAGCAACTTCAGAAAAAATGCAGGAATTACCATCAGCGGAACTAGGACTATCGAACAGAAAACAAAGCAGAAGGATGAAGTAATGATTGTTAAAGCTTCACAAGAATTCCGCGATGCACGTGACGCAGATATAATAAGATACAAGCCGAATTCGAGTGCAGACGGGACTGATTACTATAATCAAGATCTCGCTATTCCAGAAATTGATGCTGAAGGTTTCAAAGTCCTCTACAAAGGATTCAAATCACAAAAGAAGCCAGTTGATATTATAGCTAAGTGTGGTTTCCATCCGCATGTTGTGGTAACGGAATACAGGCGATTTATGCAACTTACCCAAACAGATATCCACGAGCTATTACGTCAGATTATCATTAGAATCGGGGATATTAGTGGCTATTACCAAGCAGAAATCAAGGTGATTGTTGACACATACAAAAGCCGGGGAGTTCTTACAGTCGTTGAAACAATACATCTTCTCGAATTGTGGATAGAGACGGAGATTAAATCACGATTGGATCTTTTGTTAACAGATCCCGAATCTAGAATCCCAGGACCATACAGTAGGTGGAGATGTAGCAAATGTAACTCCCAATTGCCGGATGGAATAATAAACCCTAGATTGCAATTCGGTAGATATATACTTGCAAAATATAGTAAATCCATAGTTTGCGGATTCTGTTCTGGAGATACTGAATGAGATGATAAGAAAGGCAGTATTTTTTGCTGCTACTAGTGTGTTTCGGAGATGGCCTAGCTAGTAGTAGTTTCTTCAGGGTTTCTAGCTAACGGGGTAATTCCCCTAGGTAGAGTTTGATTTGCGGGACTTTGTTATTCTCTAACTAGTAACAACTAAGATAGGTAGTGCGACCTGAGAACTTGTCCAGACTCGGTGGCCGCAACTGCCTAACATGAAAATTCAGGAACTAAATTAGAGTTCAAATTTTTAAATAAAAAACATTCCGGAGCTTGGTTAATCCATTTTATAAATTAAAATAAGATAGTAGATAGGCAGCCAGGAATAGAACGACGAAACTGACTACCTACCTTTGTAGATACGTACTCTCGCCTTCAACTGTTGACCGTGAGGTTTTAAATTGAGTGATTTAAAGGCCCTAACTGCCACTAGCTTCTTACACAGCATACTATAAAAAGTTAAATCAATCGAAGATTGCAGGCCTTTTACATATGATTATTGCGACTCGACAATATGGGGTTGGAGGATATCAACAACCAATCCCAAGTGAAATTATTCAGTTTTTAGACAAACTGGCTATGGTATTATAGGTTACTTGATTATCTGTGATAGTAAACACTATAGGTTGGCGAATTCTAAGTAGGTAGACGACCTTGAAGGGAGATTCCATAATACTCCAAGTGTAGGTCGCCTACCTAAAGCCTACGTCGGGCGATGCGTTTCGTTATGGTTCAAACAGTAGTACTTCTGCGTACTGCAATGCGCAAGCTAAATACGCCACAGAATTCCTAAATAGGATTCTCACATAAAAAGTAGTACAATGAATCTGGACAATCTCGCAGGTATGTTTTCACAGAGGAGTAGAATTCAACAATCTATGTCTAGCTCGATAAATGAGTGCGATAGTAGGAAACTGTGAAAGTGTAGAAAAAGGGGGGCGGCAAAAACCAGTAGACTTCCTTTTTCCCACACCTTTTTTGATTTACCCAACCTCCGGTTAGGGAAGGTAGATGACCATAATGAATGGCAATAAACAGCTCAACTGGCGTCTTATTACAAGGTTGTTTCTACTAAACTAAAAATAGATTTATGTGGAAATTGCTGACCGTCTGTTATTGTGAATTGATGAGATTTTCTCGATCATCGGAGTCATGACGTGTTCCATGTATTTTTATAAATCTTAATAAATCGCTGGAGTGATGATCTTCTACATTATAGTAGTTCTTTAAATTTTCAATCGTTTGGTCATCATAATGACTGTTACTACCACCCTTTTTCTTCTCTGTTCTCAATATATTATTATGAAATCAAATAAAATAAAAAACTATCGGATGATATTTGGTCATTCTTCACAAAATTGGAATATAAATTTAAATTAGGTCGGAAATTGATTAAACTCTTCTGTCATAAAATACCTGATAATTATTTTTAAGTGTATAGTTTTTTGCCGGATTCGTGTAGGTATATTCAAATATATCATTTGATAGTAATAATTCAACCGGGGATAAGAAAGCACCACTATGGGAAAGAGCAACGGTAGTAATGGTTGTGGTGATGAGAGAAGGTATAGAAATAATTCTGAAAAGGACGAAGATAGTGACAGTACTGAGGATACTAGTGATTGTAACTCTAGAGGATAACATAAATGTTATCATATTCAGATCTTCGAGAGCGACTCGGCATAGAAAGCATGTTAACATCTGACATCTTCAGGCTTAAATCATACCGCAACCTTTCGCACTTGGAGTGATGGACTGGGCGGGAGTTGAACCCTCAGTAAGAATCCCTGATTTCTTGGGATTCATAGATTAATTAACATGCGCAGTTATAGATAACTTTTATGTATATGGACGGTCACCGGTAATGGCCTCCATATTTCATTTAAAACCAGACTCGTTGTTGTCATCGAAATCTTCTTCTTCTATCTCTCCAAATTCATCATCTATGTCCACTTCATCATCCTCTTCATCTTCCACAAAACCACCGTTCTCTGGCACTTCCTCCAATTTACGACTATTTATTATTGATGTCTTAGACATATAACATTTAGAGAATCAAATAAATCGTTGATATGACCACTATCTATTGAAAATTCATATGTTAGGAGAACTACTCTTTGAAAGTAGGGGAAGAGTCACAGGCCAACGAGTACTATCAGTTGAGAACGGAATACCGAAATTTGAGATCTCAATTGCAGGCACAGGAATTTTCACTGGAAGTCTTGAAGTGACAACAACTTGGACCTATTGGGCAATTCAAAGACCTGATGACACTTCATATAGTGAAGGTCAAGGGGTGATAATGACCAAAGATGGTCTTGACCTAATTTACTAACTTGGATTTAGTTGCGGTGGTTAATCTGGGGACGCATAAAGGACAGGTAAAATAATGGTTCTACAAAAATCAATTATTCTTTTTACTGATCTCAGTTGAGTAATGTATTGAATCGCAGGTTTAGTCGCATCTCCATATGATAAATGATGAGAACAAGTTCTTTCTTTTTGCGCGTGCAAAATCCAATCTTCTATCAATGCCAACTTAGATGACGTACGATCAAATAGAACCTTTGTGCACACTAATCCGTCTACTGTTTACTGAAATCCCAAGTTGAGTAATATTTTGGACTAATTTCTAGAACAACATATTGCCCCTTCTTGTGCAAATCTAAAAGTCCCTGCGCCATTGCATGTTCTAAGTTCCTCATATATCTAATCAATATCTTCTCTACAATAGGACCGTTAAAGTTGAAATCTTCGGATACACTCACGGTTCCCCTTCCACTCACGCCTTTATACGGGGGATTCGGGTCATCGATACAAAAGTAAATATTCTCATTCTTTTTAAGATAGTATTTTTTGTATTTCTTGGACTGTTTTGATGTTTGAACATATATCTTGTCATTCGAACGATCGTAATAGTACCAAGCAGGATGAACATTTGCATGGCCATTTTCATTAACTGTTGCAAGATGTACGTTTAGAATTCTAGTCGTCAAGAAATCCTTTGTCTCTTCTTCACTTAAAGGCATACTAAATCCTGGACTGGCGTTTAAAATCCTCAACAGTATCGGAGTTTATAACGTATATGCATATTTAAATTGTTTCAAGCAGAAATAATACTCACTATTTATATCTGAATTTCGTGCGCGCAAAATAGGAATATTCTACCCTGAATGAGACTACTCTTCTTGAAGTCCAACATACGAAAATATATGTTACTATATGAGCTAATAACGAAATGACCATAAGGTTGACTTCTAATCAATAATGGCGGACAGCACCCGACATAGAATATCTAAAGGCTGGCGACCACATTGGCTTACAACCTTTCTTCCATGGTCCTTACCTGCAGAACATTCATACACAGAGTTGCACACCTACATCTAGCAACATTTAGAGTTGCATGCTTCATTATAATTTAAAAGGCCTAAAAAATTCTACTTTATACGGTGCATATAATGATGGCGTGTCGATAAGCGTGTCGCCTGTGCCCGGTTCACTTGTAGATGACTTAAAAATTCCAATTATTTCGACCCAGGTGCCGATTCTAATCGCCTCCTTTCGCCAACCAGAATCATATGGCATTTTAATATACGGTATCTTGCCTGTCCTATCTTGGATTTCTATAAACCCAGTATCTACATCTCCTACCTCATCAACTCCGCGCTCATCATTCGGAGACAAACAACGTACAACTTGTCCTCTTACATAATATAATTCATCTTCTACCTTTAGTTCTTTTATATCCGTCTTAATAGTATCTTTAATCCTCGGGATGGAACCGTCATCCTCTAATTCACGAACATAAGGATTGTTGCTGTCAATATGATCAATTCTATATGCAAATGGTACCTCATGGGAATCGAAATATTGTTCTTTCCGGTTGTACTCTATTAATGAATCCTCTGTTATACCCTTAAGTTCTAGATTTTTGTCTGCGGTACCTATAATAAAAGAAGAATCTCTTTTTAGTGCCAAAAAGTAAATCTTGCCCATGTATTCATTGGTGGCGATAACCCTAACTTTGGAAAGATTTCGATGTGATGCTTTCTCATTGTTATCATCTCTATAAGATCTTATTAGTTTTTTACTTTTCATTTCTGCGTTTACATAATGATCGTAACCTAAGGCGTTCACAACTTTTTGATCTTTCAAAAATTCGATATATCTATCACTGTTCTCGAATTGATCAAGTACTCTAAGTAGTATGGCGTGTAGGAAATCTCTTGCCTCATGATTTGTACCACAATTTTCGCAATATATCTTTGCAAATTCGTTATGCCTCTTTGTTACAATTTTCATCAATTCGGGACGCTGAGAGATTGATCTGAGAATTTGAATTAATTTGATAGAGATATCATCTAGATTCTCTTGAACGTCTGGTTTGTTTACAAAAGTATAATTCCATGCATTTATCAGATCTTGGGTATACTTGACGTATCCTGGGGCAAGTTGATAATGTGTAAAATATTCCTCGTTAATGAGTGTATTATCTACTTCTTCAATAACAAATAAGCCACTCGTCGCCGGTGGAGGGCGGGATTGTTCTCGGTCCTCCACTTTTTTCATGGTGTCACGAGCATCATTCTTACTTAAGTAGACTTTTTTTTGGTCTTTATTTAATTCGTGTATGAAATGACTTTCTCTTAGGGCATTAACCGTCTTATTTATCGTTTCCTTACTCTCGCCCCTACTTATGTTACTATCCGTTTCGAAATGAGTAAGGATTCCTCTTTTTGTGTTTGCTTTAGGGAATACATCTCTAAATTTATCTAGGACCCATCTATCAGGTGCATTCCTTAGTGCTTCAATATCCTTATCAGATTTAAAATACCGGCCTTCTATGTATCGCCGCATACGCCTATTCCAGGAATACCGGATTACAGTATTAAGGTTTTACCAGGGAATCGAAATAATAGAATTTACAACTAATACGGTGATACTTATTATTATTGCATGTACATGTATCGTAATGCATAAGAATTCATTTTATGTGGAAAATGAACAAGAGAATGGGCAATTAGAAACTCTAAATTCGGAACAAGAATATTGGCAGATATCAAATTGGCGCGATCAAAAAGATGCAAGTGGGGTAGAACGCGAATTAATTCCCGCGGAATTTGCGGATCCAGAGTGTCCTGTCTGCAAGCGCATAATTCAAGAAGTGAATGAAATCTTTGAACAGGATGACCCCCCTTGCTCGGATCCTAAAGAATATTGCATGACGCGCCTGTTAGAAGCAGTGCATACATCTTTAGTTTGGAGGTTGTCAAAACAATGACGCATATCCTGGACGATCACGATAAGGAGAAAAAACAGTTCTGGTCAAAGTACATTGCAGAGAATCCAGGTGCGGTAATACGGAAAAGACGCACTGCCAAATTCAGACGACTAGGAGACACAAGAAACTTTTTGGAGGAGAGGTTCTGATGGAATCGGCAAAAGACGAAGATAATAGACAAACTCCGAAAGTTTGTGTTGAGTGTGGAAGCACAACGACCTCAATGGAAAAAACAGAATGGGGAATATATCCGCATTGGTACGGCACATTTGAACGACCAGTCTGTAAAAAATGTTATGTAAGAAATAAGTGGCAGGAAAAACACGTCCCAAAAGATGTCAAATGTGACCGTTGTGGAAAGGAAACATCAACAATATCCAAGTACGGAACTCCGATCTGGGTACGGGATAAAAAGAAAAAGGATGTCTATTACTGCAAAGGGTGTTTTGTGATTGTTAGAGATACAGGACAAAACCGGCCGCAAGAGGCGAGAAAAAACATTGGAATAGGGATACATAAAGCATTGGACAAGGGCATAATTTTCGGAAGGACAAAATATACTCTTGAGGAGTCCGTTTTCGATACCATTACTGAGAAGCCGGCCTACTGGATGGGCATTCTTATGTCCGATGGCAATATAAGTAGCGGAAAAACTGGCAACCCCAGAATAGCCCTTACACTCGCAAAAGTAGACTATCTTCACCTAGTGAAATTAAGAGAATTTTTGAAATGCACCAACCCGATAAAACCAAAGAAGAAAAATTACCAGGGGATAATTATTATTCAATACTATCTGCGGTTCTCTTCAAAACACATTGCAGAAATACTAATTTCACATGGGATAGTCCCTCGGAAGAGTCTTATTGCCAGAGCGATAGGATTGGAGAATAACAGACACTTCTGGAGAGGAGTATTTGATGGGGACGGATATTTCAAAAATAAGGATGGAAAAGATGCCGACAAGATGATTCTTACTGGAAGTAATGGCTTGTGTGCACAATTTGAAGAGTACATAAAAAAGAATGTCCCTGACGCCAAAGTAAGGATTAAGAGAATTCGAGAATATTCTAAACTCTACATATCCAGTGATACCGCCCGGGCAGTTGCCAAACTATTGTATTCAGACTGTAAGATTGCACTCTCACGCAGATTAGTCAAGGCCAGAAGAATGTTTGGATGGTGGGAATGATAATGATCAAATCGGAAGCAGACATTCATATACCAAAAAACGTCCAAGATCGCGAACCATTTTTAATAACTAACCTTCTGGACCTTTGCGAGGACCAAAATAGTTTACTAAAAGAAGAGGATAAACAGATTGGACAATTAATCATGCAATTATCGGAATATGAACAAGAACTGTATGAGAAAGATCTCTATATTAGGAAATTGGAAGATGACTTAGGACAGGGTCTGAAAACATCGAACTCCAAGGAGGATCTACTATGACAGTAAAGATAGGAAATCAGTGTTACTTTTGTAACGATTCAATAAATGAGATTAATCTAACAGAATCGAACAGACACTTTCTCTTGCAGCGTATTAAGGAGCACAATCTAAATGAAGCGATAACCATCAGTAAGATTGCATGGGATAACTTTCCTCTCCTAAAAGAGTCTGCCGACACAAGGAAGATAGTGGAAACCGTCCTCGAAGGAATTCAACAAAATATTAATAATCAAATATTCACGCCCATTACTGCA
>WHTU01000074.1 GCA_009377575.1 Nitrososphaeraceae archaeon | reverse complement strand
ATGGCAAATTCAAATAGAATTTTCATCGTAATAGCATCGTTGGCTATCGGAGTTACGATGTCTTCCTCGCTCTTGGTGTCAGGAGCTAATGCGCAATCAACATTGGATATAATGAGGATGATGAATGGTAATGGTAACAATGAAACTGACAACGGTCAATTGATGGGCGGAATTTTTGATGGTATGGACAGTAGTGATCCTAATGAGATTAACGATAATGCTCAAGCAAACATGTCAATGATGCCATTTAAGATGGGAGTGCTAGCGATGCCAATGATGTGTATCACCCCAGCTGAAATACTTCAATCAGTATCAGGCATGTTTAGTGGAGATGATGCAGACGCTAATACTGATGACAATGCGACTGAACAATTGATCATGAGTATGATGAAAGAGCAGATGATGAATATGATGCCATCGGATGGAGGCTCCTCGGAGATGGAGAACGTGACAGACTCGGAGCTGCAACATGCGCTGGAAATGGTTGTGTGCTTTCCGACAATGGATGAAAAAATGATGAGAGGAATGATGGGAGGAGCAGGCTAAGTTTTGAAGACAATCACATCACCATTATGTTGAGGGTACTTTTACGCAAAGAGGGATCGGATTAATATACAATATTTTATTGTAGCGTATCCTCCTTTTCTCAGAGTTTCATTCTCTCAATTTGTGGAATGCGACAAATGTCACCGGCGTTGATACGTTCCACAATAAGCTGGAAGAATTAGTTTAGGATTTAAAAGAGTGAATCGTACCGTTTGAACCATCCTAAAAAACTGAGGTGTCTGACAAGTTTGAGTAATTACAACATTGACTCCGACGGCGATAACAGTCCTCCTGGAAGACGCCCTAATAAAAATAACAGCAATGGTGGTATCATGGCATGAGTTCCAAGGCGTCAATCCCAGAGCGCTGGATTCTTGTCCTAGGATTAGCGATACTCATGTTGGGAATATTCTTATTGACTCTACGTTTCGCCTTATTCAGTCTGATGCTAATATTAATTGGGGTTGCCCTTTCAACATATTGGTTATTTGGTGTAGTAAGATCAGGAGAACGAGATCGACAATTCTCTGAAGATGATTCAAAGCCGAGAACAGAAGCAAAAACGAACTGTACTTACTTAATCTGTAAACACATAGAATCTAAAACGTGTATTGAGATAAGATGTGCATGCTGTGTCTTAATGAGAAATAAGCAAATTATTGGTTATTTTAACAGGCTCCATCAATAGTCAGCATCTTTAATCATTAAGTTGTATCGACGGTACACAAATTCAGCATTGAGCCAGCTAGTCATCAGGATATCTATAGAATTCAAATAATTCTCGGTCTAGATTTTGACAGGATCGTCTCAAATTCATCCTAAGGCTTGTATAAATACCGATTCTGACGGAATTAAAAACATTTGAAAGGAACGACACCTTAATGGATGGGGAGGGTTAGTTTAGTCTAATCAACGCGTTACTGGCTCTTCTTCATTTTCTAGAATCTCGCAGTTAGCCACAGCGAAATCTCCCTCCATCGGATTGAAATCATCTACGCTGTCTCGCCCCTCACCACAATCAAAATAATCAGCTCCTTCACCTCCAGAAAGGACATCATCTCCTTCGCCACCATAAATGGAATCAATACCAAGGCCTCCTTGAATGTAGTCGCCACCATTGTAACCATAAATTGCATCGCTTCCTGGACCCCCACCCAGGTGGTCACTATTATTAGACCCTCGGATTTCATCGTTACCAAGGTCGCCGTACATAAACACACTGCTATTGGCATTTGGTCCAGCTTGAGTACTGTTTTGGCCCATGAGAGCCATTTGATTTTGAATGGAGTCTTCAGTCATTGCGCTGCTCAAAAGATCATCATACTGAGTTCCACGTGTTAGCGCAAACGCAGACTGGTCTCTACTAAATGAGCTAATCTGCAATACCGCAAACAAAGCCAGAATACTAACCCCGACCCCAAGAACTGACAATAATTTCAAGGTCATTGAACTACGACATGTAATCTTTCTCTCCATCAATAAATGGGATACTACTTTTACTTCTATTAGATGAAGAATATTCTTTATCACTTAAGACTCTTTGAGAATAATCTGCATCATAGAATGCAGGGAAGCGAATTTACCAGAGGACTGTGAATGCTATTCTAAACTGGTAGGAGCCAGCCTACTTCATTGCCCCGTAACATGTTAGCCTATGCTAAGAAGTTAATGGAATATGGCAGTGGAGTAGTCGCCATTAACCCTAGATTCACCAAGTTAATCACTTCGCTTAGGACTGCAGTAGAGAAAGGGGAAGGGACATTAGACAAAGAAGCAACGAGTCATGATGACGTCTTGGATGCTTTCAGAATGTCTTTGCAGTACTGGGTTAGCAACTAAGCGCTTCAGCCTTTTACGGGCTGCTAGATAGTTATCAATGGACAGTCAGAAAAATAGCTATATATCTGGCTGAATATCCTTACAGAAAGTTTTGTTAGATAAATGAGCTCTATATGAGATTCAGGAATAATATGATAAATGTTATTTAAAATGCTGTACAAGAAATGATTAGAAGAAATGTTCTATCTGCTACAATATTTGTGGCAGCAGTAACGACACTGTCAGGGCTCGTGTACGCAACAGCATTTGTACCAAACTCGATAGGAACACAAGAAGCGTTCGCAAATCCATGCAGTACTAATGCAGGGAATGGAGGAAATGGCGGAAATGGTGGCGGAAGCTTTCTAGGTTCAGGAGGCCCAGGAGGTCCTGGTGGAAATGGCGGAGATTCAGGAAACATCGGGGAGTGCCCTGTAACCATCGAAGACTCGACATTAGCTGAGCCCTAGCCCCTTTTTTTCACAATAGCCACTATCTGCTCACCTGACACTTGAATGGCCGAGACTTGGGACTAGGTAGACTGATAGGGTTACTAATCAGAGTAACAAAGTCCTGAGCGTGAACATGATAAGATATCGTTTGTGATATTGGACTTTTCAAAGACTATTTACAGGTTAGACTCGTTTAACCTACAATATTTTGCAATAAATGGTACCCTAGCCGACAAGGTGGCCAATTCAGACCCTGAGCTTCAAAAGACTATTTTTGGTGAAGGGTTTGGAGTTCCAACAGATCTAGAGATTGGTCCAGATGGGATGTTGTATATTTCATCGTTGAGAGATGGAGCAGTGTATAGAATCAGCAGATAATGGGTATTGGAATTGTATTGTTACCATATTAAGATATCCGGATCGTTCTCGGTTATCCGTCCATTTTATAACCAATGGATCCAATGTCTTGAATGAAACTCAAGAATGAGTACCGCAACCCATTCTTACTGCAAGCATTATTAGGTGGTTTTTCTCTAGTTTCAGGTTCGTGTTGGATGTTTCATAAAGATGGGAATTAACTTTAGATTTCATAGTGTTACGGCTTTGACCTTGGATTCGAACAATTAGGGATGTTGAGTTAGAAATGGTGTCAACATGCTAAGTCAATCCAATATAGTTAATAGAGATGCTTTCAATTTAATAATTGATATGGGTAAAGACACAGTACAGCTAACTGAGCCAATAGCTCGGCTTTTTCAAGGTAAGAATTTCGCCTTCGTCTCAACTCTGATGAAGGACGGCTCTCCGCAAATTACCCCGACATGGGTAGACATTGAAAAAAATAATGAATATAGTATCTTAGTAAATACGGCCGAAGGAAGGGTAAAGCATAAGAATCTCTCCAGAGATCCTAGATTGGCGATATCCGTAGTTAATGGGAGCAATCCCTATGAGATGGTCACTATTCAAGGAAAAGTAACAGAGCAGATTACACGAGATGCTGCTGATGACCATATAGATAAATTGGCTAAAAAATACCTCGGTCTTGACAAATATCCAGGTCGTTCTCCAGGTGAGAAAAGAGTTATTCTAAAGATAAAACCAGAGAAAATTTTCTATCAGCCACCAATTAGATAACTTTGTTGTTGTTATTATTATTCAGGGTGCTCTAGCACCAAAGGTGCACTCATAACGAAGACAACCAACCAATTCTTTATTATTACACCCTATTTCTCTTATGAGCTTTTGATTCGTCTTATCCCTTCCAGAATGTCCTTGATTATTTCTAGATATTTGAGTTCGAAATAACTTGGACTATTTCTGAGAGTTTCCGGTGTAATACTGAACTCTTTTTCCCAACAGATTCTAAGTGAACTGGATCGAGTTCAAAGCATTCATTGTACAACAACAGCTCCATTCATCCACGGATGCGGTACGCAAAAGTACTCATATCTTCCAGGTTCGGTGAAGTGAAATGTGAACGAGTCTCCTTCATCTAGGTTTCCAGAATTAAATGCACCATCCTGCAGGAATTCATACATTCCGTAGCCTGCCTTTTTACCGCTTGTAATTGTATGAGTCAAATCATCCTCATTGGTCCATGTGACATCCGAACCTGATGGGACGATTACTTCTGGTGGATAAAATCGTTCGGATATTGTCTCCTTCCAGGCCGCACCATCAGGTATAGCAATTTGGTATTCGCCTTCATCATCTTCGTCGTCAGGTTTCTGTTTTTCTGAATTCGCAGCCGGCTGTATTGCTTCTCCGTGTTGTTCCTCTTGAGGTCCAGATGATTCAGTTTCAGCATTATCCTCATCTTGGTCCTCATCTGCGTCAGCTGGTGTTATCGTAACTGCAGCCGTAGCAGCAACATTTAGTGCCTGAAAGTCGTGAAGATCCCAGAGGGCTAGACTTGTGGTTAAGCAGACAAGTAAGATTAGGTAAACCGATTTGTTACTGACCCGTGAGATATTCATGGTTGTGGATATTATTCGGATCATAATAATAACCTTAGCATGCGATGAAGAATTGTTATAATACTGAACTATAGTAAAGAGTCTACGATTTTATGTATTCGAGTTCGAGAGATTGTGTGGATACATCATTATAGTAGGAATGATTCGTGGTTCTATATTACTGATATTGGGACCCTCTGGTCACAACAAGTTAGCTTGCTAAATTCCAGACTTGGAGTTGTATTAAGATAGTTTGCACCACTCTAATACGGCCTTTAAGTTGACTAACATGCGGATCTCTCATCTATGATCTTACAAAAACTACTCCCAAAAAAAATGAACTAGGGTTAATGGTGTTACTTTGCTAAAGACAAATAATTAAGCTGAAGCAGAAGAGAATTAAGATATGACTTCACTGCCATTCAGGAATAAGCTACTAATAGTTGCTTTCATTTTTGAATCGCATTCATTCTTGAATTCTAACAGGAATGATAAAATGAGAAACTTCGTCTCTCCAAACGCATTTAAAGAAGCGTTCTCATACGTGACCTTATGAAATTATCTGAGCGATCTCTATTCTGTTTGCCCTTTTTCGCGATTTTCGTAATTGTATTATTAACGTTATGTACCTTTGAAGTTGGTGCTCAATTGGAGCCTCTAAATATCCCTAATATTCCAGCTGAAGGTCAAAATTACTCTAACTTGACAGATCATAGTATGGATCTTGACCTCACTACTTTGTTTAATGATGTAGATCAATCGGTAGTTCAAATAAGCGAAAATAGTGCATCCTCTCTTGGGTCAAGACAAGGCTCAGGGTTTGTCTACGATAATCTTGGTCATATTGTCACCAATTATCACGTAGTTGGTAATCCACAAGAGACTAACCTAAATGAAAGAGTGTTCCACATAACTTTCCTAGATGGTATAACATATATAGGCAGAGTCATTGGTGCAGATCTCTACTCTGAGTTAGCAGTCATGACGGTAGAGAACATAACAAGGGATAGCCTCATGCCGTTACCTCTAGGTAATTCATCCCAACTCAAAATAGGACAACCAGTGGTAGCCGTAGGAAATCCCTTTGGACTGTCAGGGTCGATGACAGAAGGGATAGTAAGTGGCCTTGGCAGAATCCTACCCTCTTCTGTTCTGCAGGGTGACCTTCTATTGCGTCAAGAGGATACGCCGTCATTTTTGATACCAAACATAATCCAGACTGATGCTGTTATAAATCCAGGCAATTCAGGCGGGCCACTGCTGACCACAGGTGGTGAAGTTATAGGAATGAATACAGCAATTTTGTCAAATACAGGTGTTTATGCAGGGATTGGATCCGCCATCCCATCCGATATTATTAAGAAGGTAGTACCGGAGCTCATTTCTACAGGTATATACAGGCATCCATATATAGGAATAGCCGGCGTGAACATGTCGCCTGAAATCTCAGATGAAATGGGTTTGAATGGTTCTAGAGGGTTTTTGGTTACCGAAGTCACATCAGGAAGTCCCGCAGAAAGATCAGGTATCAGAGGCGGAGGAGCATTGACAGATATTAACGGAAGACAAATAGAATTAGGAGGGGATGTAATCGTTGCAGTTGACAACGTTAGCGTCAGGAAGATTGAGGATCTACTTTCATACCTTCAATCAGAAAGATCGATTGGTGAAACCGTGATGCTTAGTGTGATTAGGGATGGAAAAAATCAGCAAATTGGTATGACACTCGCAGCTAGGCCAACACAACAGCAGCAGGAAATTGAGCAGCGCCAACAAGAGCGCCCCACCCTTGGCATCAATTCAATAAATATGACTGAACAAATAGCTGCAAGAATGAATTTGACGCAAATGCAACAGCAACCCCTGATTGACGATCAGGATGGTGAACGAGGAGGAGTCCTTGTAGTCGACGTATTTGCAGATGGACCAGCTGAGGAAGCTGGTATTAGAGGGGGATTTATTGTTGCGGATATAAATAGAACCCTAATTGAGATAGGAGGCGATGTAATCGTGAGAATTGATGATACGATGATTCCCAATGTTGATGCCTTGAACAAATTTATCGATAATAAGAACATAGGGGATACTATTCAAGTTACTGTTGTTAGGAACAGTCAGCCCATTATTATCCCTGTCATTGTAGGCTCGACATCTGAATTAGGAACTCTTCAACCGGGCAATGGCAGCAATTTTTCTACACAACCAATTGATCGTTCAGATGATTTCTTTAGTGAGTTGTATGATCGCTGCATAGAAACATTTGGTCCTTCCGTATGCAATCCACTTTTCAGGAGGTAATCTAGTGGTTCAAAGTTAGTGGAAAAATTCTGAAATAAATCCGCTTATAAGGATGATAAAGAGAAAAGTGAAATGACTGAATGCTCCTGTAATGCAGATTGGCTAAGCCAGACTGTGTACAGAAATAACAAACAATGTGTATGTAATTTTAATTGTTCTTTGTAGCCAAATTCTGTAGGGGCAATGATATTCAAAATTATTTCTAGTCAGTTACAGCTACTCCGTTTTCATTGCCCTGGGTTTGTGAAACAGTATTAGTGCACTGAACACTCATGCCGACGTCCCCTTGTCCGCAATAATTGGCCTGTGAAACAGCAAGGGACTTCTTCTGGTAATCTTTTCCAAATGTGCTATTGGAATCGATGAATAGTGATCCGATGATCAACCCTGTCAATGCCATAGCAATGGCTAAAATTCTGAGGCGTGTCATAATCCGATCTAGATGTTAAGAAATAATTTATCTGGATTGAGATAGATATGGCGTCAACTTATCTCTAGGTAATGATTATGTTAGAATAACATTGACGAAACTATGTTAGATGCCTGACTCCCAAATCAATATCACATTGGGCACTTACAAAAGACAAAGAATCATTGCTATTAGTGCTTTGGATAGTATATTCACACCGATGAAAATTGTTAATAATCAATCAGACTTGGCCATAATTTTTACCTATGCTAAAAATATTTTGTTTGTGCACGATCTACTCCATTTCCCGCTCGAAATCCATCATAACATTTTGATTGCTACGCAATTCTTTGTCATTGTGAAGGCAATCAGAGGTTCTCAATGAGTACAAACAGACACTTAGACGGATAAAGGCTACTTTCTAGGAGACCATTATCTTGAACAAAATTCAATTTCCGCAGCGTTTCATCACTATTATTGTTGATTCTTAACTATTTTGGCCTTCAGTCATCGTTTATAAAAGGAATATGGATAATGAAAAAGGCTCATGGTACGGATAGGACAGGCGGTACTAGGCATAATAATACCCACGATTATCGGTTATATTATTAGAAGGTACTGACGCCGTTGATCTTTCATTGCCTTTTGATTTCTCACAGATTCTCAGCCAAAAATGAGATCAATTTGCTAGCAGTGTGAGGTAGTCTATAATCCACGAATATCATCCCTTGAAGTAAGGGAAATTAGTTCGCAAAAAATATTTGAGCATCTCGTCGTAGTTCAGTTAATTCAGCTGTATTGAACTAAACGATTCTCCGACCTGTCACTTGGTCATGTAATAATGAAGTATCATTATTACTTCATTATAGCTTACTTCAACCTTGAGGTATCATATTATTTTTGTTCCGTCATTTCATCAGCCTTGTATCTAACAGGCTTTGATTCACTCGGTACCTATTTTATTCAATTTATCTTGAATCGGTTCATATAAATTGTCTGATCCCTAATTAAGAGTAGCTGTCAGATACCCATATAATACTATTGCGTGTATTCTTGTGCACGGGAAGATGGAAGAATAACCACTTCGCCGAAGACGAAGGCTTTTCAAGTAAGAGGAACTATGTTAAAATTGTAAAATATGCTTTGGTCACAGGATTTGTGATTGTTGCAGTAGTAGTACTCTCAGTCTATATCCCCAGGTCAGGATTGAATGTAGAAATTATTGAGCGTAGTGAGGTGATGGGAACCATGCAGACAGTAAGTGTTCGAGTGTCGAATAATAACTTTGATACCCTCAACGATGTATCGGTACAATTTGATGATCAGGGCAAATTCAGCAGATTGGGAACATGGGACCATTTTCGTCAGTCATGATCACCCCACCTGGAATCGGTGAATTGAATTTCAGCAAGGTAACAGTCACAGCAGGTGAAGGCAATATTCAAGTAATCAAGTCTAGGTAGAGATAAATTGCTACTATTTTACCTTGAATTTACAAAACGCCAGGTAGTCCAGATGTAAAAAAATAAAATTGCTAGAATAATTATTGAAAAGCGTAAGGAGCATAATATGATTTAGGTCAAGGAACCATTCAAATACAACCCAAAAAATCCGTAATTAGCGAATAATGCGGAGTAGTGATGCTTCGAATCGTAAATATTAAGGTAGTTACTTTAATTCAATAGTTTCACTATTGACTCTTTTTGAGGCGATTTTCTCGATAGGTGGTAGTCTGGGTTATTCTGGTGTATTGTTGGTAACGTTACTCATAAGCCTGATCGTCTTCGTACCGATCCCTTATATCCCTGTTTTGATTATCGCACTGTTGAGCGGCAGATTCGATCCCAACTTACTTGCATTGGCTTCTGCCACCGGGGTAACTCTAGGACGAACCACAATTTTTTTGGCAAGCTATCATGGGAGAAGCCTGATCAAAAAGAAAACATTGAGTAGGATGACTCCGTTGCAAATACTTCTAGCAAAATATGGTTCACTAGGTTCATTTATAGCAGCCTTAACGCCAATTCCGCCTGATGATATTATTATCATACTCCTTGGAATATCCAAATTTACTCCATGGAAGTTTGTTGTAACGACATTCTTTGGAAAGCTCATAGTCAACTTGGCAGTAGTATGGATACTATTGCTCTGGGGAAGGCCTCTGGCCCAACAAATACTAGACAGAGGTACTGATCCCTTATACCTGGCCTTAGTTGCAGCAGCTAGCATATCAGTTGTAGGTCTTCTTCTTTATATCGTGACAAGGTTCGATTGGGGTTCAATAATCGGCAAGAGGTTCCCTTGGACTATGAATGATAATAAGGGGGACAAGAACGGTTAGGTGTGCCGAAAAAAAAGTTACAAGTGAATATAAACTTTTTATATTGACCGACTTACGATGCAATTATTGTCGTGATTCTCATGGTTCAGTATTTGGGCGCTCGTATTGTGGATCCTTTTTGGGTAAGAGACCCCTTTTTAGTTAAGACGACTATCCAATTTACAACTAAATAAATATCATTTATGGCATAAGCTATTTTTCGAATTACTTTCGCGGGATACAATCAAGTTTTAACTGACTAATTGACTCACAGATTGTCATTCAGTGTTACTATTAGTCCTGTACGCCTTAATTCACTTCAGAAGAAGCCTTGTTTGAGTCGGGATCGCCTGTGATAACAGGGTATGACAAGATGAATGTTAGTAAAGCCAATGCTAGGGTGAGGACACCTACCCCAGTGTGAACAGCGACGATGAGCGGTTGAAGCTTTGAAAGAACAACTAGCATACCTATTACAATCTGAAACGAGACTACTATGCTAGTAATGGTAGCAGCCGTTCTGGCCTTGAAAAATCTGTTGATGGAGTAGATCGTGGTAACATAAACAGAGACAGCGCCAATCAGTGCAATAATCCTGTGAACATATTCGATAAAGTACTCTCCTCCAGGTGACAAACTAAATCCAGTTGGACATAGCGGCCAATCTGAACATGCCAGTCCTTGACCGCGAGCGCTAAGAAATGCCCCCACAATAATAACAGTAAAGATCAAGCCAAGGGAAACAAATGAAAGTAAGCGGAATACTCCTTGGACTTCAATTTTTTGCCTACTCGTGAAATTCATAGTCTAATTGCTCATTGATGGTAATATAATCCTGAATGGAAAACTCGCCCGGTGGATCCACGTTGGAAATATAGCATAACAAGGTGATACGACGCAAACATAAAAGACGAAATACGATTATTGATCTGATACTTTCAATATTATATCCTATCCTAGATTTGGTCCTGATTATACCATCAGTCATCATCCTGACAGTTCATAGGAGAGATTACTATAACTTTATGCCATGGATTCTTTCTTCCCTATCCCTCTAATTAATGCTATTGCCGACGACGGATTTGTGCACTACTTTCTACAGGGCAGCACCAAAGAGATGTGGGTATAGGATTTATTTTTCATGACAGATTATATCATTCTGGTTGGAGCATTTTATTGGTACAACAGATTTTACAATACCTTGAAAATGGAAAGATAGCGTATTAAGTACACATTAAGAAACTCTAGATATTTGCAGTATAAGTTTCAATATTATGCATGATGAGTCGATGACCATGGGATTTATTGGAGTAATCTCATTGCTTACCTCGATCTTAAATTGTATCGTCTTAAATTTCATCATCATCTATTTCTTGAATATTTTTTTGGTCCAATTCCATTATGTTTCTGATTATCTACGATGATTGGAAATTTTTTCTTCCGTAACCAACAAGCAAAGACAACAAACATTCTACTTTTGATCAGGACTTTAGGAAAGCATAAACTCAAATCAATGGCCCGGAAACACCTATCCATGTTTCCACGAGAATCGAAGGGTTACTGATCCAAAAATCAAAGCCATCGCCATTTACTCTAGGTATTCAGTACTAACTGGAAAAAATGACGGTGTCATTAGTTTGAGTAGTCTAGATTTGTCGAGTAAATTGACACCATAAGTTGGCTCCAATGTCTTTAATATAGATGATTGGTAGATATTTTGTATGCATATATCAAACGGCGGTATCAATGGTCGAATGTCTTCTTATGATGAAAAAGATGTTTTATCCCTAAGCAATGAAGTTGAAGTTGGAGAATCATCCGATAAAGATACGATTTCTCAGTTTCAGGGTGAGGATCAACTATTTTCTAATATTGTAGGTTATGAAGACATAAAGAAATTGTTTCATTTGTCACTATATTCTAAAGAGAGACCAGTACACATACTCCTGGTTGGGCCTCCTGCCTCCGCAAAAACTCTCTTTATGCTAGAGTGTATGAAACTCGAAAGAGCCTATTTTACTCTTGGAAGTCACAGCACTAAATCAGGAATGATAGAATACCTGTTTGGTAAGCGTCCAAGGTACCTTATTATTGATGAAATCGAGCACATGCCTTTGAAGGACCAAACGGCGTTACTTAGTCTTATGGAAACAGGAATAATCGCTGAGACAAAGTTCCAGAAGGCTCGCAATACACAATTAAAAACTTGGGTCTTTGCAACAAGTAATGCAACCGAGAGAATGCTTACGCCGCTACTGTCTAGATTTCTAGTTTTATACTTTAAACCATATAAATATGGTAGTTTCAAAGAAGTCACCGTTCATCTGTTGTGTCATAGTGAAGGAATAGCCGAAGATATAGCTGAAGAAGTAGCGGATATAGTGTGGACAAGATTGAAGTCTAGAGATATTAGGGATTGTGTAAAGATTGCCAATTTAGCAAAGACAAAGGAGGACGTAAAATGGGTCGTAGAAACAATGAGGAACTATAGCCGTAAATCAAAATAGAAAAATCAGAAATTTACCTAGCAAGAGAATTTACAATAATAAAAGAATTCCGCTTGAGGAAAAAGATGCAGGTACCTCTAGTTATCACCTGTACTGCGAAAGGTTTGGTTTCTCTTCTGGTTTCATTTCCTTCTGATTCCGAACCTTCTTGGTAGCTTCCTCAAAGTTATGCATAGAAACAAGTGCCTCTGACGAATGCTTGAGAGCATCTTCTGGTGTGGGATACTTTTGAAGATAATTGTGTAGAACTAGAGATACAGCTGTGTTCGCTATTGCTGACATGTCGGCGCCGCTAAAGCCTTCGGTCACGCTCGCAATTCTTTCCAAGTCTACGTCCTGACCTATTGGCTTGCCTTTCGTATTTATTTCGAGGATTTTTTTCCGTGTAAATTTATCTGGGTTTGGTATGAACACAATTCTATCGAACCTCCCTGGCCGTAGAAGTGCGGGATCTATCATATCCACTCTGTTCGTGGCTGCAATAATAACGACATCATGAATTTCTTGCACTCCATCCATCTCGGTGAGTAATTGTGACATCATTCTCTCTGTACTTGCATACCCTGCGCCTTCCAAACCTCTAATCGGTGCAATAGAATCTATCTCGTCAAAAAATATAACACACGGTGATGCCTGTCTCGCCTTCCTAAATATATCTCGAATGCCTTTCTCAGACTCGCCGACCCATCTTGACATCAATTCTGGTCCTTTAACACTGATAAAATTAGCTTCAGATTCGGTGGCTACAGCTTTTGCCAATAATGTTTTTCCGGTGCCCGAAGGTCCATGTAGCAATATTCCTTTAGGAACTTCATGTCCTAATTGTTTATACATTTCTGGAAAACGCATTGGCCATTCTACAGCCTCTTGCAATTCCCTCTTAACAATGTCTAATCCACCAATATCCTCCCATTTAACATCCGGAGGTTCTACGTAGACTTCTCTCATGGCCGATGGGGTTATTTCCCTTATAGCATAGTCAAAATCACTCATGTTAATCACGAGCTTTTCCAGTGTTTCAGGAGGAACTTTTTCATCCTCCAGATTGAGTTCAGGTAGAAGCCTTCTCAAACATTTCATAGCTGCTTCCTTACAC
>WHTU01000073.1 GCA_009377575.1 Nitrososphaeraceae archaeon | reverse complement strand
ATAAGAACTCTGGCAATCCTATCTCCAATGCATTTGTGACACTAGATATCAAGCCTTCATCATTAACTTCATTCGAAACTAGTTCAGCCGGTGCCGCAGTAGCAGCTGCAGGTATAGCTTCAAATCAAGAAATAGTCCGAGAAAAAGCAACCCATGTTATGCATACAGATAACAATGGACGTGCAACATTTACTGTAGAAGTAGGACCTAAATCTGATTTAGGTATCTACGATACAGAACTTGAAGTTGCAAAAGATAGCTATCAATCAAGTTTCGAACAAATAGACTTTCGTGTAGTATAAAAGCCTTAATCCCTCTTATGTTTTGATCTCATCTATTTATCATTCTTCTTTTGCTACAGTCACATCAGACTTCGTTTAGATGAATTTCGGTTAGCTTTTAAAAATTAGAATGCAGTATGCAATGATATATCCATAGCATCTGATGATGACTAACAGTCCTTGTCTATATTTTGGACTATATTAGGATAGAGTTCAGACATAACTATCTACTCGTCTTCGTACAAAAAAGGTAGATAATCAAATAAATGGTAAATGGATTACTAGAAGGACAATGAATGGTATTTCCGGCAGTTGTATTATACGTATTTCAGTGGTAATTCAGTTTTAATTTAAGTGCGATTTCACACTTCTAATCAAATCATCAATACCTATTGGTTTTCTAATAAACCAATCTGTTTTCTCTGAGTGCGGAAAGCGTTTTTTGAATTCATCGTAATATTCCTCAAATGCTGTAATAAAACATACATTAGCTTTACTATCAATCTCTTTGATCTTATCATATAATTCAAATCCACACATACGCGGCATCCTTATATCAAGCAATAATAGGTCGTATACTCCGGGCTTATAGGAAGATAGTGATTTTATTGGATCATTAAATATATCCACGATAAATCCGGCACATTCTAGGGCTATCTTGAAACACCATGCGATGTCCTCTTCATCATCTACTATAAGGATCTTTTTATTATTAGCACCGGTAGGCGTAAAGGATTTTGTCGTAGTACTAATTATTGTGTCTGCGGACGAAGGATTATTTAATCCATTATCAGAAGACATTTTCAGGTTAGTTTCAGATGTAACCGACAAGTATTTAGGAGTTAGTTTAGAACTTACCGATCGTAAACAATAAGTCAAGAAAAAAGGCAGTATCAGGTTCAAGATTATGATTGCTGAAAAGATGAAAATATACGAGCTTTACTAAAGAAAGCCAATTATTGTTTAACCTAAAAATTTCCACGTATCAATAACGGTTTTTTTAATATTTCGTACGTTTAAAAGAATTATATGAACCCAAACAATTAGTTACGAAGACATCTTGATATCTGAATTACTCTTTTTGTATGTGCTCTCCATTGCGATTATATGAACATTCATAACTTACTGAAATTTCCGATAACCGTGTCTATTACTACCAACGGATAGTAATAAAGTTCATAGGAAATTATTAATGAATGGCATTTCAACTCTTAAGTTTCATTCTTTTGGAAAGAAACTTACTCATGTTGAAGCTCTTGCAATGATGGTATCTTAGAAATGATTCATACGTTGTTATAGCTACAGAATGCGGTCCTTTAGCTATTGAAATATCTTCCATTGGATTAGCATCTGATGAAGATCTTATATTTTATTTTCAATTAGACGATCTATCTCTTTTATTAGCTCCTCATTCGCAATTGGCTTGCGAATGAATAGGTCTTTATCTATTGCATTATATTCTTTTTCTCTAAACTCCTTATAATATAATTCACTTGCTGTAAGAAAACAAACTTTAGCCTTGCTATCTATCTTTCGTATTTTCTCGTATAATTCAAAGCCGTCCATATCTGGCATTTTGATATCAAGAATAATTAAGTCGTAGTAATCTGGTTTGAAATTTGACAATGCTTTCTTGGGGTCATTAAATGCTTCAACTTCGAATCCATGGTATTCTAAAGACATACTGAAAAACAAAGTAAGGTCAGATTCGTCATCTACTACCATGATTCTTTTTCCTTTTATTTTTTCATCCATTAGCTATAACCCGATTTCCTTTTTCTCTTCAATTCCATTCTTTGTTTCTAAAGGTAGCGTGAAACCAAATATTGTTCCTTGTCCATCTGAGATATTATTTTCAGCCCAGATTCTACCTCCATGAGCTTCGATTATGCTCTTGGAAATAAAAAGTCCTAAGCCTGTCCCCTTTTGCGATCTCGTAACAAACTTTGAAAATAGTCTTGGTAAGATTTCAGGGTTGATTCCTGTACCAGTATCTCTTACAGTAATGATAACTTCCTTACTATCCTTATCAGAAACTATATTAAGAGATATACAACCTTCATTTGTAAATTGAATAGAGTTACTTAAGAGATTAGAAATAACTTGGATTATCCTTTCCTTGTCTGCTTCTACAACGATGGGATTATTATTTTTAGGATTATCATTATAGATTAATTCAACTTTATCATTAGTACTGTCTTTAATCTTCTCTCTGTAGTCCTCTATAATAGTGGGTATCAAATCGCGAATGTTAAATCGTTCCTTCTCTAGTTTTAACGTCTGACTCTCAATTCTTGTTGCATCTAAAATGTTAGCAGAAAGCCTTTGCAATCTGACAGCGTTCCTGCTTATTACTTCTACCACCTGATCTGTTCTTTCTGGATAATATTTTAATAGGCTACTCATACCAAGAATAGCTTGGATTGGCGTTTTTAACTCATGAGCCGCTATACTAATAAACTCTTTTTGCATCCTGTCTGCTTTCTTTAGTTCTTCAACCAATTTACGCTCATTCCAAAGTAATTCGAAGACTGACTCGAAGGAGTCCACAGTGGTTCTTCTATTAGAGTATACTACTAGACCAATTGCGTCTGAGAATTTTTCAGCTCCTGGGTTTTTAAGCTCTGCTCTAAGAAACTTTTTACGGTCAATTATGTACATGCCGTAGGGAGAGCTATTCCCATCGAGTATTCTGATATCTGGCGCATTGGCCGATATTTTTTTCTGGATCTCTGCATTCTCCTCAGATAACTGACAGATAATCTTTACATTCGCTCCATTCTGCGATGCCTTTACAAGGTAATCAATTATACCTAGCCTATCAATCCTCACCAGAGCTTTATCGTTAGGCAGAAAGATTAGGGCTTCTCTTTTTGTAGATTTTGTCATATCAACAAGGATCTGACTTGCTTTTGCGTTGTCAGTGATAACTTCATAAAATTCAGCTTCGGTTCCTTCTTGAATCTCTCGTATTCTGTCTGCTGCATCAATTCCACTCTCCCATAATCGTTGAAAAACAGAAGAAAAGTGCTTTAGGTATTGAGATTCGTTACTTAATAGAAGACTTTGAACAACTTTTCCACTCTCCATCTTCTCTATTGTAACGGCTATTTTCTTATCTGAAACACCAAAACTCATTGGAGGTAGATTTCCTATGTGCCTAATTTTAATCCCGTTCTCTAGATATAGTTTAACAAGCTCAAGATTTTCATTGTCTATATTGGTAATGTATCTAAGACCTTTATGTTCACCTCTCTTTTGTTTATCTAATAGTTTTTTCTTTATGTCATAGAAGTATTTGTGGCTATAGTGCATTCCACCTGAGGTCAGACAGATATCAAGATGATTTGAGCTAGCAGTTAGAGAATAAATCTCTTTTATAATCTCATCTGAGTTATCTATTATTACCGTTTCATAACGTATTATTCCTTCTTCAATCTCTCGTATTCTCTGCTCTGCAGGGATAGTTTTGCTCCATAAGGTTTCAAAAATGTACTTTTGATGCTCGATTAATTCTTTGACATTACTATAGATAATCTGTGCTGCTGGTTTTCCTGCTTCATGGAAGGTGGCAGGAGCGAGATACCCTGTTTCACTAATGTAAAAGTTTCCCTTAATTCCATCTAAATGTCGAAGCTCGTCAACCATCGTCATCATCTGCTTGCAATAAGAGATGTTATCCTTAGTAATTTCAGTAACATATCTCAGTTTAACGCCTCTCTTTTTTGCATCAAGAAATGCTTTCTTCAATATCACAATGTCAATTGCCAATAAAGGGCGAGTATAGTCAACGCAGGCATCAATTTTACCATCAGTTTGATACAAGAATTGTAGAACTGTCTTCATTACAGCATCAACTCTATAGAAAACCTCAGTACCCTCCCTAGTCATTTTTCCACCACTATGACGGGAACTGGAAAGCGTCAACCTAAGTACTATATTTAGACAGCGTCTATATAAGGGGATTTATCTCTCTATAGCTCCAATTATAATACAAAGGTATCATAAAGCGCAAAAAATAGCCTTTTTATGTTAGAATTTCCTATAGATTTACATGGCGTATCGAAGAGAAGACGATGACGAACTCAGCTTCTCTAATGCACCGATAGACTGTTGTGTAAGCATCGTGGATATGGTGGGGTCAACAAGAATCACTGCTAATATTGAAGCTTCACACAAAATCGCAAACTATTATTCTATATTCATCAATAATATGGCAACTATAGGAAAAAAATTTGGAGCGCTAATCTCTAAGTTCGCCGGAGATAGTCTAGTTCTTTATTTCCCTCAAACTTCGAATAAAAATGATAAACGCGCATTCAAGGACGTTATAGAATGTGGCATAACCATGCTGGCAGCATTTAATTTTATCAATTCGAAGATGTCTAAAGAAGGCCTTCCTTCTGTGGGTTATAGAATAAGTTCTGATTATGGTAGGAGCGATATAGCTAGATTACATAGATCTAATACATATGACTTGTTCGGGTCAACTGTGAATATTTGCACAGAAATAAATCGGATAGCTACTCCAAATAGCATGGTAATAGGTGACAATCTATATCAGATCATCAAAACTTTTCCTTCTTTTCTTGAAGATTATTTATATAAGTTAGCAGGCGAGCACTCGATTGGCGATTTAAAACGAGCTTATCCTATTTATTCCGTAGCAAGTAAATACACACAGTTAAGACAAGATCAATTAATGAAATATGACACCGAATCAATAAATAGATTTAAAGGAAACGTAACTCTAATTAGGAATTCTAGCCGTTCTGGCAATATCCTCTTAGTGGATGATGATTCGGATATTCTTTTGACCTATAAAAGCTTCTTAGAAGTAGAAGGCTATAATGTAGACACATTCAGTAACCCGGAGAGTGCATTAAAGCATTTTGCACAAACTGATAGCTCATATTATGATTTGGTATTACTAGATATTAGAATGCCACGTCTGAACGGACTTCAACTATTTTATAGGATGAAATCAATTGAGATGGATACAAAGATTATTTTTGTATCTGCGCTTGAAGCAGCAGACGAATTATTAAGTATGTTACCTGGAATAAAATTTGACAAACACATAATTAAGAAACCAATTGGCAGAGAACCTTTTCTTGAAAGAATTAATACAATGATATCTGAACCCCTAGCATGACAGTACAGGATTAGGCAGGTCAAGAAGCTATTCTATAACTGTTACATTTTTCCTGCAATAAATGATTTACATGTTCCTTTAATTCTTTCAAAGTTGTTGGCTTTGAAATATAGCTAGTACCTTCATACTTTTCCGCCTATCATTCTATCTATCATAGCTACATCAGATACCATAGAAATAGGATCATTATTAATAATGTTATTGGAGATGATCCAATTTTCTATTACATCTATTATTGGAGCTATAAAGAACATGAAGAGATGAATAAACCGATGGAGGAAAGTGAAGTGGGTCCTACCTCAATTGATGTGACAGATGAACACGACTCATGGCGATATGAATGAGAAACAAAAATAACAAAAAAAATATTGAATGGTTACGATGGCGGTGGTAAGGGTACTGATATTCCATCTAATCTATCATCAAAGATCTCATCTACATCATCTTCGTCAGTACTCCGTTCCCTCGGTCCGCAAAGGCTTCCTGGGGGAGATCCGTCTATTTCTTCTTGTACGCATTGCTTAACTTTCAAGTCGTCGGTATTTGCAGCTGGACTTTTTGCATACGTATTTTCCGTTGTAGTATATGGAATCGATGCTGTAACTACTGCCACTGTTGCCATTAAGACTACCATCATCACCATTGGCGTCTTCGCAATTTTTTGTATGACTTTTGTCATACAGCACCATCCAATATAAAATTGATATAGTTATCTAACAATGTATTAAACTCTCATATTCTAAGGGATTTAGAATATATTCAAAATATTTAAGAAATCATCGACTCTTCTATTGCAATAGGCTATATTATATTGGCAAAAAATACGACTCATGGCATGATGTATCTTCCAAGATCTAAGGAGGCTGTGAAGGCAAACTTCAGTTCAGTAAGTCATGAACGTGAATATTATTTAGTTTTCCTGAACTTGTCTACTTCTTGTAGCACCTCATTTAGATATTTCTTCATCGTTTCTAGCTCATTTGTTGTATCGCTTAACGGTATGAGTACATCTTGATGATAATACGAAGAATTAAAGAATATCGCTAACACATCCAAGAAATAAGGCCATAGAATGAAAAATCATAAACATGATGTAGAAGAGTAAATGTAGAATTCCATCCTCCGATATATGGGGAAACTATCATCGCTCACATTAGACTTATGGATGACAGAATAAAAGGAAAAAGGATCATGGTGGTGGATGATGAACATGACCTTACCTTGTTTTATAAGATGTCTTTAGAATATTATGGATTTAAGGTTGAAACATATAATGATCCAAAAAGAGCATTGTCAAGTTTTAAACCAGATTATTACGACTTGGTAATTCTTGATATCAAAATGCCAGATATGGATGGCTTTGAATTATATCGGGAAATAAAAGAAAGAGATCCCAACGCTAAGGCTTGTTTTCTTACTGCGAGTGAGCTCTACTACAAGGAATTTAGAACCAAAGAGTATAGTGCATTAGATAAGGAGCTATTCATTCGTAAACCTATTGGGAATGAAGAGCTAATAAAGGAGATTAAACGCCTAATTAGAAATTAACTATGATGATATGGTAGCATTAACTGTACTATTCTATTTCATGATAACACTCAAAGATTAAGTGATTTGATTCCTATTTCGAACCTTGATTGTAAAATCACCACTTTGTTAGTTGTGATCACGGCAGCATACTATCGTTGATCGATTTCTGATTGAATCCATAGATTCTCAAATATGGAAGCATAAGATAGAACGGTTGATTCGCTATTTGAGTAAGTTGCTAAACCAATTACATCCTCGTCCTCTTTTTCTTCTATTACTAATGATAATTGACATCTATTATGATTGTTGTTAATTTAGTTTGAATTGACTTGAGTAGATAACGCAATTCAATATTCTTACACTCCTTCAATGATTCTATTGTTTTTTCTTCTATTTGATGATCCGCACCAATCAATATCCTAACGGCGATTTCATCAGCTGATCTTCCTTTCAAAAGATCTAATATGCCTTTCTTTTCGTACTGTCTTAATGTTTTTGCATGTGAGAATATTATCAGAATCTCTTCAGTTGCTGAAGATAGAACTTTTGAAATAAGGCTACTTGTTTCTTCAGAATCCTGAATTGTTTCTATAAACTCTCTTTTAATACCCTCTTCTATCTCCTTTATTCTTTGCTTCACAGGAATTGCCTTCTTCCAAAGCATATCAAAGAAGTATTGCTGTTGTTCTACAAATGCCTTCAAGCTACTTTCAATAAGTAATGGAGGAGGCGAAGATTCACGATTTTTTGCACTAGCTTGATATATCCATTTATCTCCAACTCCAAAGTTTCCCTTGACTTCATCTAGATGCTTCAATTCTACTACCTTCATCAAATCTCTGCAATACGAGATATTGTCCTTAGTGATTTCAGTAATAAATCTTATCAGAATACCCCTTCTTTTCATATCAAGAAATCCCTTGGTTACAGGATGTCCGGGTATTACAAACATAGATGGGCCTTCTGAATCTGCACAAACATCGCAACTATGTTTTAATGAATAGAATGTGTCTACTGCTCTTTGAATAATCTCATCTGTGTCATAAAACACATTCGTGGCTTCAGGATGTTCTTCTCCTGAAGAAGCTATAACCATATCGTTATAAAAGAACAACAAATAACTATTTCTGGATTCTGGATTCTGTTAACTATGGATAGTTCATTGTACTATAGACAAACCTAACAATATTCATTGAAGAAAGTCAAGCAAACTCTTCTATATAGCCCTAGTAGTATTACTACCGTCATCATCATCATCTTTACCTTCTACGTCATCAGTTACATGATACTCTTTCCCCCCTTTCACTTCTTCAAGGCATAGTAATTGTCTGAAGATATTAACCGTGCCGCTGCCGTTCTAATACAACGATGGTAATAATAACAAGATTACACACCATCAAACTGCTGATTCATCGTGATCATTTGATTTGTTCTCTTTATTCAAATTTGGTGTAATTGTATCCCCTTTTTGAATTTTGGTTTGGTTAAAAGTTATGCCTCCGATCATTGCTTCCCCACTTTCGTAAGCGTTTATTACTTCATCCTTCCCCAAAAGGCCTTCATTGAATCTAAGTATCGCAGTATTAAGAAGACGCCATGCATTTCGAGTATTATTGGACTTCGCCCCCAGGTTAAATGCTGTAAGAAAAGCTATACTAAGTGCAGCCACGAACGCGAAAACTCTAGATAAGAGATCGCCCCCGAAACCAGTTGCAGCAAGTAGGGAGAAAAATGTGGCGAATATTCCCAAAAATATATGGAATGCCCATAATCCTCTGGTGTTGTTTCCCCATAACTTCAGATATGTTAATATTTCAGGCATCTTGCTTTCTATAAGGGTACCCTTATAGACACTTGTATCTGGAATTGGTTGAAGAGATAGTAGATTCCGAATGTTCATGTTGTGTTATATTATAGAAGATGCTAATAAAATTATTCAGTTCTGAATGAATAGCATTACTTTTCAGACGAAAGAACGTTACTTTGGAGAAATTATTAATTTAGAAAGCACATGTACAGTTGAGTAGTTGTGAATGTCATTTACATGACAATACCCCTGTGATAGGATCTAATCCTATGCAGAAAGCCAACAGCAAGATAGGTAGGAGAAGAGTAGTTCATGGAGTACCGTACCCATTCTTTTCTAGCTATCTCAGCTCCATTCATGGCAAAGCCGTAGTGTTCTGCAAATATCTAACTGAACACCATTAGCGATATGCAATCCGAATAACAGGCGGATCATGCGTACTCCTGGAATTTAGCACCTCTATAGTGATACTTTAACCCTCCAATATTGGAAACCATATTTAGCCAACTGCAGGGTTGAATATATTTGTGATAGTACATTTCTTAGTTTCATCTGGATGAATAACCCCTAAACAATCTTCGCTATAACTGGTTGTATACGGAAATCCCACACTTGGATTTGGAGTTGACTCAGTAACCCCGTAGCTACCCCATACATGATATTGTTCTATATATCTAGTTAAGTGGACGTTAAACAGTCAAATATATACTGATTTCATTATTTCACCAAGTCCTTAATATTGGCCATATCACCTTGAAGTTATGTCTAGTGAGTGAGATGAACTAGTAAGGTTAAGAACAAAACAAGACGTGTTGAACCGCAAACTTAACGAAAGGATATCTACCGACCTAAGCAAATTTCAACCAGCAACAACTGATATTCTTAAACAACAACGGATAAACTAACGCAAATATCTTATTGAAAAAATCAAAGAAGAGCAAGAACAAACGAAAGCTGATATTCAGACGGGAAATCTGATGAGTGCAATGGCACACAAACTAACTGCAGATTGGTATTTATCAATGTTAAGTCTAGCATAATTATGAAAGAGATAAAGCTATTGACTAGCTTAGCCTAGAAATGTATGATTCGCTTCATTAATGATATTTGAGATACCCAGACATACATGATTAACTTAGCTTATACTCAAACTTCTAAAAATCCTTAGTTACTATAATGATGGTTAGGGAGAGATGAGAATTTGTGAATTCAAACAACAGACCATTCTTAAGGATTGAACAATTGTATTAATACCGAAACCGTAAAGAAGCTCTGAAAAATCTGTTTTACTAAAAAATGATGGCATCCATGCCATCTTGGATTTACTTCTTCTTTGCAGCTGATCCTTTTTTCGCTTTCTTTTTAGCGGCCATAAAACTAACTTTCTGATTGTCCTTTAAATACTTTTAATTCAGATTTACATAATATCTATTTTATTCATTAAAAGAAGCATTGCGTTACTCCTTTGAAATCCAGTTTGCTTAGGAGGAATAAAACCAAAGACAAATACATTTTATTTTTACAACTTGTACCAGCTGGTTTCCTGTTTCAGTCGGTATCTTTGCACGTATTACATGCGTACGATAAGTGACGCTTATGGACATACATATAATATTTGACGACGATGTTTGATCCTGTTATTTCATCATATGAAGGCGATCATATTTGATATGGACGGTGTCTTGGTAGATACAATGCCTTTTCATTATAAGGCAACGAGGACCGCTGTAAAAGAGTTTACAAATATCAGTTTGGATAAAAGGACATTCTATTTACTTGAGGGGATGCCTATAACCGAGATAGCACTTAAAATACTCGACCTTAAATGGTATGGTGGTCCTACAAAAAAAGAAAGATTATGTGAAATTGCAGAAGAAATTAGTAACAAAAAGAAAGAAATTTTTGCTCGTATGAATTTAACCCCTCAATCATTCAATGGCGTAAGAGAGTTAATACTTGATAATTTAAGAGATTGCTCAAAAGCCGTTGTGACTGGTTCGTCTAAACAAGAAGCACAAGCTGTCATTGAGAACAATTTTGGAAAGGATAAGTTCAAGGTAATAATTAATGGGGATGATTTTGAAGGGAAGGGCAAGTCAGACCCTTCCCCATACCTAGCTGCCATTCGTAAACTGAATGTAGTCACATCTGATGCTTTAATAATAGAGAATGCTCCATTAGGGGGGTTCAAGCAGCTAATAATGCTGGAGTAAAATGTATCATCGTGCTTAACTCCTCTCCACTTTCTTTATATGATTTCAAAGGAAAGATAGACCAAGAGAGGGATTTCAAAGATACTATGCCCACAACTTTCTACATTCAGTACATAGGTTATTCTTGTCAAAAATTTCTAATATTCCTTTACAAACTTTCGAACTGTACCAATTATATAGATTATGGATGATCATTGAGCAATGGATACAGGAAAAACTCGAACTGCAAGTATAACTGCAACAATATTACTAGTAATGATGGTACCAGCAGGCATGAATTATGTTTCACCATTACTAGCACAATCTACTGAAACAGGCGAAGATACCAGCTCAGCTAGTCAAGATTATCAAGAATTTCAATCCTGTCTTTCTGATGGTGAAGTGGGTGGAACCGTTTCCGAACAGCAAATAAGAGATTGCTTCGCTCCAATTTACAATACCGGAACTGGTACTGGTACTGGTACTGATGGTACTACTATTCCACCTGATAGCACTCCCAGCGATGAAGACACCACCGCTGCAGATGATACAAGCAGTGAAGGTGAAGGGGGAGAAGAAGCCAGTGAGTAATAGAATAGAGCTCAAACATCTGTCTAGAATAGACACATAACAAGAACTCTGAAAACTATTTTCCTTTTTTTATTTCTAAATCATTCAGATTGTGAAAAAGTTTAGTTTACATACTACAAACACAAGATCAGGTAACTGAATTAAAATATTATGATCAGACAAAGGTAACTGGTAGTTAGGGCCTTACATTCCAACTACTAGTAAGTATTTTATCCGCTGATACAAATATTAGGCTATCAACTTGATAAGATAAATGAAATAAGATTGAATGTTTTGCGATTCCCAGTCTATTATTTCAGCTCGGATGAAATAGCTTCTGGTCTGATTTCCCCTAGGCCAAGGCTCGCTTCAATTGGTTCTGATAGCGGAAGAATTTTTTGACCATCGGTAAGCAAAGCTCTCATTGTTACATTCTGAAGAGTAGGATCGTCAAATGTAGTAGCAAGCTGAATACTTCCCTTTGAATTATCAAGCACAATGGGTTCTGGAAGTGATGAAGTTCGTAGCAAGGTTTGATTTGAAGCATATACCTCCATTACAGCGTTTACTTTGTTATTGAGTAGTGTAGATGAATTTTGTACTGAATAACCTAACGTCATCTTTACCTGATTTCCTGGACTATCGCTCAATGGACTCAAGGGGATGAAATGAGCCCGATCTAATCTTAAGGTTAACCCGTTTGAACTAGAGGCAGCATCTGATTGATTGCTTTGATTATGGTTCACTATTTTTTCTAATTTCTCTTCTACAATTGCTGCTCTTAGATCTTCTCTTGTTTCCTCCGCATCTACTAATTGTGCATTCACAGTAGTAGTAAACAAAAAGTGATTTGATTCTCCTAATATAGCAGAGGCTCCTAACGCAATCAACAAAGTACTGCACACTACGAAAATTGTTGTTGTTGATTTGGTATTGGTGCTTCTTAATAATTGATGACTATTTGATTGTGTCATACAGAATCCTTAGTAAGTGTATTTATAGAGATGATCGTGATATTTACTATAAGCTGCAAATTACAGAAATTTATAGAAGGAGGCTTAATTATGTGAAGATGATTTATCCTGCTTATCAAACAAATTCCTGTTAAATTGTTTTCAGATGGGTATATCTATGCTCTCAACATTAACTTTAAAATTGTTAATGAACATTTACAGTACCTGAATTTATCAAGTCTTCGAATATTGATTTCATTCTTCTAGTAAAATGGATACTTCTAAGATCACATAGTTATACTTGATGTGATATGTGAATATTATAACTATATACATACTAATGTAATTAGCAGTAGTAATAGTAGGCTTGTATAAATATCTAGTTTACAAGTTCTGTTTGATTCTATTATGAAATACAGAAGTAGAACTGAAATCGTTGGACTCATCCTTGATGCCGCAAACGGAGGAGGAGCAACCAAGACAAGAATAATGTACAAAGCATTTCTATCGTTTGCTCAGCTCCAAGAATATCTCACAATGTTACAGGACAATGGACTTATTGAATATGAAGGAGGAAGGCGAACATACAGAACAGCAGAAAAAGGGATGAAATTATTAGAAATTTACGAAAAGATGTCTGAATTGGTGCCACCACTTGCCCCAACAACAGATAGCAACAGATTCGTTAGCATTCGAGGTTACTAGAAATGAATCAAAGAAATACAACAAGAACGATACTAGCAGTAATAATCGCGATAGCATTAGTAGTATCAGTAGGTAGTTTAACAGCACTTCACACTTTTCCAGCGGATGCAACAAAACCGAAGCACAATGATGATGATGATAACGGTAACAATAGTGGAGGAGATAATGTTGTTAATACGCTCCCACAGCAACCACAATTAGCACCGTTAAGTATGGAAACCGCTGCTAATACTGGTGGCAACGTTGAGAGTGATGATGTTGCTTCGCAACAATTACAAGCACAACCACAACAACCACAACAAGCGCAACCACAACAACAAGCAGCATCTTCATCATCAAACGCAGCATGTGGACAAGTCGTAAGCGGACAAGTAAATCTAACTGCAAATCTTAACTGCAGTGGAGATGGCATTATCGTCGGTGGT
>WHTU01000072.1 GCA_009377575.1 Nitrososphaeraceae archaeon | reverse complement strand
TGGCAATAACCTTATTTCAGAGATTATACTAATAAATATGCCAAGTATATTTATGGCTATGACCGCATCTGGAAGAGTTGATCCAAGTGTAAGTGCAATACTTCAAAATAGCACTATGCCTGCTACTATTAATTAGAGCGAGTAAGTGGGGTTAAGATCATCAAGACTGGTAAATTTAATTACAAAGCAAATCAATAGATAGGAAGATTACATACACATTTTCTTAGTGGTGACAAGACATGAGACTACATGTTTCTGACATTAGTCTTGTTGGCTTATCGATAGTTACAGTTTTGTACCCGTGATCGTTTCTATCAGGGGGGAATGGTGAAACGGAAACTATGCCGAAAAGAACGCGGTGTCGTGTAATCTATACTAACGTACATATGGTTCTTTGTCCAGTAACTAGTGCTCTTCATATCAGAAGAGTTGTTGGGGTTGGCATACCAGAAATTGGGTTCAAGTCCTATTGAACAGATCTCCTCGTGGATCATTGAAAACACTTTAAAGTCTTGCCAAACCCCCTTTTCCCGCCTAAGATAAATATAACATATAGCCATATGAGAGCCACTATCTAGAATATTTCAGTACCATTCTCCATCATAGATTATCTTTAGTAATGCTTCTCCCGCTTCTCTTTAATACCGTTTGTAGCGAAATACAACAAGGTACAATATCTCCCATCATCATCAATACGTTGCCACAAGTTTTGTTTTACCTCGATCTATGCAAAATTGGGCGCAGTAATAATCTCTTATTAATTTCCTTCATTATCCAATCGTCGTAATATTGCCATTTGGTAAGTATGTAGGCATCTGCTCTTTTAACTCCTTCAAAAGAGTTCACCCTGGCCAAAACATGATCAACCACAAACACATTTTCGCCAAAGAGTACGAAAGCCAACCGGTCCTCAGGTTCGATTAGACTAGGACTGTACAAGATATTTGCCTGAAATTCTGAGTACATGCGTTCAAGTACATTGTGATAATGGAATTTTGCAACGGTTATTAGAATAACAAATTGAATATATCCTATCATGGCAGCTGGACTGCACTGAAGAGAAAAATCCAATAAACGCATCTCCTTCATCCTGTTGAGGCGTCTTGTTGTGGTTTTTTCAGAGATGCCAACTTCTTTGGCAATATCAGATATCTCTATCCTAGCACCTGACAGCAGCAGACATTTTATTATTCTCAAATCTGTTTCGCTTAGGTCATTAGATGCAACAGATAGTTCAGCAACAGCGATGTTGATAACGGTTGCTGGTTTTAGGCGCTCGTTTAGTGATTGGATAATATTGTCATCTAATGGTTTTTTGATGATAAGGGCAGCCACAGAGGTACTTCCCATATGATGCACATGATATGCAAGATCTCCAAATTCCTTGACACGCTGGATGACATCATCTTTAGTTATTCCATGGCAAGTCTTTACCAATACAAGAGCTGTTCTATAACCAAGAGCTGCAGGATTAACTCTAACTACAAACCTTTCTATGACTCCACTGCGTACCATCTTCTTCACTCTCGCCTTTACACTCTTTGGTGTTAAGCCAATCTGTGAGCCTATACTGCTATAGGAAGTTCTACAGTCCCTAGCTAAAGTAGGGAGAATAGTAAGATCATTTTTATCGAGTATCATTCTCTTCTCCATCCGGCGTCATACTTTCATTATTACAACTATGGGTAATAAGGATGTCCGATATCGATAGTTGTGCTTCCTCTAAGAATAAGTATCTATAACAGTACAGTTATAGATATGAAAAGTATTGAAATAGATGAAAATGTGCAACGGCACTTGTCTACAAGTGAGAAACGGAACGAAAAAACACTGAATACTGGATCTAAAGGAACAATAACCATTGAAGCGGAGTACGGAACACTAAAGTATGAACGACGACTTTCTCATCCAAGAGAGACAGTATGGAAGGCAATTACAGATCCAAAAGAGATATTCAGATGGTTGCCCGATTACAAAGGAACCTTCGCCGGGTACAATGGTGGTGCAATTGATCTTGTTAATACCGTATCAGGATCCCACGTAACTGGAGATATTCTGGTCTGGGATCTTCACCGCGTTTTTGAGTATGAGTGGCATATCTCTCCTAATCCAATGTTCCCTCATGGAGAACCTGAATCTGTTATCCGGTGGGAGCTCAAGCAGGACGGCGATTCAGATACACTCCTTATTGTGACTCACAGCCGCCTCACCAAATCGACAGCTTTACGTTTAGCCCCTGGTTGGCATGCGTACCTAGATCGGCTTGAAGCCATTCTAAACAATCAAGTACCACCAGATTGGGCGCGTCGGTTCGCAGAGGTCAAAGAGTTATATCCATCATAACCTCAAGTACCACCAGATTTCATGCATCGGTTCGCGCATTGATTATATACCCGCAGAAAATTAATGAAGATGAAACAACTTAAATACGTTAACTCATCTTCTTCTCTATGTTAAAGATCCTAAACGCAAGTCCAGGATTTGGCGGGCCATTATCTGAACAAGAAACAAAAGATTTCTTAACGACCGGTAAATTAAACATACATCTTGGAACCGTGGATGAGAAAGGTCATGCAAATATTCATCCTGCATGGTACTATTACGACCAGGAAAAAAACAATATCTATGTTGAAACAGGAAAACAGTCTAAGAAGACAACCAATCTCAAAGAGAATGAGATCATTTATTTTTGTATTGATGATCCTAATCCTCCATACAAAGGGGTAAGAGGAAAGGCAACTGTGAAAATATATGATGATGTGGACTTTAATGTTTCTATTGCAGAGAAGATACATATTAGATATTTGGAAACATTAGAAGATCCAATTTCTAAAGAACTCATGGATGCAATAAGAAAAGGTCAGTCGGTTGTCTTAGAAATTAGTCCAAATTATTACTCGACTTGGGATTACAGTAAACAGTAAATAGATTTTTGCGCGTAGTAGATATTCTTAACAGTAGTAACGGTTTATGTAGTTCTCTAAGGTTATACGTTTAGAACTAAAGTATTACTCGCCTTGGATTTATAGCAGCCAGTAAGTACTCCATTCCATAGCAAAAAATGAAGAACAAAGTAGCAAATGTCTGTTGTCCTAATGACGATAATGGGCTGTGAGAACGTTGGCCTGAAGGTGACAATGATAAGCTGAGACGAAACAGGATTGCCCTTGGACTCGATCACGTAAGTAAAATATATGATAAACTGTGCGAAGATGCGGACGACGACGATCCGAGGTGCAGCGCGCACGACGCTAAATATAATCTCTCTTTTTTTTCATTCATGTTATTTCGATACCATATTGAATATCTTCAGCATGTTAATAACGATGAATAATTGGGATTTTTGTTATTCAAATGTTTGGACTATGACTACAGTCCCCGAAGCCTGATGAAGGTACAGAAGCGAAGTAGAGATGAGCTAATGGAGTGTTCCCATATATCGTATATTAGATTATGATCAAATAATGTTCTTCTCTTGGATTGGGTAATCAATTGAACTCAAGATTTATGTCAAAAATGGTTCACACACCCTTGGGCCCACTTTAATATTAGTTCTCAAATAGGATTCTCTGACCAAAAAAAAGAGAGAACAAATTGAGTATGTCATATTTAGACGTAGGGAAGCAATCAGAACCCTACGATTTATTCGTGTTTGCGATTAATGCCGAACAGACGAGGGAAAAATACATTACAAGAATGAAAAAGTTTCTGGAAACTATCGGCATTGATCAAGAGAAGAAATTGACTATTCAAGAGAGGTGCAAAGTATTTACAGACAAAGCGAGAACTGAAAAGGAGGGGCTGGTGAGTGTAATTATCCAGTTTCTCCAGTATCAGAAAAGTAGAGTCAGTAACAAGGAAATTACTGGCTTAACGCTTCGCAATTATGTTAAGGTGTTGAAATTATTCTGTGAAATGAATGACCTCCTAGTTCCGTAGAAAAAGCTCACAAGGGGACTACCTAAATCCAGGAACTATGCCGATGATAGAATTCCTAGACTTGACGAGATACAGAAAATAATTGCATATCCAGATTGGAGAATGAAGGCTATCGTCTGTGCCAAGGCTTCTTCAGGTATTCGCCTCGGGGCATGGGATTTTTTATTATGGGAACATATTACTCCAATAACTAGAGAAGGTAAACTAATTGCAGCACGAATCATCGTCTACGCAGGAGATCAAGAGTAGTATCTCTCATTCTTAACTCCAGAACTTCAAGGATGCATGGATTTTAGGAAGAGTTCTGGAGAAAATATTACTGGAAAAAGCTGGGTCATGAGAGATCTTTGGAATACCAGAGTATGTTCAAGAAGACGCGGGACTCTTGGTTTGGCAAATAATCCTGTGCGTTTGAAATCTTCTGGAATTAAAAGGCTGATGGAAGATGCACTTTGGTCACAAGGTATAAGAAAGAGATTGGAGCCAGGAAAAAGAAGACACGAGTTTCAGACCGGTCATGGGTACCGAAAATGGTTTAAAACTCAATGCGAGATAGCTGGTATGAAATCGATAAACACTGAAATCCTTATGGGACACTCCATAGGTATCTCGGATAGCTATTACCGAATACCCGAAGGTGAACTTCTGGAAGATTATTTAAAAGCAATGGATTTCCTTACCATTTCTGAGAATAACATACAACGAGAGCGACTAAGCGAGCTCTCAGAGAAAACAAGCAGAGTGATTGAGGAAAAGCTGCATAATAGAGATGTAGAACTCCAAGCACAAGACAAGCTTAAGGCTGATGCAATTGCGAACCTTGCAGACCATATTCTTAAATTGCAGGAAGAGATCGAGATTTTGAAAAATAGAGATATTTTGGAAACAAATGGATAACCGTTTGCCTCAGAATAGTTCCTATGTATTTTCTGTGAACTATATACTATTTGATATTAATGACAGTATCAAATAAACAGTATAGAAAAATACAGGGTATTTTGGGAGACCAGTCTTTTTCCGTGGTTCTTCCAAAGTTCTACGCACAAAGTCTGGGTCCCCCAATCATCGTAGTACATTAACATGTTTATAGAAGAATCGTTACTATTGTAAATACATTTCTATAGTTTACGAATGAGTTATACTGTATATATTTACGAAAATTCTTTGATAAAAAATATGATGATCGGATCTAGAACAGAATTAGACGTTCTGCGTAAATAGATAGTGATCTATTTCAAAAAAGGAATTGGGCAAATTACCGTATATCTACGATTGGATGTCGACCCGAAGGTGTGCTTTGCGCCTCGTCTTGATGATACTAATCTTGTCTTCTCTTGGATACAGCACCAATGCAAATGCTTTCGCATCTCTCAAACCTTCTTCAATAGATAATAAATATGATATTCCTATTGGGATGCCAATTGTGACCGGTACCGGTACAACCGATCTCTCCTCTATTAACACAAAAGCAAATCTCCAAAATACGACCTACTTACCTGAAGAGCTGAACCTAATTGAGGGTAATGTATCGACTCTAGCAACATGTGAAAAGTTGCCTGTAACCTCAGTAACTGCGATTGGAAACGATGGTAACACCCCGTCCAATGTAATAGATAATAATTTGAATACCAGATGGTCTAATAATGGTGTTGGATCATGGATTCAGCTTGATTTAGGCTCAAAGAGGACTATATGTAGTGTAGATATTGCTTGGTATCGTGGAGATATGAGAGTCAATAACTTTGAGATTTCTGTGTTCAATGATGCAAAGAGTAGTGGTACTACTACATCGTCAGAGAAGTATGATATGCCGGCAGGTACCGAAGGTAGATATGTTAGGATTAATGTAAATGGGAACACTGAAAATAATTGGGCGAGCATAACAGAGATTGCAGTATTCGGATCTGCACCTATCCCGCCAGGTACAAATCATCCACCTACTGCTGATTCCAAATCTGTAAGCACCGATACCAGTACTCCCGTCGATATTAAATTGACTGGTAAAGATCCAGAGAATAGTCCTTTGACCTTTGTTGTTGCGGATACTCCAAAGAATGGAAAGGTCGCCCTCGTTGCAGGTTCAGCTGATACAGTAAGGTATACACCGAACACTGGTTTCACAGGCTCAGATAGTTTTACTTATACGGCAAAGGATAACAAAGGTGCTATTAGTGATAAGGCAACTGTAAATGTTACTGTATTGACGCCTGGAGGTACAAATCCTCCTCCTACTCCTAATCCTCCTCCTACTCCTAACCCTCCTCCTACTCCTAATCCTCCTCCTACTCCTAATCCTCCTCCTATTCCTCCAACTAGTACTGATTTTCCATATGCATTCGCTGGTTCACCTCAAGATATGGAGGATGAAGGATGGGGTGAAAGGAACTACGCCTCGGGAAAACCTTCCGACATAACTCATGAATGGAGTGGAGAAACTTCTGCTCAAAATTACGCGATCATAATAGACATCACTCTAACAGAGATCGATCACGATGATACTATAAGTTTCAAGTTTGGAGGCACTCATATGGGCAGCGGTTGGTACGACAATGGTTACTCATTTGAATCAGGTCAGTCCTGTATTGGAAAAGAAGAGGATCATCCATCAACTGACCTATGTGTTGTTGCTGGAAAAAGTATCGGCAATCTTGTCAATACTCCTGTCAAATTAGCAGCTGTAAATATCGGGAAAGGGGAGAAGCTAGAGATGTATAGCAATCTAGGGTCAGGATGGACAAAAGACGTAGAGAGCTCAAATGGTGTTGATGGATTCAGACCACAGGTAGAGGAGGATGAAGTTGTAATCCGGATTGATGCGGCTCCAGGAATTGAGATGCGTTCAGCTCAGATAGTTGAGTTAGATCCTGCTTCAGCCAATATTACTACTGCCGGTCCTACTACTACCCTATCGCCAACTCCTTCTGATAAGATGGCCAGTACCGAAGATGACGGTTGGACTGAAGGTGAATATGCGGGAACTCCTGATGAGCAAAATGAACAAGCACGACAAGATTGGGAAGGCGCTGGTAGACCAGGTGACCGATACGCTGGCCTACCAACTCCATAATAAGCTGGAGAAACAGGAATTGTAGATCGTGATAATGGAGCCTTTGTTAATCCTCAGGAACCTTGTCCAGACGACGAAAAGCCAGTATTGATTCTCTGTCCGGGTCGAGCTACAGCAAGTCGAATTTGTAACAGAACTTGAAATAGATAAGACCATGTATCGTGAAATCGCAGAAACAATGTTGAGATGGGCACTTGATCATCGTTGTCAACTCGTAATAATATTTCTTCTTTGATGCTTTGAACAATAATTTTGTAAATCTTTCTGCAAGTTCCGTCACGACTATGAATCTTTTTGCTGCGATGCAATTTTGGCCAGTATTTAACAATCTCGCACGAGCCGCTTGAGTCACGGTAAGATTTAGATCTGCATCTTCTAAGACAATAAAGGGGTCTCTTCCTCCCAACTATAATACAAGTTTTTTTAGCTCTTTGGCCTTTCCGGTGCTGACACTTCCAGTCACTGAATCGATCTTCGATTGGACAAGTGCCTCACCTACCCAATAATCACCAGTGACTATTTGAGAGACGTTTTCAGCTAGAATGCTTTAGAATAGCTACATTTCCTGCAATTAAAGTTGGCACCACAAATCGCATAACCTGCCAGAATGGAAAGTTCCAAGGCAAAATATCTACTACTATTCCTAGGGGTTCAACGAATATTTTCTGTACTTTATGAATGGGGGAGTATTAGTAGTAATACTCCTATTGCTACACCTACGCCAACTTCTTCTGAGCTTACTGCGGCATTCCTTAACAAGGATGAAGACGGTAATGCGGTCAGGCCTCGAATGGATACATATCATCCATAGTTAAATCTACTTACTTTTCGAAGGTGATTCACAAAAGAAATCTCGATACGCACATAGAAACAGCAATACTTAAGAGAAGTTCACATGGATATAGTTTTGTTATTTGATCTGCTTTGCTGAATGAATCTTGAGTCTCACTAAAGGAGAATTAGAAACTCTCTATAGGAACGAATCACGTGCCATACTAAAGGAGAGACTATTACTTGTTCTTAAAGCTAAAGGCGATGGAATGATCCCAGCTCTTGTTGCAAAGGGGTTGCATAGAAGCAGATCATGGACATCAGATTGGCTTGCTAGATATCGTAAAGAAGGTATTGATGGACTAGAGAATTGACCAAAGAGTGGTAGGCTTTCCAAACTACCTGAAGAAGTTGCTTTTAAGGTGAGGAAGAAATTAAGGTAAAGGAAACAGGGATGGACTGCACAGCAGGCAAGTGAAATGATAGTAATAGAAGGAAAAATACACTAACATCAAATCTACATCTACTCGTTTCTTCACAGATGGGGATTCAAACAGAAAGTACCAGGAAAGGTACATGTTAACACTGCCTCATATGAAGAGAAAAAGTAGCTCAAAAACGAGCACGCAAGATAGTAGACCGTCTCTCTAAGAATTTTACCGCAGGATCGCTAGATGAATCATTCTTCTTCTTTGATTCCTTTATAAGGAGGATATTGATCTATAAGGACTCCAGACCTGTAGTTACTATAACAGGCTCATACAAGAATTTATCTATGTTTGGAGTTACTAGCCTCAAAGAAAAGCAGTTATTCTGAATATTTGAAGGGTTTAACGAGGATACCTTTAATGAATTCCTAAAGTAAGTACATCACAAATTCCAGTCTAGCTTCCAATGGAATCACCAGAGTTTATGGTACTAGAAGAGTGCTGGAATATATCCAAAAATGATCTGTTAGTACTAACAAATTATCATGATTCCATTTGTCCTTTCATTCTCTATTTCTATCATGATCAAATGGGTGATCTTTTCCATCTAATTAACCGTCGTACCGGCATTCATTTGCACCCGGTACATCTTCATACCTTTCGTCATAATCCCGTTCTGTCCCTCCGGCATAAGCATTATTAATATTATTAGCCAGCGGAATTGGCACGCCAGAAATTGCAACTACTAGTAATATTAGAAATATCTTAACCTTAGTCGTATGTATCACCTATTCTATTATGCATCTTGAATTTGCAGGACCGCCTACGACAGTTCGATCTTGTTATTGGCTTTGAGATTGACCTTGCTACTGATCTTGATGCCGGTGTGGTGATGGTTGTGAGGAAGTGAATAGGCTAACAAACACACGTTCTAGTCGCCTTTCTTCACATACCCATTACCACAATCAACCGTTAGAGATAGCAGCTGCTCCCACATAGTTAGTCCGTAGCTGACTCGCAATCATCCATAGTATTGCCTGTTATGGACATACATCCATATACGAAGCCTGAATAATACGGATTTCCTTGATCGTCAGTGAATTGTCTGCAGATATCATTTGCTCTGCCTTCAAATGGGGAGTCTCGTCCATCTTCATAACCCGCATCATAACAGTCTTGTGCATTTTTTAGTACACCAGTACTCGCAAAAGCTATAGGTAATGCCGATATGGCTGATGTGATGATTGCTACTAATAGAGATATTGTTTTTGTTCTACTAATCATTCCTCAATCATCTTTATCTTACGCTGCTCTCTCTTTATACTTTTTTACTAGTTCTTAATACTTGGGATGATTAGGGGGGAGATCACTCATATCGTCTCTACATCACATGTATTCTCCGTAGTATCTCCCGCTTTGCAGAAATGGCTATTCCATATGCAGTGAGCTAGAAGAATAAAAGGACGTTTTGAGCCTGAAAATCATGCCAAAAATGGTTCACACACCCTTGGGCCCACCCACTACATGGGTTCATATATTTCTGGATACCTTAGAGGTATTAAGAGAATATACAATGACAAACAGCCGGCGGGAATGGAGGTCGCATTGATGCCTACTACACTTTCCACAACAGTCAGACATATCTACGACAGAGTGCCAAACCCTTTGAACTCCCAGTTAATAGCTGATTTCCACTCCTACATGAAGGACAATATTACCTCTGAAAGACATCAAAATAACAATCTGAAAGCCATTATTGCTTTTGCTGAGTTCCTAGGACCTGATACAACATTCCCACAACTAACAACAAGTGACCAGATCACTAAATTCCTTGATACCAAGATGAAAGCTGACATTTTAGATCCCGATAAGCGCTGGATTACTACATGGAACGACTATCTTGTTCGCATTAAGCATTTTTTTAGGTGGTTGCAAAATGAGAATGCAAAGTGGGAAAAAAGTGGTGATGCACATTATACATTGTTCTCTACGGCAGATTGGAAGACACCCGTGTTTGCAGACATAAAGACGAAAAGAACAAAACGCTTAAGTCCATACGATGACAACGAAATATGGGACTTAGAAGAACTTAAGACAGTTATCAAATACGAACCCCACAAACGAAATAAAGCAGCACTATCTCTTCTTTGGGATTCCTGAGAATAAATTAACGATTCAAGAAGGATGTAAGGTATTTACAGACAAAGCAAAATCTGAAAATGGATGGCTGGTTAAGGTAATAATCCAGTTTCTCCAGTACCAGAAGGAAAGAGTTAATCGTAAAGAGATTACTGGTTCAACTCTTCGTAATTATGTAAAGGTTCTGAAATTATTTAGGAAAAATTATTCTTAACCGTATATCTGCTCTAATTGCGTTAATAGCCCACTGCAACCTCAGGAGAACCACAAACAGCGGTTCTAGATGGCATATTCGATACAGGTTATGTTATGGCAAATCAACAAAGCGATCCAATTCCAATGCCTACTGAACCAGGAGAGTATACATACTTCTGTACGCTGCATCCATTCCTAACAGGTACGGTCATAGTACAGTAACGTTCAATTATTTTTATTATTGCTGGTTAATATTTTATCGTGTGTGACCATAATTGAACGTTAAACATTTCTTATATAATGTTAATATTATCTTCCACTTATGCCACCTGTATAATCTCCAGTAATCCTTACTATACCTTCTTGCGATTCACACATTTGTTTAAGTAATTCCAAGCTCAATCTCATATTAGCTACATAATTTGTACCATTTTCAGTAATCGAAAGTAAAAACCCCGTTTTTTCAAATATCATATTCTTCATCTTCTCTTGATCAGTCCCAGGTGCTGTTCTTATCTCAACTATGTAGAAAGGAGGTAATTTAGATGTATCATCTGATTTTTTATTTAGCTCACGAATAAGTAAACCATGGATTAGACCAAAATCTACTTTCGGAACACCATAGACAACTTGATTGCAGCCCTCGCATTTTCCAATTTGTATATCATCTGTAATATGCTTGCATAGAGGACAGTTAGCAGAAAATATTTCTATCGTATGATGCCATTACAAACTAGATAGCATTATTAACTTAAATATACAATTAGTTGCCGCAATATGCTCATGGACATAAAATGTGCTGAGTGTGGCTGCAAGAACAGACTCATAGATGTTCTTCATATTCAATCTAATTCTGCTTTTACCCTTCTAACTAACTCATCTATTGTAACGGGTTTTCTGATAAAACACCCTATACCTCGAGTTGGATAGAGTTCTCTTAATACCTCTATGTTTGCCTCTCCTGCAGTAATAAAACAAATCTTAACATTGGAATCCAATTCTAATAGTTTTCTAGATAGGTCAATGCCATTCATTTTGGGCATATTGATATCAACAAGTAGGAGATCATATAGGTTTGGTCTGAATTGAGATAATACTTCTAAAGGATCATTGTATGTATATACTTCAAAGCCTTCGTCTTGCAAACCCAAACTGAAGACTGAAGTCATATCTGGATCATCGTCTACAACTAAAACTACTTTGGAAAGTCTTTTCTCTTCAATGGTAGTGAAATTCACAGATTTCTTTTGTAAGCCAGTAGGTTCACTTAGGAAAGTATGCTCATAATTATCACCTTTAGTAATTTTATCATCATCCGTTCCCTCATGCATTAGAAATGTCGGCCTTCCCATCTTATGTCATCACCATCCCTTCACTTTCTTTACCAAGTCGTCTACTCGAATAGGTTTTCTGATAAAACTGACACCAAGTGAGGATGATGGAAACATCTTTTTGAACTCTTCAGTATATCCCTCCTCATATGCTGTCAAGAAGCAGACTTTTACTTTATTATCTATTTTCTTTATTTGTTCATATAATTCAAAGCCATTCATATCTGGCATTTTGATATCAAGAATTAGAAGGTCGTATTTCCTCCTCTTATCTTCTTTGAAGGCAGATAGTGCTGATAGGGGATCTGTAAATGTGTCAACTTTATATCCATCGTCTTCTAAACCCATAGTAAATATAGAAGCATTATCGGGCTCATCATCTACAACTAAAATCTTCTTTTCTTCACTCATTTTTGATTACCATGACATCCTAATTCTTTTCCTCCTCATTTTTCTTATTGTTCGTTAATGGTAGTGTAAACGTAAATGTCGCTCCTTGTCCGTCAGAATTGTTTTGAGCCCACAATCTGCCGCCATGCTCTTCAATTATACTTTTTGAAATATACAGCCCTAATCCAGTGCCTGCAAAAGATTTGGTAGCAAACTTTGTAAATAATCTTGGTAATATTTCTTGATGTATACCTTCTCCATTATCTCTAATGCTAACAATAGCCTCCTCTCGATTACTATGATTCTTTTCTAGAGTAACTGAAACTGTTCCTCCATTGTCTTTCTGATTTGACGCAAATTTGATTGCATTATTTAGTATGTTAGAAATAACTTGTGTAATCCTATCTTTATCTGCATCTACTATAGGGGAGTCTTCAGAGTCATACTTATTATTACACAATAACTTTACATTTTGATTTTCCTTTTCAACATGACTTCTCTGATCTTCCACAACACTTGCTATCAAATCACTTAGTTTGAACTTCTCTTTGTATAGATTAAGTGTTTGACCTTCTATTCTTGTAACATCTAATATGTCATTTGTCAGCCGTTATCACAAATTCCATTGCATTAGAATTAGTCGTTCCCCCGTCACAACTACATTCCTTAGCCACTGGCATATACTAACTCTGCATAATAGCGAAGAAATAGTTAATACCAAATCCGATCCTTCTGACTATTAAAAGAGTATTGATATTAGTACTTGTCAGATTTGATAAGTTAGCGATCTAATCTCTTATTAGATGTCTTCTAGCTGTAGATCTACTTGTTCTCTAATCATATTGCAAGGCTTATGGTTTATTATAGTGACTTTATCATCTTCAAATGCTCCATAACTTCAGAGGGAAATTCTTGATTCATGCTTCAAAAAATTTGAATAAAGAAAAATGTAAATCTCTAGGCATTGATTATACTAAGCTGAAGATTGGAGCGATTATAGGAGGAGCTTTATTGTATGATGTCAAAAAATATGATAACATAACCCGATTTATTAGAGATAAAAACAGACATTACGCAGATGCAAATATTTTCGATTCCTATATGTATGGTTTCATGATAAAAAATGCACAACGACTTAGGCAACCAATTCAATACTCGGGTAGTCTGGGATTCTTTGAAGTTAATGAATCCAACCTCAAAGTTTCACGAAATTTAGCTATCAGTAAAATATATTATTCGTAGGTCTAATGAACTGTATGGCATTAGGAATAGAAATGATAGCAGGAACCGTTATTCCCACTGCTTGTCAAAAGATAGGGACGAACTTATACAGAGGTATTATGAATTATAGATAGTGGAACTATTAGGGGCATAAATTCAAATCGAAAAGAACTAAAAGTAACCTATCAGACAATAAT
>WHTU01000071.1:13322-13715 GCA_009377575.1 Nitrososphaeraceae archaeon | reverse complement strand
ATCTTCTGGTCGTGTTCAATGTCTGCTATTCTATTGGTAAGTAGCTTTATTGTTCGGTCCTTTCCTTTAGTGATGCTTCTATGGTATTGTCTCTTGTTTCCTGGTATATTGTGAGAAATGGCATACATTTGGTGCGGTAAATGTTTCGGCGCTCTTGTTCTTTGTGGGTCCAATAAACACTATGGTTATGACCAAGGAACCAATTTGCATATTCAGAATTTGTTTGCTCGTTAATTATTGAAAAACATGTGCGTCTAAAACTGTGTAGTGTTATTTTTCTCCGGCGGCTGTTCTCTTTGCGTTGGTCCTTGTTTGCAATGGTTTGTAACTTTTCGAATTGATGCAACATTTTAAAGTAGATAGTTTTGGGCACCTTACTGCGTTTTTGTATTG
>WHTU01000071.1:0-13312 GCA_009377575.1 Nitrososphaeraceae archaeon | reverse complement strand
AAATATTAATGTGTCCGAGTGCATTTCGTTCTTTCTAAATTCCATTAACTTTTGTAGATGGTTGGTTGCTTCTTGTGAAATGTATACCTGTCTACTGCGGCGGGTTTTACTATATTCTCGTCGTACCGTTATTCGTGTGGGATTGGTTGTGAAATCAACGTCCATTAACCTAATTGCGGTTGCCTCTGTTGCCTAAGTCCTGAACTTACTAACACTAATAAGTAACACCTTAGCCTGGTATTACTGCAATATTCCAATAACTCTCTAATGCCCGACAAACTAAGTGGTTCTTCCTGGTCGGGGTAGAACCTTGGCATTTTAACCTTCCTTTTAAACTTGGAAATGGAAATGTCGATGTCATTATACTGGAGGTAACTTCTAACTGATATCATGTATAACTTGAGGGATGGGACTGCAATGCTTTGTTGTGATAGGTAAGAAACAAACTGGTCTAGCAGTTCGTAGGTGTTAATGCGTTGGTCTTGAAGTGCTTCTGAGTAGTTAGTATTCAGAAATTTTTCGAAGTATCTCAGTCCGGTTGCATACATTCTTCGAGAATTCTTACTGTTCCGGCCAATGCTGTTAAGGAAAGTGTTAACTCTGTCGTACTCACTAACTAGTTGTTGCCGCATACTGGTAGCATTAATACAGAGTACTCGAACTATTATACTTTCTTTTTAAGGAATGATATGCATGATTATAATATGATTTGCACAAATGCCTGAATTATAAGTGATCAGATCATATCTGTCAGCTTCATTACTGACTTACTGCCTGCTGCTGGTATGGCGCACCTAACTAACTTAATCGAGCTAGTGACTGGTACAATAAGTTAGACTGAAACGGTCTCACGAAGCTACCATCTATTGTCACTGTCGATCCTATCAACCTTCGAATGTAGGTTCTAAATAGCATGTTGATTATGACACTTGTAATCTATGAGGCAGCAGCAGCAACTACTAAAACAAGATATGACCGTTCCTCAGATTTTAAGTACACACGGAAAACAATTTAGACAGATTTAAATGCAATATTCTGATGGACATGATGGTAGATGTGTCATTGGTCTTCTCATGTCATTTTATGGTTGGGATGGTAAAGACGATCTTGATGCAGTAAAAAGATTATTGGCCGCATTAGCTGAGTTGAAAGACGCCGGCATCGATGAAGGTTTACTGATAGACTTGAATGACTCTGGTTACACGTTTGATGAAATAGCTAATTATCTGGACAGAGTTGAATAGTACGAGGCAGCTAAATTACAAGTTACAGATTATAGCGTTGGTTATAGCAATTATGATTGGATCTGCGATCACTGAAACTAAGGTCGTGATAGCTCAACCGAATGGTAACATTAGTCGCAATAATACAACGGCTCTAGGCTTAGGCTCAGATGGCGAAAATATAGTTGTAACTTGGCTGGAATCGAATAGTTGCTCCAATGATCAGTGTTAGCAATGAAGATTTCTGGAAGATCTTTGGTCCGCTTCTAGAACTATCAACTAATGAGACCAGCGGTACATTTGAATAACTTGACTATTTAGATAATACTGGTTGACTAGGGAAATTGGATTAACGAAGTTTCACTGTCGCTAGATCCGTCTTCGCTATTGCTCGAATCTCTATCATTATCTGGATTTCCGGAATTATCATCATCATCGTGATCATCATCATCGTTATCATCATCACTAACATCATCAGTGGCATCGGTAACTGTTGAACCTAGATCTCCCTCAGTCTTCGCATCTTTAAGATCTTTGTTTGTAGGCGAGATATCTGGAATCATTAAAGGCGTTTCAGTATTATCAGACTGTGAATTATCCGTGGTTTCGATATCTAAGGTAGATGACGATGATGATCCCTTATCACAATTAGTCAGATTAAAAGATGGGTCACACAAGGTAGTGCTACCATACAGTTGGACCGGCAGCAGTAGGTAAGCTAAATAACCTAACTATTTCTGTCAGTTTATCTACTTTAAGCAAATTCAATTGCTCTCTTAAATCTGATATTTATTCGATAATAATAATAAAATTGTCGGTAACCGATCCATTTCAGAAAGGCTAGCGCATAGATTCACACTCTTCTTTGGACCACCCTCGTTTAACCGGTACTATATTTTGTGTGCGAGGATGTTCTACCCACCAGTTCACAAGACCATTGCAATTACCGCATCGTAGTTCAATTCTTGAACCATTTATCCTGAAATATCCTACTGGCTTCGAACTATTCATGTGCTCCTTACAGTTACAATCTTTAGTGCTAGACATTTTGTACCGATTCCACAAATCTTCGAAAAACAAGATAATATTAAGTGTGATCAATAGGACTATCAAAAGAGTATTTGATATAGTTCTTGTCAGATCTAGTAATCCAAAGTTGAAGCAAATAAAATATACCGTAATAAGTGTCATATTTAGATCAATATTTTTTATAGCTACAAAAGTTAGAGCTACTCTTGTATATCATAACTTTCGTTAGTAGGAAGCTAGTATGTAGTACGAAGATTCAGGCGTACATATTATAACATTCATACAATTAGAAATATTGAGAAACTTCCACATCGATAAATATTCTACTACACTTCTTCATGTTTACATATTTGCTTGAACTGCATAATCTTTCTTCGCACGTGACCTTTCATCTAACACAAGTCAGATCGTGACAACTGCCGACCTAAAACCCCTCCTTATATCAAACAAATCAAAACGTTAACACGCAATACAAATTATAATTTGCCTTTTCGCACTTATCAGCGAATACCATTTTCCCATCTCTTGAATCTGTAATAAATATTTCTTCGTTGCCTTCGCAATTCCCTTGATTGGGATTTCATGTCGCTAATTGATTCTAATCGTGTTTCAAATACTGTAGCTATTCTATCACACACTGATAGTAAAGGGGGCTTGTTTGAAGCTGTGATATCAATACTCTTATCATGCAAATGTCCTTCAATAACTTCTTGATTACCTGAATAGAGATCGTTATCATAATCAAGTTTGGAGGATTTTTCATTTTCATTCTCATCCTTTTTTTTGAAGAGAAACCATTCCTTGAAGTCGGCGTAGTCATCTTTAACAAGTCCAATGCCTAAACCAGTAAGTATAGCTGCAGGAACAGACGTACCTCTAAAAAATAGAGATAACATTAATAATGCACCTATTTGGCCATGATGCATCCTTCTATTGAAAAAATACACTTTTTGAGGCGGGAGGTGAGGAGGCGATCCTCCTGGATTTGTTCGATTTCTCTTGTTCCAATAACCTGCTATTACTTCTGCAGCAGTTAGACCAAGAATGATCCCTCCTTCGACCCCTAAACCGCATAAAAGTCCGTATAACACCATATAATTATAGATTGAAATTATTCATTATAAGTATTATACTACTCTGTGAAATCATCACTTCGGCTGCTGCCTTCGAGTAATCATATTGAGACACCAATGATATCGGCACGATCGTACGGGCATCAATTAGAATTGGTCAAAGTTGATTGACTAATTATTCCTATACATCAATTAAGTCTGATATCATAATATCTAAACACTTCCAGACATTGTACGTAGAACATTCAATAATGACTCTAGATAAGCATTATTCTCTGCTGTATTGGATAAACTACTATTTAGAGCGAATGTTTGAGCGAAGAAAAGTTCCTGTACAACAACACTTTAAGCTCATTAAGCTTCAACTCACGTTCTGTGAGCTGATTTGAAGTGTAAGGCGTTTTCTGATTGACTGCCCACTGAGGAATTTCAGAGCTACGGTATGGCGCTCTCCCAGAACTCATAGGATTAATAGAGTTAGGAGGATGTAATTCATGTGCAGACACATCAGCATGAATTCTAGAGTCGGTTCTCTCATTATTTTTGGTTTGAATTGGCTGATTATAGATTGAAGAAGTAGTTTGATTTCTCCGATTACTTCTATAAATGCCAGGGTCACCTGGCAAAAACTCGCCTTTCAATCTCCCAATTATATAATCATATGGCTTCACAATCATTGCATGTCCAGAGTGAAGGATGTTATTGTGTCGAACAGCACTACTGTTTCTGGTAAAGCCCTGTCCACAGGTTGCACACACGCGAGTATGTTTGTCCGTATTCACATCCTTAATTATGCAAATTACATATTTAAGACTAGTGTCATAATGTCGCAGAGTGCTACACTGTGCAGCAAGTTCTGACTACAGGTCAATCGGCAAGACAAGGATGGACAGAGAAACCTAACTCCCGTCCACAAACCATTAATATCAAAGAATGTTTGTCAATCTGGTCTGCTTCCTTTGAGGGATTTTCAAGCCCTTTCCATATTATAGAGTTATCAAAAAAGGCGGTGATGTCTATAATTATTCAGCAGGATAAAAAAACAATGTAAGACCTGTCAAAGATCATAGATTCTACCAAGTTACTCCCGACAGTTCTACTATGCTGAAATAAACTTCTTTGTTACTTCAGCAACTCTTCTACCTAACGCTCTGGCCACTTTAATATCAGCTTGTTCAATCTCTTGATTTGCTAATCTCCCAACGATCCTACAAGGACCATAAGGACTACCACTCTCCGTCAGCTCTTCAACAGAATAAGGTACACCGATTAATATCATCCCATGATGAAACATAGGAAACATCATAGAGACAGCTGTAGTCTCTTGTCCTCCATGTACTGATGCAGCGCTAGTAAACACAGCGCCAATCTTCCCCACTAGCGAACCATTTGTCCACAATTCTGTTGTTCCATCCCACATACTTTTCATGGGTGCAGCCATATTTCCAAAGCGAGTAGGAGATCCAAAAATTATTGCATCATTATTTGGTAATTCTTTTATTACATCCTCTATCGGTAAGGTTGGATATCTGTCATTCATATCTTCAGCTATCTTTGTCCATGCAGGATCATTAGAAATTACTTCCATAGGAACATTGTCAGCAATTCTTCTTACGGTTACCTGAATATTCGATAGCTCCTTTGCACCATACGCTATCTCCTCAGCCATCCTCGCAGTATTACCATACCTGCTATAAAATACAATGAGTATCTTCGTGGGCTTTTCATCACTATTGCTCAATTTGTGAACAAAGTCAACAACTAACATTCATAATATAACTTTATACAGTAATTGTTATTATTTTTGTAGCAAAATACATCCAGAAGCTTGTAAAGCCATCACTCTTAGTAGAGTTCTCGAATTCTCGAGAAGATACTTTGGCGCTTGTTTGACCAATTTGAAAATCGTCTTAATGTGGATATTAGGAGGGAAGATATTGATCGGACTTGAAATATCTGTTAATCAAAGTAGCTTAGTCAGATATGATTATTGATATGTCACTAGAATAATAACCCACCAACATATTGCCATTAATATTCGTAACTTTACTAATTCACTGTTTAGAGGATGATGATTCAATTAGTTCAGAAATATGTTCAAGGATTTTGATATGATGATCTTCGTCTACTATGATGCTTCTTAAAACGGATTTTGATTCAGGATCGTCTGTCATTTCAATACAACTGTAAAGGAGATCTCGAGATTCTTTCTCTTCAGAAATAGATTTTGCTATTCCCTTGCTCGTTAAAGCTCTACTACTACTTCCACCTTCAATATTTGACATCATTGCTGAAATATACTGCACATGTTTAAGTCCATCAGTAAGTAACGTCTGAAAATATGTTCTTATGAGGTTGTTTTGCATGCTACCTAAGAGTTCCATATAATGTGTGAGTTCACTCAGTTCTGCCTCGTATTGGGACTTGAGCAAATTATATAATTTTTGCTTTCTTTTAAAATCCTCTAATCCCAATATCCCAATATCATAATCCTTATTATTTCTTATCTTATCAAGGTTCCTATTCAAATGACTTAAAGAAATTACAAAAGCTTCTAAAACTCGAATTTGCTATTCTTACATCTGTAATACTTATACTTAATTTCATACCCGGAAGAGATAATATTTATACTCCTTATTTTTTCCCTGTATAATTGGCTGGAAGCTTGTATTTTTTACCTTCTAGTCTATACAATTTCCAGCAATCTGCATGTAAGAATCTAAGTGAATCTATATCTTTGCTATCCTGATTAGCGCCACAATAATCACATATTCTTCCATGATTAAATAGGTCCGATCTTGTGTTCCTATCTGCCTTCAATAGTATCCCCTCCCTCTTCTCCTCCTACATGCCAAATTAGCCAAAGTCTTTCTGTCAGGTATTTGTTATGTCGGATCAAAATAATTAACTTTTAAAAAATAAACTGTCATAGTTATCAGATTCGTACCATCTCCACATGACGATAAAAGTACTTGTCTTCGTTACGGATTGAAAAGAAATGAATTCAATACTGATGATCATTGTCATCACATAACCACTGCTATCAGCTTCCAATATCTTAATCTGCTATATCCTTTTCTGCTAGTATTTTTGTATGTTCTATACGTATAACGACTTCATCTTCGCCACTATTTCTCTTGCCATATGCTTCAGCCCTATCCTTACCCATATATCGTTCTGCTATTTTGGTAGCCCACTTGAAAAGCGTAGTCTGTTTATAATGAAACGTTCTGGCTATACCAAATACCGTCACAAAGGAAAAAGGCGGTGTTTGATCATCTACACAAATACTTACTCTATTATCACGTTGAATGTTTCTTGCCTTAATCGAACCAACCCCAGTCATGAAAACAATATCTCCTAGCCTTCCTCTGTTATGGCTCCCATCCAACACGAACCAAACTGGAACGATATGTGGACTTGCATCTTTCTTGACTGTAGCAAGCTTTCCTGTCAAGGTACCTTGCATTAAAAACTTCTTGATTTCTCTTTTTGACATTTCTGCCATAGTATTATCATGTTCAGCCTTCTAAAAAATAATTTGTGCTTTAAAACCTTTATCTATTAGGTTGCAAATTGAGCACAGTCGCTATGAATAAAAGGAAATCTAACTACTTACCATTTATATGACTGTTTAATGATTTTTTTCCATCTAATATGAGTTGACTGCAGGATCCGACAGAAGAGGATCATCTATTCACTGTAGTATTCTTCATAACTACTTCTAATTCTTGATCAGCTAATTGGCAGTGATCCAATGCATCTTCTGTATTACCAAGCTGTAATTGTTTGATACACTCTTCCAAATGAAGGTCTGTAAGTAGAAGAATTGACCGGTTCGCACTGGCAAATACCGGAGATATTGCTTTCGTATCTATTCCAACTACAGCTACTGTCATCAGCGTTAACCATGTGCCAGCAACGATCAGATAAGTAGTGGTGATGTCACCCTTCTTCATTGAGGGACATAATGAATTGATTGATAAATAGGTTTTAGGTCGATTTAGTACTTACGCCATCGCGGGTTACTAGAACAAGCTTCTTACAGATTGCTTTAAGTTAAACTATCTTTTCTAGGATGTATGCGTATGTATGTAAGTAATATATCTGACTCCAGATGTTGAGGTTGGACATTTCAGAGAAAGATTAGTATGTAGTTGTCTTGTCAATGTGCTTGTCTGTAATTCATACATAGATCCTTAGAATTTACAACTAATAACCCAAATGTGTTTTTAAGAAGTCATTCATCTTGGAGAGTGCAATCTTTGATTCTGGCGTTTTGTATAGATATTGATGTACATGTGGCATTCCTTCATAAATATCAAGCTTTACCGGGATGTCTGCTTGGTCTAAGGCCTGGTACAACCGAATAAATTCACTTAGAAAAATTTCTCTCGTGCCACCTTGGATTAAAGTAGGAATATATCCTCTAGTGAAATTACCATATACCGGAGAAACGTATGGATTCTTCTGATCTGCACGATCAGCATATGCTCCAGCAGCATTCTTCAAGAATGAATCATATGAAAGGTATGCATCTGCATACTTTAACGTAAAATAAGTATCACCATTTCCAGTAAGGTCGACCCAAGGTGACCAAAGTACTAAGGCAGCTGGCATTCCAAGCCCTTGATCTCGCATTTTCAAAATGCTGCCTGTCATCAACCCTCCTCCAGCTGAATCTCCATACATGGCTATATCATCAAGTGAATAGCCTAGTTGATCTTTTAGCATTTGAATTACTGAGACCACTTGGTCAGTGGTTTGATTCCATTTTGAAAAAGGCGCTACCGTATAATTAATAGACATGACTCTAAGACCTGTAGCATTAGCAACTAGAACAGCACTACCAAGAGTTGAGATAGCGCTACCGAATGTGTAACCTCCTCCATGTGTATAGACTAATACTTTTCCGTTATCCTTCCAGTTTTGGGGTTTGATATCTAGTACCTGAATCCCACCTAGCATAATCTCTGATACATTGGGTTGATAAAGGTCAATGATCGGTCGCGAGAGTTCCATAATCATAGATTCAAAACCATGATATTGTTTTTTCCACCCATTAAGATCATTGGGATCAGGAGCTTTCAACATAGATGGTTCAAATGTGATTTTTCGTAGTTCTTCTTGTGCTTCTTTCGAAATTGTTGTAGGTATAGGTATATTTTGATACGTAATGTTCTGAGTAGAAGAATTTTGAGCTAGTGCATACTGCAAGGATGGTGAATCTGAAGGGATTGTATGGATCATAATCAGAGTCAGAAACAAAGTGGCAGCAGACAGAGTAATTATCATCGTCATTGTCAACTATCAACTATCTGGGTACTTTCCATTGGAAATTACTCAATATTTTTATCCCCTATGGCTATGAAGAAGCGGGTAACTAATAAGCATCTAAGGGAACAAATGTATAGTTGCAAAAAATCGAAAGAAGAAAAGAGGTAGAAGTAGAAAAACAACAGAAAGGAAAGAGAATAATCATTCAAATTTGCGGCAGTTTTTTTAAGTTTACTAATAATAATAATAATCCCTTATAGATTCTTGCTAAATCTCAAACATACCTAATTGGAAAGAGTGGTTGGTCGCTTGTATAAAATAAGAAATAAAAATAATGCGTGGTTAATATCATTTTGCAAAGAGTGGAACATCTACGCATTTTACGAGAATTTAAGTATTGGCAGAACTATCCTTCGAACGTATAGGGGGAGTATGTGTGTGTATATGAATATGAATCTATATTTATGGGTAAATTCTAAAATTAGTAGATTTTAGAGTTAGCCTGAATGATTATTCTTCAGGATATTAACATCATTTGAGTTCATATTTTATAATCAGAAGTTCTTCCATCTTATTATACACCTGTAAAGCCTGCATCCCTTTTGGAGTTGTCTTAAAAGTTCTTTCTCCCTCTATATATTCAACAAGGTCATTCTCAAGCAGATGGACTAGATATTCCTTCAGTATGTTATATGATAAATACGTCTTGAATTGAATCTCAGTAATTCTTGCCTTGTTGCCATTGGTTACTTCGAGAATAGATGAGATTATCTCAGATCTGGATCTATGTTTGAGTTGTCTTGTCATCCTTTATTCAATTTTATTACAGAAGACATCTATACTTATTTATGACTAATATAAGTACTAGAAGAATCTAGTACAGTTGTTATTTGATGGCTACGAGCGAAGAGATAGACATATTTCTATTTGAATTTTCACATCCAAAATGGTAATCTTCTTCCACTTAGCTTTCTTTGATGCTTCTTACGATATTCCTAACAGGCCATCAACTATACTTGAGACAAATTTATTTGCAATTGAACCATCTAGATCCAGGTGAGGGTTGAAAATAGTAATTGTCATACCTACGGCATGTTTGGTTGCAAGCAAGGCCTTCAAGACCTCTGTTAGATCAGAGTAGCTTAGTCCATCTTCCAGACGATAATCCACAGCAGGCATTATTGCATCATCTAAAACATCTGCATCAAGATGAATCCAGAATCCATCTATACGATTCTTCAGCAAGCCCTTTGTAGCCAAAGATACAGCATTTGTAATCTTTAGTTCTTTTACATCCAAAAGATCGAATACATGCATGTTTGTGTCTCGTACATCTTGACTCCCATAGGTTGTAGATTGCTCTGCATCACGATATCCAAATAATACAATGTCCTCCTCTCTGACAAATGGTCCTAATCCATCGATATTTGTAAGTATATCTGGACCCCTACCAGATATGATAGCTAGATCCATGTCAGCAACTTCTCCACTCAGAGAAGCTTCAGGTTGGTAAAAATCGGCATGACCATCGATAAAGAATAACCCATATCTTCCAGACTGGCGCAATGCTAAAAGAGGGGCAATAACAATACTGCAGTCACCTCCTATTATTATAGGAAGCAGTTTAACCTAGTTTTTTAAGCACTACCCATATCCTTAAGTATGCGGCAGCAAGGGCAACAGCAGCAAACCGATGCCTCAATAACATTACCTCAACAAGAGTGGCAGGTCTATAAAGTTGACGAGGGAATTCCTTCACCAAACACGAAATTGCGATATCGTTCTGCTTTCTCTCTTTTTCTCAGGCATTGTAGACAAACAGATCTTTATCTACTTATACAGCAGAATCCTCGCCTTATCGAGGGTCAAATCATTGACTACATTAATTTCTTATCTGAAGAAAAGTATTATGCCAGAGGATCTATATGTGCCGCTGTCAGCACAATTTTGCACTTCTTTGAGATGAATGATGTCATACTCAATAAGAAAAAGATAAGCCGCTTCCTTCCAGAGGATGTGTCTGACCATACTGATCGTGCATATACACATGAAGAGATCCAACAGCTGTTACAAAGATGCGATGAACGTTCTCGTGTTATCATTCTTTTGATGGCATCCACTGGGATGCGGATAGGTGCAATCCCAGCCCTACAGATAGGTCATCTAGAAAAGATTGCAGAGTACAATCTTTACAAGATAACCGTTTATGCAAACTTTCCAAGGGCCAAATATTACACCTTTTGTACTCCAGAAACGGCTACTGCCATTGATTCGTATCTAGCATACAGACAGAGATTTAACGATCCACTAAACAAAACGTCTCCCCTTGTAAGAGAGCAGTTTGAGATAGATGATCCCTTTGTGGCCGCAAATCCCAGACCAATAGCTCATAGGACTATCGCCTACATAGTTGATGAGATTCTAAAGCGATCAGGTTTGAAAACAAAGGAGGTAATGCGATCGCATGGTTTTCGCAAATTTGCGATCACTATGATGAAGAAAGCAAGAGTCGACTTTAGCGACAGGGAATTTCTTGTAGGTCATAGATATTCACGAGGTTTGGATGTTAATTACGACCGCACCAGTGAAGAAGACCGACTGCAAGAGTACCTTAAGGCAATTGAGTTGTTGACCATATCGCCAGAGTACAGACTTAGAAAAGAAGTTCAAGATAAGGATCAAATTATCAACCATAAGTTACGGGAAAAAGATGATGCGTTAGTTTCACTTTCAGATCAAGTTATGAAACTTATGACAGAAGTACAGGAATTAAAGACACATAGAAGTAGTTAGAAGAAAAAATAGCGAACTTCTGATGCCATTTCAACTCTTTCAGATAGCTAATGCGAGTCACGGCTGAAATGGGAATATTAAAGAAGGGCAATACTAGTTGACTGAAATACATAATTCTGCATGTATCTTTTGGTCGTCTATTGACATTTCAATCCGCCAAAATCTATTCAGATTAACATTGGAAACTCAACAGAACCATCCTTTTTGCAGTTTGAACATGTCATTATAATTACTCTATTGGGAAATTCTTCAAATTTACTCTGTATATATTTATCAAGTCTGAATGCGGCAATAGTATAGAAACCACAATTCTTGCAACGCCCTTCGACAGTTACTAAATTTGGATTATCTCTACATTTATATCTCACCTTTTCAAATTGGCCAAATACATGACATTCATCTTCGGCTCTTCTTTCAATATCTAGTTTGATGTGATGGAAGAAGTGGAACCTAGTATCGGGATTTAATTCTCCAATAGAGTCATTAAATAAAGTCCAAAAGTCTATATCACTATCTATATTATACCTTGGCAGAATCAGCAAACGCTGAAAAAAACCTTGTCTAATCGTTACCATTACATCTGATTCTAATAATTCCTTGTATCGATCAGTGAAATCTCCAAACAAACTGATGCAAGCTGTGGAGTTGGTGAATCGGAAACCGATGATCCTGACTATGCTTACAAATATCTAACAATGCCTGAAAATGTCTTCGATCTTTCTAAAGATATTAGGAATATAGAAAGTAAACTATCAGGATACAAGAAATGTTATGATCCCATTATCACAGAGAACAATTAAGAAGTTCTTATTTGATTGTTGGAGCTCTGTGTTGCAGTCAAATTTTTTTGTCGTATATGAGATGTATAAAACCTTTTTAGTCTGATTGAAAGATATAAAATTTTTAGCTTTTGCGATACGATACAGGTATAGTTTTGCCAATCTGTCCTTATGCTATACTTATATAATATCCTGCTGGTAATAGTACGATCATAAATGGCAAGAGAGAAAGCTAAAATCAATACTAATCCTGATATTTACAAGCGTTCCCATAATAACGAGGACGCTACAATTCCTAATGAGAATGGATCAATTATCGACGCTGCTGACCTTGAGTTGAAGGATACCGAAGGCATCGGACCAACGATAGCAAAGAAACTCAAAGAAGCGGGCATCATTTCAGTGATAGAGCTAGCAGTAACTAGTGCTGATCAATTAGCGCTAGACATCGAGTGCTCTAAAGATACAGCTGCAACATATATCATGGAGGCTCAGAGGCTGTTAAGAAAAACACATGTATTAGAAAAGGAATTTGTAAGTGCTAATTCACTTCTTGAAAAAAGGAAATCAATGTTGATGTGCTCTACCGGTTCCAAGTCTTTGGACGAATTGTTGCTAGGAGGGATAGAGACACAAGCAGTTACGGAATTTTATGGTGAATTTGGGTCGGGGAAATCCCAAATCTGTTTTACATTATGTGCTATGGCAAATCAACCTATAAATGAAGGAGGCCTTGATGGAGGCGTAATCTATATTGATACAGAAGGAACGTTTAGGCCTGAAAGATTAAATCAGATCGCCAGGGCAAGAGGTTTTGATCCAATGTTAGTTTTAAAAAATATTGCAATATGTAAAGTATACAATAGTTCCCATTTGGAATTGATTATAAAAGATCTTGGTAGATACATAAATGAGTTTAACGCTAAATTAGTAATAATAGATAGTATTGTTTCTTTGCATCGAGCTGAGTTTCCTGGGAGGGGAACGCTTGCAGATAGACAACAGCGGCTAAACTCTATTCTACACAAGCTAGTAAGAGTTGCAGAAATATTTAACATAGCTGTTGTGATCACCAATCAAGTTCAATCATCTCCTGATACATTCTTTGGAGATCCAACAAAGGCAGCAGGCGGAAATG
>WHTU01000070.1 GCA_009377575.1 Nitrososphaeraceae archaeon | reverse complement strand
GTAACAAATATCTTCTGGAAAAATGATTGCTGTTGTCTGATAGATATGTGCTCCTTAGGGAGTCCTAGGGATACCCCGGCATCACAGTCAGAAGACGGTACTGGGGGAGAGGAAGAGGACGGTTGAATTGACGCTGGCAATTGAATGTGGAAGGAGCTAAAACACCTTCTATTTCGAACCATGGTTGTAACCTGATTTATATTACTAGTATTCTCTCGCAGTTTCTTCCGGCTTTATGCTCCTGATGCTCCTATCCATTGTTAAAAGGGTAATTGAATTTGTTACTCTTATTGTCCGTCTGCAAGGACATCCTTCATCCAATGTGAAGCTTGATCTACGGCTGCCACGGCTGCGGGTGTTTCACTCGGAGCATTCAGCATTACGAAGTCATGGATAGTCCCATGGTATCGAACCGCCGTAACCGGTACGCCACCCTCATCACGCAGCACATCAAACTCACCATTGATAATAAGTGTCGGTGGTAACCCACGTAGTACCAGAATTCTTTTACTCAAATTTCCAAACTGTCACTATCTCTTTTGAGACTAGTCCAGACGGACTATACCAAATATTACAAGCTTTACCACCAACCCCACCGGGACTAACAGTCAGTACATCGAAGGCAGTTATCCTCTGTGGGCCGTATTATATCCAAAATATTTTTGGAGAAATTGTAGAGTGTACTTTCACCAATACTTATTCGGTAGCACCCCCCAGCTCCATAACAATCATAGACGTCCAGGTAGCCTCCCCTCTTCTTTGTTACTAGTTACATGGTAACAAAGTCTTTTCCATTTTGGACTTTTTCGGCTTCTAATAACCAATGTCTTGGATGCTAGTGCATTCCTTGCATATCGCAAACTTCTTTTGGTACGCTCCATCAGGGCTATCTCATCTTGCGCCAAAGCTGGAAATAATATCTATGAGAAATAGGAGTAATATTAGCTTTTTCGAACTTACTCTAACTGCTAATGAAAAAATTAGGAATCAACAATGAAACAAAATCCGCCTACAGATTATTATTGGTATTTGTCTTGTAAAACTTCCTGTAAAACTTCCTGTATGTAATCATGAATACTCTCATCATGGATCAAAAATGACGAACCATTGCGCTCAGTATCTTGTGTTAGATTCTGATGAAGGTACTTTACTTTCGCAGATATGGAATCCTCAAGCTGCGATACAATTAGACCCTTCAAGAGCTCGTCCTCCTTCATTGTTTTCAATATACTCCTTCTTATTGTCCCATCATTTGCGAGTCGAAAGCTGCACGAATCGAGTCCCATAAAAAGAAGATATGAACCAATGGCTAAATAAGATACTGAACCTATTCCAAATGGAGGAAACGGTGCATATCCTATTGAAGAAAGATCAGCTGAGGAGAATACCAGCATCATTCCTAATCCGGCAAATACTAGATAATACCGTATATCAGGAGCTCGGATGTTTTTCGAAAGGATAAAAAATGCAATTCCAAACAGTATACCATCTCCTGCCTTAAAAGTAAACATCACAAAATTATACGCTAATGAGGAAGCAAATGAGCGGGGTACATTCATGTCGTCTAGAGAAGTTGGGATAAAACTGACTAAGGAAGTAGATAACTGGTATACTTACAATCAATCAATATCGAATTTTTCCTATGTGATGAGAATAGTATTGGAGTAAGGGTATCGTCGCAAACCAAGTCATAAGGAAGTAAGAATAACCAGTCAAGGAGTATGTATTGCTCAGTGCAGGGGGCGCCGGATTGTAATACGCTTCATATTCATCACGGTACAACGTGATTGTATCTGGTCTAACAATGAGTTGTGTGTCTGTAGATAAAATAGAGAGACTGAAAAATTCATGGCTATGGCTATCATTGCGAATGTATAACTCAGTATGATTCTTGATCGGCTGGATAAAATGAAATCAGTCCCGGGTCAGATAAGCTGTTAATTAATAGAGTTGCAGTTTGCCCATTAGTTCTAATGAGTGTATGTATTAGTTTCCTTACTTCTATTAATGGTGCTTTTTGTGCTGGTACTAATATGGAATAAGAAGCAAGCTTGTACCTTGAGCATATCATTCAAATAGAATAGTGTAGGATACACCATATTACTTGAAAACGAAATAGTGTTTTTGAAATCTTGATTAGATACCTCAAGTGATATTTTAACACTTCCACGTTCAGGACTTTGTTACTCTTGAACTAGTAACCCGATAAGTTCGGGATAGGACTTTAAAAAAATGGGGTTAACTATCGTTTGCTAACGATTTCTTCGAGTTGTGTGATGTAGTTCTCAGATGCGTTCTTGTGTTCATTTATTGCAGTCTTTATCGCGGTTACGTGGCGAAGGAGATCAGTTGCATTTAGTCCTCTACCGCCAGCCACCGCTGCATAATAACTATCAAGTGTTAGCGTTGCTTCGTCCTCCGCCATTAAGCTTTGATTCTTGAGTCTTTGGAGTGTTTCTGCGCTCATTTCATCCTACACAATCAAGACACTATATTTAACGGTTGAAGTGTCTATCGATACTCCTTTGACTATGTCAAACTCTCGCGGAGGGCATTTTTCACCTTATCCAACTAAGGCGTTAGAGTTCAACTCAAAGGAGTTGACCATGTGATCGAAAACAGGCTTAAATTGTTCGAAGACATCTTCAGAGGCAGAAAGGATCATGGAATATTGAATATCTGTACTGTTATCTACTGCAGAAACAATCAGAACGTTTCTCCCATATTTCTGCTCTGGAAATGAAAGAGAAGAGATCAGACTACATCCCTGGACTTGATTAATTACATAGGCATTGCATTCGGTGCCTTGTTCCAATCTGAAGTTTACACCACTAGACTCTATTGCGAGTTGGTCATTTTTGATCATGTCTTGTGTGGTAAGAAACTCAGAATTAGGAGACACGACCAGTGCCACCATTGCGTCTGTGTCAGGCATGTTTGATGCATCTCCATAATACCAAAATTCAACATCTATAGGTGCTACAGGATTGGTTCCGTTCCTCGCTTCCCATTTCGAAGGGTATTGGATTGAAAACAAGCCAGCACTGTCTTTGAAGGTCTTCCATGTAACCTTTTCCGCGGATCCAAGAATAATGGGTATATAGGTCAGTTGTTGGGAAGCTAGAGCACTGGCAACAGCGATAATGATCAGGAATGCTAAGAATCGTTGGGACATAACTAACGGTTAACTCAAGCGAACAGATATTTATTAATCTTAGAGAAGGTAACTACGTAATATTTCACCTTATTCTCCATTACAAGCCTGTTGATATTCGCTCAAATAATAAGGAATCTCGGTAACGCTAAGTGTGCCCACGGCTTCTTCATAGCGCTCTTTTGCAGTCTGGCATTGATACTGATTATAACTGTAGTATGCTACGAGAACCAATATTGATACTAGGATAATTGCAGCGATAGCTTTCACCCATGTTGCAGCCATATTATTTTCTCCAAATACAGTCCTATAATAGTAACTCCTCTTCAAGACGATTCCTTGCGAAGCGCCCTTGGTTCGGACATATCAAGTTAATCTAATAAAACGATCATGGAGCTCTTTTGCTCTCTCACCAGTTTTATCATCTCGAGAGGATAATTCATACATAACATCGCAGAGATTCTTGATACGTTCTTTAGAGAGATTTTCAAGATATGAAACAAGAACCTGAACATAGCGTGTGTAATCATTGTCATTCTCGATTTCGCTCATAGCAAACTTAAGTGCTTCCATGACATAATTTGTAAGCGTATCGCCTTCAGTTATTTCTTTTAATATAATAAATGAATTGAATGGAATACGCCGATCGTTAGTTGGATAGGATAATTTTACTAATTGTGCTCCGAATCTAGCACTTATTAAATCTTTGACACTCTTAAGCTCTACATTATCTACCTTACCTGCTGTTCTTATCATGTATTCAAGAACATATAGCCCATCTTTGATATCGGAATTATCCTTCGAGCTAATTAAATACAATATTATATCCCATGATATATCATGTTTCCAAATGCTTTTACTTTCAGAATAATGCCTTAATCTATCACTAGCGGCGCCTCTTCTGTTTTTGCTAGTCTCTTTTGTTAAGTCATTATAGATTGTCTCTAATTCAGACGGATCAACATCTTTCACATTATCATCACTAATATCATTAGACACAGCCACATGATGGAATCGCTGTGCTACAGGTACACTGATTGCCTGCTCCGTTTTGCTAAATGCTACACCAAATTTGGACCTTAAGCTCTCACATTCTTCATCGGCATTATCACCACGAATTGCAGCCAATAGTGGAAATCGCCTGACTAATTCACGATGACTCATTCCATGAAATAAAGGCCAAATTCTAAATTGCTCATTAGTCATTAGATAAATCATGGCGCTGAGCTCAAGCTCAGTCATTTGTCTCAAAGAAATTATTACTCAAAATTGGTATTCCCATTAAAGAATCCACAAGACCAGCGTTAATGTCAAGTATTACGTTATCTCCCCCCACTATTACGTATTCAGCAAACCATAATTCTGGATACGACTCCTTCAAGCAATCGACAATTCTCCTTGCAATTTCTGAGTCTGTAGAAGCATATGAAACAAAGACTTTCTTCCTAGTATTCAATCAGCAATCAAATATCATCCACAGGCTCCTAAATAAGCTCTTCATATCATATGAAGTTAGCTCAGTCCTAGCCAACAATCCATAAAACACTAATGTTTTGAACCACAATTTTATTATTTATCTCTTAAACCACACAACGCGAACCTAAGAGCATCTAATGTATCATGATATGCACTATTTTGTTTATCTAATGAGTAAGGATTGATAAGTTTATTCTTTGCTGACTTCAGTGAGATAATAACCTCTTCCATAGTAGGGTGTATCCTCGGCAGCAGAGCAGGAGCGAATTTCAGGCATTTGATTCCAGACTAGCACATTCCAGATATACGGTAACTTCTTCAGGAGTTTCGTTTGGATTAGTAATCCCCAGACTATAGGAATCTGGGAATGAATCATCAAATCCAGGTGCGTCAGTGAATACCGTCATTTCTACATTCCCTAACCAATAGCCCCCTCCGGTAATTTCAGTTCCTTCAGGACATAGGTCAGTTGTGAAAATGCCTCCAGACCCAGGAACTGTATATGTTGTAGTAAATGTTTCAGTCTGCAAACTTTGAGTTGGTCCTGGAGGTCCCTGAATTCCCTGAGGTCCTTGTTCTCCAGTGTCACCTTTCTCACCTTTCTCACCTGGTGGTCCTTGTTCTCCTTGAATTCCTTGCGGCCCCTGCGCTCCAGGTGCTCCAGGTGCTCCCGCTTGTCCTGCTGGTCCCTGAGGTCCAGCCACTCCTTGTGGCCCTTGAGCGCCAGTTAATCCCTGTGGACCAGTTAACCCTTGTGGACCTTGAGGGCCAGTATCTCCAGTATCACTTTTTGGTCCAGTCAATCCTTGAGGCCCTTGGGGTCCAGGCGGTCCTTGAGGCCCTGGTTCACCCGAACCAAATATTTGCGCTCTTACCGGTGTGGTTATCTTATTATCTTCACCTTGCGCCTGAGGATCATTGTTCACACAGATAATATTGCTTTGATCATCTCCTGAACAGTCATTGACCAGAGATCCTGCCTGCTCAAAGTTATTAGTGTACTTCTTTGCATATACTTCATTAGCGTTACCGTTTACTGTATACATAGGTGATTGTATAATTGATAGTCCAATAACTATGATGATTGTCGAAACATATATTGTCCTGGCGGCACTACTCACATTAAGTATCCTAAACTACTTAACTTATGTGCACTCAGCAGCATTTCAATACTATTTAAGTCATATATTTCTTCCATGGATTCTCATTACTGTATAACTTTGGAACAAGTCTTTTGACCATGTCCTTACTTTGAATTCAATACACGCATGCCGTATTGGTTCCTTCACGTCCTCCGGTCATTTCAAACCTTTATTCCATGCGTCATGCATCTGTATGCCTATTGTAATATGCAGCAAGATATTTGAGTCATGATGGTGACTATATGAGGAAGTAATGGCCCGTAAGCGTTGTCGGTCTTGCAACGAACCAATTCCAACTAATCTTGAAAATTATCTGGGTGTCATACCAAACACATGCTTAAATTGTTACTACGCAGCTGTTAGGGAAATTAAACACGGAGAGGAATAGAAATTTTGTCAAACGCCTGCGATCCAATAGAAAGGAAGGACTTGGTCGCCAATACCCTGATCAAGTTGTTTTTATATTACTTCTAAACAAAATCCGGAATATACCATCATCTATGCCAAATCCCAGTATGATGAAAAGCCTTAGCTAGGGAATACTGAGGTTAGGCCTGCCTGGCCCTGCTCCTCCACCCCCCACCTGTTCATACACAGTTGTTATTGTACATATCTTACTCTCATCAGGTATAATCGAACCTATACAATCGTCAGAAAAACTCCAAGGATTACTTGCCGGTTCCGAAGGAGCATCTAGCAAGATGACTTCATATGCACCAGACTCAATCATGACTTCAGTTCCTTCTGAGGATCCGAAGAATGGTTCTATGGGATTACCTGCAAGTACCTGAATAGTGAAATCTGAGGGAGGTGGAAGGATTAATTTTTCGCAAAATTGTGGATCTGGCTCAGGTACCCCACCAGGTCGGCAAATCAATTCAATTACCACAGTTACTGTTGCTGTAGGCGGTTCTGTTGAAGGTCCTGGTGGACCCTGTGGTCCAGTATCACCTTTCGGTCCTTGAGGGCCAGGTTCACCCTGCCGGCCTTGTGGCCCAGACTGGGTACACATAACACAAACATCGATGTCTATTGTTCTGCTATGACTGTCCAGCCTCCAATCACGACTTGAGGCATTCACAGACGGAGAGGTTAAGAATATTAATAGAACAATCGATATAGTGATTAAGGAAACGCCTACCAACGCATATTTCCTATTCATACTGACAAATTAGCTTCTGTTGTTCCTTTTCTCAGTTGCTGGTTTTGGCACCCTGAATTAAATCATAGATATCTTCAAGAAGATATGAGAAAGGTAGTACGGCCACTTTACCTCGTTATCCCCACTAATTGTAAAACATAGTAAACCTTAAATTGAAAGAATCTAATAACAGATTCTTTTATTCGCTCATTATGAATGAGGAAAACATAAGGGCAATCTATTTACGCGCATTAGAAAACCTAGCTGAACGAATAGACTCCGTCAGAATAAATGATGATGAGATTAGATTAAACCATTTCATAAGACGAGATCTAATAAAGTATGAGGCTGAAATAAGTCGTATGATACAAGAATGGAGAGAAGAAAACTATCCACCAATAACTAACACAAATTTGCTATATACCGCTCTTGAATTATATAAAAAGGACTTACAGGAGACAGGAGAGACTGTTAAAAGGAGAATAGGATTAGAAGAGATAGAGTTTCCACTTGTTGAAAAGGAAATAGAATTCGTGGACATTGGAATGAAAAAGGTATCTGGATCTTAGAATCAAGTCATCAGTACTTCGCCCGAGCTTGTCTATCCCATCGTGCCCGAATCCATAAATTTTATTTTTCATCTGTTGATAACGTTGCTCTGGCGAATCCTGTAATCTTTCTATTAGATACCAATACCATTCGTCAAATTCACAGTCTCTAACAAACTCCTCATATGATTCTTCGAAATATTGCTTATCTGGATGTGCAGCAAACCAGTTATCCATACGTTTCTTGTGTGCTTTTAGATAGAGTTCACGTCTTTGAGCTAAGAATGCTTTAGCTTGTTCTAATTCTGGATTAATGTTGTTGTTGTTGCTAATACTATTGTTGTCTCCTAGTATACTTTGGTACTTATCTAACGTCTTGTCTAGTCTATGAAGATTCATTAGTTTGTTCTTCTCCGTCGTCTCCTATCTTGTTAGTGACAATATTAGTAGCGATGGTATTGTCTAATGGTTTGTTACCATTATGACTATCCTCATGCTCTTTCCTCTTTAATGAGACAAAATCCAAAGCACGTTGCACAGCATGCACTGAGGATAGAAGGCTTCAGCATCTGTCACTTACAACATTTTTAATAAAATAATATACGTTAGATAAACTTTATTAAGCTACTTGCGATATTCTGTTCGAGTTTGTATGAGGCATTCTTTGGAAATAGGAGTTTTATTTGGTCAATCTTTATTTTTATCTTTGTTTCTGTTAATCTGTATATCCGTTGATGCACAAGCACAACTAATTCAAAATGAGAGCTCTAGCAATCAGACTCAAGAAGAACCACAAATTACCCCATTTACAATACCACGATCATCAGGTGGCACTCAAGAGGATGCTTCAGGATCATCTGGTTCAACTTCTAACTCCGTTGGGTCTAATGAGGCTGATATCATCTTATTAAGCCAAAGATATAATCAGGAACAATTCGGTGACACTATTGTAGGAGAGGTTGAGAATAATGGAACTGGAACTGCCGACTTCGTACAAGTTTCTGTTTCATTCTATGATTCCAACGGACAAATAGTGGGAAGAGAGTTTACTTATGCAGACCCAAGTACAGTTGAACCGGGAATGAGGTCTCCTTTTGAGGTATTCATAACGAGTGAAGCAATTCAAGACGAAACAGAGCGATATGAGTTTACTCCACAGTGGAGCAGTCCGGACGGTTCAGAAGATTCCAAGAGGGTATTAGGACAAACAGAAGGAGGCCAAACGAGTGACGAAGAGAATGGTAATGAAGAAAGTCAAGACGATGGAGATAGCGGCAATAATGAAGATAATACAAATGGTGGAAGCAGCAATAATGATGATGGTCCTTTAGAGGAATTGGGACGTATGCTTGGTGTAGATTGAACCTTTGCTGGAAAAGAAATAGGTGGCTCACACTTTATCTAGACGTGAATAGTAATCTACTTTAGCAATGTCTAAACGTACTACTTGTCGGTCTTGTGGAGAGCTAATTCCCACAAAATTGGAAAACTATCTTGGTGTTGTACCTAACACATGTCACACTTGTCTCACAACTGCTATTCGAGAACTCCATAAAGATGAAGGGCGTTACTATGGATTAGAGCATGAAATTGACGTCTAAGAATAGCTATCTTAAACTTTCACTAATAATTGTACTAATTGAGATAGCAGGGAATACAAAAGAAACTTGTGAAAGAGTGATAGATGACTAACGTAAAGCTCGGTGGTTGAAGAGTAAAGAAGAATGATGATTCGATTAGTAATCATAGCAATCATTGTTGTAGTAGGGGCCATATGGCAGGTCGTTAGTACCTCTCCTTATTCAATCAGTAACATACAAAAGTTAGAATCTATAACAAACATTGTATATAATGACATTTGGGGAGAGGTGCAGATATTGTGGCTGGGGGTGCTTCTTTCCAGATAAACGTACTTATATAAGTTTGACATTAGGTTACCGATTACTAGCCGTCTACGTAATGATCCTTAACTTAAGATGAATATACGAAAATATAATACTCAAAAGTTCTCTTGGAAGATTAGAAAAGGTAGGACGACCATGAAAGGATATGCCAGAATGCATTAAGTGTGGTAACAAGAAGATGGAGCGTATCTGGGATATAGAAGATGATAAAACATACTGGCACTGCTACAAGTGCGGTCGTAAGTATGCAGAATGGGATCTAGATGTCTAGACGTAAGTGCAGTTATTGTAATGATGCACTGACTACGGTATATTGTTTTGCTAAATTTAGTGCCATTGTTTGTTCTTTCTTTAGCAGAGTATTATCATTTCGGTAAAACGCCCATGTTTATGAAGAGTCCATGTTGCTCCTGTGCGTAACATCAATCCAGTTGATGCGTTAGGTTCACCCACAAGGAAAAGAGGAGAGTAGTTGTACGATCTGCTGCAAAACTAGAATGGATCAAAGATGTACTATCAAATCCCAAGGCTGTTGAATTAGCAGAAAAGATGGACAAAGTAAATCTTCAGAAGAACGAATCTACCCCCTAGGACCAGCACATGCATATTTGAAATTTAAGAATATCGGTGAGGATATTATAACGAAGTATTAAAGAGTACTCTTCTTGAATGTATATTATTATTAGTCATTAGTTCCAATGTTAGTTGTATACCTATGGAGAAAACCAATCACGTTAATAGTTGTGATAGCGGTGTTCATGCTTATAAAAATGGTAAGACCATGGAGCAATGTAAGGAAGAAGCCAGAGAAAATACTCGAGTACTATCAAAAGAACTATTAGAAAATGGTGAGGTTTCATGGACGCGAGTATTAGATACGGCAGGCCATGACGAATTGGTTTATAAATTAACTTTGAAATATCTCCGACAACAAGGATATGATATCGGAAATAATAAAATTCCAAGAGTTAAACTCAACACAGGCCTGTAAATAGTAAAGTTATACTATTCCAATTTCTAACGGTTAGCATTGGCTGCCTTAAATACAATTTTATATGGATCAGGTAGAGCGAGTGACTTTGCTGTAAATCAATATGTGTCAATATTTACCTGGTATTTGAGTTACCATCGTACCTGCTTAGCCGCAGATTGATTTAATACTGAACACCTTGAATGTTCAGAATGTTCAGAACGATTTGCCTTATGGGTGTTCAATCAGAGTTCACCAAGCCGTTCAATGTTGTTCATTTAAATGGAAATTAACTTCTGAATTGCTTTTCGGATCTGCTGATGTATGATGGTGTCCGTGTTCCATTTTTAGCAGTCTCTCACCATGTCGGGTATAGACTATCTTCTTCGGCAACTATGTGCAATTATGTGAGCATCATCAGAGCATGCATCTATCAAGTTGCTTATATTAACTATATCTTAACCACAGCAGGCAATCCAAACGCATTTCTCACATCCAGGAGAAACAGACCTAGCTAATACTTCTTCTATATTAGTCACGAATCTAATATGATGATATACATAAGAATATCTTGGTTCTGTCAAGTCTTCGGCGAGCCTGTAAAAAAATCATCGGATCAAATCCATTTAAGCTCTGATTCTCTTATACTTGCATACGTGTGTTAAAGCTTGTTTACGAGAATCGAATTGCAATCCACACGTTTTGCATTCATAAAGACGCTTAATTTGTGTTATATTCTTCTTCGACGGAGAATCCATAGAATCTTCAGCGGGCGGTAACTCCACTTTTTCTTTATCTCCGGCTCTGGGTGACATAGTCTTAGTTCGACGCATGGAAGATTATATATCTGGTTGTATTAAAATAAATAAGAATAATTTAATGGGATCTCTATAAATTGCTGAACCAAAGTTTCTTGCTGAACTTAAGCATCAGAGAGTTAACTCTCTTAGCAGAACATCAACCGATATTGATACAGATATAACGGCTAGGTTTTTGATTAAATACATGTATCGCATAGAAGCTGTTTACAGTTTATCGTCATCAGATTCGTAATCCTTTTTTTTGCTGGTCCAGATGAATTAGTCTTTTCTCGTCTACCTAGATTGTATCATCGACTTCAAATGAAGCGTTGATCAAGATCGGCTTCCATATTTTTCTTAGTTCCACTACCTTATTTAATCATCAATCTACAATTTAGTGATAAAATAGTATGTCAGAACTGACTGAAAAGCCATAGCAGAGTGGAGTTGTAGATCTCGAAAGAGTGGTCTTGTGGTATTCTCAATTGTTTTAACGAACCAACTAATAAGTGTCCAAAGTGTACAAATTATTACTGTTACGAACATTTTGAATCGCATATTGATATAATGCCGACGGAGAATTTGAATACGGAATAAGAGGAGAGGATGAAGGTCTGGATCGTTATACACATTGACAAACATTTTACTAGTTAATGAGTAACAAAGTCTTGAGCGTGAAAGTGTTAAAATATCATTAATGATATACTCTGATGATTCGGCATTAAGTTATTTCTGCAACTATATCCCAGTAAGAATAATGCTTTATATTGTCTATAATCGATTTGTGTCATAATAATGAAATTCCTTTCGATTGGGGTTACGCTTATTGCAGCTATCGTAATCATACTATTTGCAGCATCCACAATCGATACCGTCAGCACTTCTGTTCTTGCACAAAATACCTCTAATTCTTCGTCTGCATTGGCAAAACTTACTGATGGAGGAAGTATAACTGTAAAACTTGAACCTTCCCCATTTCCAATTAAATCTAATGAACAGACTCAGTTGAAAGTATCATTTTTCAAACCTAATACTGAGGAGATACAACCACACATAGACTATGACTTGATCATTAGTGAAACCAGCATTAATAAGACAATATATCAGGCTTCTAATCAAACGGGTCAAGCTGGAGTACCATTACATACTGCAGAAAGTATTGTAACTATACCTTTTATCTTTCCTACTAAAGGAGAATATACTATAAAAGTTCCTGTTTTTGGAATCCTTTTTAATCCAATAGCTCCTGAATCAGTAACGTTTACGACCCACGTTGAATAATATTAAATTTTGAAATTTATACATTCCTAATAGGAACTTAACTATCTTCGTTCCTAGCGCGGCTCTCAGTATATCCTTATGGCTGGAAGTTGATCTGATCTCTCGAACTCTATTAGAATTTGCAGTACTAAAAAGAGAAATATCAAATCCATCTACTTAGTGGAAGTGGCATGATCACTTCACTCGGTCCGGCCGACATAAGATGATGGCTGCTATTAGGTTAGTCTAGAGATATGGATGTAGACAGTATTGATGAGAATACTAGAAATGATCGCTACAATCTGACCCAGATAGAATAGGTCAATATTATTTCTAGCTAGGAGTAATGTTTAACCTAAATGAAAAGTATTTGGAAGTCAATTGTTTAAGTGAATTCTAATTCTGAGAAACTCGTCTATTGAAAGTTTGTCAAATGGCTGGCTGGAAGTAAGATAAATAATGTCCGAATCTTGGTACTAGAATTATGCTTATTGTGTAATGAGAAATGTACTTATTAACTGGTGTTCATTATATGGATCGATGATAACTGATGTCTGATGGACGGCTACAAGAATTATGTGAAAGGATATACTCGACCAATCAGCATGTGCGCTTTGCTGGTGTAATCACTAAGATGGGTAGACTGGTAGCTGGAGGAATGAGGCCTGATTTAGAATCCTTAGAGGATAAGGAGGATTCTTCAAAACTTTACGTTCAGTTTGCTTTAATGACCGAAATGCGAAAAGATTTCGATAGCACCTTCGGTAAAGCGATTTACAGTTTTACCGAAAGAGAGAAGATCAAACTTGCATCATTTCCTTTAGATGACAATCATATACTGAGGGTTTCAATCGAAAAGGAAGAAAAAGATCATGCTCAAATAATTCAAGGGATACTTGATATTATTGGAACACCTATTCTATCTTAAATTTAATCCTTTTAGATGAATCATAGTATAAACCAAATAACTACTAAAAAGCTCTATGGTTTCTGTGATATTAGGTACTTCTTCGATTTCTAGTATCCCTTTGATATGCACAATGGTAACAACATGTCTAAGATGATATCTTTACTGTGACAGACCTTACATTTGTTATTACAAAGATCAAAATAGTATAAAAAAGTAATGGCTTTCCTAAGCTTTATAGCCTTGCTGATACCTCTCCTTGAACCGATCGCTAATGCGTACAGCAGACGCGCCATGGTATATCCACCTTCCCTTCTATCGCAATTATGTGGGCTAACTCATGGCCTAACACTTCGGTTAAGTTGATCAGGTAATCTCTCAATAAGTGCTAAAGTAGGCATATTGCAAGCCTCTCAAAATTATTTTTATCTGGATATACAATTGCTATAAAATAATACCTTTATCATTCTTGCATGAACAGTATATGTCTTCGATCATAAACCGGGACTGGATAGATGTTTGGCATATAAGATAGAACCCTTCGCACTTGATGTTACAATAACTTGATTGAATGCTAATTCGATCACTCTCTGTATCTTTGCAAAATGTATGAGTTGACCCTCTGGTATGTATTCGGGTGAAATCATCGTCCGTAATAGAATTATTCGATCTGTCATTTATGGAGGAAGGCACCCAAATGCAGAATTTCCTTGGTTAAACTGATATTTGTTTTCAATTATATCTAAGGCACAAAATTTGACTAATTGCAATTCCTATGCAAAATATGAATTGTTTATTGAATATTTTTATCTATATTCTAACAAGGAGTAATTTATATAAAGTACTATTATTTAGATCTAAATATCATATTTGCATATTTTATAATATGTCCTCAAAATCATTAAGGACCATTAGCATAAGAAGACCATCAGGTATAATCGCTGGTCTAACAGCGGCTTGGGCAATATTTGGATTATTCTTAGCTGTCGATTCTCAACTAAACGTTCCCCCAGGTACTTTCTAT